>NZ_LHVM01000030.1:0-1460 GCF_001269805.1 Pseudomonas sp. P1.8
TGTCATTGTCCAGCACATTACCGCTGACCGTACCGCCTTCCCTTACCGAATCAGCGTCCGCTTTGGCGGTGGGCACGTCATCGACGATGTTGACCACGATGGTGCTGGTGACGATGTTGCCCAGCGAGTCGGTGGCCTGATAGGTGAAGGTTTCGTGGGTGACGTTCGGCCCGTCATTGGCGTTCGGCGTGGTGCTCGACGGGGACGTCAGGGTGTAGGTGTAGGTGCCGTCGGAGCTGAGCACGATTTGCCCATGAGCCCCGGCGCCGCTGCCGACCAGCGCGTAGGTGAGTGCGCCCACGGCGCCACTGACCGAGCCGACCAACGTGCCGCTGGCGGTTTCCCCGGTGTTGCCCGGCTGACTGCCGACGACCGTACCGGCGGCCAGGTCCTGGCCATCCTTGACCAGGTCGAGGGCTTTTTCGTAGACCGTGACGTCGGTGTCGCTGAGCGCTTTCAGGCAACTGTTGTACACGTCGATGGTGATGGTGGTGGTGCTTTCATCGCCGTCGGCATCGCGCACGGTGTAAGTGAACACATCCACCGCGCCAGGGCCGCTCACCGTGTTCGGAGTGCTGTGATAGACCGCGTTGCCATTGGCATCGAGGGTCAGGTAACCGTAAGTGCCGTTGATCTGGCTGTTGAGGCCGCCGATGGCCGAGGTCGATGTGTCGCTGCCGAAGCGCACGCCGACGACCGCACCGCTGGCTGCCGGGCCATCCGCACCGCCGATGTCATTGTCCAGCACATTACCGCTGACCGTACCGCCTTCCCTTACCGAATCAGCGTCCGCTTTGGCGGTGGGCACGTCATCGACGATGTTGACCACGATGGTGCTGGTGACGATGTTGCCCAGCGAGTCGGTGGCCTGATAGGTGAAGGTTTCGTGGGTGACGTTCGGCCCGTCATTGGCGTTCGGCGTGGTGCTCGACGGGGACGTCAGGGTGTAGGTGTAGGTGCCGTCGGAGCTGAGCACGATTTGCCCATGAGCCCCGGCGCCGCTGCCGACCAGCGCGTAGGTGAGTGCGCCCACGGCGCCACTGACCGAGCCGACCAACGTGCCGCTGGCGGTTTCCCCGGTGTTGCCCGGCTGACTGCCGACGACCGTACCGGCGGCCAGGTCCTGGCCATCCTTGACCAGGTCGAGGGCTTTTTCGTAGACCGTGACGTCGGTGTCGCTGAGCGCTTTCAGGCAACTGTTGTACACGTCGATGGTGATGGTGGTGGTGCTTTCATCGCCGTCGGCATCGCGCACGGTGTAAGTGAACACATCCACCGCGCCAGGGCCGCTCACCGTGTTCGGAGTGCTGTGATAGACCGCGTTGCCATTGGCATCGAGGGTCAGGTAACCGTAAGTGCCGTTGATCTGGCTGTTGAGGCCGCCGATGGCCGAGGTCGATGTGTCGCTGCCGAAGCGCACGCCGACGACCGCACCGCTGGCTGCCGGGCCATCCGCACCG
>NZ_LHVM01000031.1:0-2825 GCF_001269805.1 Pseudomonas sp. P1.8
TCTGCCTGTCGCAGGGCGTCACCCAGGCGGCCGAATATGTCGACGTGCTGGACCTGCCTGCCAGGGTCAGTGCCTTGGCCATCAACAGCCCGCTGTCGGGCATGACCCGCGCCGGTGAGCGCGTGATTGCCGTCGGCCAGCGTGGCCATATTCTGTTTTCCGATGATTCTGCAAAGCACTGGCAACAGGCCGCCGTGCCGGCCAGTGCCGACCTCACTGCGGTGAATTTTCCGACAGCCACCCAAGGCTGGGCGGTGGGTAACGACGGCGTGGTGCTGCACAGCAGCGACGCCGGCGCGACCTGGCAAAAACAACTCGACGGTCGTCAGATCGGCGCCTTGCTGGTCAAGCATTACACGGCTTTGGCGAGTGCCGAGCCGAGCAACGAGCAATGGCCCCAGTTGGCTATGGAAGGCCAACGACTAGCCGATCAGGGCGCGGACAAACCGCTGCTCGGCGTCTGGTTCGCCAACGAAAAAACCGGCTACGTGGTCGGCGTGTTCAACCTGATCCTGCGCACCGACGACGGTGGCCAGACATGGACGCCGTATCAGGACCGCACCGAGAACCCCCAGGGTTTCCACCTCAACGCCATCGCCTCCACCGGCGACAGTGTGTACATCGCTGGCGAGCAAGGCCTGTTGCTCAAATGGGATGACAGCGCCCAGCGTTTCGCCGCCGTGCCAACGCCGTATCAAGGCAGCTTCTTCGGTGTCGTCGGCCAGCCCGGCGAAGTGCTGGTGTATGGCTTGCGCGGCAACGTGTTGCGCAGCACCGACGGCGGCCAGAACTGGACCGCGCTGGACAGCGGCCTGCACGTCAGCATCACCGCCGGCCTGATCGATGCCCGTGGCCATTACCGCCTGTTCACCCAGGGCGGGCAGATGCTGGTCAGCCAAGGGACTGGCGCGCAAATGCGTCTGACGCAGCAACCGGCGCGCGCACCGGTTGCCGGCGCCACCCAGTCCGCCGATGGTGCACTGGTGGTCGCGGGCAGCCGCGGCGCCCAGACGCTGACCGTCGATCCAGCCCTCGAACCCTAAGAGCGAGAACCCAGACATGGGCAATATCAAACAAGACGCCATGCCGGTGATTCGCGAACTGCGCGATTTCGACCAACGCTCCGGCAACCTCCTCGAACGGCTGGTGTTCAACTACCGCCCGCTGTTCATGCTGCTGATGGCGCTGGCCACCGTGGTCCTGGGTTTCATGGCCGTGACGCGCCTGGAGTTGCGGCCAAGTTTCGAAAAAATGATTCCGCAGAGCCAGCCCTACATCCAGAACTTCCTGGAAAACCGCGCTTCACTGCGCGGCCTGGGCAACTCGGTGCGGGTGGTGGTCGAGAACACCCAGGGCGATATTTTCGACCCCGCTTACCTCGATGTGCTCAAGCAGGTCAACGACCAGCTGTTCCTCACCGAAGGCGTCGACCGTGCGTGGATGAAGTCGCTGTGGAGCCCGGCCGTGCGCTGGACCGAAGTCACCGAGGACGGTTTCCAGGGTGGCCCGGTGATGCCCGACAGTTATCAGGGCTCGCCTTCGGACATTGAACAGCTGCGCCAGAACATCTCCCGTGCCGGTATCGTCGGCAGCCTGGTGGCCAGCGATTTCAAGTCGACCATGCTGATCGTGCCGCTGATGGACAAGGCCGCCGCCGGCGGCCAACGCATCAACTACCACGCCTTCTCGCAGATGCTCGAAGAGCAGTTGCGCGACAAGATCGAATACGCCGGCGACAGCGCGGCGCGTAAATCCGGGGTCGAAGGCAGCGGCCATTACAAAGTCCGGGTGATCGGCTTCGCCAAACTGATGGGCGACCTGATCGACGGCCTGATCCAGGTGATGATGTTCTTCGGCCTGGCCGTGGTCACCTCGCTGATCATCATCTATGCCTACACCCGTTGCGTGCGCAGCACCCTGCTGGTGGTCGGCTGCTCGCTGGTTGCGGTGGTCTGGCAACTGGGCATCGTCGCCTGGCTCGGTTACGCCATCGATCCGTACTCGGTGCTGGTGCCGTTCCTGATCTTCGCCATCGGCGTGTCCCACGCCGCGCAGAAGATGAACGGCATCATGCAGGACATCGCCCGTGGCACCCATAAACTGATCGCCGCGCGCTACACCTTCCGCCGTCTGTTCATCGCCGGGGTCACCGCGCTGCTGGCCGACGCCGTGGGCTTCGCGGTGCTGATGCTGATCGACATCCCGGTCATCCAGGACCTGGCGATCACCGCCAGCATCGGTGTCGCGGTGCTGATCTTCACCTCGCTGTTGCTGATGCCAGTGGCATTGTCTTACGTCGGTGTCGGCGCGAAAGCCGCCGAGCGTGCGCTGAAAATCGACAACCGCGCCGAGAAGCACAAAGGCTTCGGCAAACTGTGGGACGCGCTCGATCGCTTCACCACGGCCAAGTGGGCCACCGGCGCCGTGCTGGTCGCGGTGTTGATGGGCATCGGCGGTTTCGTGGTCAGCCTTGACCTGAAGATCGGCGATCTGGAAAGCGGGGCGCCGGAGCTGCGCGCCGACTCGCGCTACAACCGCGACAACGCCTACATCACCCAGCATTACGCGCTGTCCAGCGACCTGTTCGCGGTGATGATCAAGACCGCACCGGAAGGCTGTCTGAACTACAAGACCCTGGTGCTGGCCGATCGTCTGGCCTGGGAGCTGCAACAGTATCCGGGCGTGCAGGCGACCTCGTCGTTGGTCAACGCGGTACGCCAGATCACCGCCGGTACTTATGAAGGCAACCCCAAGCTCAACAGCATCCAGCGCAACCAGGACGTGCTCAACTACGCCGCGCAGCAAGCCTCGGTCAACTCCCCGGA
>NZ_LHVM01000032.1:0-1010 GCF_001269805.1 Pseudomonas sp. P1.8
GGGCTTCGCGGTGCTGATGCTGATCGACATCCCGGTCATCCAGGACCTGGCGATCACCGCCAGCATCGGTGTCGCGGTGCTGATCTTCACCTCGCTGTTGCTGATGCCAGTGGCATTGTCTTACGTCGGTGTCGGCGCGAAAGCCGCCGAGCGTGCGCTGAAAATCGACAACCGCGCCGAGAAGCACAAAGGCTTCGGCAAACTGTGGGACGCGCTCGATCGCTTCACCACGGCCAAGTGGGCCACCGGCGCCGTGCTGGTCGCGGTGTTGATGGGCATCGGCGGTTTCGTGGTCAGCCTTGACCTGAAGATCGGCGATCTGGAAAGCGGGGCGCCGGAGCTGCGCGCCGACTCGCGCTACAACCGCGACAACGCCTACATCACCCAGCATTACGCGCTGTCCAGCGACCTGTTCGCGGTGATGATCAAGACCGCACCGGAAGGCTGTCTGAACTACAAGACCCTGGTGCTGGCCGATCGTCTGGCCTGGGAGCTGCAACAGTATCCGGGCGTGCAGGCGACCTCGTCGTTGGTCAACGCGGTACGCCAGATCACCGCCGGTACTTATGAAGGCAACCCCAAGCTCAACAGCATCCAGCGCAACCAGGACGTGCTCAACTACGCCGCGCAGCAAGCCTCGGTCAACTCCCCGGAGCTGTTCAACACCGACTGCTCGCTGATGCCGGTGATCGCCTTCCTCAAGGATCACAAGGCTGAAACCCTGGACGCCGTGGTGGCGATTGCCGACAAGTTCGCCAAGGAAAACAGCACCGAAGACCGCCAGTTCCTGCTCGCGGCCGGCAGCGCCGGGATCGAAGCGGCAACCAACATCGTGGTGCGCGAAGCCAACCACACCATGCTGTTGTACGTGTATGCAGCGGTGACCTTGTTCTGCCTGATCACCTTCCGCAGCTGGCGCGCCACGCTGGTGGCCCTGTTGCCGCTGGTGCTGACCTCGATCCTCTGCGAAGCCTTGATGGTGGCCATGGGCATCGGCGTGAAAGTCGCGA
>NZ_LHVM01000033.1:0-1061 GCF_001269805.1 Pseudomonas sp. P1.8
AGCCAAGGGACTGGCGCGCAAATGCGTCTGACGCAGCAACCGGCGCGCGCACCGGTTGCCGGCGCCACCCAGTCCGCCGATGGTGCACTGGTGGTCGCGGGCAGCCGCGGCGCCCAGACGCTGACCGTCGATCCAGCCCTCGAACCCTCAGAGCGAGAACCCAGACATGGGCAATATCAAACAAGACGCCATGCCGGTGATTCGCGCACTGCGCGATTTCGACCAACGCTCCGGCAACCTCCTCGCACGGCTGGTGTTCAACTACCGCCCGCTGTTCATGCTGCTGATGGCGCTGGCCACCGTGGTCCTGGGTTTCATGGCCGTGACGCGCCTGGAGTTGCGGCCAAGTTTCGAAAAAATGATTCCGCAGAGCCAGCCCTACATCCAGAACTTCCTGGAAAACCGCGCTTCACTGCGCGGCCTGGGCAACTCGGTGCGGGTGGTGGTCGAGAACACCCAGGGCGATATTTTCGACCCCGCTTACCTCGATGTGCTCAAGCAGGTCAACGACCAGCTGTTCCTCACCGAAGGCGTCGACCGTGCGTGGATGAAGTCGCTGTGGAGCCCGGCCGTGCGCTGGACCGAAGTCACCGAGGACGGTTTCCAGGGTGGCCCGGTGATGCCCGACAGTTATCAGGGCTCGCCTTCGGACATTGAACAGCTGCGCCAGAACATCTCCCGTGCCGGTATCGTCGGCAGCCTGGTGGCCAGCGATTTCAAGTCGACCATGCTGATCGTGCCGCTGATGGACAAGGCCGCCGCCGGCGGCCAACGCATCAACTACCACGCCTTCTCGCAGATGCTCGAAGAGCAGTTGCGCGACAAGATCGAATACGCCGGCGACAGCGCGGCGCGTAAATCCGGGGTCGAAGGCAGCGGCCATTACAAAGTCCGGGTGATCGGCTTCGCCAAACTGATGGGCGACCTGATCGACGGCCTGATCCAGGTGATGATGTTCTTCGGCCTGGCCGTGGTCACCTCGCTGATCATCATCTATGCCTACACCCGTTGCGTGCGCAGCACCCTGCTGGTGGTCGGCTGCTCGCTGGTTGCGGTGGTCT
>NZ_LHVM01000034.1:0-1093 GCF_001269805.1 Pseudomonas sp. P1.8
GCCGTATCAAGGCAGCTTCTTCGGTGTCGTCGGCCAGCCCGGCGAAGTGCTGGTGTATGGCTTGCGCGGCAACGTGTTGCGCAGCACCGACGGCGGCCAGAACTGGACCGCGCTGGACAGCGGCCTGCACGTCAGCATCACCGCCGGCCTGATCGATGCCCGTGGCCATTACCGCCTGTTCACCCAGGGCGGGCAGATGCTGGTCAGCCAAGGGACTGGCGCGCAAATGCGTCTGACGCAGCAACCGGCGCGCGCACCGGTTGCCGGCGCCACCCAGTCCGCCGATGGTGCACTGGTGGTCGCGGGCAGCCGCGGCGCCCAGACGCTGACCGTCGATCCAGCCCTCGAACCCTAAGAGCGAGAACCCAGACATGGGCAATATCAAACAAGACGCCATGCCGGTGATTCGCGAACTGCGCGATTTCGACCAACGCTCCGGCAACCTCCTCGAACGGCTGGTGTTCAACTACCGCCCGCTGTTCATGCTGCTGATGGCGCTGGCCACCGTGGTCCTGGGTTTCATGGCCGTGACGCGCCTGGAGTTGCGGCCAAGTTTCGAAAAAATGATTCCGCAGAGCCAGCCCTACATCCAGAACTTCCTGGAAAACCGCGCTTCACTGCGCGGCCTGGGCAACTCGGTGCGGGTGGTGGTCGAGAACACCCAGGGCGATATTTTCGACCCCGCTTACCTCGATGTGCTCAAGCAGGTCAACGACCAGCTGTTCCTCACCGAAGGCGTCGACCGTGCGTGGATGAAGTCGCTGTGGAGCCCGGCCGTGCGCTGGACCGAAGTCACCGAGGACGGTTTCCAGGGTGGCCCGGTGATGCCCGACAGTTATCAGGGCTCGCCTTCGGACATTGAACAGCTGCGCCAGAACATCTCCCGTGCCGGTATCGTCGGCAGCCTGGTGGCCAGCGATTTCAAGTCGACCATGCTGATCGTGCCGCTGATGGACAAGGCCGCCGCCGGCGGCCAACGCATCAACTACCACGCCTTCTCGCAGATGCTCGAAGAGCAGTTGCGCGACAAGATCGAATACGCCGGCGACAGCGCGGCGCGTAAATCCGGGGTCGAAAACCGCCGCCATTACAA
>NZ_LHVM01000035.1:0-1197 GCF_001269805.1 Pseudomonas sp. P1.8
GCCGCCGCCGGCGGCCAGCTCATCAACTACCACGCCTTCTCTCAGATGCTCGAAGAGCAGTTGCGCGACAAGATCGAATACGCCGGCGACAGCGCGGCGCGTAAATCCGGGGTCGAAGGCAGCGGCCATTACAAAGTCCGGGTGATCGGCTTCGCCAAACTGATGGGCGACCTGATCGACGGCCTGATCCAGGTGATGATGTTCTTCGGCCTGGCCGTGGTCACCTCGCTGATCATCATCTATGCCTACACCCGTTGCGTGCGCAGCACCCTGCTGGTGGTCGGCTGCTCGCTGGTTGCGGTGGTCTGGCAACTGGGCATCGTCGCCTGGCTCGGTTACGCCATCGATCCGTACTCGGTGCTGGTGCCGTTCCTGATCTTCGCCATCGGCGTGTCCCACGCCGCGCAGAAGATGAACGGCATCATGCAGGACATCGCCCGTGGCACCCATAAACTGATCGCCGCGCGCTACACCTTCCGCCGTCTGTTCATCGCCGGGGTCACCGCGCTGCTGGCCGACGCCGTGGGCTTCGCGGTGCTGATGCTGATCGACATCCCGGTCATCCAGGACCTGGCGATCACCGCCAGCATCGGTGTCGCGGTGCTGATCTTCACCTCGCTGTTGCTGATGCCAGTGGCATTGTCTTACGTCGGTGTCGGCGCGAAAGCCGCCGAGCGTGCGCTGAAAATCGACAACCGCGCCGAGAAGCACAAAGGCTTCGGCAAACTGTGGGACGCGCTCGATCGCTTCACCACGGCCAAGTGGGCCACCGGCGCCGTGCTGGTCGCGGTGTTGATGGGCATCGGCGGTTTCGTGGTCAGCCTTGACCTGAAGATCGGCGATCTGGAAAGCGGGGCGCCGGAGCTGCGCGCCGACTCGCGCTACAACCGCGACAACGCCTACATCACCCAGCATTACGCGCTGTCCAGCGACCTGTTCGCGGTGATGATCAAGACCGCACCGGAAGGCTGTCTGAACTACAAGACCCTGGTGCTGGCCGATCGTCTGGCCTGGGAGCTGCAACAGTATCCGGGCG
Source organism: Pseudomonas sp. P1.8 (assembly GCF_001269805.1). Classification (NCBI taxonomy): domain Bacteria; kingdom Pseudomonadati; phylum Pseudomonadota; class Gammaproteobacteria; order Pseudomonadales; family Pseudomonadaceae; genus Pseudomonas; species Pseudomonas sp. P1.8. Next base: position 1,037 of record NZ_LHVM01000035.1, read on the forward strand.
TGCAGGCGACCTCGTCGTTGGTCAACGCGGTACGCCAGATCACCGCCGGTACTTATGAAGGCAACCCCAAGCTCAACAGCATCCAGCGCAACCAGGACGTGCTCAACTACGCCGCGCAGCAAGCCTCGGTCAACTCCCCGGAGCTGTTCAACACCGACTGC
>NZ_LHVM01000036.1:0-1776 GCF_001269805.1 Pseudomonas sp. P1.8
CCACCAGCGTGGCGCGCCAGCTGCGGAAGGTGATCAGGCAGAACAAGGTCACCGCTGCATACACGTACAACAGCATGGTGTGGTTGGCTTCGCGCACCACGATGTTGGTCGCCGCTTCGATCCCGGCGCTGCCGGCCGCGAGCAGGAACTGGCGATCTTCGGTGCTGTTTTCCTTGGCGAACTTGTCGGCGATCGCCACCACGGCGTCCAGGGTTTCAGCCTTGTGATCCTTGAGGAAGGCGATCACCGGCATCAGCGAGCAGTCGGTGTTGAACAGCTCCGGGGAGTTGACCGAGGCTTGCTGCGCGGCGTAGTTGAGCACGTCCTGGTTGCGCTGGATGCTGTTGAGCTTGGGGTTGCCTTCATAAGTACCGGCGGTGATCTGGCGTACCGCGTTGACCAACGACGAGGTCGCCTGCACGCCCGGATACTGTTGCAGCTCCCAGGCCAGACGATCGGCCAGCACCAGGGTCTTGTAGTTCAGACAGCCTTCCGGTGCGGTCTTGATCATCACCGCGAACAGGTCGCTGGACAGCGCGTAATGCTGGGTGATGTAGGCGTTGTCGCGGTTGTAGCGCGAGTCGGCGCGCAGCTCCGGCGCCCCGCTTTCCAGATCGCCGATCTTCAGGTCAAGGCTGACCACGAAACCGCCGATGCCCATCAACACCGCGACCAGCACGGCGCCGGTGGCCCACTTGGCCGTGGTGAAGCGATCGAGCGCGTCCCACAGTTTGCCGAAGCCTTTGTGCTTCTCGGCGCGGTTGTCGATTTTCAGCGCACGCTCGGCGGCTTTCGCGCCGACACCGACGTAAGACAATGCCACTGGCATCAGCAACAGCGAGGTGAAGATCAGCACCGCGACACCGATGCTGGCGGTGATCGCCAGGTCCTGGATGACCGGGATGTCGATCAGCATCAGCACCGCGAAGCCCACGGCGTCGGCCAGCAGCGCGGTGACCCCGGCGATGAACAGACGGCGGAAGGTGTAGCGCGCGGCGATCAGTTTATGGGTGCCACGGGCGATGTCCTGCATGATGCCGTTCATCTTCTGCGCGGCGTGGGACACGCCGATGGCGAAGATCAGGAACGGCACCAGCACCGAGTACGGATCGATGGCGTAACCGAGCCAGGCGACGATGCCCAGTTGCCAGACCACCGCAACCAGCGAGCAGCCGACCACCAGCAGGGTGCTGCGCACGCAACGGGTGTAGGCATAGATGATGATCAGCGAGGTGACCACGGCCAGGCCGAAGAACATCATCACCTGGATCAGGCCGTCGATCAGGTCGCCCATCAGTTTGGCGAAGCCGATCACCCGGACTTTGTAATGGCCGCTGCCTTCGACCCCGGATTTACGCGCCGCGCTGTCGCCGGCGTATTCGATCTTGTCGCGCAACTGCTCTTCGAGCATCTGCGAGAAGGCGTGGTAGTTGATGCGTTGGCCGCCGGCGGCGGCCTTGTCCATCAGCGGCACGATCAGCATGGTCGACTTGAAATCGCTGGCCACCAGGCTGCCGACGATACCGGCACGGGAGATGTTCTGGCGCAGCTGTTCAATGTCCGAAGGCGAGCCCTGATAACTGTCGGGCATCACCGGGCCACCCTGGAAACCGTCCTCGGTGACTTCGGTCCAGCGCACGGCCGGGCTCCACAGCGACTTCATCCACGCACGGTCGACGCCTTCGGTGAGGAACAGCTGGTCGTTGACCTGCTTGAGCACATCGAGGTAAGCGGGGTCGAAAATATCGCCCTGGGTGTTCTCGACCACCACCCGCA
>NZ_LHVM01000037.1:0-1214 GCF_001269805.1 Pseudomonas sp. P1.8
CACGCCTTCTCGCAGATGCTCGAAGAGCAGTTGCGCGACAAGATCGAATACGCCGGCGACAGCGCGGCGCGTAAATCCGGGGTCGAAGGCAGCGGCCATTACAAAGTCCGGGTGATCGGCTTCGCCAAACTGATGGGCGACCTGATCGACGGCCTGATCCAGGTGATGATGTTCTTCGGCCTGGCCGTGGTCACCTCGCTGATCATCATCTATGCCTACACCCGTTGCGTGCGCAGCACCCTGCTGGTGGTCGGCTGCTCGCTGGTTGCGGTGGTCTGGCAACTGGGCATCGTCGCCTGGCTCGGTTACGCCATCGATCCGTACTCGGTGCTGGTGCCGTTCCTGATCTTCGCCATCGGCGTGTCCCACGCCGCGCAGAAGATGAACGGCATCATGCAGGACATCGCCCGTGGCACCCATAAACTGATCGCCGCGCGCTACACCTTCCGCCGTCTGTTCATCGCCGGGGTCACCGCGCTGCTGGCCGACGCCGTGGGCTTCGCGGTGCTGATGCTGATCGACATCCCGGTCATCCAGGACCTGGCGATCACCGCCAGCATCGGTGTCGCGGTGCTGATCTTCACCTCGCTGTTGCTGATGCCAGTGGCATTGTCTTACGTCGGTGTCGGCGCGAAAGCCGCCGAGCGTGCGCTGAAAATCGACAACCGCGCCGAGAAGCACAAAGGCTTCGGCAAACTGTGGGACGCGCTCGATCGCTTCACCACGGCCAAGTGGGCCACCGGCGCCGTGCTGGTCGCGGTGTTGATGGGCATCGGCGGTTTCGTGGTCAGCCTTGACCTGAAGATCGGCGATCTGGAAAGCGGGGCGCCGGAGCTGCGCGCCGACTCGCGCTACAACCGCGACAACGCCTACATCACCCAGCATTACGCGCTGTCCAGCGACCTGTTCGCGGTGATGATCAAGACCGCACCGGAAGGCTGTCTGAACTACAAGACCCTGGTGCTGGCCGATCGTCTGGCCTGGGAGCTGCAACAGTATCCGGGCGTGCAGGCGACCTCGTCGTTGGTCAACGCGGTACGCCAGATCACCGCCGGTACTTATGAAGGCAACCCCAAGCTCAACAGCATCCAGCGCAACCAGGACGTGCTCAACTACGCCGCGCAGCAAGCCTCGGTCAACTACCAGGAGCTGTTAAACACCGACTGCTAGCTGATGCCGGTGATCGCCTTCCTCAAGGATCACAAGGCTGAAAC
>NZ_LHVM01000038.1:0-1006 GCF_001269805.1 Pseudomonas sp. P1.8
GTGTCTAGTCCTGAAATAGGTTTACACCTGTTTCAGTCTCAAAACGCCCGATGCACCGCATCGGGCGTTTTGTATTTCAAGGCCAGATGTGGCCGCTCCGCGTTGTAGATCAGCACCGATTCATCAACCATTCTCACCGCGTCGGCCAGGTTCTTGGGGCGATGCAGCAAAAACTCCGTCTTCAAAATCCCGTTTATTCGCTCCGCCATCGCGTTCTGATAGCAGTCATAGCCATCGGTCATCGAACAAATGACCCCGTGCTTGGTGTGAAAACGCTGATAAAGGTCGGAGCAATACTGCGCCCCACGGTCTGAGTGATGAACCAGCGGCTGCTTGGTTTTCCTTCCTCCTACAGCCTTCTTCAGCGCTTTGAGCACCGACTCTGTATGCAAGCTCTCATGCACATGATGTCCCACTATTTTRCGCGAGTAGGCGTCGGTGATCAGGCTCAGATAAGCAACGCTCTCCTGGGTAGGCAGATAGGTTATATCCGCAACCCAAACTTGCTCAGGAGCACAGGCAATGATTTGCTGCGGGCCTGCCTTGAGTAGGTTTGGATGGCGGCGAAATCGATGATGGCTGTGGGTGGTCTTGTGGTATGCCCGCTTGCGAGGGACCAATTCTCGCGCTTCTCGCAGGATGCTGAACAGGCGATCGCGCCCCACCCGCAGACTCGTTTCTGCTTCGGCATGCAGCATATAATGCAGCTTGCGTGTTCCCAGCCTTGGCTGGCGCCGCCGCTTTTCCAAGACGAAATCCACGACCTTTTGATCGTCGCCAGCCTTCGCATCAAACGCTCGGTTGCGCTTGTAATAAGCCTGACGTGAAATGCCCATGAACAGGCAAGCCCTGCTGATACTCAGGTCTTTGACTTGCCCTTGCGCGAGGACTTGCCGGGTCGCTTTTTTACGATGGATACACCGTAGTCGTTCTTCAAGACGTTTACGACAGCCTCGAAAAACTGAGCCTTTTGATTGCTAAGTTCAAGCTGTTCTTCAAGCTCTTT
>NZ_LHVM01000039.1:0-792 GCF_001269805.1 Pseudomonas sp. P1.8
TAAGTCCCATAGATTTTCAGCTCGATGCGTCTGAGCACCAGCGGGCAGCCACTGACCGTTCTGCGCAAGGCGATTTCAGCGGTTGGCTGGTAGTTTTCACGCCAGTTCATGTTGTAGCCGACTGCGGTATTGCGCCCGCCGGGCACGGTGCAGGTTTCGCCTTGGGCGGGCACATATTTGGCAATGGCCTGATAGGCAAAGTCGGGCGGCAAGTCGGCGGTGAAGGTAAAGGTGTTCGGCGAACTGCTGGCGCAGCCTGCGGTCAACGCCAGACAGCTGTTCAAAACCAGTTTGTTAAACAGTGACTTCACCGGCGGGTACAAGATTGTCATGGGGGATGTCCTTATTCGGTACAGCCGGGGTAGATGGTGCATTGCCGCCCGTCAGGCATCTGGAAACCGCTGAAGTCTTTGTAATTGCCATTGCAGTACCCACGCTGATCTTCATAGCCCTTGCCCATACAGCGCTTCCAGCCGTTTGGAACTTTGACCCACGTGTCACCCCAGCCGGGTCTTTCTTCGTTCGCCAACTTGATGTGCATCTTCACGGTCTTACCCGGTAGTTGGTCGAGGCTGTACATGGCAAAGGGCTGATAACCTCCTCGCTCACCCTGCGCATCGAGGGTTTTGCAGTTGAGGAGTTTTACGATGCGGCGTTTTGGGCCCACGGTGCGGAACAGCCTTTGGCATTCACCGTAGAAGGAGCTCTCGCCCGTTTCGTCAAAGTCACTTTTGTACTGATCCTCCACATTGTCGCGAACGAACACGCTGGCGATGTCCGAGCCAAAATCTC
>NZ_LHVM01000004.1:0-298684 GCF_001269805.1 Pseudomonas sp. P1.8
GAGAATTGGTCCCTCGCAAGCGGGCATACAACAAGACCACACAAACAAAAAATAGAGGGAGAAGACATCCAAACAGACCCAAGGCAGGCCCGCAGCAAATCATGGCCTGTGCTCCTGAGCAAGTTTGGGTTGCGGATATAACCTATCTGCCTACCCAGGAGAGCGTTGCTTATCTGAGCCTGATCACCGACGCCTACTCGCGTAAAATAGTGGGACATCATGTGCATGAGAGCTTGCATACAGAGTCGGTGCTCAAAGCGCTGAAGAAGGCTGTAGGAGGAAGGAAAACCAAGCAGCCGCTGGTTCATCACTCAGACCGTGGGGCGCAGTATTGCTCCGACCTTTATCAGCGTTTTCACACCAAGCACGGGGTCATTTGTTCGATGACCGATGGCTATGACTGCTATCAGAACGCGATGGCGGAGCGAATAAACGGGATTTTGAAGACGGAGTTTTTGCTGCATCGCCCCAAGAACCTGGCCGACGCGGTGAGAATGGTTGATGAATCGGTGCTGATCTACAACGCGGAGCGGCCACATCTGGCCTTGAAATACAAAACGCCCGATGCGGTGCATCGGGCGTTTTGAGACTGAAACAGGTGTAAACCTATTTCAGGACTAGACATATTCAAAAGATCGCAGCCTGCGCCAGCTCCTGCATGGAGCGGCTTACGCCCCTTAGAAGCTGGCGAAGGCTGCGATCTTTCAGGTAAAAAAAGCCCCGCGCTTCTCTCGAAGGCGGGGCTTTTTGGCAGGTCGGAATCAGAACAAATCGATCGGCGCCGCTTCATCTGCCGGTAGCGGGCTGCCCGGCGCTGTGCCGTTGCTCAGTTCGTTTGCGGATGGCGGCGTGTCCTCGGCCTTGAACAGCTCGAAGTAGGCGCCTGGCGTACCCGGGCTGGCTGCGCGCCCGCTGATCGGATCGACCCGCAGACTGAGAAGGCCTTCCGGCTCCGCTTGCGTGTGTGGCGGCTTGTCCTTGAGGGCGGCTCCCATATAGTTCATCCAGATCGGCAGCGCGACTGTGCCACCGAACTCCTTGCGGCCCAGACTTTCAGGCTGGTCGAAGCCGGTCCAGACCGTGGTCACGTAGTCGGCGTTGTAGCCGGAGAACCAGGCGTCCTTGGATTCGTTGGTCGTACCCGTTTTACCAGCGATGTCGGAGCGACCCAGTGCCAGGGCGCGACGCCCGGTGCCGAGCTTGATGACGTCCTGGAGCATGCTGTTGAGGATGTAGGTCGTGCGCCCATCGACAATGCGTTCGGCCACCGCCGGTGCTTGTGGTGCGGGTGTCGCGCCAGGGACTTCGCCCGGGGTCGCATTGACTGTGAAGGCTTCAGCGGAAGGTGCGGCAATGCCGTCGCTGGCGACGCCACCCTGAGGCACGCTCGCCGGGTTGGCGACGAACAGGGTGTCGCCGTTGCGGCTTTCGATCTTGTCGATGATGTATGGAGTGATTTTGTAACCGCCGTTGGCGAAGGTGCTCCAGCCAGTGGCGATTTCCATCGGCGTCAGGGTCGCAGTGCCCAGGGCCAGGGACAGGTTGGGCGGCAGATCCTGCTTGTTGAAGCCGAAGCGGGTGATGTAGTCGATGGTCTTGCCGACGCCCATTGCTTGCAGCAAGCGGATCGACACCAGATTGCGCGACTTGTAGAGTGCTTCACGCAGACGGATCGGGCCAAGGAACGTGTTGGTGTCGTTTTTCGGGCGCCAGACCTTGTCCAGGTACTCGTCGACGAACACGATCGGTGCGTCGTTGACCAGGCTGGAGGCGGTGTAGCCACTATCCAGTGCTGCGCTGTAGACAAACGGCTTGAAGCTCGATCCGGGCTGGCGCTTGGCCTGAAGGGCGCGGTTGTAGTTGCTCTGCTCGAAGGCGAAGCCACCGACCAGCGAGCGGATTGCACCGTTCTGCGGGTCAAGGGAAACCAGTGCACCCTGGGCTTGAGGAATCTGGCTGAACTTCAGTGAGTTGTCCGGTTGGCGCTGTACACGAATCAGGTCGCCGACCTGTGCCACGTCCGAAGGCTGCTTCGGATTTGGCCCCATGCTGTTGGTGTTCAGGAACGGACGAGCCCATTTCATGGTGTCCCAGCTGACATGCTCCTGGCCGGTGCGGGTCAGGACTTGCAAACCGTTCTTGTCGACCTGGGTAACGATGGCTGGCTCGAGGCTGCTGATGGTGCGCTGCTTGGTCAACTCCGTTACCCATGCCTCGCGGGTCTTGCCCGGCAAACGCGATTCCGGACCGCGATAGCCATGGCGCTGGTCGTAGGTCATCAAGCCTTCGTGGAGGGCAGTATTGGCCAGTTCCTGAAGATTGCTTGGCACTGTGGTGGTGACACGAAATCCTTCAGTGTATGCATCGCTGCCGTAGCGACCGACCATTTCGGCACGGGCCATTTCAGCGATGTATGGCGCGTTAACCTCTGGTGTCGGCACGTGATAACTGGCGTTGAGTGGCTCGTTGACCGCAGTGGTGTAGTCGGCCTCGGTAATTTTGCCGAGCTTGTACATGCGTCCCAGGATCCAGTCGCGACGCTCCTTGCTGCGTGCGGGGTTGGCCAGCGGGTTGAAGCGTGACGGTGCCTTGGGCAAGCCGGCGATCATCGCCATCTGTGCCAGGCTGACGTCGCGGATCGACTTGCCGTAATAGACCTGCGCCGCTGCCTCGATGCCATAAGCGCGGTTACCCAGATAGATCTTGTTGACGTACAGCTCAAGGATCTCGTCCTTGGTGAGCTGTCGTTCGATCTGCAGTGCCAGAAGGATTTCAGTGGTTTTGCGCGAAAAGCTGCGTTCGCTGGTCAGGAAGAAGTTCTTCGCGACCTGCATGGTGATGGTGCTGCCGCCGGACTGAATGTGCCCGCTTTTGACCAGTTGCGTGGCGGCACGCATCAGGCTGCTCGGATCGACGCCGTAGTGGTTGGCGAAGTTATCGTCTTCAGCACTTAGTAACGCATTAATGAAATTGGGGGGAATGTCGGCGAAACGGATCGGAGTACGGCGCATTTCGCCAAACTCTGCAATCAACTTGTTGTCGCTGCTGTAAACCCGCAAGGGAATCTGCAACTGGATGCTTCGCAGGGCCTCAACGGACGGTAATCCGGGGCTAAGGTAGAGGTACGCCCCGCTCAGACCCAGAAGGAGTCCGCAGAAAACCGCGACGATGGACCAACCGAAAAACTTCAGCAGACGAATCAAGGCTTTGGGATATCCAGGGCAAAAAATGAATTAGGCATCAGGGTCAGGCAAAAGGAAACGACCCGCGCTTGAGCAAATGCGGAAAAAAACGCTGGGCATTATAAGCATTTTTCTGCTGGGTAGCGTCATTTGCGCTGCTGTCAAGACGGGCGGGTTGAACGCAATGGACATTGCACAGTCCGTAACTCACGGATAGTCATAGGGAATTTGTAGTGCCAGGACTCTTCAACAAAAAAGCCAAAACGCTGCTAGGGATCGACATCGGCTCCACCTCGGTGAAGCTGCTGGAATTGAGCCGCCTGGGCGAGCGCTACAAGGTCGAATCTTACGCGATCGAGCCGCTGCCGGTCGGTGCCGTGACCGAAAAGAACATCACCGAACTCGAGGAGGTCGGGCTTGCACTCGCTCGTGCACGGGTCAAATCCAAAAGCGGTTTGAAGAATGTCGCCGTGGCGGTGGCCGGTTCAGCGGTGCTCACCAAAACCATCGAAATGGACGCCGGTCTTTCGGATGATGAAATGGAAAGCCAACTGAAGATCGAAGCCGACCAATACGTTCCCTACCCTTTGGAGGAAGCCGCCATCGACTTCCAGGTTCAGGGCGCTGCAGCCCGCAATCCCGCGCGTGTGAATGTGCTGCTCGCCGCCTGCCGCAAGGAGAATGTCGAAGTGCGCGAAGCGGCCCTGTCCCTGGCAGGTCTGAGAGCGCGAGTGGTCGATGTCGAGGCGTATGCCCTGGAGCGTTCCTATGACCTGCTCGTCAGCGGGTTGTCGGCGTCCCCGGAGCGCATGACGGTAGCGGTGATAGATATCGGTGCCACCATGACGACCCTGAGCGTGCTGCACAACGGGAGGATCATCTACACCCGTGAGCAACTGTTCGGCGGTCGCCAATTGACGGAGCAAATCCAGCGCCGCTACGGCCTGACCATGGAGCAGGCAGGTCAGGCGAAAAAGCACGGCGGGCTGCCGGATGGCTACGTCAATGAAGTGCTGCAGCCCTTCCGTGAGTCATTGGCGCAGCAGGTTTTCCGTTCCTTGCAATTGTTCTTCAGCTCCGGTCGGTACAGCTCGGTCGATCACATATTGCTGGCGGGTGGCACCGCATCGATCCCCGGGCTGGAGGGGTTGATCGAACAACAGTTGAAGACGCCGACCCAGGTTGCCGATCCTTTCTCCGACATGATTCTGGGCAGCAAGGTCAATGGCGTTGCCCTGGCGAATGATGCGCCAGCGTTGATGATTGCTTGTGGCCTGGCCCTCAGGAGCTTTGACTGATGGCGCGAATCAATCTTTTGCCCTGGCGCGAAGAGCAGCGTGAACTGCGTCGCAAACACTTTTTTGTGGTTCTGGCGGCTGTGCTGGTCGGGGCGATGGGTGCGGTAATGATTGCGAATCAGGTGATTGGTGGTGCCATTGATCGACAAGTCGCCCGCAACGATTACCTCGGCAAGCAGATAGCAGTGGTGGATGGGCGAATCAAGCAGATCAGCGATCTCAAGGAGCGTCGCCAGCAACTGCTGGACCGCATGAGAATCATCCAGGATCTGCAGAGTAACCGTCCAATCAGTGGACGAATATTCGACCAATTGGCCCGTACCTTGCCAGATGGTGTTTTTTTCACCGAAGTCAAAATGACGGACAAAGTCCTGTCCGTGACAGGCGCGGCGGAGTCCAACAATCGGGTTTCAGACCTGATGCGCAATCTGGAGGCTTCGGACTGGTTCGATAAGCCGAGTCTTACCGAGGTCAAGGCAAGCGCTGTCGATCAGGTGAATCAGGCCAACATTTTCCAGCTGACAGTGCGTCAGGTTCGCCCCCCGGTGCCGGAGATGGATGAATGAGCCCCTCCGAATGGTACGACGGCTTGCGCAAGATCGACATTCACGACCTGGACACCCGCAATATTGGCTCCTGGCCATCTGCCGTCAAAGCTGCAGTGGCTTGCCTGTTGATGGTTGCGGTGCTTGCTCTGGGCTACAGCGTTTCCATCAGCGAGCGGGAAGGCCAGCTCGATCTCAAGCGTAAGGAAGAGTCGGCGCTCAAGGAGCAGTTTGCGACCAAGATGCGAATGGCCGCGAATCTGGAGGCCTACACGCAGCAGATGGATGAAATGGAGAACGCCTTCAGCGTGTTGTTGCAACAGTTGCCCAGCGACACCGAAGTGCCGGGTTTGCTTGAAGACATCACCCGCACGGGGCTTGGCAGTGGCCTGGTGTTTGAGGAGATCAAGCTGTTGCCAGAAGTCTCTCGGCCGTTCTACATCGAATTGCCTATCCAGATCACCGTCACGGGCGGCTATCACGACCTCGCGACGTTCGTCAGTGGCGTCGCAGGGTTGCCTCGAATCGTCACGTTGCACGATTTCGATCTCGCGCCGGTCAATTCCGAGCTCGGGGCAAAATTGCGCATGAGTATCCTGGCCAAGACTTATCGCTACAACGACAAAGGGCTGGCGCAATGAGCCGGCGAAACCTGACGGTTGTCCTGTTGATGGGTGTGCTCGGCGGCTGTGGTGCCGGCGATGACGTGGGTGACCTGGATGCGTACATGAGCCGGATGCGCTTGCGTGCGCCGGACAAGATTGAACCAACGCCGGCATTCCGGTCTTACCCGACATTCACTTACAGCGCAGCGAACCTGCGCAGTCCGTTTTCGAAGCAGATCCGAATCGATCGGGAGGGTCACAAGCCTGGTTCTCGCAATGTCGGCCCGGACCCCGATCGGGTCAGGCAATACCTCGAAGGTTTCAACATCGAGCAATTCGAAATGGTCGGCACCCTCTCCAATGCGACTGGCTCATTTGCTTTGCTGCGCGGGGCGGGAGGTGTGCACCGACTGAGCGTCGGCGATTACCTGGGGCGCAACGACGGACGAATAGTCTCCATCAGCAGCTCGCAAGTCGAAGTGGTCGAAATCGTCCCGGATGGGGACGGCGCTTGGCTGGAGCGACCCCGGACCATCTCATTGAAAGAGCACTCATAGTGGAACAAAAATGATGAACAGGATTTTCTCCACCATCGGTCTTTCGCTATGGATAGCGATGTTGTCGCCGATGGTACAAGCGGCCAATCTCAAAGCGCTGGATGTCGAAACGTTACCGGGGGATCGTGTTGAGTTGAAGTTGTCATTCGACAAGCCTCCCCCTGAACCTCATGGCTACACCACACAAGCACCCGCCCGAATTGCGCTGGACATGCCTGGCGTTGTCAGTCAGCTCGCGACCAAGACTCAGGATCTGGGGCGCGGCAATGCTCGCAGCGCCACGGTAGTCCAAGTCAAAGATCGTACGCGGTTGATCATCAACCTGAACCAGCTGTCTGCGTACGAGTCGCGCATTGAAGGCAATGATCTGTTTGTCGTGGTCGGACAAGAGGCCAAGAGCCCAGTGGCAAGCCGGGCAGCTTCTGCTGTCTCACGTCCTGCGCGAAATACTGTGCCGGCGGGCAGAGCTATTCGTGGCGTGGATTTTCAGCGCGGAAGTCAGGGTGAAGGCAATGTCGTGATCGATCTGTCGGATCCGACGATGGCTCCCGAGATTCAAGAGCGAGAAGGCAAGATTGTTCTCGGTTTTGCCAGGACCCGACTGCCTGAGTCTCTGCGCGTGCGGCTGGATGTAAAGGATTTCGCTACGCCGGTGCAGTTCGTCAAGGCCAGCGCGACCGGTGATCGGGCCATCGTCAGCATCGAGCCGGGCGGTGCCTTCGAATACTCCACCTATCAAACCGATAACAAGCTCACGGTCAGCGTCCGTCCGATGAGCGTCGACGATTTGCAAAAGCGCGATGCCGTTCGAGCTTACAGCGGGGAGAAGCTTTCGCTTAATTTTCAGGACATCGATGTGCGTTCGGTCCTGCAACTGATCGCCGACTTCACCCACCTCAATCTGGTGGCCAGCGACACGGTACAGGGTGGTATTACTTTGCGCCTGCAGAACGTACCGTGGGATCAGGCGCTGGATCTGGTGCTGAAAACCAAGGGGCTGGACAAGCGCAAGGTCGGTAATGTCTTGCTCGTCGCGCCGGCCGACGAAATTGCTGCCCGCGAACGTCAGGAGCTCGAATCACAAAAGCAGATCGCCGATCTCGCGCCGCTTCGGCGGGAGCTGTTGCAGGTCAATTACGCCAAGGCGGCCGATATTGCCAAGTTGTTCCAGTCGGTGACCAATGCCGAGGCAAAAGCTGACGAGCGGGGCTCGATCACCGTCGATGAGCGGACCAACAACATCATTGCCTACCAGACCCAGGATCGTCTCGACGAGCTGCGCAGAATCGTCGCACAACTGGATATTCCGGTACGCCAGGTGATGATCGAGGCGCGGATCGTCGAAGCCAACGTCGACTATGACAAGAGTCTGGGCGTACGTTGGGGCGGTTCCATCCACAAGGGCAACTGGAACGCCTCGGGCGTTAGCAAAGATGCCGTCGGTGCGCTCGGGGGTACGAGCAGCAGTTCACCGTTCGTCGACCTGGGGGTGGCGGACAAAACGTCGGGAATCGGGTTGGCATTCATCACCGACAACGTCTTGCTGGATCTGGAACTGACGGCGATGGAAAAAACCGGCAATGGGGAAATCGTCTCGCAGCCTAAGGTAGTCACGTCCGATAAGGAAACCGCAAAGATCCTTAAAGGCACCGAGATTCCCTATCAGGAAGCCAGCTCCAGCGGCGCTACCTCGGTCTCATTCAAGGAGGCTTCGCTGTCACTGGAGGTCACGCCGCAGATCACGCCGGACAACCGGATCATCATGGAGGTCAAGGTCACCAAGGACGAGCCGGACTACCTGAACAAGGTCCAGGAGGTTCCGCCAATCAAGAAAAACGAGGTCAACGCCAAGGTCTTGGTCAATGACGGCGAGACCATCGTCATCGGAGGGGTTTTTTCAAATACTCAGGCCAAGGTTGTAGATAAGGTGCCATTTCTTGGCGATGTGCCGTATCTTGGCCGCCTTTTCCGGCGTGACGTGGTTTCGGAGAAAAAATCCGAGCTGTTGGTGTTTCTCACACCGCGTATCATGAATAACCAGGCGATTGCTGTGAGTCGTTGATTCTGTGCGAAATTTGATTCTTGTAGGTCCGATGGGTGCTGGAAAAAGCACCATCGGCCGATTGCTGGCCAAAGAGCTGCGCTTGCCATTCAAAGATTCCGATAAGGAAATTGAATTACGCACGGGCGCCAATATCCCATGGATCTTCGATAAAGAAGGCGAACCGGGCTTTCGTGATCGCGAGGAGGCAATGATTGCCGAATTGTGTGATTACGACGGCGTGGTGCTGGCGACCGGCGGCGGTGCAGTCATGCGCGAAGCCAATCGGCGGGCACTGCACGCCGGTGGGCGAGTGGTTTATCTGCATGCCTCTGTCGAGCAGCAGGTCGGCCGCACGGCCCGTGATCGCAATCGACCGCTTTTGCGTACCGCCGATCCGGCCAAGACGCTTCGGGATCTGCTGGCGATCCGCGATCCGCTTTATCGGGAAATCGCCGATCTGGTGGTGGAAACCGATGAGCGGCCGCCGCGAATGGTCGTGCTCGATATTCTCGAACGATTGCAGCAGCTGCCGCCCCGTTAAAGCGCCGCACGAAATGCGCTATCCTCGGCGTCCTGCCATGACCGTGCAAGGTTGTAGCAGATGGCTATCGAACGGCGTCACATCAGCCGAGGCCGCGGACATTGGTTAATTCAAGGCAAGATGCCTGATAACAATCTTCACTGTGGGGACACATGCAGACACTCAAGGTCGATCTAGGCGAGCGCAGCTACCCGATTCACATTGGCGAAGGTTTGTTGGACCAGCCTGAGCTGCTGGCCCCGCACATTCGCGGACGGCAAGTCGCGATCATCTCCAACGAAACCGTTGCGCCGCTCTATCTTGAACGTCTGACCCGCAGCCTGGCGCAGTTCTCGGTGATTTCCGTTGTGCTCCCGGATGGTGAAGCCTTCAAGACCTGGGAAACCCTGCAGCTTATTTTTGATGGCCTGCTGACTGCGCGCCATGACCGTCGTACCACGGTGATCGCCCTCGGCGGCGGTGTGATCGGCGATATGGCCGGTTTTGCGGCCGCCTGCTACCAGCGCGGCGTCGACTTCATCCAGGTTCCGACCACGCTGCTGTCGCAGGTCGACTCCTCGGTGGGCGGCAAGACCGGGATCAATCATCCGCTGGGCAAGAACATGGTCGGGGCCTTCTATCAGCCGAACGTGGTGCTGATCGATACCGCCAGCCTCAATACCCTGCCCGCCCGCGAACTGTCCGCCGGCCTGGCTGAAGTCATCAAATACGGTTTGATCTGCGATGAGCCGTTCCTGACCTGGCTCGAAGACAACGTCGACCGCCTGCGTAATCTGGATCAGCAAGCCCTGACCTATGCCATCGAGCGCTCCTGCGCGGCCAAGGCTGCGGTGGTCGGCGCCGATGAAAAAGAGACCGGCGTTCGTGCGACATTGAACCTGGGGCACACTTTCGGCCACGCCATTGAAACCCACATGGGCTATGGTGTCTGGCTCCACGGAGAAGCGGTCGCTGCTGGCACCGTAATGGCTCTGGAAATGTCCACGCGCCTTGGCTGGATCAGTGAGCAGGAGCGCGATCGAGGTATCCGTCTGTTCCAGCGCGCCGGGCTCCCGGTTGTCCCGCCTGAAGAGATGGCCGAAGCCGATTTCCTGGAACACATGGCAATTGATAAGAAAGTGATCGACGGTCGTTTGCGCCTGGTGCTGCTGCGCCATATGGGCAAAGCAGTGGTGACCGACGATTATCCGAAAGAGGTTTTACAGGCCACGCTGGGAGCGGACTACCGCGCCCTGGCTCAGCTTAAAGGTTAATAAGAACGCGATGACTAGTCTGCATGCCGACGAGGCTTTCCTCGGCCATTACCAGTTGAATCATGACCCTTTTGCTCCACGGGTTCCTGGCTTCAAATTTTTCCCGGCCCAGCGCAAGCCGGTCCTGGGGCAACTGCATCACCTGGCGCGTTATAGCCAGCTGCTGTTGGTGGTCACTGGCCCTCAGGGTAGTGGCAAGACCCTGCTGCGCCAGGCCCTCGTGGCCAGCACCAATAAGCAATCGGTGCAGAGCGTGGTGGTTTCGGCTCGCGGTGCCGGGGATGCTGCGGGTGTTCTGCGTCAGGTAGCGCAGGCGCTGGACGTCGCTCGCGCCGAAATCGACGCCATTCTGGCTCAAGTGGTTCAGCTGGCGCTCACCGGGCAGGAAGTGTATCTGCTGGTGGATGATGCCGAGCAGCTCGACGAGTCCGCGCTCGAAGCCTTGATGGCACTGGCTGCCGGTGCGCCGGAAGGTCGTCCACATGTGTTCCTGTTTGGTGAGTCGTCGCTGATCGCTCAGCTTGACGCTTTGCATCTAGAGGAAGAGCGCTTCCACGTTATCGAGTTGCAACCCTACACCGAAGAAGAAACCCGCGAATATCTGGACCAGCGGCTTGAGGGGGCGGGTCGGGGTATAGAACTTTTCACCGCAGATCAGATCTCTGATATTCACGAAAGCTCCGACGGTTGGCCTGGCAACATCAACCAGGTTGCCCGCGATGCAATGATCGAAGCCATGATTGCCAGCCGCTCAGCGGTGAAGCGTCCAAAAATGGGGTTCAATATGCCGAAGAAACACGTATTGGCGATTTCCGCCGTTGTCGTGGTCGCGGTAGCCGCCGCCTGGTTGATGCCGGGTCGCAGCAAGACACCGACCACCGGTGCACCGGCCAACGAACAGGCGCAATTGCCGCTCGGCCAGGGCGCGCCTCAGCCGAACGGCGGTGCGCCAGCCGTTGAATTCGCTGGTAACACGCAGCCGATGCCTTTGCCGTTGGTCGGTAACTCGCAACCGGTCATGCGTGGCCCATTGGCGGAAGCCGCGGGTGGTATTACCGAAGGTGATGACGGCGTGCCGCTTGAAGGTTCGAGCCAGACGCCACCGACAGTGACTACGACTGCGCCGCCTGCGGGCGTCCCGGCCGGTCCAGCGCCTGCACCTGCGGTCAAACCGACCCCTGCACCGACTCAAGTCGCTACGGCCAAACCTGCAACGATCCCTGCGCCTGCCGCCAAGCCTGCCCCGGCGCCAGCCAAACCGGCCGTTGCCGCAACCAAGCCAGCCGAGAAGCCAGCGCCTGCTGCCAAGGCCGCTGGCGGTACCTGGTATTCCGGTCAGGCGCCGGGCAATTACGTGGTGCAGATCCTCGGCACCAGCTCTGAAGCGAGTGCGCAAAGCTTCGTGAAAGAGCAGGGCGGCGATTACCGTTATTTCAAGAAAGTCCTCAATGGCAAGCCGCTTTACGTCATCACGTATGGCAGCTTCGCCAATCGTGATGCAGCCGTTTCCGCCATCAAGGCCTTGCCAGCGAAGGTTCAGGCTGGTAAACCTTGGCCTCGCACTGTCGCCAGCGTCCAACAGGAACTGGCAACAACTCGCTGAAGATTCGGCGGCCTTACCCAGGCCGCCTCTCCAGGCACCTCAAAATTTCTGCAAGTGCGCGCCGCCTTCCAGGCTGCGTGCCTTGTGGTGTCTGCGTCAGAGTAGTCTTTGAGTCGTTGCGGTCAGAATCAAAAAGGTTTTGACTAGCACAGCGTATCGTTTTAAACCTTTCACAAATGCGACATAGATTTACGACATTTCGTCGTCAAATTTGTGAGCCTCTGTGTCGGTGTGTACAATGACCTCCCTTTTGCCCCCGCAAAGCTGGCGTACGTTCGGCGCGGATGGCAAGTGGTTGAATTGAAAAGAAATTTGCCTCGATCAGAGGCAGCCTGGTGAGAAAGTGTCTATGAAAGCAGGTCTGTACCAACCAGATGAATTCAAGGATAACTGCGGTTTCGGCCTGATAGCCCATATGCAGGGCGAGCCCAGTCATACCCTTTTGCAAACGGCCATCGAGGCCCTGACCTGCATGACCCACCGCGGTGGGATTAATGCCGACGGCAAGACCGGTGACGGTTGCGGTCTGCTGATTCAAAAGCCGGACGTATTCCTGCGAGCCATCGCCCAGGAAACTTTCGGCGTCGAAATGCCCAAGCAATATGCTGTGGGCATGGTCTTCTTCAACCAGGACCCGGTCAAAGCCCAGGCCGCTCGCGAGAACATGAACCGCGAGATCCTGGCCGCCGGCCTGCAATTGATCGGCTGGCGCAAAGTGCCAATCGACACCAGCGTGCTCGGCCGCCTGGCCCTTGAGCGCCTGCCGCAAATCGAGCAGGTGTACATCGGCGGTGAAGGCCTGAGCGATCAGGACATGGCCGTCAAGTTGTTCACCTCCCGTCGTCGCTCGTCCGTGGCCAACGCCGCCGACACCGACCACTACGTGTGCAGCTTTTCCCACAAGACCATCATTTACAAAGGCCTGATGATGCCGGCGGACTTGACCGCCTTCTATCCAGACCTGAGCGATGAGCGCCTGCAAACTTCGATTTGCGTGTTCCACCAGCGCTTCTCCACCAACACCCTGCCGAAATGGCCGCTGGCTCAACCGTTCCGCTTCCTGGCGCACAACGGCGAGATCAACACCATCACCGGTAACCGCAACTGGGCCGTGGCCCGTCGCACCAAGTTCAGCAACGATCTGATGGACCTGGAAGAACTCGGCCCGCTGGTCAACCGCGTGGGTTCCGACTCCTCGAGCATGGACAACATGCTGGAGTTGATGGTCACCGGCGGCATCGACCTGTTCCGTGGCGTGCGGATGATCATTCCGCCTGCGTGGCAGAACGTCGAGACCATGGACCCGGATCTGCGTGCATTCTACGAGTACAACTCGATGCACATGGAGCCGTGGGACGGCCCGGCTGGTGTAGTAATGACCGACGGTCGTTATGCGGTGTGCCTGCTCGACCGTAACGGTCTGCGCCCGGCGCGTTGGGTCACCACCACCAACGGCTTCATCACCCTGGCTTCGGAAATCGGTGTCTGGAACTACCAGCCTGAAGACGTGATCGCCAAGGGCCGCGTTGGCCCGGGCCAGATTTTTGCCGTGGACACCGAAACCGGTCAGATCCTCGACACCGATGCCATCGACAACCGCCTGAAGTCCCGTCATCCGTACAAGCAATGGCTGCGCAAGAATGCCCTGCGCATCCAGGCGACCATGGAAGACAACGATCACGGTTCGGCGTTCTACGACGTCGATCAGCTCAAGCAATACATGAAGATGTATCAGGTCACGTTCGAAGAGCGCGACCAGGTGCTGCGTCCGCTCGGTGAGCAGGGCTACGAAGCCGTTGGCTCGATGGGCGACGATACGCCGATGGCCGTGCTGTCCCAGCGCGTGCGTACACCGTACGACTATTTCCGCCAGCAGTTCGCGCAGGTTACCAACCCGCCAATCGATCCGCTGCGTGAAGCCATCGTCATGTCGCTGGAGATCTGCCTCGGTGCCGAGCGCAACATCTTCCAGGAGTCGCCGGAACACGCTTCGCGTGTGATCCTCAGCTCGCCGGTCATTTCCCCGGCCAAGTGGCGCTCGCTGATGAACCTCGATCGTCCGGGCTTCGAGCGCGCGATCATCGATCTGAACTACGACGAAAGCGTCGGCCTTGAAGCGGCGATCCGCAATGTTGCCGATCAGGCTGAAGAAGCTGTGCGCGCCGGTCGTACCCAGGTTGTGCTGAGCGATCGTCACATTGCCCCGGGCAAGTTGCCGATCCACGCATCCCTGGCCACCGGCGCGGTGCACCACCGCCTGACCGAAAAAGGTCTGCGTTGCGACTCCAACATCCTTGTTGAAACCGCGACTGCACGTGACCCGCATCACTTCGCCGTGTTGATCGGTTTCGGCGCCTCTGCCGTTTACCCGTTCCTGGCCTACGAAGTGCTGGGCGATCTGATCCGCACCGGTGAAGTGCTGGGCGACCTCTACGAGGTGTTCAAGAACTACCGTAAAGGCATCACCAAAGGCCTGCTCAAGATCCTGTCGAAGATGGGTATCTCGACCATCACTTCGTACCGTGGTGCGCAGTTGTTCGAAGCCATCGGCCTGTCCGAGGAAGTCTGCAACCTGAGCTTCCGTGGCGTGCCAAGCCGTATCAAGGGTGCGCGTTTCGTCGACATCGAAGCCGAGCAGAAAGCCCTGGCCACCGAAGCCTGGAGCCCGCGCAAGCCGATCCAGCAGGGTGGTCTGCTGAAGTTCGTCCACGGTGGCGAATATCACGCGTACAACCCTGACGTGGTCAACACCCTGCAAGCCGCTGTGCAGCAGGGCGACTACAGCAAGTTCAAGGAATACACGTCGCTGGTGGACAACCGCCCGGTGTCGATGATCCGCGACCTGCTGAAAGTCAAAACCCTCGACACGCCATTGGACATCAGCGAAATCGAACCGCTGGAATCGGTGCTCAAGCGCTTCGACTCCGCCGGTATCTCGCTGGGCGCCCTGTCGCCGGAAGCTCACGAAGCCCTGGCCGAAGCCATGAACCGCCTCGGTGCGCGTTCCAACTCCGGCGAAGGTGGTGAAGACCCGGCGCGCTACGGCACCATCAAGAGCTCGAAAATCAAGCAAGTGGCGACCGGCCGTTTCGGTGTGACCCCGGAATACCTGGTCAACGCTGAAGTGCTGCAGATCAAGGTCGCTCAAGGCGCCAAGCCGGGCGAAGGCGGTCAACTGCCAGGCGGCAAGGTCAACGGTCTGATCGCCAAGCTGCGTTACGCAGTGCCGGGCGTGACGCTGATTTCGCCACCGCCGCACCACGACATCTACTCGATCGAAGACTTGTCGCAGCTGATTTTCGACCTGAAACAAGTCAACCCGAAGGCACTGGTCTCGGTGAAGCTGGTAGCAGAAGCGGGCGTCGGCACCATCGCCGCCGGTGTGGCCAAGGCCTATGCGGACTTGATCACCATCTCCGGCTACGACGGCGGCACCGGCGCATCGCCGCTGACCTCGATCAAATACGCGGGCGCTCCGTGGGAACTCGGCCTGGCCGAAACCCACCAGACCCTGCGTGGCAACGACCTGCGCGGCAAAGTTCGGGTACAGACCGACGGTGGCCTGAAAACCGGCCTCGACGTGATCAAGGCAGCCATCCTCGGCGCCGAAAGCTTTGGCTTCGGCACCGCGCCAATGATCGCCCTGGGCTGCAAATACCTGCGCATCTGCCACCTGAACAACTGCGCCACCGGCGTTGCGACTCAGAACGAGAAGCTGCGCAAGGATCACTACATCGG
This sequence comes from Pseudomonas sp. P1.8, assembly GCF_001269805.1. NCBI lineage: Bacteria > Pseudomonadati > Pseudomonadota > Gammaproteobacteria > Pseudomonadales > Pseudomonadaceae > Pseudomonas > Pseudomonas sp. P1.8. The sequence goes on from NZ_LHVM01000004.1 coordinate 15,367, forward strand.
TACCGTCGACATGGTGGTGAACTTCTTCACCTACGTCGCCGAAGAAACCCGTGAGTGGCTGGCCAAGCTGGGCGTGCGCTCCCTCGAAGAGCTGATCGGTCGTACCGATCTGCTGGAAGTCCTCGAAGGTCAGACCGCCAAGCAGCATCACCTGGACCTGACCCCGTTGTTGGGCAGCGACCACGTGCCGGCGGACAAGCCGCAGTTCTGTGGCGTTGAACGCAACCCGCCGTTCGACAAAGGCCTGCTGGCCGAGAAAATGGTCGACATGGCCACCTCGGCGATCAACGACCTGAGCGGCGCTGAATTCGCCCTGGATATCTGCAACTGCGACCGTTCCATCGGCGCACGGATCTCCGGCGAAATCGCGCGCAAGCACGGCAACCAGGGCATGGCCCACGCGCCGGTCACGTTCCGCTTCAAGGGCACTGCCGGTCAGAGCTTCGGCGTGTGGAACGCTGGTGGCCTGAACATGTACCTGGAAGGCGATGCCAACGACTATGTCGGCAAGGGCATGACCGGCGGCAAGCTTGTCATCGTTCCGCCGAAGGGCAGCGTCTACCGCACCCAGGACAGTGCCATCATCGGTAACACCTGCCTGTACGGCGCCACCGGCGGCAAACTGTTCGCTGCCGGCACCGCGGGCGAGCGTTTTGCCGTGCGTAACTCCGGTGCCCACACCGTTGTGGAAGGCACTGGCGATCACTGCTGCGAGTACATGACCGGTGGTTTCGTCTGCGTATTGGGCAAGACTGGTTACAACTTCGGCTCTGGCATGACCGGCGGTTTCGCCTACGTGCTCGACCAGGACAACACCTTCGTTGACCGGGTCAACCACGAACTGGTGGAAATCCAGCGGATCAGCGGCGAGGCGATGGAAGCCTACCGCAGCCATTTGCAACGCGTGCTGAACGAGTACGTCGAGGAAACCGACAGCGAGTGGGGTCGTGAACTCGCCGAGAACCTCGATGATTACGTGCGCCGTTTCTGGTTGGTCAAGCCCAAGGCTGCCAGCTTGAAATCGTTGCTTTCCAGCACCCGTGCCAACCCGCAGTGATATGCGCCTGAAGAGTTTGATGAGGTTTTAAAATGGCTGAACGTCTGAATAATGACTTCCAGTTCATCGAGGTCGGGCGCAAGGATCCGAAGAAGAAACTGTTGCGTCAACGCAAGAAAGAGTTCGTGGAAATCTACGAACCCTTCAAACCCCAGCAGTCGGCCGACCAGGCCCACCGCTGCCTGGGTTGCGGTAACCCGTATTGCGAATGGAAGTGCCCGGTGCACAACTTCATTCCCAACTGGCTGAAGCTGGTGGCCGAGGGCAACATCCTCCAGGCCGCCGAACTGTCGCACCAGACCAACACCCTGCCGGAAGTCTGCGGCCGGGTGTGCCCGCAGGACCGTCTGTGCGAGGGTGCCTGCACCCTCAACGATGGCTTTGGCGCGGTGACCATCGGTTCGGTGGAGAAGTACATCACCGACACCGCGTTCGCCATGGGCTGGCGCCCGGACATGTCCAAGGTCAAACCGACCGGCAAGCGTGTCGCGATCATCGGTGCCGGGCCTGCGGGCCTGGGCTGTGCCGACGTGCTGGTGCGCGGCGGCGTGACCCCGGTGGTGTTCGACAAGAACCCGGAAATCGGTGGCCTGCTGACCTTCGGCATTCCCGAGTTCAAGCTGGAAAAGACTGTGCTGAGCAATCGTCGCGAAGTCTTCACTGGCATGGGCATCGAGTTCCGCCTCAACACCGAGGTGGGCAAGGACGTGACCATGGAGCAACTGCTCGAAGAATACGATGCGGTATTCATGGGCATGGGCACCTACACCTACATGAAGGGCGGCTTTGCCGGGGAAGACCTGCCGGGCGTGTACGACGCGCTGGACTTCCTGATCGCCAACGTCAACCGCAACCTGGGCTTTGAAAAGTCGCCGGAAGATTTCGTCGACATGAAAGGCAAGAAGGTTGTGGTACTCGGCGGTGGTGACACGGCGATGGACTGCAATCGTACGTCGATCCGCCAGGGCGCCAAGTCGGTGACCTGCGCTTATCGTCGTGACGAAGCGAACATGCCGGGCTCGCGCAAAGAGGTGAAGAACGCCAAGGAAGAAGGCGTGAAGTTCCTCTACAACCGCCAGCCGATCGCCATTGTCGGTGAAGACAAGGTCGAAGGCGTGAAGGTGGTCGAGACCCGTCTCGGCGAGCCGGACGCCCGTGGCCGTCGCAGCCCTGAGCCGATCCCGGGTTCCGAAGAGATCATCCCGGCCGACGCCGTGGTCATCGCGTTCGGTTTCCGTCCGAGCCCGGCGCCGTGGTTCGAACAGTTCGAAATCCAGACCGACAGCCAGGGCCGCGTTGTTGCGCCTGAGCAAGGTCAGTACAAGCACCAGACCAGCAATCCGAAAATCTTTGCCGGTGGCGACATGGTGCGCGGTTCCGACCTGGTAGTGACGGCGATCTTCGAAGGCCGTAATGCGGCTGAAGGGATCCTGGATTACCTGGGCGTCTGATCGACGCCTCACCCTGTAGGAACCGGCTTGCTGGCGATGAACGTTAACGCGGTGTACCTGATCACCGCGTCGTCTGCATCGCCAGCAAGCCGGCTCCTACAGTGTTTTCGGTGTTGCAAAGAAATATTCCCCCGCGACAAATTGACCCGATAGACAAAAGGCTGACCTGCAACCGTGCCTTTTGCGTCGCGCTCTGAGAAAATGCCCGCACTTTTTTTCCGGATGCCGACATGACTGCCCTGAAGAACGACCGTTTCCTTCGCGCCCTGCTCAAGCAACCCGTAGACGTCACCCCTGTGTGGATGATGCGTCAGGCCGGTCGCTACCTGCCTGAATACCGCGCCAGCCGTGCCAAGGCCGGCGACTTCATGAGCTTGTGCATGAATCCGGCGTTCGCCTGCGAAGTCACGATGCAACCGCTCGACCGCTACCCGCAACTGGATGCGGCGATCCTCTTCTCCGATATCCTGACCATCCCCGATGCCATGGGCCAAGGCCTGTACTTCGAAACCGGCGAAGGTCCGCGTTTCAAGAAAGTCGTCAGCACCCTGGCCGACATCGAAGCCTTGCCGATTCCCGATCCGCACAAAGACCTCGGCTACGTCATGGACGCGGTCAGCACCATCCGCCGCGAACTGAACGGCCGCGTGCCGCTGATCGGCTTTGCCGGCAGCCCATGGACCCTGGCCACCTACATGGTCGAAGGCGGCTCGTCGAAAGACTACCGCAAGACCAAAACCATGCTCTACGACAACCCGCAAGCCTTGCACCTGCTGCTGGACAAGCTCGCGCAGACGGTCACCAGCTACCTCAACGGCCAGATCATGGCCGGTGCGCAAGCGGTACAGATCTTCGACAGTTGGGGCGGTGCCCTCTCGGCGGCGGCTTACCAGGAATTCTCCCTGGCCTACATGAAGAAAATTGTCAGCGGCCTGATCCGCGAACACGAAGGTCGCAAGGTGCCGGTCATCCTGTTCACCAAGAACGGTGGCCTGTGGCTGGAGAGCATCGCCGATGCCGGCGCCGACGCACTGGGCCTGGACTGGACCTGCGACATCGGCAGTGCCCGCGCCCGCGTGGGTGACAAAGTCGCGTTGCAAGGCAACATGGACCCGACCGTGCTCTACGCAAAACCGGAAGCCATCCGTACCGAAGTCGGGCGCATCCTTGCCAGCTATGGCAAAGGCAGTGGCCACGTGTTCAACCTTGGCCATGGCATCACCCCGGAAGTCGATCCGGAGCATGCTGGCGCCTTCTTGCGTGCCGTGCATGAGTTGTCGGCGCAGTATCACGAGTGATAGCTGCCCAATAAAAAACGCCCGGTAAAAAATGTGGGAGCGAGCCTGCTCGCGAAAGCGGTGGAACAGTCAGCAAATGTTTGGCTGACACTCCGCAATCGCGAGCAGGCTTGCTCCCACATTGGTTTGGGTCAGACTTTGACGCCACCCAGCAGCGGCAGCTTCGCCAGCTTCAACGCCACCAGCAACGCAATCACCAGCAGCGTGCCGATGAACAGCCCGATCCCGTTCCATCCACCCAAATGCCAGAACACGCCACCCATCGTACCGGCGATGCTCCCCCCGGCGTAATAGCTGAACAGGTACAAGGACGATGCCTGCCCCTTGGCCCGGGTGGCGCGGCGACCGATCCAGCTGCTGGCCACCGAATGGGCGCCGAAAAAACCGAAGGTGAACACCAACATGCCGATGATCACCAGCGGCAATGGCGTGAACATCGTCAGGGCGAGGCCACCAATCATCAGCGCGATGGTGCTCCAGAGCACTTTACGGCGGCCGAGTTTGTCGGCCAGCGAGCCGATTTTCGCCGAGCTGTAGATGCCCGACAGGTACACCACCGACAGCAACCCGACGAACGCCTGTTCCATATGGTACGGCGCGGCCAGCAGGCGATAGCCGATGTAGTTGAACAGCGTGACGAACGCGCCCATCAACACAAAGGCTTCGAGGAACAACAGCGGCAACCCGGCGTCGCGAAAGTGCATGGTGAAACCGTCGAGCAAGCTGCGCGGGTGCAGCGAGCGGGCGCGGAAGTTGCGCGACTCGGGGAGAATTTTCCAAAACACCGCCGCGGCAATCAACGCCAGGCCACCGATCACCAGCATCGCCGTGTGCCAGCTGACGAAGTCGATCAACACTCCGGTGATCAAGCGTCCGCTCATTCCGCCAATAGCGTTGCCGCCGATGTACAAACCCATGGCGAGGCCGATGTGCTGTGGGTGAATCTCTTCGCTCAAATAAGTCATTGCAACTGCTGCCAGGCCGCTCAGCGACAACCCGATCAGCGCGCGCATCAGCAGCACACCGTGCCAGCTCGGCATCATCGCACTGGCCATGGTGCACAGCGCGGCGGCGAACAGGGCCGCCACCATCACCGGCTTACGCCCGATACGGTCGGAAATCGGGCCAGTGATCAGCAGGCCAATGGCGAGCATGCCGGTGGCGATCGACAGGATCAGGCTGCTCTGTGCCGCGTTGATGGAATACTCGTGGGACAGCAGCGGCATCATCGGCTGCACGCAGTAGAGCAGGGCAAAAGTCGCGAAGCCGCCGCAGAACAACGCCAGCACCGTGCGCATGAACGCCGGCGTACCTTTTTCGATGTAGATTTCCGCCAACTCAACAGCGATAGCACCCGGCGCGGCGGGTGGAACTTCATGGGCGAGTGGGGCAACAACAGTTTTCACAGGGACCTCGGAGGACGCAGCCGGTCAGGCAATGAAAAAAAGCATATAGCTGGCTAATGATTCAATCCAATATATTGTTCGACCTGTTTGATAGCTTTTACGACCTAATGAGGTTTCCATGGAATTGCGTCATCTGCGCTACTTCATCGCCGTCGCCGAAGAACTGCACTTCGGCCGCGCTGCACAGGTGCTGGGCATCTCGCAGCCGCCGCTGAGCCAGCAAATTCAAGCGCTGGAACAGGAAGTCGGCGCACGGCTTTTTGAACGTACCAATCGTCGGGTCGAACTGAGCGAAGCCGGTCGGCTGTTCCTCGAAGAGGCGCGATTGGCGCTGGCGCAGGTCGCCAAAGCGGCGGATGTCGCGAGGCGGGCACAGTTGGGCGAGTTGGGCGAACTGAAAATCGGCTTCACCTCGTCGGCACCCTTCAACTCGACCATTCCCCAGGCGATTTTCTCTTTCCGCCAGCGCTTCCCGGCCGTGCACCTGAATCTGCGGGAAATGAGCAGCACCCAGGTGGCCGATGCGCTGGTGGACGAGTCGATTGAAGTCGGCATCATGCGCCCGCTCGGGTTGCCGGACAGTCTCAGCGTGGTCGAATTGATGCGCGAGCCGCTGGTCGCGGTCCTCAGCTCCAAACATCCGCTGGTCAACGGCAGTGAAGAGGGCCTGTTTCTGTCAGCCCTGGCCCTCGAACCTTTCGTCTTTTTCCCACGCAGTTACGGCAGCGGTCTGTATGCACAGCTGCTCAGCCTGGCGCGGGACGCCGGTTTCAGCCCGCACTTCGCCCAAGAGGCCGGTGAGGCCATGACCATCATTGGCTTGGTCGCGGCGGGGCTCGGGGTTTCGGTAATGCCGGCGTCATATCAGCGGATGCGCATCGACGGTGTGGTCTATCGACCCTTGCTGGATCCGGCGGCGGTGTCGGCGGTGTGGCTGGTGCAGCGCAAGGATCAGAAGTCGGCGATGGCGCGGGCGTTTGTGGAGTTGTTGACGAGGAAGGTGGAACCGTTACAGGCGTGACTGCTGCGCAGTCAATCGCGAGCATGCTCGCTCCTACAGTGTTCAGCGCTGTGCACACCCTGCTTGCCACACCACGGAACCCTGTAGGAGCTGGCTTGCCAGCGAAGGCGTCCGCAAGTACTCCCAAAAGACCCTCTGCATGCCAACCTGGCGGGAAAATTCACCCCCTCCTGTGGGACATTTCCGAAATCCTTCCCAAAAGCTACAGCGTCTTGCGGCGCTGCCTACAGCTACTCCAGAATCCGCCGGCTTGTGCGCTTTTGGGGCTGTCGGTAGCTTGATTCGCGTCACTGATTGTCAGTGATCGGGTTTAGCAGCCCGTGTCCACAATGAAGCGCATTGGCGCTCCTGATAGGCAGGTATGTTCATACCTGCCCTTGACGGTGGCTGTGCGCAGGGCGCCATCTGGCGCGCCGGTTTCATCGTGGCCCGGTCTGCTAACCTGCGTACAGCTGCCACCCTTTTGGTCAGTAGCAATTTGGTGTGGCCGCCACTTTCAGGACGCTGAATCATGACCAATGCGCCAAACCCACCGGATACCGATCCGGACGTGCCACACCCACCCAGCCCCCTATTCCTCATCGCCCCCGATATCGACAACCACACCCTGCTGGAATACGCCTGCGTGTCGCTAGCCTCGGCAAACGTCATGGCAAGTAACTTCGCCAGAGACCTGAAGGGCTCACAGGGCCACACACTGCTGGGGATCCAGCAGTCGATCATGCTGGGGGAAATGGCGGTGAATCGGGTGCTGGATAATCTTGATCCGCCCTGATCACCGTACCGCAAAAACAAAAGATCGCAGCCTGCGGCAGCTCCTACACCAATCACTGTAGGAGCTGCCGAAGGCTGCGATCTTTTGGCTTAAATTACGACCAGCGCTTGAATATCAGCGAAGTATTCACCCCGCCAAACGCAAAATTATTATTCATCACGTACTGGTTGCTCATCTGCCGAAACTCGCCGCGCAGGTAGTCGAGTTTGCCGCAGTGCGGGTCGACATTGTCGAGGTTGAAGGTGTGGGCGTAGAGGTCGCGGTTCATCATTTCGATGCTGAACCACGACTCCAGCGCACCGCAGGCGCCGAGGGTGTGGCCGAGGAAGCTTTTCTGCGAGCTGATCGGCATGTGTTCGCCGAACAGGCTGCTGGTGGCCAGGGTTTCGGCGATGTCGCCCTGCTCGGTGGCAGTGCCGTGGCCGTTGACGTAGCCGATGTCGGAAGGTGCAAGTCCGGCATCTTCCAGGGCCAGTTCCATGGCCCGACGCATGGTGATCTGTTCGGGGCGGGTGGTGTGCTGGCCGTCGGCGTTGCTGCCGAAACCAACGATCTCGGCATGGATGCGCGCGCCACGGGCCAAGGCGTGTTCCAGTTCTTCGAGCACCAGCATGCCACCGCCTTCACCTATCACCAGGCCGTCGCGTGCGGTGTCGTATGGGCGGGGGCTGCGTTGCGGGGTGTCGTTTTTCAGGCTGGTGGCGTAGAGCGCGTCGAAGACCATGGCCTCGGTCGGGCACAGCTCCTCGGCACCGCCGGCGAGCATCAGCGGCAAGCGGCCGAACTTGATCGCCTCGTAGGCATAGCCGATGCCCTGGCTGCCGCTGGTACAGGCGCTGGACGTCGGGATCAGGCGCCCGGTGAGGCCGAAGAAGATGCTGATGTTCGCCGCCGTGGTGTGCGGCATCATCCGCACATAGGAATTGGCGTTCAGCCCCTCGGCCACCGAGTTGAGCAGCATGTTGCCGAAGGCCTTGATCTCGTCGGTGCTGCCGGTGGAGGAGCCGCAGGCGACGCCCATGCGTCCGTCCTTGATTGATTCGTCACCCAATAATCCGGCGTCGGCCAGTGCCAGTTCCGACGCGCCAACGGCCAGCCGTGATACCCGGCCCATGCTGCGCAGTTGTTTACGGGTCCAGTGACTCGGGACCTTGAAGTCATCGATGGGGCCGGCCAGGCGTGTGTTGAGTTCGGTGAAGCGGTCCCACTCGTCCATCCGGCGGATACCGCTGCGGTTGGCCACGAAGTTGCCGGCGATGGTCTCCCAATCGCTGCCCAGTGAGGTGATGCCGGCCATGCCGGTGACGACGACGCGCTTCATCAGCACAGGCCTCCGTTGACGGCCAGAACCTGCCGGGTAATGTACGAAGCTTCCGCCGACATCAGGAAATTCACCGCACCGGCTACCTCCTCAGGGGTGCCCATGCGTTGTGCGGGGATCATTTTCATCAGCTCTTCCACCGGCACGTTTTCATCGAGCATGGCTGTGTCGATCAGGCCGGGTGCGACACAGTTAACGGTGATTTTGCGCTTGCCCAGCTCGATCGCCAATGCTTTCGCGGCGCCGATCAGTCCGGCCTTGGAGGCGCTGTAGTTGACCTGGCCACGGTTGCCGATCAAGCCGGACACCGAGGTGATGCAGACGATCCGCCCCGGCGCACGACGGCGAATCATCGGCATCATCACCGGGTGCAGCACGTTGTAGAAACCATCGAGGTTGGTGCGCATCACCACGTCCCAATCATCCTCGCTCAGCGCCGCAAAAGCACCGTCGCGGGTCAGGCCGGCGTTGAGCACCACGCCGTAATAAGCACCGTGGGTTTCCACATCGGCTTCAAGGATGGCTTTGCAGCTGGCGCGGTCGGACACGTCGAATTGCAGGATGCGCGCATTGCGCCCCAGGGCTTCGATTTCGACTTTGACGGCTTGCGCATCGGCCAGGCCGCTACGGCAATGCAGCACGATGTCATGCCCGGCCTGGGCCAGGCGCAATGCGATGGCGCGGCCGATACCACGGCTGGAACCGGTGACCAATACGGATTCAGTCATCACTGGATTCCTGGGATTCATGAAGATATTGAGCCGCGTGGGGCGGGCGGTATACGTTCAGACGCGCCGTCACGTGAATGCCCGTACCGTTGATATGGCATTCGAACACGCCCATGCCGTTGTCGTCTTCCAGGGAACGGATGCCATGGATGGTCAGCTCGGTGCCCGCCGGGAAGCTTTCGACGTTGCTCTCGAATTTGCGGCTGCCGAGCAGGAAGCCCAATTCCACGTCATCCCCGCGCTGGCGCGCATGGCAACCGGCGAAGGCGGCGACGCTCTGGGCCATCAATTCAATGCCGACCCAGGCCGGCAGGCTACCGTCGGGACGGCTGAACAGTCCATCGGGTCTGACGGTGAGGCGGGTATGAATCTGCTCTTCATCGAACGCCAGGATCTGCTCGATGAAGATCATGTCGCCGGCGTGTGGCAGCAGTTCGGCGAGCGGCCAGTCAATCATGGTGCGTCTCCGATAATCAGGCTGACATTGTTGCCCCCAAAGGCAAAGGAATTGCTCATCAGGTAGCGTGGAGCAATGGACGCCAGGCGAGCGGCCGGGGTCACCCAATTCAGCGCGGGTAACTGGGGGTCCGGTTGGCCATCCCAGACATGCGGTGGCAGGGCATGATCGACATTGACCGGGCTCAGGCTCAACCAGCAGAACGCGGCCTCCAGGGCACCCGCGGCGCCGAGGGTGTGGCCGGTCATGGGTTTAGTGGAAGAACAGGGTACGCCTTCAGGGAAGAGCGTCGCGACAGCCTGGCTTTCCATGGCGTCGTTGTGCTGGGTGGCCGTGCCGTGAAGGTTCAGGTAATTGATCTGCTGCGGGTTCAGGTGCGCACGGCTCAAGGCTTTGTTCATGGCCTGCAAGGCGCCACGGCCGGTGGGCTCGGGGGCGGAAATGTGGTGTGCATCGGAACTGGCGCCGCTGCCGAGCAAGGCTATCGATGGAGCGTTGTCCGCCTGTCGGCTCATCACAAACAACGCAGCTGCCTCACCGATGTTGATGCCGTTGCGGTTCACCGAGAACGGATTGCAGCGTTGCCCCGAGACCGCTTCCAGTGCCGAAAAACCATTGAGCGTCAGCTTGCACAGGGTATCGACACCTCCGCACAACACCGCATCGCACACGCCCAGATCCAGTAGGCGCTGGGCGCTCATCAATGCACGGGCGCTGGAGGTGCATGCCGTGGAAATGACGTAGGCCGGACCGCTCAGTTGCAGCCAGTCGGCGAGAAAATTCGCCGGGGCCGCGAGTTCCTGCTGCTGGTAGTCATATTCGGCGGGGAAGTGTTTTTCGCGGATGTAATGGGTCAGGCCCTGGCTGGCCTCGTCGATACCCGAGGTGCTGGTGCCCAGCACCACACCGACACGGTGGCGACCGTAGGTCTGGATCACGCTATCGATGTCCTGACGGATTTGCAGCGCAGCTTCCAGCAACAGCTGATTGTTGCGGCTACGATGCAGCGACATGTCGTCTGGAATCGCCGCCAACTCACCGCGGACTGCACCGACCGGCAATGACCGCTCGCGTACCCGCACAGCGTCGTCGACCATGCCGGAGCAATCGCCAGCAAACAGGTTTCGGGTGACTTCCTGTTTGTCGCGACCCAGGGCGCAGACCACCCCGAGGGCATTGAGGTAGGCGGTCATGGCGCGTCACCACTCAGTGGAGTGACTTGGTAGGTCGGACCTTTCGGTAGCTGCAATTGAAAATTCTGTGGTTGTGTGTAGCGGATGTCCCAGCGTTCGGGGAGGGACCGTTGTGTGCCGTGCTGCCAGGCCCCAGGATAGTTGGCGACGAGTTCATCTTTGGGCGTCAGCGCAAACAGCAACGCGGCGAACAGCTCCCGGGCTTGCGGATTGGGTGGCAAAAAACCATCGGATTGCCAGTGTTTATCGATCAGTTTCTGGCGTGCTTGGGGAATGCCCAACAGGTCCATCATCGACCAGCGAATGCCTTGGTCTTCACGCTGGATCACCAGCACCCAATCCTGGCGCTGGTCATCCTGCAAGCGCTGGATGTGCAGTTGCATTGGAAGCGCAAGATTGGGGTTTTGCTCGGGCAGCGGAGCGCGACTGGCGCAAGCACTCAGCAACAGGGCAGCGGCCACTGGCAGCAATCGCACAAAGCCTGCTGGCCAACGGGCTTGGCTCCCGGAGCGGCCCTGGCTGTCGCTGAAGACGCTCATGTCGCCTCTCTTGCACAGAGTTCTGAAATGACCTTCAACCGTCGCTTGGCTTCGCTGACGAACGGGTTGCGTTCGTCCCAGGCATATCCGGCGAGAATGGAGCAGATCATCCGGCGGATTTCCGGCGAGCCGCCCTCGTGGTAGATGACGTCCTGGAAGGTCCCGGTGTACCAGCCTTCGACGTAGCAGCGGAAGGTGTCGACGCCGCGCTTGAGTGGATCGGCGAATTCGCTCTGCCAGTCGACGCAATCACCTTGCAGCTGGCGGTGCAGCACAGCGGCGGCCATGCTGGCCGAACGCATGGCGATGGTGACGCCGGAGGAGAAGACCGGGTCAAGGAACTCCGCCGCATTGCCCAGCAGGGCAAAACCGGGACCGTGCAAGGATTTGACGTTGGCTGAATAACCGCCAATGGTCCGGGCTTCGGTGTCCCACACGGCGTTGCCCATCACGCCGGCCAGGCTTGGCGTTTCGGCGATGAATCCGCGCAGGCAGTCGTCCAGGTTGTCGGTGCGACCTTCAAAGTGTTCCTGGGCGGCGACCACACCGACCGAACTGCGTCCATTGCTGAACGGAATGGTCCAGAACCAGACATCGCGTTTTGTCGGGTGGGTTGTAATGAGAATCTTGGTCCGGTCGAAATTCGGGTTGTCGATGCAGTCTTCGACGTGGGTGAACACGGCTTGGCGCACCGGGAAGTTGGACGGCGCCTCAAGGTCGAGCAAACGTGGCAGGACGCGCCCGTAGCCGCTGGCATCGAGCATGAACTCGACTTCGATGCGGTATTGGCTGCCGTCTTCGCGGCGTACGTCGAGTTGCGGCTTGGCCCCACTGACATCGACGCCGACGATGGACTCGCCGTAGCGAATCTCCACGCCTTGCAGCGAGGCCTGATCGGCCAGCAACTTGTCGAAATCCGCACGCTGAACCTGGAACGTCGTTGGTTTGCCTTGCGTAAAGGTGTCGCCAAAATCGAACGCGCTGTAGCGCTCGCCCCAGGCAAACGCGGCACCGGTTTTCACCTGGAAACCGGCGGCGTTGACGGCGTCGAGCATGCCCGCTTCTTCGACGAAATCCAGGCAGTGGGCCAACAGGCTCTCACCGATGGAAAAACGCGGAAAATGCTGACGCTCGATCACCAGCACATCGTGCCCTTTGCGTTTGAGCAGCGCGGCGGCGATGGCGCCGGAAGGGCCAGCACCGATCACTACGACCTGGCGGCGTTGCATTTCAACGGTTGGCATGAGGGCTCCTTGCCGGCGCGGCGGCTTTCAACGGGATTCGGTGCATGCCGGTCAAGGCCGGCAGCAGTGTCGCAATCAGGCCCATCAGCATCAACGCGAAGTACAGCGGCGGACTGATGAGTTGTTGTTGGAGCAGCAGGTTGAGAAAGACTATTTCGCTCAAACCGCGAATGTTCAGTAACACACTTTCTCGCCAGCGACTGGCTCCGCTGAACGAGGCGCCGGCCCAGCCGAGGCCGAGCCAGTTGCCCAGCAGTTTGCTGCTGATCGGTAACAGCAGCAATGCCGCCAGTTGTATCCAGCCAAGACTGTCCATGGCGCTGTGCACGTTGATTTGCACGATGCCGAACGTAAGGATCAGCGGAATGGCGAAGTACGTCTGCAAACGGTTCATCCACAGCAGTGGAAAAGGCAATGTCAGCGGCGCTTTCAGTGCGGCCATGATCAGGACATAACCGATGCCGAAAATCAGTGCATTGAGCTTGAAGTGCTCGGCGACCACCAGCAACGCAAAAAAACATCCGCTGTAGAGCCACGCTTGACGCAGGCCCAGCAGGCGCAGCAGCACCGGCAGGCAAGCGCCGGCCAGCGGCAACAACAAACTGCTCAGGTGCAAGCTGCCTTGGGCGATGCCGAACACGGTCCAGCAGGCGAGGTCGATGAGGATCGCGGTTTGCACCAGTCGTCGGGTAGCGGCGGGCGGGTAATCGATGTGTTGCAGGTACAGATACAACACCGGAATGGCGGTAATGGCGAACAGCAGGCCGACCGCCAATGAACTGATCCAGGGTTGTGGCGGCAATAGCCAGATCGCCGTGGCCAGTCCGCAGGCAAACGGAATGCAGAAACTCGGCAGGGCGATCTTCAGGCTCTGGCGGTCCAGTTGCAGGTCGATCACATCGCTGAGGATGTAGCCCAGCAACAGGGCGAAGCTCAGGCTGTAGAGGTTCTTCAGCCAGTCCGGCGACACCAGCGCCGCGCCGCTCAGTTGCCATTGCGGTTCGATCCAGAAGTACATCAGCAGCGGCAGGCCAAGGGTCGCCAGGAGCAACTGGCTGACAATCGGAATCAGGCCGAAATGCCGACCGACGCGAGTCGCCACGGCGAACAACGCCAAGGCCATTGCCCAGAACACAATCACCATCACGCTGGCGTCTCCGCGACGGGCGCTGCATGCGGCTGGCGACCGGCCCAAGGCGCGAGCAGGAAACTGAAGACCAGGCCCAGGCTCACCGACAGCCCGAAGTTGCTCACCGCCGGGGTGCTCGACACCGCCAACAAACCGAACGACAGCCAGGTGGTCACTGCCGCCAGCAACGTACCCAGCAGGCTCACGGCGGCGCCGCCGATCTGTTCGCGCATGAGGATGGCGTAGTCGACGCTGATCGCCGTCACCAGCAGCAGGCCGAACAGGCTGAACAGGGTTAATGGCTGCCCCAGCCAACCGAGGCTGGCCAGGCTGCACAACGCCGCGAGCAGTGGCAGCGACACGATGCGCAGCGCGCCACCGAAACCGAACGGCAGGATCAGCACCAGCACGATCAGCACACAGGAGGCCAGTTTCAGTTCGGCGGCGCTGATCTGGGTGGCGGCGAAGACGCTGTTCAACTCGCCCAGCCGATCCACCAGCACCACCCCGGGCAAATCCTCAGCCTGGACTTGCAGCAACGTCGGGTTGCTCACGCCTTGCAGGCTGACGATTGCCGCAACGCCGTCATCGGTCGGCCCCAGCCACAAGGTGCGATAAGGCTCTGCCAATGGACCGGTGAGTGCTGTGTCGATGTCTTCGGTGGGCAGCGACTGCAACGTTGCCAATTCCGCCTGGAGCGCCTCGACCGGCACACCGACATCGAGCAATGGTTGCCAGTGCTGCGGCAGTTTGTTCAACGCATCGCGCACTTGCTGCTGTTCGTTCGGGGGGCTGACCAGCTGGTTGAGCGACAGATAACCTGGAAGTTTATCCAGACCGGTCAACTGATCCAGGCGTTCGCTCAGGGCGCTTGATCGCTCGAGCAACTGCTGCTGATTGGCGGCGCGCACCAGGAAGAACTGGCTGGTGGGTTGATAGCCGGTTATTTGCGCGATGCTCCGCGCTTCGTCGGTCAACGCCTGTGGCGCACTGATCCATTGGCGGATGTCGTTCCGGCTGTCGAGTTGTAGCAGGCCGCCAACGCAGAAGGCGATCAGCAGCGCCAGTAATACCGGTGTACTGACGTGCTTGAGCAGCGCTTCACGAGAGCTCAACAGATACTCGCAAACGCGTAACGGCCATTGGGCCGGGCGCAGCTCTACACCTTTGAGCAGCGCGGGCAGCAGGCATACCGCAGACAGATAGGCGCCGAGCAGACCGGCCGCGGAGAACACGGCAATCTGGGTCAATGCCGGGAACGGCGTCCAGGCCAGGGCCAGGTAGCCGATGGCGCTGGTGATCAGGCTCAGGGTCAACCCAGGCAAGGTCAGGCGCAGAGCCGGCCAACTGTGCCAGGGTTTCAGGCTCCAGCTCTTGGACAGGTAATGCAGCGGGTAATCGACGGCGACGCCGATCAGGCTTGAGCCCAATACCAGTGTCATGACGTGCATGTGGCCGAACAGTGCCACGCAGGCCACCGCTCCGAAAAGCATGCCAACCAGCACCGGAATGAATGCCAGCAACACGCGCCAACGTCGGAAAGCCAGCAGCAGCAACAGCAGGATCCCGACAGTGGCGCCACCGCCGACCCAGGTTATCTCTCGCGAAGCCTGTCGCTGTCCGCTGGCTGCGTACAGCAAACCGCTGGCGGCGAGCAGTTGCACGTCGGCCTGGGCGGCTTTTTCTCGGCTTTGCTGGAGCAGGTCGGCCACTCGCAGCGGAAGGTTCAGGTCGAAGGCATTGCCGGTGGTGAGTGCCCGCAGTAGCACCCAACTCTTGCCGTCGGCATCGGCGATCAAGGCGCCGCTGCCAATGTCGAGCTGTACCGAGCCGCGTTGTGGCTGGCTATTCTGGATGCGCCCGGTCAGGCCCAGCCAGTCATCCTGGCTCGGCACCAGGGTGAAACCGCTGAAGGGATCAAACAGCGCCTGCACCCGCTGCTGGATAAAAACGTCAGGGTGTTCGACCAGTTGCTGACGATCCTCGGTCGAGAGCATCGCCAGACGGCCTTGCAGCAATTGTGTGCGCAGTGCCGGAAGATCAGCCTGCAGGTTCCACTGGACCTTTTCGAACAGGCCACTGGCCTGCCACTGATCGCCCAGTTGCTGTGCCATGGCGATGGCTTTCTCACGACTGTTATGGCCAACCAGTAACAGCATCTGACGGTTCAACGGCTCTTGCATGCGTTGTTCGGCGCGCTGTTCCAATGCGTCCGGCGCCGTGCCCGGCACCAGTTCCATCAGGTTGGCCGACAGCGGCGCGGCGTCACGCCATTGCCAGCCGGCGAGCGCCAGCACCGCCAGCAGCAGGAGAAGAAACAGCCACGGCAGCTTGCGTTCACTCGGCAAAGTCATGTTGCTCCGCGTCGCTCAGGGGTTGGGTGCTGGTGCTGTCCTGCATGCGCAACAAGGTACTGTCGCCCTGGGTTTCGAGCAGTTCGATGCTGTGCACCAGATCGCTGCCGGCGATATTGATCTGATTGAACACTTGCTTGAGCAGCAGCGAGCGTGGCACCAGTGTCAATTGCCAGTTCTGTGCGTCGCCGCTCAGGGACAGTTCGAAATCTCGTTGCAGCCCACTGCTGTCGCCTTGCAGCACGGCGAGGAACAGACGGTTCTGCTCGGTGCCGGCGCTCTTGCCCGGCAGCATCTGCCAACCATGGACATCACGCCGGGCAATGCCTTGGGCGGTGATGCGGTAATCCTGTTGCAGCGGCGTTTTCAGCAGCCATAACAATCCGTGTTTTTTCGCCAGGACGAAGGTGCCCTTGCTGGTCAGCGGCTGGGGGAGGGCACGCAGGTGCTTTTCCTGGATGAAGTTGCCGTGGATGACATCGGGCCTGGCCAGTTGATCGCTCAGCTGTTGCAGGTCGAATGCGTGGGCCAGCCCAGGAATACCCAGCAACACGCAGAACACTGTAGGAGCGAGCTTGCTCGCGAAAGACCTGAGAGCGCCGCGCAGTGTCAGGTGCCCAGCGTCATCGTTAACGACCATCGCGAGCAAGCTTGCTCCTACAGGGGAACGGGGGGCGCAGAACTTCATGGCAGGGCCCTCTCAACCGCGTCAGTGAACACCTTGGGCGAAGCCAGTTGCATTTCGCGGCTGGAGATCTCGACGGCAACCTGGACCGAGACGGCACGGGTCAGGCGTTCGCCGGTGTTTTGGTCAGTGATCAGGTAATTGATCTTCAGCCTGTTTTCCCACTCCACCAGATTGGCGCGCACGTTGAGCTTCTGGCCGAATACGGCACCGCGCACGTAGCGTAATTGCAGGTCGATCACCGGCCAGGCGTAGCCCGAGTCGTTCATCGCCGTGTAGTTATGGCCGATTCGGTCCAGCAGCGCACACCGTGCGACTTCCAGGTATTTCACATAATGGCCGTGCCAGACCACGTGCATGCTGTCGACGTCGAAAAACGGCACGAGGATTTCCGTGTCGGTGTGAAGCACTCCCTTGCTACGCATGCAGCCTCCAGTGTTGTTCGGCGATACGTTGCAGGCACAGGCGCAATTCGCCTTCGAGCGCACGGTCTTCGATGACCGGCGGGAAATCTTTGCCCAAGGCCTCGTGCATGGCGGCGAGGGCGGGTGGCAGCGGTCGGGCGTCTTCGGCCTGACCGCGCAGCCAGACACCCTGATTGGCCGCCAGTAATGTTGCGGCAGCGACCTGTTCGGTCAGCTCCAGCACGCGGATGGCGTCGCGGGCAGCGATGGTGCCCATGCTCACCTTGTCCTGGTTGTGGCACTCGGTGGAGCGCGAGAACACGCTTGCCGGCATGGTGTTCTTCAACGCTTCGGCGGTCCAGGCACTGGTGCCGATCTGTACGGCTTTGAAGCCATGGTTAAGCATCGCCCGTTCGGCGCTGGCGCCGGACAGGTTGCTCGGCAAGCCGTGGTTGTAACGCTCGTCCACCAGCAGCGCGAGCTGCCGGTCCAGCAGATCGGCGACGTTGGCCACGAGGTTTTTCAGGCTGTCCATGGCGAACGCGATGTGCCCGCCGTAGAAGTGCCCACCGTGCAAAACCCGCTCGGCTTCGGCGTCGATGATCGGGTTGTCGTTGGCGCTGTTGAGTTCGATTTCAATGAACGAACGCAGCCAGTTCAGACTGTCGGCCAACACGCCGAGCACATGGGGTGCGCAACGCAGGGAGTAACGATCCTGTAGGCGGTGCAGTGGTGCGGTCGGTGCGTCGATGGCCAGATCCTTGCGCAACCAGGTGGCGACTTGCATCTGTCCCGGGTGCGGTTTGGCCGCGAACAGGCGCTCGTCGAAATGCTCGGGGTTGCCTTGCAGGGCGACCACGTTCAGCGCCGTTATACGTGTGGCCAGTTGCAGCAGATAATCGGCGCGGGCGAAAGCCAGGCAGGCGAGGCCGGTCATCACGGCGGTGCCGTTCATCAATGCCAGCGCTTCTTTCGGGCGCAGCACCAGCGGTTGCCAGCCGAGTTCGCGGTGCACATCGGCGGCTTGCCAGCGTTCGCCACGGAACATCACTTCGCGTTCGCCGGACAAGGTCGCGGCGACGTACGACAACGGCGTCAGATCGCCGCTGGCACCCACCGAGCCTTCTTCCGGAATCAGCGGCAGAATGTCGTGTTCAAGGAACGCTTGCAGCCGCTCCAGCAGTTCCACGCGCACCCCGGACACGCCGTGGCACAGCGACTGCAAACGCGCCGCCAACACAGCGCGGGTGGCTTGCGCATCGAGCAACTTGCCCAGTCCGCAACCGTGAAAAGTGTACAGATGACGCGGCAGCGCCTCGACGTGATGCAGTGGCACCGCAACCACGCACGAATCGCCGTAGCCGGTGGTCACGCCATAGATCACACCTTCCTTGTCCAGCAGGGAATCGAGGAATCGCGCACCCTTGGCGATGCGCTCGCGGTACGCGGGATCGCTTTGCAACTGCGTTGGCACCTTGCGGTTGGCCAGGGCCAGCACATCTTCGATGCGCAAAGGGCGTTCGCCGAAGATTACCGGCTCAAGCGTTGGCGTCGTCATCGGTCTTCCAGAAAGGATAAAAGTTGAACCATTGTTGGGGCGCTTCGAGACAATAGTGGCTCAGGCGTTCGGCATAGCGCGAAGCCCACTGATGAATGACCTGCTCTCGGTCGCTGCGTTTCCAGATGATCGCCTGCGCGAACGGTTCTATCGTCAGGCGATAGCCACCGTCGGGCTTCTTCAGGCACATCAGCAGATTGACCGGGCATTTCAACAGACCGGCCAACAGCCACGGGCCCTGGGGGAATTTTGCCGGGTGACCGAGGAAGCCCACGGTTACGCTGCGCCCGCCATGCAAAGGCACGCGGTCGCCGGCAATCGCCAACCATTCGCCGCGCTCCAGGCGTTCGTGCAGTTGCAGCATGATGACCGGGTCCAGTTCGCTGACCTGAATCAGGCGCAAATGGGTCGCCCCGGCTTCGCCCAGCAAACGGTTGAACTGCTCGGCGTGCTTGGTGTGCACCAGTACGTTCATCGTGACCTTTTCACCGATCTCTGCCAGCGCACGGCAGACTTCCAGGTTGCCAAGGTGCGCGCCGACCAACATCTGCCCGCGTGTACCGCGCAACTGATTACGCAGGAGCGCCGGGTCGATGATTTCGATCTGCTCGATGCTCAACTTGCCGTTCCACACGTCAAGCTTGTCGAGCATGGAATCGGCGAAGGCCATGAACTGGCCGAACACGCGCCAATGGCTCGGCCGCAACTCTCTGCGACCGCTCCAGTCGGCGAGCCGTTGCTGGTATTGCCAGGCACTGTGGCGGGCGCTTCGTCCGAACAGGAAAAAGTACAAGACGATGCCGTACAGCAGCGGGCTCAACAGTCGGCGACCGAGGACCCTGGCGCCAAACGCGGTGAGCTTCATCAGCCAGAAGCTTCCGCGTTCTTCGCGGTCAGCCCAATGCTGCTTGTCTGGTGTCATGGTCGCCACCGGCGCCAGAGGATCATCGGCGAACGCAACAACATGCCGAAGAACAACCGCGTGTGCATGCTTGAAATCAGCACGTTGTCGTGGAACATCCGAAAGTGTGAGACACCGTCCAAAGGGTAATGGACCTTGGTTTGCAGCCACTGCATTGGCTGATTGCGCCAGGCCAGGCGCACCAGAATGTCAGAGTCGAAATCCATGCGTTTGCCGATCCTCGCCGACTCGATCAGTTCAAGCACTGGAGGCAACGGGTAAACCCGAAACCCGCACATGGAATCGCGGATCTGCAGCGACAGGGTGTTTATCCAGACCATGACGTGGGTCAGGTAGCGGGCGTACAAACGGCCTTTTGGCACGCTGTCGTCGTATTGCGGGTAGCCGCAGATGACCGCTTGCGGGTGGGCGCGTGACAGTTCGATAAACCGTTGCACGTCTTGCAGATCGTGCTGGCCGTCGGCGTCCACTTGCAGGGCATGGCTGAAACCCAGGCGCGAGGCTTCACGCAGCCCGGTCATCACCGCGGCGCCCTTGCCCTGATTGGTGGCCAGGCGGATCAGGTACACCATCTCGCGCCGGGCCAATCGATCGAGCACCCGGGCACAGGCCGGGCTGCTGGCATCGTCCACCAGAATGCAGGGCAGGTTGCAGGCGATCAGTGCATCGACCACCGTGGTGATGGCGGTTTCGTGGTTGTAGACCGGGATGACGGCGCAGGGGCTATGCATGGACCGAAACCTCTACAACACTTTTGTGGCGAGGGAGCTTGCTCCCGTTCGAGTGCGAAGCACTCGCCATGACGCCGGTGCGAGATGGTTTTGGGTCTGCTTCGCAGCCCAGCGGGAGCAAGCTCCCTCGCCACAGGTTATGCATTCAAAGCCTCCAGCAAGATCCGCCCGCTGGAGCAGGTTGCAGTCTCATTGCGATAGGCGAAATACAGTTTGCCGCGAGTTGGGTCGAAACGCAGGTGCAGCTGGATTTCATCACCGGGACGCACCAGCTGCTGGAATTTCAGTACTTCCATGCCGGCGAATTTTTCCGGCAGGTTCATCAGTTGCTGTCCCAGGTTCAACGCCCACTCCACCTGCACCACACCGGGCAGAACTGGCGCAGTGGGGAAGTGACCGCTGAAGTAGGCCAGATCCGGTGGCACGGCCAGTTGCAGGCTCCACTCGCCATCGGTTTCGGTTTGCTCCAGTACTTGTGGCGCCTTGGGGCGTGGTGCCATCAGCAAGGCGTCGACTTCAGCTTGAGGCAGTTTGCCCTGGGCATTGAGCGGCAGTTGTCGAAGCAAGCGCCAGCGACGTGGCAGGGCGAGGGCCTCACAGTGTTGACTCAGATGCTTGCGCAATTGCTCAGTCACGCTGCGTCGACCCTGATTGCGCAGGGCATGCAGACCTGTTTCGGTCAGTACCAGCAAGGCCCCCAACGAGGCGCGGTTTTCCTGGACGACGCCCAGACGCGTTTCGGCGACCCATTCATGGGTTGCAAGTGCCTGTTCCAGCATCGGCAGCGAGATACGTTTTTCTTCCAGTTTGACGATCCGGTCCAGTCGTCGGAGTAATTCGAACCGGCCATCAGCGGTGATTCTCGCGGAGTCGGCGGTGTGTTCGACATAGCCGATTGGTAAATACGGCGAAGCAATCAGCAGCGCGCCGTCACCGTCCTGGCTCAGCACAACATCGGCGAAAGGCTGCCAGAGTCCGGAGCCCTGGCGCCAGGCAATGCCGCCGGTTTCCGAGCTGCCGAAGATTTCCGTCGGCCATTGCCCAAGGCGTTGCTGCAGGTTCTGTGCGGCTTCAGCCGGCAAGGCGCCGCCGGAAGAAAACACCCGACGCACCGCGCTCAAGGCAGGCCAGTCGAGGTTGTCGCCCATACGCTTGAGCAACGCGGGGCTTGCGATCCAGGCAAAGGCGGGGTGTTCGCGGCTGGCGCGCTGCAGGTCCTCCGGAAAGGCCAGTTGCCGACGCACGAACGGGCGCCCGGCGCACAGCGGCCACAGCACCCGAAACAGCAGGCCGTAGATGTGCTGGGTGGCGACGCTTCCGATGATGCACGCTGGCCCCAGGTCCGCTCCCCACAACTGTTCCAGGGCTTCGACTTCATTGGCCAAATGGCGCAGATTTTTTTCGATGCGCTTGGGCTCGCCACTGGAACCGGAAGTGCACAGATTGAGCTGGCAGTGATCCAGATCCAGAGCGGCGCCATCCAATGGCGGATGGCGATAGTCGCTCAGGTGGGCATCGCCGGTTTGATCGGTGAGCCACAGGTCAACGTTCCTGGACCAGCGCTGGCGGGTCTGTGGCTGCAGGTCGGCGGGCAGCAGTACGCTGACCCCGGCGCGCCAGGCGCCGAGCAGCGCGACCGCCAGATCGGCGGCATCCTCAAGGTGCACGGCCATCTGGCGCACGCCCTGGGTTTGCAGGCCGGCAGCCAGGCGCAGCGCCCGGTCGCACAGCTGAGCATGGTCCAGCGTCGGAGCGCTCGTCACGGCGCGCTCCGGCTGCGTCTTGAGCAACAGATGCTCAAGTTTTATCCAATTCATGGGTGGCCTCGTACCCGTTGGCGTATCAGCCATTCAATGGCAAACATCAGGCCTATCAATCCGTAGGAAATCAGACCGGTGTACAACATCCACCAGCTCAGCGGCGCCCACAGCGTCAGGGCGGCGGCGCACAAACCGTTGCAGAGAAAAAACACGCTCCAGGCGATGGTTACCTGGCGGGTATAGCGAATGGCCTTGGCTGGCAGGTGCGGCTCGCGCAGACGGGCCAGGCGTTCGACCATCGGCGGGCCGAATTTGAGGCTCAGGCCGAACAATCCCAGCATGAACCCGCTGATTAATACGGGATACCAGCGCAGCAGCGCCGGGCTGTCCAACAGCGCCAGCAACAGACAGAAACCAATGGCCGCTGTAGCCATCCACTGGCTGCCGGGGCGTCTGCGGCCGGTCAGCGCACGGGCCAGCCACAGGCTGCCCAGCAGCAGTGCGAACTGCCACGGCGCGAAGTGTTCCATGCCGAAATACACCGCAAAGGGGTACAGCAGGCCTGCCAGCAACAGGCCGAGGCCGATCAGTCGGCTCATGCGGCCGGTTGAACAAGACGGTAGACAGCCTCGACCACGTCGCTGACCGTGCGCACCGACTTGAATTCTTCGGCGGCGATTTTCTTGCCGGTCTGGCGTTTGATGTGATCGATCAGGTCGACCGCATCGATGCTGTCGATTTCCAGATCCTGATACAGGTTGGATTCGAGGCTCACGCGCTCGGGGTCCAGTTCAAACAGCTCGACCAAGGCATCGCGCAAGGTGTTGAAAATGTCGTCACGAGTTTGCATGGTCCGGTCTCAAGCTGCCTGTTTTGCGGTGACGAACGCTGCAAGGCTCGCCACGTTGCTGAAATGATTGCGCGTGTCCTTGGCGTCTGCATCGATTTTGATGCCGTACTTTTTCTGAATGGCCAGGCCGAGTTCCAGGGCATCGACGGAGTCCAGGCCCAGTCCTTCGCCGAACAGCGTCTGGTCATCGCCAATGTCTTGTGCGCTGATGTCTTCAAGGCCCAGGGCTTCGATGATCAGGTCTTTGATTTCACGGTGTAGATCGCTCATCTTCGGCGAGCTCCTTGATAAAGTAAGAATGCAGATAATCGTTGAGCTTGCGCGAGGCTTGAGGGGCGGGCCCCTGTACGGCGTACGCCTGTGGGTCTATATCGGCCCCGACACGGAAACTGAAATGCACGCGCCGTTTGGGTATGCGATACCAGGGTTCGGCCTTGGTCAATGTCGTCGGGTTGACCTTGATTACCACGGGAGTGAGGATTTTCGCACCGCGCAAGGCGATTGCCGCGCCACCCCGATGAAAGGCCGGTGTCTGGCCGGGTTGTGTGCGGGTGCCCTCGGGAAAAATGATCAGGGTCTGGCCGCTTTTCAGTGCGTCTGCGGCGGTATCGAGCATGTCCATGCTGCCGTCGTTGCTGATGTAATCGGTGCGGCGCAGCGGGCCGCGAGTGAAGGGGTTCTCCCACAGACTTTGCTTGACCACGCAATTGGCATGGCGCACCAGCCCGATCAGGAACACCACGTCGATCAGCGACGGATGATTGGCAATGATCATCTGTCCCGGGCGGCCGAGTTTTTCCGCACCCTCGATATCGTAGGTCAGCACACCGGTTCGGGCCATGAACTGCACGAAAAACCAGAAGCAACGACTGACGGTTTTTCGTGCACGCAGCCGATGGGTCTGGGCGTCGCCCGGCAGACAGCTCAACAACGGGAAAACCAGCAGGCGCAGGCACATACCGCCCAACCCGAACAGGGTGAAGCTCGCGGCGGTCGCCAACAGGCGCCAATAATAAGCGTCGCGGTTCTTTTCAGTCACGGATTGCGTTGCCAGGTCCATACACGATTTTTCCAGGCATGTTGGCAGGTTGTTTGCTGGTCAAGCAGCGTCCGCAACAGATTCAAGGCATGGGGCCCGCGGGATTTGGACAACGCATTCGAAGGGCTGTTCAGGGTCAACTGCCAGTCATTGCCGGGAGTGATCAACAGGCCGACGGCATAGGGAAATGGCACATCATCAATCCAGGCCGAATACGCCTCGGGCGGTTGCTCCTCGGTCACAACGAGTAACACCGCCGGAGCGCCTTCGCTCAGCAGCGCCGCCGCCTCCAGCATACCGTGTTCAAGTCCGTCTCCAGCGGCGGCGAGGGCCGTCATCTCGCTGGTCTCATTGCGCATGATCGACCACAGGCCGATGATCGCGTTGTGCACCGAAAGGCTGAACTGGGTCGGTGACAGCGGCTGATCAACGGCCAGATCGCTGAGAATGTCGAAGGTGCGCGGGGTTTCGCCATGACGAGAAATAAAGACCAACGGAAGGTCCTGGCGACCATCGGCCAAGGGCCAGCCGACACTGAACGCCATCCGTGCCAGTCGGCTGAGTCGCCGACGCTGCATGGCTGGCAGGAACGAGACGTCAGGAGCGGCATCGCTGACCGGCAGCACGACAGGTTGTCGGCTCCAGGCTTGCCAATCGTCCACGCTTTCGAGCCCTGGAGCCCATGCGCGCCATTGGGCGATATTGAAATTGATCACAGACATTTCATCCCGCCCCTGAGGGGCTTCCTGACGCGGTAAGTGGTCGAAAACCGTGCCTCACGCTACGTGGCGCCAGGCGCCGAGTGGTGCGCATTATCCCGGTGCCGGGAACGTGTAGCAAATGCCGGTTGCATTTTGCTCAATCAGACGGACTGGTTAGAGAGCAAATACATGTTGGTTGCCAATTATTCGCATTTTAATCTGCCCGTCTGTCGTCTCTTATGGCTGTTGATTGTGGTACTTGCGGCTTTTTCGATAGGAGATCGCCACTGACTGTGTAGTCCCGATCCCAGCGAGGTAGCGAAGCAGTACCGAGGACCACTACACTCGGTCATTCTTTGATACGCGGAGGTTTTGACATGCGGCGTGTGGTGTTCAATCAGAAAGGTGGCGTTGGCAAATCCAGCATCGCCTGCAATCTGGCAGCGGTCAGTGCCAGCGAGGGCTTTCGCACCCTGTTGGTGGATCTCGATGCCCAGGCGAACTCCACCCAGTATCTGACGGGGCTTACCGGCAGTGACATCCCGATGGGGATCGCCGATTTTTTCAAGCAAACCCTGTCATCCGGACCGTTCTCCAAGAAAAACCAGGTCGACATCTACGAAACACCGTTCGACAACCTCCACGTCATTACGGCCACCGCCGAACTGGCGGATTTGCAGCCAAAGCTGGAAGCCAAGCACAAGATCAACAAACTGCGAAAGTTGCTCGAAGAGTTGAGCGAGGACTATGACCGGATTTATCTCGATACTCCGCCAGCGCTGAACTTCTACGCAGTATCAGCACTGATTGCCGCCGATCGTGTGCTGATTCCCTTCGATTGCGACAGTTTCTCCCGGCAGGCGTTGTATGGCCTGATGGCGGAGATCGAAGAGTTGAAGGAAGACCACAACGAGGGATTGGAAGTCGAAGGCATCGTCGTCAACCAGTTCCAGGCCCGTGCCAGCCTGCCACAGCAGATCCTCGACGAACTGATAGCCGAAGGATTGCCAGTGCTGCCGGTGTACCTGGCCAGTTCAGTGCGTATGCGCGAATCGCATCAGGCCAACACTCCGCTGATCCATCTTGATCCGCGGCACAAGTTGACCCAGCAATTTGTGGAGCTGCACAACCTGCTGGAAAACGCCTGAAGAACAAAAGAACGGTGTCAAACCCCTTGGCTGCGCAACCAGCTCATCAATTGCGGTAACGGGAAGGCCCCGCTCTGCCGGGCGACTTCCCGGCCGTTCTTGAACAGGATCAGGCTCGGAATCGAGCGAATCCCCAACTGTGCCGACAACTGCGGGTTCGCCTCGCTGTCCAGCTTGGCCAATCGGCACTTGCCTGCCAGTTGCGCCGCGGCCTGCTCGAATACCGGCGCAAACGACTTGCACGGCCCGCACCAGTCAGCCCACACGTCCACCAGCAACGGCAGATCACCCTTGATCTGGCTGGCGTAGTCGCCTTGCTTGAGCTCAAAGGGCTTGTTCAGCAGCACTTCAGCTTTGCATCGCCCGCATTTCGGGTGGTCACTGAGACGTTCGGCCGGGATGCGGTTGAGGCCGTTACAGTGGGGGCAGGGGATGAGGAGTGGCTCGGTCATGACAAATCGTCCAGTCGAAAGCGAATGATCCTTATCTGGAGACATGACTCCAGGTTTTCAATTGTGCAGCGCTTCACGACGAACAACTGATCTCCAGATGCTTGCCCCACTCCGGTGGTCGCTCGGCGTAACTCTCCATCCCTGGTTGCTCCTCGAACGGATTGCTCAGCACCGCGTGCAGTCGGCGGACTTGCGTATAGTCGCCGCTCTCTGCCGCATCGATAGCTTTCTGCGCAAGATAGTTGCGCAGGATGTACAGCGGATTGACCGCATGCATTCGCTGACGTCGTTTTTCCTGGTCTAGCTCACCATCGCGGGTAACC
Source organism: Pseudomonas sp. P1.8 (assembly GCF_001269805.1). Lineage (NCBI taxonomy): Bacteria > Pseudomonadati > Pseudomonadota > Gammaproteobacteria > Pseudomonadales > Pseudomonadaceae > Pseudomonas > Pseudomonas sp. P1.8. The sequence continues at coordinate 41,913 of NZ_LHVM01000004.1, forward strand.
CGGGCAAGATAAAGCTCGGCCCAAGCATCAAAACCTTTGAGGTCGACGAAGTCATCGCGCAATCGAGCGGTGGCAGCTTGTGGCGCCTCTTCACCCAAACGCCGGAAAAACAGGCTGTAATCGACGCCGCTGTTCTGCATCAGTTGCAGCAACTGCTCCAGCAGTTTCTGGTCATCCTCTTCGGCCGTTGTCAAGCCGAGGCGGCGGCGCATCAGGTCCAGGTAATGGGCCTGGAACAGCGGCAGGTACAGGCCGAGAGTTTCACGCAGGGCTTCAACGCTGATGAACGGCGTCAGGGCCTGGGCCAGGGCGCTGAGGTTCCACTGGCCGATGGGCACCTGGTTGCTGAAGGAGTAACGGCCTTGGTCATCGGAATGGTTGCAAATGAAATTGGCGTCGAAGTCGTCGAGGAAGGCGAATGGGCCGAAGTCGAAAGTGATGCCGAGGATCGACATGTTGTCGGTGTTCATCACGCAGTGGCAAAAACCGTAGGCCTGCCATTTGGCGATCAGTTCGGCGTTGCGCTCGACGATCTCGCGGAACATCGCCAGGTACGGTTCCGGTTGCTCAAGGCATTCCGGGAAATGCATGGCCAGCACATGATCGCCGAGTACTTTCTGTTGCTCGGGGCGTTTGGTGTAGTAGAAGTATTCGAAGTGCCCGAAACGCACATGGCTCGGCGCCAGGCGCAGGACCATGGCGGCACGCTCCTGTTTTTCGCGCCACACCGGTGTATCGGAGCCGATGACGCACAGCGCCCGGGTGGTCGGGATGTTCAGCGCGTGCAGGGCTTCGGAGGCAAGAAATTCGCGGATCGAGGAGCGCAGCACGGCGCGACCATCGCCCATGCGTGAAAACGGTGTCTGGCCGGCGCCCTTGAGATGCAGGTCCCAGTGCTCGCCCGCCTCGTTGTACACCTCACCCAGCAACAGGCCGCGACCATCACCCAGTTGCGGGTTGTACGAACCGAACTGATGGCCGGAATAAACCATTGCCCGAGGCACCGCATCGGCCCACAACTTGTGGCCGCTGAACAGTTCGGCGAACTCCGGTGTTTCGGCCACGGCCGGGTCGAGGTTCAGCAGCGCCATGGCAGCAGGGCTGGCGACTACCAGGCGCGGATTGTCGATGGGCTCAGGCAGCACATGGGCGGAAAAGGTGTCGCCCAGGCGGTCGAAGCGATTATCGAAGGTCAGTTCGTCGAGGGCTTTCAAGTGCCGGCTCCAGCAGAATGTCCGAGCATTCTGCTGGGGAATGGCCTGTTAGTCGAGTTTGGCCGCCGGCGGTTGTTGCGGAGGCTGGCCATCAACGATCGGCACAATGGTTTTCGCTTCCGGCTCGATGGGCACCATCTTGTACTCCTGGCCATGAAGGTTCTTGAGGTAGACCTCCATCTGCCGGAACGAGATGTTGATGTGCTGCTTCTTGAACTCGCGGTTGATGAAGCGGTTGACCTCGTCGAGCACCGGGTTGCGGTCGCCGAGGTCGCGCACGTGCATGCGCAACTCGTGATCGAGGGTGCTTTCGCCGAAGTTCAGGAAATACACATGAGGTTCGGGGTCTTTCAGCACACGCGGGTTATCGCGGGCAGCTTTCAGCAGCAGTTCTTTCACCAGATCGAGATCCGAGCCGTAGTCGACGCCGAGCTTGAGTGTTACCCGGGTGATGGTGTCGGTGAGGGACCAGTTGATCAGTTGCCCGGTAATGAACGTCTTGTTCGGAACGATGATGTCTTTGCGGTCGAAGTCGGTGATGGTCGTGGCGCGGATGCGGATCTTGCTCACCGTGCCCGACAGGTTGCCGATGGTGATGGTGTCACCGATCCGTACCGGACGCTCGAACAGGATCATGATGCCGGAGATGAAGTTGGCGAAGATCTCTTGCATGCCGAAACCGAGTCCGACCGACAGCGCCGCCACCAGCCATTGCAACTTGTCCCAACTCACACCGAGGGTCGACAGGGTCGAGACAAAACCGACACCGGCAATCACGTAGGACAGCAGCGTAGTCGTGGCATAGGCGCTGCCTTGGGCGAGGTTGAGCTTGGACAACACGAAGACTTCAAGCAGACCCGGCAAGTTTCGCGCGAGGGCGAAGGTGATGCCGATGATGATCAGTGCGCCCAGCATGTCGCCGATGCTGATCGGCACCATGCTCATGTTGGCGCCGGTGCCGCTGGTGTATTCGTAAAGGGTGATGTTGTCGAGGTACGAAAACACCGTGATAAGGTCAGCCCAGACCCAGTACAGCAACGCCATGAAACCACCGAGCAAGGCCAGGCGGATCAGTCGCAGCGACTGTTCGTTGACCTTTTCGATGTCCAGGGTCGGCTCTTCAATGACCGCTTCGCCGTCGCCGGCCTCTTTCGCCGCCTGACGTTTGGTCAGGGCACGCTGATAGGCCAGGCGTCGGGCTGCAACGCTGAGGCCGCGGACGAAGGTGGCTTCGATTACCAGCCAGAACATCAGCAGGTACAGGGTGTTGATCAAGCGGTCGCTGAGTTTCAGTGCGGTGTAGTAGTAGCCGAAGCACACCGCGACGAACAGCGCGACCGGCAGGGCGGTAAACAGGATGCCCACGACCTTGCGGAACAGCGAGGCGTTTTCGTGGGTCGGGCTGCTGATCAGCAAGCGGCTGAGCAGCAAAGTCATCAAGGCGTAGCAGGTGAGCACCACCGGCATGCCGATTACGTCGTCGGCCAGCCCCGCCGGTTGCAGTTCGGCAACGGCCACCACCGCGACCAGCGCCATCACGACCATGCCGAGACGGCGGACCCAGCCGCGAAGGAATTCGACCTGAGGCTTTTCCCAACGGAAATGCAGTTCGGCCACGCCACCCGGCGCGAGGATCCGATAGGCGGTGTAGAACACCAGCCATGCCTGAGCCATTTGCAGCAGCGCCGCGCCCATATTGGCGTTTTGCCCGCGGGCATCGATTTGCAGGGCCAGCCCGCACAAGGCGAGGCCAAGGGACACCGGCATCGCCAGCAAAATGTTGATCAGAATGGCTTGTGGTGTGTGCCACTGGCTGTCGCGCTTGAAGTGGCCGATATCCTGGTGAACCTTGTTCAGTCGGGCATACAGTTGCTTGCGGCGCCACAGCAGGGCGCCGATCAACAGAGCCAGTGGCAGGAACAGCAGCGGTCGCTGGGTCAGGCCATCGGTCAGTTCGCTCAGGCTTGAGGCCAGGGGCAGTGTGTCGATCTGACGTTGCAGGCGATCCGGCACGCTGTGGATCCATTCCAGGTCCAGTGGCTTGTTGCTGGGAATCCAGAACATCTGCTCATCGAGCGTGGCCCGCAGGCTTTGCGCGGTACTGAGCAATTGCTTCTGGTTCAACTGCAGGGTGATGGATTCGTTGAGGACCGCACTCAGTTCCCGGTTCAGACGTTCCAACAGGTCGGCACGGGTGGTGGCCAGCTCCAGCAGGCTCTTGCGCAGCTGCGGGGTGACTTGCTCGGGCGGCTGGGTCGACAGCAGGTTATCGACGTAGGTGGCCGGGTTGCTGAGCAACTCCCGTTGCTGGCTGACTTCGAACTGATAGAGGCGAATGTCGGCGATCTGGTCGGCCAGGTCGCGGTCGACCTTGAGGCGCGGCAGGGCCTGCTTTTGCTTATAGAGAATCTTCGAAAGCAGCAGGCTGCCTTTGAGCACGTTGATCTGTTCATCCAAAGCCGAGTCGCTTTGGGTCACGCTGTCGAGTTGCTGCTTGGTCTGCAGATTTTTCTGAGTGACTTCGTTGAGGCGGTCAGTGCTTTTGAGCAGGTAGTCCGAGAGCTTCAGGTTGGCCGTGCTTTCGGTCGCCAGCAGGCTGCTGCCGCCGGATTTCTGCGCTTCGATCGACTGTTGGGTGACGGTCTCCTGAGACTGCGCCAGGCGCTTCTGGTTGATCAGGTTCTGCAGTTCCTGAATTTCATGATCCAGGCGATCGGACCGTTCCGACAACAGGTCATGCTGACTGTTGCCCAGATCCTGCAGTTGAGTGTTGCCGGCCAGTTCCTGGCGACGCAGCGGGATCAGGGCGTTGAGCGCCGCGAGTTCGGCATTGAGCTGGTCGCGTTGCTCGGCGCTCAAGGTCTTGCCGGCGTCTTTGCCGGCCTTGAGGATGTTGTTGATCTGCTGGATGCGTGTCTGGCTGGTGGAGATTTCAGCCTGCGCGCGCTCCGGACGGGTCTGGGCGGTGATGATCAGACTGTTGGCGTCGGCAAGGGCTTTTTGCAGATCGCTTTGCTGTGTCGAGCGCTCGGTGAGCAATTGCTCCAGCTGCTGGATGTTTTCTTTGGCGAAACGCTGTGCCACCGGCACCACACTGGTGGCTTTGAGCCGCGTCAGCTCACGCTGGTTCTCGATGGTCTGTTTGGGTGCGCTGCTCAGCTGTTGCTTGAGTTCGGCCAGTTTCTGCTCGTAATCACGCTGATTGTTGAGATGAGTCAGCGTGCCTTGCAGAACGGATTGCAGAGCCTTTTGGTCCGCCTCCGGCAGTTTACGATCAGCGATCTTGTCCAGACTCGTCTGCACGGCTTCGCGGGTGGGCGGTTCGGCGGCTTGCAAGGGGCCGACGGAGAGACTCAGGCCCAGCAGGGCCATGATGAAAAAGGTGCGCAGGCTTGACATAGAGACCGATTAAAAAGCTGACGAGAAATGGAGTTTAGAGGAAGAGTCCCGGACCCGGGCGACTTCCTTCGGGGAATCTGACGCCCACTTTGCCGATCTTGTTCCCCTCCATGACGGCAACGGTCCAGATGGTGTTGTTCCATTCCACCTGGTCGCCAACCACCGGCGCGCCCCCCACTTTCTGGGCAATGAAGTGGCCCAGGGACATGTCCGGGTCGATGCCTTCGACTTTCAGGCCATACAGGGCGGCAACCGCCGCCAGCTGGGCGTCTCCTTCGAGTACGAAGTCGCCGAAGAAACGCAAATCGAGGCCCCGTTGCGGCGCCTGGCTGAAGAGTTTTCCGAGGGCCGGCAGGTTGTGTTCATGGCCGATAACACACAGTAAATCATCGACTTCCAGCACCGTACTACCCGACGGATGGAGCAATTGCTGGCCACGAAACAGGGCGGCAATGCGGGTGCCTTCGGGCATTTTCAGTTCACGAAGTGGTGAACCGATGCACCATTTTTCCGCGCCGAGTCGATAAACGAAAAGCTCCCACTCACTGGTGACGTGTACTTCCAGGGCAGAGCGTGAGATCGGCGCGGGCTCCGGCGGTACCGTCACTTTCAACAGTTTGGCGACCCACGGCAAACTCGTGCCCTGCACCAGTAGCGACACCAGCACGATGAAGAACGCGAGGTTGAAATACAGCTGGGCGTTAGGCAGGCCGGCCATCAGCGGGAACACCGCCAGAATGATCGGGACCGCGCCCCGCAGGCCGACCCAGGAAATGAACGCTTTTTCCCGGCCATGGAAGGCCTTGAACGGCAGCAAGCCAACGACCACCGACAGCGGCCGGGCAAACAGAATCATCCACAGCGCCAGTGCCAGTGCGGGCAGCGCAATCGGCAGCAGGTCGTGGGGTGTGACCAGCAGGCCCAGCACCAGGAACATGCCGATCTGCGCCAGCCATGCCATGCCGTCGAGCATGTGCAGGATGCCGTGACGGCTGCGTACCGGGCGGTTACCGATCACCAGACCGCAGATGTACACCGCCAGGAAGCCGCTGCCGTGCAGGGCGTTGGTCAGGGCAAAGACGACCAGCCCGCCAGCGATGACCAGGATCGGATACAAACCGGTGGCCAGATTGATGCGGTTGACCAGTTGCAGCATGAGCCAGCCGCCACCGAGTCCGATGACGCCGCCGATGCCGAATTCGCGCAACAGATGAGTCAGCAGGCTCCAGTGCAGGCCTGTCTGGCCGCTGGCGAGCATATCGATCAGGGTGACGGTGAGAAACACCGCCATCGGGTCGTTGCTGCCGGATTCGATTTCCAGGCTGGCGGTCACCCGTTCGTTCAGACCCTTGCCCCCCAGCAGCGAGAATACTGCCGCGGCATCGGTGGAGCCGACGATGGCGCCGATCAGCAGGCCTTGAATCAGGTTCAGGTCGAACAGCCATGCGGCCGCCATACCGGTCAGCCCGGTGGTTATCAACACTCCGACCGTCGCCAGCGACAACGCCGGCCATAACGCCACACGGAAGCTCGAGACCCGTGTACGCAAGCCGCCGTCGAGCAGGATCACGGCCAATGCGAGGTTGCCGACCAGATAAGCCGTGGGATAGTTATCGAAAATAATGCCGGCGCCATCGACGCCGGCCGACATGCCCACGGCCAGGATGATCACCAGAATCGGGATGCCGAGGCGGGACGAGAGAGAACTCACCAGAATGCTAGCACCCACCAGCAACGCGCCGATCAAGAACAGGCTGTTGATGGTTGTCGCATTCAAAGGCAGTACTCCAGAAAAGCTGAAAGGCGGGGCGCAGACTGACCATGCAGTCTGCGTGCCAGCGATTCTAACCTGTTGAATTGAGTCGCTGTCAAAAAAGCTTTTGAAGATGACTGTTTTTGGTGGTGCCTGCTGATTTGCTAACTGTTGAGTCAATTAGAGATTCAACGGATGATAATCAGATTTTGTTTTGAACAGGATGCTCTTGTCTTGCCGGGTTTTCAGATGGGTTTGAAAGTGCAAACAAATTTATCTGAAGGCTCAAGACCAGCCTGAGCCTGCGATATCTCCCAAGCGCACAAAACCTGTTACGGTAACGGCTAATAATGTTTTGGTGTGGAGGATTTTTACTATGATTTGGCTTTGGTTGTTGTGAGGCGTGTAGTTTACAAAAGCATCGCCTGGGTTCCTCAGTTCGGAGGGGTCGGAAAGATTGAAGTTTAGCGTGTTCACGCCGAGGTTTTTCAATGCTTTCAACATGTCGATGCGGTCTTTGCCCGTTTCAAAACTGGCGATGTATTGCACTTCGCTGATTGCTGCAAGGGAATCTTCAATGCCATAGGTAACGCCGCCCCTGTCGTTAGTTGTCAGGGTGATGCTCTGGCTTGTTGTGGCAGTGCTCCGGGGTTCGGACATGGAGGCCGGTGTTTCTTGATTGTTTGACATGGTAGTTGTTCTCGCTTTTATATAAATAAATTCTGGTGGGTTTTAATGTTGGCCGCAGATTGGCGGCAATTAAAATTATTCCATGGTTGTAATTATGTTTGCGAGCGAGAGTTTGGTTCTGAGTGTTTCGCTTGTTTTTAATAAGTGTAAGTGGTGTTTTGGATTTATCGAGTTTGTCGAGTTTTAGCCACTTGCACATTATTGGGTTTAGACATGGAGTGGTTTGATAGCGTTTGTTCGGGGGGCGTGTAAACGTCCGTGCTTACCATCAGGGAGTGCACCTCGGGCGGCCGATAGAAGATGAATGCCCTGTGCGTTGCCGATCTGAGCGATTGAACCCTCTGTCATTCAGCCAGTTGCACCCTTCGGCGACGAAGTGCAGGAACCAGATCGGCCATTCACAGTCTTTAAAACTCGCGAGGAAGGTCGCCCGGCAGGAAAATCAAGGCTTTGCGCCGGTATAACCCTGGCATCCAGGGTGACTTTTCTTTATCGTACGCGCCCTTTGAAAATGCCCGGAAAATCAAAATGTTGGAAGCATCCCTAAGCCAATTGGAACAACTGGTCAGCGACCTGGTGCAACAGAACCAGGCTTTGCTCGGCACCAACCAGACCCTGACTGCAGAACTGGCCCAGGCCAAAGACGAAAACGAAAGCCTGCAATTGAGCCTGATGGAACAGGAAGAGAAGCAAGGCGCCACCGCCGCTCGCATCCAGGCACTGGTTGAGCGCGTCAGCGCTGGCCCTGTCAGCGCATGAGTTACGGTCCGGGGGTGAAAGTCGTCTCGATTCTGGGGGAGGACTATTCGATCAAGGCGCCGGCCGGGGAAGAACAAACCCTGCTCGACGCTGCGATGATGTTGAAAGCTGCCCTGGACGACACCAAAAGGAAGTACCCGACGCTGATCGGTGACCGACTGCTGGTGCTGGCCGCAATGAATCTGTGCTCTCAGCAGATCGAAATGAAAAAGCAGCACAAGCTCGAACTCGACCGTTACCAAGAGCAAGTCAGCGCCACGGTTGAAGTGATTTCCAAGACGATCAATCAGGCCTGATCGGCTTTGCGCACAACCAAAGAATAAATTGTCGATTTTGATGTATACAATCGGCACGGCTGTTGCAGTGTTTCAGCCTCTTATTCTTTGGGGGTGCTCCATGCAGTTCTGGCGACGCAGTATTCAATGGCAATTGATCCTGAGCATGGGCAGCGCCCTGTTGGTCAGTATCCTGATTGTGGTTGGCATTTATACCCTCGTGGTCAACCGCCTCGCCCAGAGCTACCTGGTCGAGCAAGCCTTGCCGTCGAGCATCGAAGCGATGCGCAACGACATCGAGCGCATCCTTGTCCAACCCCTCACCGCCGCCAAGGACATCGCCAGCAACAGCATGGTGCGTGACTGGCTGGCCGCAGGTGAAGACAGTGCCCAGGTCGGTGCCTTCACCACTTATCTGGAAGGCATTCGAGGCGAGCACAAAGCCTTTACTGCGCTGATTGTCGGCACTGCCTCCAACCATTACTTCAGCGAAAAAGGCCTGGACCGCACCCTCAGCCGCTCCAATCCAAAAGACGCCTGGTTTTATGCATTTCTCGACAGCCACCAGCCGCGCACCCTCAATATCGATAACGACACGGCCACCGGAGAATTGGCGCTTTTCATCGACATCAAAGTCGAACAGGCCGGTAAAGTCGTGGGTGTTGCAGGGCTTGGATTGAGCATGAAAGAGCTGTCGGAGATTATCCACAATTTCAGTTTTGGTGAGCGCGGCAAGGTCTATCTCGTGCGTTCCGACGGTTTGATCCAGGTTCATCCCGAGGCGCAATTCAGCGGTAAACGCACCCTCACCGAGCAGATCGGCGATGTCGCGGCGCGCGCCGTCATGGGTCAAAAATCTGCCACCAGCAATAGCTTCCAGCGTGATGGCGAAGATTTTCTTGCGTTGAGCCTGCCACTGCGCGATCTCGGCTGGACGTTGGTTGCCGAAGTGCCGCAGTCACAAATCTACGCCGAGGCCCGCCGCGCCATGTGGATGAGCAGCGGCATTGGCCTGGCGGTGGCAATGGTGTGCCTGTTGCTGGTCGTCTTGTTGGCACGAGGGTTGGTAAGACCGATTCGTCAGGTAACAGCGGCGCTGGTGGCCATCGGTAGCGGTGGTGGAGATTTGACCCACCGGTTAGATTCCAGTCGCGCCGATGAGCTGGGTGATCTGGCGCGTGGGTTCAATCGCTTCCTCGACAGTCAGCGCGACATGATCGGCGAAGTGCTCACCACCAGCGAACGCCTGCGCACGGCGGTGGGGCAAGTGGCCAAGGTTGTGGATAACACTGCTGAACGCTCTGGACGCCAGCAGGAGATGACCGACATGGTCGCCACGGCGGTTCACGAAATGGGCCTGACGGTTCAGGAAATCGCGCAGAACGCAGGCAATGCGGCGGTCGCGTCGCAAACGGCGCGGGATGAGGCGATGCAGGCGCGGGAAGCGGTCGGTGGCTCGATTCGGCATATCGAAAGCATGTCTGACGAAATAGGCGTCGCCGCCAGCGCAGTGGGCGAATTGGCCCATCAAGTGGCATCCATCGATCAGGTGCTGGCGGTGATTCGCGGCATATCCGAGCAAACCAACCTGCTGGCGCTCAACGCTGCCATTGAAGCAGCGCGGGCCGGGGACATGGGGCGCGGGTTTGCGGTGGTTGCCGATGAAGTGCGCACCTTGGCAAGACGTACGCAGTCGTCCACTGATGAGATCCAGCAGATGATTGGTAGTCTCAAGCAGGGCGCGGAGAACGCCGTTTCCTCGATGCATAGCGGTCAAGCGGCGACAGGGACAGGCGTCGAATCGAGCCAGCGCACGGGAGCCTCGTTGACCGCCATTACCGGACAGGTCGAACGCATCAGCGACATGAATCACCAGGTGGCGACGGCGACGGAAGAGCAATCGGCGGTGACCGAGGAAATCAATCGCAACGTGCAGGGTATTTCCGACCTGGCGCGGGCGACGGCGGGAGAGGTCAGGGGCTGTCGGGATGATTGTCAGACGTTGCAACGGTTGGCAGATGATCTGGCGCGGCAGATGGGTGGGTTCAAGTTGAAGTGATGTGTTGTTTGTTCTGACGCCATCGCGAGCAAGCTCGCTCCTACAGGTTTTGTGTCGAACACATTATTCGTGAACGACCGAATCCCTGTAGGAACCGGCTTGCCGGCGATTGGATCTCAAGGGCGGCAAAAGCCCCGGATCAAAACCACTCATCCTGCATCCCCAGGCACACATCATCCCGCGCCTCAAGAATCGCCAGCTCATGATGGCAACCCGGCACTTCCCACGTCAGGAAGTACCGCGCCGCCTGCAGCTTGCCTTTGTAGAAGCTCACATCCGCCGCATTCCCCTTGGTCAAGCCTTCCTCGGCGCGGATCGCCTGTTCCAGCCAGCGCCAGCCGATCACCGTGTGACCAAACACTTTCAGGTACAGCGCCGAGTTCGCCAGGCTGCTGTTGACCTTGCCCTGGGCCAGATCGGTCAGCAGGCCGATGGTCACGGCTTGCAGTCGGGCCACCAGTTTTTCCAGCGGTTCACGCAGTGGCGTCAATGAATCAAACGCCTGTGCTCGCTCGCCAGTGTCGGCGATCAGGCGGATCAGTTTTTTCAGTCCTGCACCACCGTTCTGCGCCAGTTTGCGCCCCAGCAGGTCCAGCGATTGAATACCGTGGGTGCCTTCGTGGATCGGGTTCAGGCGGTTGTCGCGGTAATACTGCTCGACCGGATACTCGCGGGTGTAGCCATGGCCGCCGAGGATCTGGATCGCCAGCTCATTGGCCTTCAGGCAGAACTCAGACGGCCAGGATTTAACGATCGGCGTCAGCAGGTCCAGCAGCTCATGGGCCTGCTTGCGCTCGGCTTCGGTCGCAAGTGTGGTGGTGTCATCGAACAGGCGCGCCGCATACAGGCCGAGGTCGAATGAGCCTTCGACGTAGGCCTTTTGTGTCAGCAGCATGCGCTTGACGTCGGCGTGGTTGATGATTGCCGCCGGAGCAGTGTTCGGGTCTTTGCTGTCCGGCACGCGGCCTTGCGGGCGCTCGCGGGCGTATTCCAGCGAGTACAGGTAACCGGCGTAGCCGAGCATCACCGCGCCCATGCCGACGCCGATCCGCGCCTCGTTCATCATCTGGAACATGTAGCTCAAGCCCTGATGCGGCTTGCCCACCAGATAGCCGACACAGTCACCGTTATCGCCGAAGTTGAGCGCGGTGGACGTGGTGCCGCGCCAGCCCATCTTGTGGAACAGACCGGCGAGCAACACGTCATTGCGCTTGCCGAGGCTGCCGTCATCGTTGACCAGGAATTTCGGCACGATGAACAGCGAGATGCCCTTCACCCCTGCCGGCGCGTCCGGCAGCTTGGCCAGCACCATGTGCACGATGTTTTCCGACAGCGAGTGATCACCGCCGGAAATGAAGATTTTGTTGCCCTTGAGGCGATAGGTGTCGTCAGACGCAGGTTCTGCGCGGGTACGAATATCCGACAACGATGAGCCGGCGTGCGGTTCGGTGAGGGCCATGGTGCCGAAAAAGCGGCCGTCGATCATCGGTTGCAGGAAGCGCTGCTTCTGTTCGTCAGTGCCGAAGCTTTCGATCAGGTTTGCCGCGCCCATGGTCAGGAACGGATAAGACGTCGAAGCGGCGTTGGCTGACTGGAAGTGCGAAAAACAGGCTTGGGACAGCAATGTAGGAAGTTGCATGCCGCCAGCATCGAAACTGCGAGCGGCGTTGAGGAAACCGGCTTCGAGGAAGGCTTCCACTGCCGGTTTTACTTCCGGAATCAGAATCGCCTGACCGTTCTCATAGCGCGGCTCATTCTCGTCGCCCTTGCGGTTGTGCGGGGCGAAGAACTTCTCGGCGATGCTGCGGGCGGTGCCAATGGCGGCATCGAAGGTTTCGCGGTTGTGCTCGGCGAAACGCTCACGCTGGGTCAGGCCCTCGGCATCAAGGACTTCATACAGCTCGAAAGCCAGATTGCGGGAACTGAGCAACGTCTCTGACATGGCGGCCTACCTTTTGTTGGAATGGGCCGAGTCTAAGATGGGGAATAGAGGCTGAACAGGATGATTGATGTCGGTGATAAAGGGGCAAAACACCGACCTGTAGGAGTCGGCTTGCTGGCGATGGCGGTGCATCAGACGCACCGTAGTGTATTGATCGCCAGCAAGCCGGCTCCTACAAGGCAAAAAAAATGGGCGCCGATGAGGGCGCCCATTTTTACAGTGACTGCATCGCTATTTAGCCGATGGTCATCAAGCTGGCATTACCACCCGCCGCTGCAGTGTTGACGCTCAATGCACGCTCAATAACCAGTCGCTCCAGCGCAATGTTGGATTCGCCCTGCGACAGGCCCTGAACCCCAACGATCGCACCAGCACGCTTGGCCACCTGCTGGCACACCGCACGCAACTGATCGGAATGGCCGTGATGCAGAACCGCATCAAACACCACTTCATCCTTGTTCCAGTCGGAAACCAGTTTGATGCGCGCCTGAATCTCCTTCGGCAAGCGTGCGAACAAGGCCTTGGTCATGTCAGCTTCCGGCCAGACCGCCGAACCGCCGACAGCCAACACCGCTGCCAGTTGAGTCAGCAAATCGCCTTCGACTTCCGCCAGGCACAGCACGTGTTCACGCGGCAGGATTGCATAGCTGTTGCGCTCGCCGGTCGGGCCAGCCAGCACGCGGGTGATACCGCTTTGCGATTGCGCGGCGAACTGCGCGCACAAACTGCTCAGGTCGGCGAACTTGTTGCTGTCGGCCCAGGCTTTCAGGGCAGTCAGCGGCTTGCTCATGGCATCGCGCAAGCGCACATCCGGTGCAACCTCGGCATCACCGCGAGCGAAGGATTGTTCGATTGCATCTGTAGGACGTGTCGACAACAGGCGGTACAGGTACAGCGGGCCGCCGGCTTTCGGGCCAGTACCCGACAGGCCTTCGCCACCGAATGGTTGAACGCCGACCACGGCACCCACGATGTTGCGGTTGACGTAGACGTTGCCGGCGTTGACGTTGTCGATCACCTTGGCGATGGTTTCGTCGATGCGGGTGTGCACGCCCAGCGTCAGGCCGTAGCCGGAAGCGTTGATCTGAGCGATCAGTTGATCGATGTCTTTGCGCTTGTAGCGAACCACGTGCAGTACCGGGCCGAAGATCTCCCGTTGCAGTTCGTCGAAGCTTTCCAGTTCGATCAGCGTCGGCATCACGAAGGTGCCGCGTTTGACTTCTTCGGCGTCGGCGATGGCCACCTGGTACACGCTGCGACCTTTGTCGCGCATGGCCTGGATGTGCTTCTCGATGCCGGCCTTGGCTTCGGCGTCGATCACCGGGCCGATGTCCACGGACAGGCGCTCAGGGTTGCCGAGGCGGCTTTCAGCCATGGCGCCTTTGAGCATTTCGATCACGCGGTCAGCGGAATCTTCCTGCAAGCACAGGACGCGCAGGGCCGAGCAACGCTGGCCGGCGCTGTCGAAGGCCGAGGACACCACGTCGATCACAACTTGTTCGGTCAGTGCCGAAGAGTCGACGATCATCGCGTTCTGGCCACCGGTTTCGGCGATCAGCGGGATCGGACGGCCCTGGCTGTCCAGGCGGCCGGCAATGTTGCGTTGCAGCAGGCGAGCGACTTCGGTCGAGCCGGTGAACATCACGCCTTTGACGCGATCATCGCCAACCAGGCCTGCGCCGACGGTTTCGCCACGGCCCGGCAGCAGTTGCAGCACGCCTTCCGGGATGCCGGCTTCGAGCAGCAGGCGCACGGCTTGAGCGGCGACCAGTGGCGTCTGTTCCGCAGGTTTGGCCAATACCGGGTTACCGGCGGCGAGGGCTGCAGCCACTTGACCACTGAAGATCGCCAGCGGGAAGTTCCACGGGCTGATGCACACTACTGGACCCAACGGACGGTGAGCGTCATTGGTGAAATCGTTGCGAGCCTGCACTGCGTAGTAGCGCAGGAAGTCCACGGCTTCACGCACTTCGGCGATGGCGTTGGCGAAGGTCTTGCCGGCTTCACGAGCCAGCAGACCCATCAGCGGCTGGATCTCGGCTTCCATCAAGTCAGCGGCACGTTCCAGGATCGCGGCGCGTTCGGCTGGCGGGGTGGCCTGCCAGATCGGTGCAGCGTTCAGGGCGCACTGGATCGCGTTGTCGACGTCTTCGACGGTCGCTTCCTGCACATGGCCGACCACGTCACGCAGATCGGATGGGTTCAAGACCGGTGCCGGCGCTTCGCTGCTGGAAGCGCAGCCGAGCATCGGCGCGGCTTTCCAATGGTTGTGCGCGGTGGCGAGCAGGGCGCAGGACAGGGACGCCAAACGATGTTCGTTGGCCATGTCGATGCCGCTGGAGTTGGCGCGTTCCGAACCATACAGGTCACGCGGCAGCGGAATGCGTGGGTGCGGTAGGCCAAAACCACCCTCGACGGTTGCCATTTGCTCGATGCTGGCTACCGGATCGGCTACCAGTTCCTGGATGGAAATCGACTGGTCGGCAATGCGGTTGACGAACGAGGTGTTCGCGCCATTTTCCAGCAGGCGACGTACCAGATACGCCAGCAGGGTTTCGTGGGTGCCGACTGGAGCGTAGACGCGGCACGGACGGTTCAGCTTGCCTTCGGAAACCTTGCCTACAACCTGTTCGTACAGCGGTTCACCCATGCCGTGCAGGCATTGGAACTCGTACTGGCCCGGGTAATAGTTCTGGCCGGCGATGTGGTAAATGGCCGACAGAGTGTGGGCGTTGTGCGTGGCGAACTGCGGGTAGATGACTTCCGGCACCGACAGCAGTTTGCGTGCGCAAGCGATGTAGGAAACGTCGGTGTACACCTTGCGGGTGTAGACCGGGTAGCCTTCCAGGCCTTCGACCTGGGCGCGCTTGATTTCGCTGTCCCAGTACGCGCCTTTCACCAGGCGGATCATCAGGCGATGACGGCTGCGGCGAGCCAGGTCGATCACGTAGTCGATTACGTACGGGCAACGCTTCTGATAAGCCTGGATGACGAAACCGATGCCGTTCCAGCCAGTCAGTTGCGGCTCGAAGCACAGGCGCTCGAGCAGATCCAGCGACAGCTCGAGGCGGTCGGCTTCTTCGGCGTCAATGTTCAGGCCGATGTCGTATTGCTTGGCCAGCAGGGTCAGCGACAACAGGCGCGGGTACAGCTCGTCCATCACGCGCTCGTACTGGGCGCGACTGTAGCGCGGGTGCAGGGCGGACAGTTTGATGGAGATGCCCGGGCCTTCATAAATCCCACGGCCGTGGGACGCTTTGCCGATCGAGTGAATGGCTTGTTCGTACGAAGCCAGGTACTTCTGGGCGTCGTGCTCGGTGAGTGCGGCTTCACCCAGCATGTCGTAGGAATAGCGGAAGCCCTTGGCTTCGAACTTGCTGGCGTTGGCCAACGCTTCGGCGATGGTTTCACCGGTCACGAATTGTTCGCCCATCAGGCGCATGGCCATGTCGACGCCCTTGCGGATCATCGGCTCGCCGCTCTTGCCGATGATGCGGCTCAGGGAGGACGTCAGGCCTGCTTCGTTGTGCGTGGACACCAACTTGCCGGTCAGCAGCAGGCCCCAGGTCGCGGCGTTGACGAACAGCGACGGGCTGTTGCCCAAGTGCGGATGCCAGTTACCGGTGCTGATCTTGTCGCGGATCAGTGCGTCGCGAGTGCCTTTGTCCGGGATGCGCAGCAGCGCTTCGGCCAGGCACATCAGCGCCACGCCTTCCTGGGACGACAGAGAAAACTCCTGCAGCAGGCCTTGAACGATGCCGGCACGGCCGCCAGCGCTCTTCTGGTTGCGCAGTTTTTCGGCAATCGAGGCCGCGAGTTTGTTGGTCGCTTCGGCCATCGGTGCCGGCAGGCGCGCCTGCTCGATCAGCATCGGTACCACTTCCGGCTCAGGGCGACGGTAGGCGGCGGTGATCGATGCGCGCAGGACCGATTGCGGCAGGATGCTTTCGGCGAATTCGAGGAAGCACTGGTGGGCATGATCCAGAGGCGCGTCGACGGAATCGTCGGAATCCTTGGTCAAACCGTTCAGCTCGGACAGGGTTGCACCACCCTCGAGTTTTTCCAGGTAATTGAAGATTGCCTGCTTGATCAGCCAGTGTGGCGTGCGATCAATCGAGGTCGCGGCGGCCTTGAGGCGTTCGCGGGTTGGGTCGTCAAGTTTGACCCCAAGGGTGGTGGTAGCCATGTTTTTATCCTCATGTTTGCCACGACTGCGTGGCATCAGCTGGCGGCAAGATTAGCCGTGCAACTGGCGAGGTGCAACCTGGTGCAACCCTTTTTTTGTCGGAATAATAAGCAGCTCGTCAGGAAATAAATTCTGGTACGTCGGTGCTGCATCTGCTTGGTGCTTTTTAGCTTGGTTGGTCACGGTTCTTGCTCCTAAAAGGAGCAAAAACAAGGGTTTGAAGTTTATTTCCGACTAGGTGCAACTTATTCTCGCGAAACTGGTTGCACCTTATTTGCTTTGTTGAATAGCATTCGCGCCCAAGGTGCAACCGGCAACGAATGCAGGTGCTCCGGCTGATGGCTTTCCTGGGGAAACATCGGTCATAAATGCGCGGCATCCCGGATCGTCTGTCAAACGTCACCGTTTGCGAGCGGTTCACCAGCCGCCGCTACATAAAAACAAAGCCAGGGCGTAACTCAATGAGCGTAAGCAATCCAACCCTGATCACGTTTGTGATCTACATCGCAGCAATGGTGCTGATCGGCTTCATGGCCTATCGCTCCACCAACAACCTTTCCGATTACATTCTGGGCGGCCGTAGCCTGGGCAGCGTCGTGACTGCGCTGTCTGCCGGTGCTTCCGACATGAGCGGCTGGCTGTTGATGGGCCTGCCGGGCGCCATCTACATGTCTGGCCTGTCCGAGAGCTGGATCGCCATCGGCCTGATCGTCGGTGCGTACCTGAACTGGCTGTTCGTTGCCGGCCGTCTGCGCGTGCAGACCGAGCACAACGGCGATGCCCTGACCCTGCCGGACTACTTCTCCAGCCGTTTCGAAGACAAAAGCGGCCTGCTGCGGATCATCTCCGCCGTGGTGATCCTGGTGTTCTTCACCATCTACTGTGCTTCCGGCATTGTGGCTGGCGCCCGTCTGTTCGAGAGCACCTTCGGTATGTCCTACGAGACCGCGCTGTGGGCCGGTGCTGCGGCAACGATTGCCTACACCTTCGTAGGCGGTTTCCTGGCAGTGAGCTGGACCGACACCGTACAAGCCACATTGATGATCTTTGCCCTGCTGCTCACGCCGATCATCGTGCTGCTGGCGACCGGTGGCGTCGACACCACGTTCCTGGCCATCGAAGCGCAAGATCCAGGCAACTTCGACATGCTGAAAAACACCACCTTCATCGGCATCATTTCGCTGATGGGCTGGGGTCTGGGCTACTTCGGCCAACCGCACATCCTGGCGCGATTCATGGCTGCCGATTCTGTTAAATCGATCGCCAACGCCCGTCGCATTTCCATGACCTGGATGATCCTGTGCCTGGGCGGCACCGTCGCTGTAGGTTTCTTCGGCATCGCTTACTTCTCGGCGCACCCGGAAGTGGCAGGTCCTGTGACCGAAAACCACGAGCGTGTGTTCATCGAGCTGGCGAAAATCCTGTTCAACCCATGGATTGCCGGTGTTCTGTTGTCGGCCATTCTGGCTGCAGTGATGAGTACCCTGAGCTGCCAGTTGCTGGTGTGCTCGAGCGCCCTGACCGAAGACTTCTACAAGACCTTCCTGCGTAAAACCGCTTCCCAGGTGGAGCTGGTCTGGGTTGGTCGTGCCATGGTGCTGCTGGTGGCCCTGGTTGCCATCGCCCTGGCGGCCAACCCGGAAAACCGTGTACTGGGCCTGGTGAGCTACGCCTGGGCTGGCTTCGGTGCCGCGTTCGGTCCGGTCGTGCTGATCTCCGTGATCTGGAAAGACATGACCCGCAACGGCGCACTGGCCGGCATCCTGGTCGGCGCGATCACCGTGATCGTGTGGAAACACTTCGAACTGCTGGGTCTGTACGAAATCATCCCTGGTTTCATTTTCGCCAGCCTGGCGATCTACATCGTCAGCAAACTGGGCACGCCGACTGCCGGCATGCTGCAGCGTTTTGATGCTGCCGAGAAAGATTACCGCCTGAACAAGTGATGAGGGTGAGCTAACGCTCTGATCTCTCGCAGAACAAGAAACGGCCCGTCTCCTTATAAGAGCGGGCCGTTTTTTTTGCCTTGAATGCGCGACGTTATGTCGGCAAGTCGGCGTCTGGCTGGTTCAGAAGCAACAGCACCCCAAGTATCGTGATGCAGAACCGGAAGGCTGGCTCCTGGCCATTCCAGTGTTGTGATTGCCACATCAGAAACCATTCGCCACCGATTACCATGAAACCAAAGAACCAGACCAGAAAACCCAGGCTGCAACCGATGATCGCCTGGCGTTTGGCCTGAGTGAATACAGGACCGGTGGCACGGCGTGCGCGCCACAGGTTCAAGCTGCCCCAAGCCAGAAACGTGCAGGTCATTGCTTCGCCCCCAATGATCAGCCAGTAGGCCGCATGCCACGCCCACGGGGTGGTAATGGCCCGATATCCGGCGGTGTTGGAGGGAAAGGTAGTGTCCATACTCAACACATGCTGCACGAATGCGAAGTTCGAGGCGTAATCGGTGACGTTGTTGAAAGTGACCAATAAGGCGAAGGTGGCGAGTGCCAGGGTGAGTAATATTTTTGCATAGCGCATGGTCATGGAATCTCCATCCATTGGATTGTCAGTGAAGTGCTTTCTTCCAATGTTCAGGCAGGACATGGGCTGCAAAATGTAGGTTAAGTTCTATTTTTCGAGGGATTGTTCGTTTGTGGATGTAGCGTTTTTCCGTTTGACCGCCAACCCCTGACTTGCCGGCCGGTAAAAGGTAAACTCCCCGGCCTTCGCAGGAGCAACCATGAATTATCGCCACGCCTTCCATGCCGGCAATCATGCCGATGTGTTCAAACACCTGACCTTGACCCGCCTCATCGCCCTGATGTCGCGCAAGGAGCAGCCGTTTGCCTATCTCGATACCCACGCCGGTATTGGTCTTTATGACCTTCAGGGCGATCAGGCCAACCGTACCGGTGAGTACCTGGAAGGCATCGCGCGGTTGTGGGACCAGCCGGATCTGCCGATCCTGACCGCTGATTACATGCAGGTGCTGCACGAGATGAACCCGGATGGCCAGTTGCGCTATTACCCGGGTTCGCCGGAGCTGGCGCGGCGTCTGACCCGTGCGCAGGACCGCGTGTTGCTCAACGAGAAGCACCCGGAAGACGGCGTGCTGCTCAAGGACAACATGGCCGGTGATCGTCGGGTCAAGGTGCACCTGGGCGAAGGTTGGCATGTGCCGCGTGCCTTGCTGCCAGTGCCGGAGAAGCGGGCGGTGATGTTGATCGATCCGCCATTCGAGAAGCTCGACGAGATGCAGCGTTGTGCCGCGTCGCTGAAAGAGGCAATTGGCCGGATGCGCCAGACGGTGGCGGCGATCTGGTACCCGGTGAAGGATCAACGCGCCTTGCGTCGGTTCTATCAGGATTTGGCGGGTACCGGTGCGCCGAAGTTGTTGCGTGTGGAGTTGCTGGTACATCCGCTGGATACGCCGAACAGCCTTAACGGCTCCGGCCTGGCGATTGCCAATCCGCCGTGGGGGCTGGAGGAGGAATTGCGCGAGCTGCTGCCGTGGTTGTCCGAGAAGCTTGGGCAGACCCAGGGTGGCTGGAAGATGGATTGGTTGATTGCCGAGTAATGCTCGGCCCTGTAGGAGCCGGCTTGCTGGCGATAGCGGCCCAGAGATCTCTGCTGGACCGACTACCGCTTTCGCCAGCAAGCCGGCTCCTACGAGTGATCTGTGTCAGATCGGGCAGGTCACGCCAGTACCGCCAATCCCGCAATAGCCTTCCGGATTCTTCGCCAGGTACTGCTGGTGATACGCCTCGGCGTAGTAGAAGGTCGGGGCTTCGTCGATTTCAGTGCTGATTTCACCCAGGCCGGCTTTGGTCAGTTCGACCTGGAACGCCTCTTTGCTCTTCAGCGCGGCTTCCAGCTGCTCCGGTTTGGTGGCGTAGATCACCGAACGGTACTGGGTGCCAATGTCGTTGCCCTGGCGCATGCCCTGGGTCGGGTTGTGCAGTTCCCAGAACATCTTCAGCAGCTCTTCGTAGCTGACTTTCTCTGGCTCGTAGACCACCAGCACCACTTCGCTGTGGCCGGTCAGGCCTGAGCAGACTTCTTCATAGGTCGGGTTCGGCGTGTAGCCGCCTGCGTAACCCACGGCGCTGCTGTACACGCCTTCACGCTGCCAGAAACGACGTTCCGCGCCCCAGAAACAACCCAGGCCGAAGATGGCGAATTCGACGTTGCCCGGGAACGGGCCCAGTAGAGGGTTTTTGTTGACGAAGTGTTCTTCCGGCACCTTGATTGGGGATTCACGGCCGGGCAGAGCTTGTTCTTTAGTAGGGAGCACGTTTTTGTTCACCAGAATTTCCGAGCGCAGAACCATGATCAGTCCTCTCAGTCAGGATAATTAGACAGACAAGCAGTTTGCCCGAGAGTTGGATCGCTGTCAGGCGATTGGGCCGCGCGGATAGCGTTTGAGCTTTTCGATCAGCTCATTGCCCGGGATCGGACGGTCGAACAGATAACCCTGGCCGACGTCGCAGCGGTGACGGCGCAGGAACGACAACTGTTCAGCAGTTTCGACGCCTTCAGCCACGACCTTGAGCTTCAGGTTGTGGGCCATGGCGATCACCGCGGAGGTGATTTCCATGTCGTCCTGGTTGTCCGGGATTTCGTGGATGAAGCTTCTATCAATCTTGATGATGTCGATGGGGAATTTTTTCAAGTAGCTGAGCGACGAGTAACCGGTGCCAAAGTCGTCCATGGCCAGCGTCAGGCCCAGGCGCTTCAACTGATCGAGCTGCAAGTGCGTGTCTTCGGTGGCCTCCAGCAGCAGGCCTTCGGTCAGCTCCAACTCCAGCAGGTGAGCGGGCAGGGCTTCTTCCTTGAGGATGTTGGCGATAGATGCCACCAGATCCGGGTCGGAGAACTGCTTGGGCGACAGGTTGATTGCCACCTGCAAGTTGCCCAGGCCGGCAGCGGCCAGGGCTTTGCTCATGCGGCAGGCCTGACGGGCGATCCATTTGCCGATCGGAATGATCAGGCCGGTTTCTTCGGCCACGCTGATGAACTGGTCCGGGCGGATCATGCCTTTTTCCGGATGGTCCCAGCGCAGCAGCGCTTCCATCCCCAACAGGCGACCGCTGCGCAGGCACAGCTTGGGTTGGTAAAACACGTCGAGTTCGTTTTGGGTCAGAGCGCGGCGCAGATTGTTTTCGACGAACAACTTGTAGCTCGCCTCGGCGTTCAACGCTTCGGTGAACACCTGCACCTGATGTTTGCCGTTGGCCTTGGCTTTATGCAACGCCAAGCCGGCATTGCGCATCAATGTTTGCGGGTCGCGCCCGTGCAGCGGGGCGCAGGCCAGGCCGACGGAGCCGGTGACGCTGATCAACTGGTTGTCGACGAACATCGGCTTGTCGAGGGTCGCCAGCAATTGGTTGGCCACTTGCTGGCCCACTGAAAGATCGCTGTTATCGAGCAATACGGCGAATTCGTTACTGGCAAAGCGCGCCAGGCTGCCGCTGGGGATCAAGCTGTTGCGCAGGCGTCGGGCCAGGCTGATCAGCAGTTTGTCGCCGGTCTGGTGGCCGAGGCTGTCGTTGATCCGCTTGAAGTTGTCGATGTCCACCAGCAACAGGCTGATCGGCGCATCGCTGTCCCGGGCAAAGCGTTCATCGAGGTTGCGGATAAACGCCGGACGATTGCCGAGGTTGGTCAGGTTATCGGTGTAGGCCAGGCGCTCGATGCGTTGCTGAGCGAGCTTGGTTTGCGTGATGTCTTCGTAGATGCCGATGTAATGGGTCAGTTCGCGGTTGTCGCCGTAGACCTTGGAGATCGACAACTGGCCCCAGTAGGGTTCGAGGTTCTTGCGGCGGCTTTTGAATTCGCCTTGCCAGCTGTTGCTCTTGGCCAGCGCTGAAGGCGCATCGAACAGCAATTCACTGAGATTTTC
The DNA here is from genome assembly GCF_001269805.1 of Pseudomonas sp. P1.8. NCBI lineage: Bacteria > Pseudomonadati > Pseudomonadota > Gammaproteobacteria > Pseudomonadales > Pseudomonadaceae > Pseudomonas > Pseudomonas sp. P1.8. The sequence continues at coordinate 64,086 of NZ_LHVM01000004.1, forward strand.
CAGGGCCGGTAGTTCTGACAGCCGCTGACCGTGGACTTCTTCGGTGCTGTACTGGGTGATCGCGGTGAAGCTCGGGTTGACGTACTCGACAACGCCATCGCAATTGACCAGCAGAAAGGCGTTGGCGCTTTGCTCGACCGCTCGCTGGAACAGGTGCAAGGCGCTGGTCGCGGTGCGTCGATTGTGGTTGCTGATGACCTGGGCAAACTGATCCGCCAGTTCGCCGGCAAAGGCGATTTCATCGGACTGCCAGGCGCGGGTCGCACCGGTCTGTTCCAGGCACAGCACGCCCACCACTTGGCCGTCGACGCGAATACTGGCGTCGAGCATCGCATTGACGTCGCGCGGGCGCAGGCGTTCGGCCATTTCCCGGGTGCGCGGGTCGCGCATGGCGTTGTGCGCGTCGATGGCGCGACCGGTGTGCAAGGCGTCTAGGTAGTCGGGGAACACGCTGATATCGATCGACTCCGGCAGCACATATTCCTGAGTCGTGCGGTGATAGGCCGAGATCGGCACCAGCTGCGAGCCTTCGAGGTGCCACAGGCTGGCGCAATCGATTTCGTAGATGTCACAGGCGCTGCGGGTGATCAGTTCGGCGGCTTCTTGCAGGGATTTGTTACTGGTATAGCGTTGGCGGGTCAGCAACAGGATGAGATCCTGCTGGGCGCGCGCACGATCCAGGTGCAGCAGTTGCTCCTGTTGCGTCCGTTGATTGAGCTCAAGGGCGATTTGCAGGCGCGAGTTCTGGGTTTCAAGGTCCAGGGCAGGTTGCAGGGGGGAATCTTCGAACACCCCGTCGATGACCAGCAGGTAGCCACGCAACAAATGTCGATTGTGTTGTTTAAAGGCTTCGCCCATTTCCAGCAAGTTCAGGGAGCCGGAGGCGGTGTGCAGGGTGTAGCGGATCAGATAATGCGTGCCTTCGCTCAGTTGATGCTGGACCGCGTCATGTAACTGATAGCGTGCTTCGGGTTCCATCAGGCTGGCGTAGGGCGAGCCGACCAGCGCACAAAGCTCCATGGCCGGCAGACCGAACTGGCGCTCGCAATTGGGGTCGAGAAACAGCAGCGCCCAGCTCGGTTCATTAAGCCGTTCGAAACGCAGCATGCCGAGCCGCGAGGGCACAGGCAACTGCGTCACTACCTCGGCCACCATACGGCTGGCGGCATCGGGTTGGCTTTTCATGGAGGGAAACTCGCTTCGAAATTGCTGAACGCGCCGGGCTCTCGCCCTCTTTACTGTTGCCAGCGGCAAGGTTGCATCATTGCAGCACCGACTGACAAGAGTGATGGAGGCCAAGTGCTATAAGAATATGTCGGCAGGCGAAAAGATTTCTGCAGTTTGCGGCAAAAGTATTGCTATTGATCAGGTCGAAGCCTTGGCGCCGTATCGAAAGCTGCGATTTTTTGCCATTAACGCAAATCAATGTCTGTCGATTGCAGTAATTTGCCCTCCTGATCGTGGTAATTGACCTGAATGCGTTCTGCATCGATGACCAGGTGTGCGAAGTTATCCTGACTGATGACTTTGCCCGTCAATTCTTGCCGATATTCGCCTGCGTCGTTCCGTACCAGCGGTTGGTCGAGGATAAAGCTGGATCGACGGGCGTGGGGCAGCAGTCTGGAGTTGCACAATGGCGACGACACGATGGTGTGTACCTCGAAGTCCGGGTCTTCGCTGTGGGTCAGTCGACTGGTCAGGGAGCCGTGGACGTCACCGGAAACGAAAATGACATTTTTCAGCCGGTGCGAACGAATGGTTTCAAGCAACCGCAGCCGTTGTCCGGGAAAGCCGGCCCAGGCGTCATCTCCATCTTGTTTGGCGTCAGGAAAGAACATCACGCTGGTTACTATCATCTTGACCCGAGCAGGGCTGCTGATCAGCCATTGGCACAAGGCATTTTCCTGCTCCACATCAAGGATGCGTCGATCACCGGCGGACAGATTACGTCGGGAACGACTATCGGTGACGAACCATTCGATATCGCCATCGGTGAATTGGTACCAATAGTGCTTCGGATTTCGGCTGATTCGGCCATCGTGAAGTATTTCAAATGCCGGGCTGTGACTGGCTTGATATAACTCGTAAGCGGTGATGGCGTTTGTATATAGAATGTTATCGCTTGGCCTTTTATTTTTCGGCCAGTTGTCTTCGATTTCATGATCGTCGAGGATCATGTAAGTCGATACATTGGCCATTAATCGGGAGATATTCGGCTGGGAGAAAGCTGCACGGTATTTTGCCAGGATTTGCTGAAACTCTCGGTCGGGCGCGAAAAAATTCAAGTCATCGACATAGATCTGATCGCCAGTCATCAACATCGCGCTGACCGGCGGCTCGGCTTGCTGTGCCATTCGTGTAATCGAGGCAAATATCCGGTCGCCCAGATGTGGCGCCGAGGGGATGCCGGCGGTCATACGCAAGTAACGACATGAGCCGACGAAATAGGCTCGAGGTGTGCCGGCCGAGCCAGACCGGGTGCGCAGGCGATAAAGTTCCTGCGGCCATTGCAGCGGCAATTCGTGCACCGATTTTACTGTGTGCTCGACATTCGTGGTGTTGAACCAGCCGGCTTGATACTCATAGTCGGTATCGTGACCAAGACCGCGGATTACAATGACATCAGACATATCTCGCGTCGCATCAAGTTTGGCGAATATCCCTTTTGACCATCTCTCCTCGCCGCGTACGCGGTAACGAATGCCTGCAAACGTCAATGCACTTTCATGTAACTTGCCACGCAGAAAAACTCGTGCCTCGTCAGTAGTTATGTGGCCAAGAATTGGGCCGACGGTGGGTTTTAGCATGTTCGCGTCCATTCGATTTCAACGAAATAAATAAAAGGTGTTTTTGGGTGTTCAATAACTTTGAAACTAGGATTACTTATTGGACATGAAAAAATACCTGGTCGAAATGGATTCGACTTGTAGCCCATATCAGCCACAAATGTAGGAACATACTTTTAATCGTTAAATTTCAGGCAAAAAAAGCCCCGCCAAATTGGCAGGGTTGAGGTACGAGCGTGGCGCTCGGAAACTTGAAATGCGAGCGGCCCTCCTGTGAAGGAGGGCCGCTCGGTATTACAGAAGCATGGTGCGGATATCGCCCAGCAGATCGCTCAGGCGCTTGGTGAAGCGTGCAGCAGCGGCGCCGTTGATCACACGGTGATCGTAGGACAGCGACAGCGGCAGCATCAGTTTCGGCTGGAAGGCTTTGCCGTCCCAGACTGGCTGGATGGTTGCCTTGGAAACACCGAGGATCGCCACTTCCGGCGCGTTGACGATCGGCGTGAAGCCGGTGCCGCCAATGTGGCCGAGGCTGGAAATGGTGAAGCAAGCACCTTGCATCTCGTCGGAGGAGAGCTTCTTGGTCCGGGCTTTTTCAGCCAGGGAAGCAGCTTCGGCGGCCAGTTGCAGCAGGCTCTTCTGATCGACGTTCTTGATGACTGGTACCAGCAGGCCATCCGGGGTGTCGACGGCGAAGCCGATGTTCACGTATTTCTTGCGGATGATCGCTTTGCCGCTTGGCGCCAGCGAACTGTTGAAGTCCGGCAGTTCCTTGAGCAGGTGCGCACAGGTCTTGAGCAGCAACGGCAGGATGGTCAGCTTGACGCCGGCCTTCTCTGCAACGGCTTTCTGGGCAACACGGAACGCTTCGAGTTCGGTGATATCCGCCGAGTCGAATTGTGTCACGTGCGGCACGTTCAGCCAGCTGCGGTGCAGGTTGGCGGCGCCGACCTGCATCAGGCGGGTCATCGGCACTTCTTCGATTTCACCGAAGCGGCTGAAGTCTACGACCGGAATCGGCGGGATGCCCGCGCCACCGGTTGCGCCAGCAGCAGCGGCTGGTGCTTCCTTGGCCTTCTGCATCATGGCTTTGACGTAGACCTGCACGTCTTCCTTCAGGATGCGACCGTGCGGACCGCTGGCGCCAACGGCACTCAGCTCGACGCCGAATTCACGGGCCAGTTGACGCACGGCAGGGCCGGCGTGAACTTTTGCACCAGGCTTGGCTGGCGCGGCGACCGGGGCAGCAGGTGCAGCGGCGGCCGGAGCAGCCGCGGCTGGAGTCGGTGCGCTTGGAGCGGCAGCGGCAGGTGCCGGAGCAGCAGCCGGCGCAGCGCCTTTGACTTTCAGCTTGAGGATCAGGTCGCCGGTACCGACTTCGTCATCGAGCTTGATGGAAACACTTTCCACCACGCCAGCGGCTGGCGATGGGATTTCCATGCTCGCCTTGTCGGATTCCAGGGTGATCAGCGACTGGTCGGCGGCAACGGTGTCGCCAGCCTTGACCAGTACTTCGATGATCTTGGCCTTACCCGCCGAACCGATGTCCGGCACGTGGATGTCCTGAACGCTGTCAGCCACCGGAGCAGCCGGAGCTGCTGCAGGAGCAGGCGCAGCGGCGGCAGCTGGAGCGGCAGCCTGGGCCGGAGCAGCAGTCGGTGCCGCAGCACCCGCAACTTCCAGGTCCAGAATCAGGTCGCCGGTGCCGACTTCGTCGTTGAGCTTGACGTTGATGGCCTTGACCACGCCAGCGGCGGGCGACGGGATTTCCATGCTCGCCTTGTCGGACTCCAGGGTGATCAGCGACTGATCAGCCGCGACAGTGTCGCCGACCTTGACCTGGATCTCGATGATCTGGGCCTTGCCCGACGAACCGATGTCCGGCACGTGCACTTGCTGAACGCTGGCGGCAGCCGGCGCAGCAGCAGCAGGAGCAGCGGCGGCAGGCGCAGCAGCCGGTTGGGCTTCAGCCTTGGCCGCTGGGGCAGCCGCAGGGGCCGCAGCAGCGGCACCTTCGACTTCCAGCTCAAGCAGCTCGTCGCCTTCTTTCAGGCGATCGCCCAGCTTCACTTTCAGGCTCTTGATGATACCGGCCTTCGGCGCAGGCACTTCCATGCTCGCCTTGTCCGATTCAAGCGTCAGGATGCTCTGGTCGGCTTCGATACGGTCGCCGACCTTCACAAACAGTTCAATTACTTCACCTTCACCGCTGCCGATGTCAGGTACGCGAATGAGTTCGCTCACAGAATCTCTCCTCAGCAGTCCAGTGGGTTGCGTTTTTCCGGGTTGATACCGAACTTGGTGATGGCTTCAGCCACAACCTTGGGTTCGATGTCACCACGGTCAGCCAATGCTTCCAGGGCTGCCAACACCACGAAATGACGGTCGACTTCGAAGAAATGACGCAGTTTCTTGCGGCTGTCGCTGCGGCCGAAACCGTCGGTGCCCAGGACTTTGAATTCCTTGACCGGTACCCACTGACGGATCTGCTCGGCGAACAGTTTCATGTAGTCGGTAGACGCGATGACCGGACCTTTACGGCCGTTCAGGCACTCTTCGACGTAGCTCAGTTTAGGCTTCTGGCCCGGGTGCAGACGGTTGGTGCGCTCAACGGCCAGGCCGTCGCGACGCAGTTCGTTGAAGCTGGTAACGCTCCACACGTCAGCACCAACGTTGAACTCTTCACGCAGGATCTTCGCTGCTTCACGGACTTCACGCAGGATGGTGCCGGAGCCCATCAGCTGAACGTGGTGCGCCGCTTCGCGGTTGTCTTCCTCGAGCAGGTACATGCCTTTCTTGATGCCTTCTTCGGCACCGGCCGGCATGGCTGGCTGCTGGTAGGACTCGTTCATCACGGTGATGTAGTAGAAGACGTCCTGTTGCTCTTCGGTCATCTTCTTCATGCCGTCCTGAATGATCACCGCCAGCTCGTAGCCGTAGGTTGGATCGTAGGTGCGGCAGTTCGGGATGGTCGAGGCCAGCAGGTGGCTGTGACCGTCTTCGTGTTGCAGGCCTTCACCGTTCAGGGTGGTACGGCCGGCGGTGCCGCCGATCAGGAAACCACGGGTACGGCTGTCGCCAGCGGCCCAGGCCAGGTCGCCGATACGCTGGAAACCGAACATCGAGTAGAAGATGTAGAACGGCAGCATCGGCTGGTTGTGGCTGGAGTACGAAGTACCGGCGGCGATGAAGGAGCTCATGGCGCCCGCTTCGTTGATGCCTTCTTCGAGGATCTGGCCCTTCTGGTCTTCCTTGTAGAACATCACCTGGTCTTTATCGACTGGCTCGTAGAGCTGACCGACGGACGAGTAGATGCCCAACTGACGGAACATGCCTTCCATACCGAAGGTACGGGCTTCGTCCGGGATGATCGGAACGATGCGCGGACCGATTTCCTTGTCCTTGACCAGTTGCGCGAGGATGCGCACAAACGCCATGGTGGTGGAGATTTCACGGTCGCCCGAGCCGTCCAGGATCGCCTTGAGGGTGTCCAGTGGCGGGGTCGGAATGTTGAAGCTTTGCGCGCGGCGCTGTGGCACGAAACCGCCCAGTGCGGAACGGCGCTCGCTCAGGTAACGGGCTTCGGCGCTGCCTTCTTCCGGTTTGAAGAACGGCAGATTTTCGAGTTCGTCGTCTTTGACCGGGATGTCGAAACGATCGCGGAACAACTTCAGGCTTTCGACATCGACCTTCTTGGTGTTGTGCGCAGTGTTTTTCGCTTCGCCGGCACCGGTGCCATAACCTTTGATGGTCTTGGCCAGGATGACGGTCGGTTGTTCTTTGTGGTTGACCGCTTCGTGGTACGCCGCATAGACCTTGTACGGGTCGTGGCCACCACGGTTGAGTTTCCAGATCTCGTCGTCGGACAGGTCTTCAACCATGGCCTTGAGTTCAGGCGTGTTGAAGAAGTGTTCACGTACGAACGCGCCGTCTTTGGCTTTGTAGTTCTGGTACTCGCCGTCGATGACTTCGTCCATGCGACGTTGCAGGATGCCGTCGACGTCCTTGGCAAGCAGTGGGTCCCAGAAACGGCCCCAGATGACTTTGGTCACGTTCCACTGAGCGCCGCGGAACACGCCTTCGAGTTCCTGGATGATCTTGCCGTTGCCGCGAACCGGGCCGTCGAGGCGCTGCAGGTTGCAGTTGATGACGAAGATCAGGTTGTCCAGCTTCTCGCGGCCGGCCAGGGAGATCGCACCCAGGGATTCCGGCTCGTCGCACTCGCCGTCGCCCAGGAAGCACCAGACTTTCTGTTTGCCCGGCTGGATGAAACCGCGGTGTTCCAGGTACTTCATGAAGCGTGCCTGGTAGATCGCCTGGATCGGGCCCAGACCCATCGATACGGTCGGGAACTGCCAGAAGTCAGGCATCAGCCAAGGGTGCGGATAGGACGACAGGCCTTGACCGTCTACTTCCTGGCGGAAGTTGTTCATCTGGTCTTCGGTGATGCGGCCTTCCATGAATGCGCGGGCGTAAACGCCTGGCGAGGTGTGGCCCTGGAAGTAGATCAGGTCACCGCCGTGTTCGTCGGTCGGGGCCTGGAAGAAATAGTTGAAGCCGATGTCATACAGGGTCGCACTGGAAGCGAAGCTGGAGATGTGACCGCCGAGGTCGGAATCTTTCAGGTTCGTACGCATTACCATGGCCATCGCATTCCAGCGTACCAGCGAGCGAATGCGGCGTTCCATGAACAGGTCGCCAGGCATGCGTGCTTCGTGGGTTACCGGGATGGTGTTGCGGTAAGGCGTGGTGATGGCGTAAGGCAACTGCGAACCGCTGCGGGTCGCGAGTTCACCCATACGGGTCATCAGATAGTGAGCACGGTCTTCGCCTTCTTTGTCGAGAACCGATTCCAGGGCGTCCAGCCATTCCTGGGTTTCGACGGGATCGAGGTCTTGCATGGCTTGCTCCAGGGCGGAAAGGCTACCAGAATCGGTTGCCTGAGTTAGCGACTGGCCTTGTGGGCAGACGTTTTGAATTCTTGGATTGCCGACAGGTTGTTCCGGCGGCGTGTAGTTTTACTACAAATCTTCCGGCATTTCAGCCTTGGTAATGTATATACGAGTAGTAAAACTACAGATGAGCGGCTTGTGGCCCCCGGCTGCGTTGTGAGAATAATCGTTAAGGTTGGTCTTTTTCCAACTCGAATAGGTGAAAGCTTGATGCTGGCTGCCAAAATAATAGAAATTTCAGCTATTTCTAACTTTTGTTCGACACTCCTTCAGGTAGTGGGTTTTCGAAATCCACTACATGCAGCCCGATGCACGCCGATCAAGGATAGACCATGAGCCTCCCTTCGCTTGCCGAACTGCCCGGCATTCTCCTGCCGTTTGTCACCCGTGCCGAACAGTCGTTTCGCGCTGCCGTCGCCGCGCTCGATGATGACCATGGATTGTCCGCCTGGACGCCGGAGCGCTGGGCGCAATTTGCCCGAGTGACGGCCGCCAGTGACTTCGTCACTGAGCAGAGCGTGCGCGATCCCTTGATGCTGCTGATGCTGGTTCAGTCTGGCGAACTGGATCGCAGTTTTGCCCCCGGCGAATTGTGCGCACAGATTGCCGCCGCCGCGGGCATCGCCGAGACCGATGACCAGCTCGGCCGTGCGTTGCGGCGCCAGCGTGCGCGCCATCAAGTGCGGATCATCTGGCGCGATCTGACCCGTCAGGCCGACCTCGTGCAGACCTGCCGCGACCTGTCGGATATGGCTGACGCGAGCATCGATCAGGCCTATCAATGGTTGTACTCACGTCATTGTCAGCAGTTCGGCGTGCCGACCGGCCGGCGCAGCGGCGAACCGCAGCAGATGGTTGTCCTCGGCATGGGCAAGCTCGGTGCGGTGGAGCTGAATCTGTCGTCGGACATCGATTTGATTTTTGCCTACCCTGAGGGCGGCGAAACCGTTGGCGTAAAGCGTCCACTGGATAACCAGGAATTCTTCATCCGTCTCGGCCAGCGTCTGATCAAGGCGCTGGACCCGATGACCGTCGACGGTTTTGTCTTCCGCGTCGACATGCGTTTGCGTCCCTATGGCTCGTCGGGTGCGTTGGTGCTGAGCTTCAACGCGCTGGAGCAGTATTACCAGGACCAGGGGCGCGACTGGGAGCGCTACGCGATGATCAAGTCGCGGGTGGTGGCCGGCGACCAGGTGGCCGGCGCGCAACTGCAAGAGATGCTGCGACCCTTCGTTTATCGTCGTTACCTGGACTTCTCGGCCATCGAAGCGTTGCGCACCATGAAGCAGCTGATCCAGCAGGAGGTGCGGCGCAAAGGCATGGCCGACAACATCAAGCTGGGTTCCGGCGGCATCCGTGAAGTGGAGTTCATCGCCCAGGCGTTCCAGCTGATTCACGGCGGCCGCGACTTGAGTCTGCAGCAGCGTCCTCTATTAAAAGTCCTGAGCACGCTGGAAGGTCAGGGCTATCTGCCGCCGGCGGTCATCAGCGAGCTGCGCGAAGGCTATGAATTCCTGCGTTACACCGAACACGCGATTCAGGCGATCGCCGACCGCCAGACCCAAATGCTGCCGGACGTTGCCCAGGATCAGGCGCGTATCGCGTTCATGCTCGGTTTCCCCGACTGGGAAGCCTTCCACGAACAACTGATGTTCTGGCGTGGTCGCGTGGCCTGGCACTTCGCTCAGGTGATCGCCGATCCCGACGAGGAGGAAGGCGCCGAAAGCGAAGTGGTGGTTGGCGGAGAATGGTTGCCGTTGTGGGAAGAAGCCCAGGATGAAGAGGCCGCTTGCCGTCAGCTGGAAGAGGGCGGTTTCGCCGATGCTCCGAAGGCGCTTAAGGCGTTGGCCAGTCTGCGCGGCAGTCCGCAATTGCGAGCCATGCAGCGACTGGGGCGCGAGCGTCTCGATGCCTTTATTCCACGCTTGCTTGCACAGGCTGTGGAGCACGCCAACCCGGATCTGGTGTTGGAGCGGGTGCTGCCACTGGTAGAGGCCGTAGCGCGCCGCTCCGCGTATCTGGTGCTGCTGACCGAGAACCCCGGTGCGTTGCGACGCTTGCTGACCTTGTGCGCCGCAAGCCCGTGGATCGCCGAGCAGATCACCCGCTTCCCGCTGTTGCTCGACGAGTTGCTCAACGAAGGCCGATTGTTCAAGCCACCCTTGGCGCCGGAACTGGCCGCCGAATTGCGCGAGCGTTTGACGCGCATTCCCGAAGACGACCTCGAACAGCAAATGGAAGCCCTGCGTCATTTCAAGTTGGCGCATCGCCTGCGGGTCGCCGCTTCGGAAATCGCCGGCAGCCTGCCGCTGATGAAAGTCAGCGATTACCTGACCTGGCTCGCCGAAGCGATCCTCGAACAAGTGCTGGCCCTGGCCTGGCGGCAAACGGTGGCCAAATACGGTTCGCCACTGCGCCCCGACGGGACCGTGTGCGATCCGGGCTTCATCATTGTCGGTTATGGGAAAGTCGGCGGCCTGGAACTCGGCCATGGCTCGGACCTGGATCTGGTGTTCATCCACGATGGTGATCCGCAGGCGGAAACCGACGGCCCCAAACCTATTGATGGCGCACAATTCTTCACCCGTCTGGGGCAACGCATCATCCACTTGCTGACGGCGCAGACCAACTCCGGCCAGTTGTATGAAGTGGACATGCGCCTGCGACCGTCCGGGGCCTCGGGTTTGCTGGTCAGTTCGTTGGGGGCTTTTGCCCGCTATCAAGAAAATGAAGCCTGGACCTGGGAGCATCAGGCATTGGTGCGCGCGCGAGTGTTGGTGGGCAGTCAGGATGTCGGCCAGGCTTTTGAAAAAGTCCGTGCCGCGATCCTGGGCAAAGCCCGTGACTTGCCGACCCTGCGCCAGGAGGTCAGCGAGATGCGCGCCAAGATGCGCGAGAACCTCGGCAGCAAGGGTACCGCCGCCGGAACCGGGCCGAACGCCTTCGAGGCCGCAGCGCCCTTTGACCTCAAGCAGGACGCCGGAGGTATCGTCGATATTGAATTTATGGTGCAATACGCGACCCTGGCGTGGTCGCAAACGCACCCGCCATTGCTGCGCTGGACCGATAACATCCGCATTCTGGAAGAGCTGGAGCACGAAGGGTTGATGCCCGTCGAAGATGCCAGCCTGCTGCGTGAGGCCTATAAAGCTTACCGCTCTGCCGCGCACCGGCAGGCGTTGCAGAAGGATGCCGGGGTCATACCGGGCGATCAGTTCGCGGACGAAAGGCGTCAGGTCATGCGGATCTGGCGTGAGCTGGGGCTAAGCTGAAACGGGATATTTGATACGCCACTATCCCCTGTAGGAGCGAGCTTGCTCGCGATGTTCGTTAACGATAACGCGGCGAGCCTGACGCCCCGCGACGTTCTCAGGTGCATCGCGAGTATGCTCGCTCCTACAGGAGTAGATCGGCAGTGTTGCGCAGATCGAGTTGCACCCATACCCATGTAGGAGCGGGCTTGCTCGCGATAGCGGAGTGACAGTCGACAGCAATGTTGAAGGTGATGACCCATCGCAAGCCGCCATGCTTCCACAGAGATTCTCGAGGCGGGGAGGCGTAGGCCTCCCCGGTTCGTTTATGGAAACCACATGAAAATTCTGATCGTTGGGCCCAGTTGGGTCGGTGACATGGTGATGGCGCAGACACTGTTTCAGTGTCTCAAACAACGCCACCCGCAGTGCGAAATCGACGTGCTGGCCCCCGAGTGGAGCCGGCCGATTCTTGAGCGCATGCCCGAAGTTCGCCAGGCCTTGAGCTTCCCGCTCGGTCACGGCGCACTGGAGTTGGCGACCCGTCGGCGCATCGGCAAATCCCTGGCTGGGCAATACGACCAGGCAATCCTGTTGCCCAACTCCCTGAAGTCGGCTCTGGTGCCGTTCTTTGCTGGCATCCCGAAACGCACCGGCTGGCGTGGCGAGTTTCGCTACGGGCTGCTTAATGATGTGCGCACGCTGGACAAAGACCGTTATCCGCTGATGATCGAGCGCTTCATGGCGCTCGCGTACGAGCCGGGCGTCGACTTGCTGCAACCGTACCCGCGCCCGATGTTGCAGATCGATCCGGTCACCCGTGAAGCGGCACTGGCCAAGTTCGGCCTGGTTCTTGATCGTCCGGTGTTGGCGCTGTGCCCCGGTGCCGAGTTCGGCGAATCCAAGCGCTGGCCGTCGGAGCATTACGCGAAAGTGGCTGAAGCGAAAATCCGCGAGGGCTGGCAAGTCTGGCTGTTCGGTTCGAAAAACGACCATGCCGTGGGCGAAGACATCCGCGCTCGGCTGATTCCCGGTCTGCGTGAAGAGTCGGTCAACCTCAGCGGCGGCACCTCGCTGGCCGAAGCCATCGATCTGCTGTCCTGCGCCGATTCGGTGGTGTCCAACGACTCCGGCCTGATGCACGTCGCTGCTGCGCTGAATCGCCCATTGGTGGCGGTTTACGGCTCGACGTCGCCCGGCTTCACGCCGCCTTTGGCCGAGCACGTCGAGATCGTGCGTCTGGGCATCGAATGCAGCCCTTGCTTTGATCGCACCTGCCGTTTTGGCCATTACAACTGCTTGCGCCAGCTCATGCCGCAAGTGGTGAACGATGCTTTGCAGCGGTTGCAGGGCACTGTGGTCGAGGTCAAATAGTTTGCGCGTTCTGTTGATCAAGACTTCATCGCTGGGCGACGTGATTCACGCGTTACCGGCGCTGACCGACGCGGCGCGGGCAATTCCCGGCATCCAGTTCGACTGGGTGGTGGAAGAGGGCTTCGCCGAAATCCCGACCTGGCACCCGGCCGTGGGCAAGGTGATTCCGGTGGCGATCCGTCGCTGGCGTAAAAACATCTGGCAAACCATCAAGAGTGGTGAGTGGAAGCGATTCAAGCAAAGCGTTCGCTCCACGAAATACGATCTGGTGATCGACGCCCAAGGCCTGTTGAAAAGTGCTTGGTTGACCCGTTACGTCAAGGCGCCGGTGGCCGGACTGGACAAGCGCTCGGCGCGCGAACCGATCGCCGCGCGTTTTTACGATCGGCGCCTGGCAGTTGCCCGTGGTCAGCACGCTGTGGAGCGGGTTCGTCAGTTGTTCGCCATCGCGCTGGGCTATGACTTGCCCAAAGGTCTGGGTGACTACGGTCTGAATGTCGAGCGCATGGTGGAGTTGCCGCGCAAGAATCCCTACGTGCTGTTTTTGCATGGCACCACCTGGGACACTAAGCACTGGCCCGAAGCCTACTGGCGCGAACTGACCGAGCGCGTAGGTTATCTCGGTGTAGGCGTGAAATTGCCTTGGGGCAATCCGCTGGAGAAAGCCCGTGCCGAGCGCATTGCGTCGGGTTTCAAACACGCCGAAGTCCTGCCGAAGCTGAACCTGGCCGGTGTCGGCAAGGTGCTGGCCGGTGCGCAGGCCTGTGTCGCGGTGGATACCGGTCTTGGCCATTTGGCGGCCGCGCTGGATGTGCCGACGCTATCGTTGTTCGGCCCGACCAACCCGGGGCTGACCGGCGCCTACGGCAAATCGCAGATTCACTTGGCCAGCGACTTCCCCTGTGCGCCGTGCCTGCAAAAGAAATGTACGTATCAACCGACGGCCGAAGATGCCCGTCAGTTTGACCTGAAACGCGAGTGGCCCCTGTGCTTCACGCGCCTGAATCCCGAGCGTGTCGCCAGCCGTCTGAGCACGTTGTTACTGGCTGAGGAGCTGCGTTGATGCAATTGGCATTTGTTCTGTACAAATACTTTCCGTTTGGCGGTTTGCAGCGCGATTTCATGCGCATCGCTCTGGAGTGCCAGAAGCGCGGTCATCAGATTCGCGTCTACACGCTGATCTGGGAAGGCGACGTGCCGCCGGGCTTTGAAGTGCTGGTGGCGCCGGTCAAGGCGTTCTTCAATCATCGGCGCAATGAAAAACTCAGCGAGTGGATGGAGGCGGACCTGGCCAAGCGTCCGGTCGACCGCCTGATCGGCTTCAACAAGATGCCGGGCCTGGACGTCTACTACGCCGCCGACGGCTGTTTCGAAGACAAAGCGCAGAACCTGCGTAACTCGCTGTACCGTCGCTGGGGCCGCTATCGCCATTTCGCCGAGTACGAGCGGGCCGTGTTCGCCAAGGACGCCAAAACCGAGGTCTTGATGATCTCCGAAGTTCAGCAGCCACTGTTCATCAAGCATTACGACACACCGCTGGAGCGCTTCCATCTCTTGCCGCCGGGTATCGCCCAGGACCGTCGCCGACCGACGGATGCCGATGAGATTCGCGCCGGATTCCGTGCCGAATTCAACCTCAAGGACGATGAGCTGTTGCTGGTGCAGATCGGCTCCGGGTTCAAGACCAAGGGCGTGGATCGCAGCCTAAAGGCGTTGGCCGCATTGCCAGCTGACCTGAAGAAACGCACCCGCCTGTTTGTAATCGGCCAGGACGACCCCAAGTTATTCCAGATGCAGAGTGCGACACTGGGGCTTGGCGATAACGTGACGTTCCTTAAAGGGCGCAGCGATATCCCGCGTTTCCTGTTGGGTGCCGACCTGTTGATACATCCGGCGTACAACGAAAATACCGGTACCGTTCTGCTTGAAGCCCTGGTCGCCGGGTTGCCGGTGCTGGTGAGCGCGGTCTGCGGTTATGCGCATTACATTGCCGAGGCTGACGCTGGCCTTGTGCTGGATGAGCCTTTCGAACAGGCACAACTGACGCAGTACCTGACCGGCATGTTGAACGACGCTCAAGCAAGGGCGGCCTGGAGCCGAAACGGTCTGGCCTTCGCCGAGACGGCCGACCTCTACAGCATGCCGCAGCACGCGGCCGATGTGATTCTGGCGGAGCACGCTAAATGAAGTTGATGCTGGCTGAACCGTTCAAGAGCCTCTGGGCCGGACGTGACCCGTTCGCCGAAGTCGAGGGTTTGCAGGGCGAAGTGTACCGTGAGCTTGAAGCACGCCGTACCCTGCGCACCGAGGTGAACGGCCACGGGTTTTTCGTGAAGATCCACCGTGGCATCGGCTGGGGTGAAATCTTCAAGAACCTGCTCACCGCCAAACTGCCGGTGCTCGGCGCGGGTCAGGAGTGGAAGGCCATTCAACGCCTGCACGAAGCCGGCGTGCCGACCATGACCGCCGTCGCTTACGGCGAAAAGGGCAGCAATCCGGCCGACCAGCATTCATTTATCGTCACCGAAGAACTGGCGCCAACCGTCAGTCTCGAAGATTTCAGTATCAACTGGCTCAAGCAACCGCCGGAGCCAAGGCTCAAGCGTGCGCTGATCGCCGAAGTCGCGCGCATGACGGGCATGATGCACCGTGCTGGCGTCAATCACCGCGACTGCTACATCTGCCATTTCCTGCTGCACACCGACAAACCGGTGACCTTTGATGACTTCAAACTGTCGGTGATCGACCTGCATCGCGCCCAGACCCGCCCGGCGATCACCCAGCGCTGGCGCAACAAGGATCTGGCGGCACTGTACTTTTCCGCGCTGGACATCGGTCTGACCCGGCGCGACAAGCTGCGCTTCCTCAAGGGCTATTTCCAGCGGCCTCTGCGGCAGATTCTGGGCGAGGAGGCCGGGTTGCTGAACTGGCTCGAAGGCAAGGCCAACAAACTTTACGACCGAAAACAGCGATACGGAGATGCGCTCTGATGTCGGGTTGGAGACTGGAGCCGGCTTACAGTGATCTGGCAGAGGACTTCGGCAGCCTGGAGGCCGTGTTCTCGCTCCAGGGCGAGCGGCTGACTCGAGATCCGCTGTCCGAGGTCATCCGCGTGCGGCGCAATGGCGTCAATTACTACGTCAAACGCTATGTCGGCGCCGGCAAGGGGTTGCGTCGCTATATCGGTAAACCCCGAGTGAAGATGGAGTGGCAAAATCTCAAGCGCTTCGCCAAGTGGGGAATTCCCACTGCCGAAGTAGTGGCGTGGGGGCTCGAACGACGCGGAGCGGCGTACGATCGCGGTGCGATGATCACCCGCGAGTTGCCCAATACCGAAGACTTGTCGGCATTAGCCGAACGCCACGACCCGAAACTGGCGGATCGCGCCTGGGTAGATAGCGTCAGTCGCCAGTTGGCCCAGTACACCCGAACCATGCACGACCACCGCTTCACCCATAACGATCTGAAGTGGCGCAACCTGCTGATCGACGATCAGGCTCAGCTGTTCCTGATCGATTGCCCCAACGGTGATTTCTGGCGCGGGTTCTGGCTCAAGTACCGCATTACCAAGGATCTGGCATGCCTGGACAAGGTTGCCAAGTATCAACTGTCGGCCACGCAGCGCCTGCGCTTCTACCTGCAATACCGCAATCGGACCCGGCTCAATGCGGCCGATAAAAAACGCATCCGGCATGTGGTGAGATTTTTCGAGGGACGCGAATGACTGATTTCCTGGCGGCTGAAGATCGTGCGCTGCTCGAGCGACATGGTCTCGGCACGTTCGATGCCCTCTGGGCCAAGCAGCTCGAGGCGGTGGATGAACCCAACACCGGTCGGGGAGGCTGGAGCAGCGTGTTTCGGCTGGATCTGGAAGGTCAGGGCTTTTACCTGAAACGCCAGAGCAATTACATGACCCGCACGTTGCGCGCGCCGTTCGGCGAGCCGAGCTTTGCCCACGAATTTCGAAACATCGTGCGCTATCAGAAGTTGGGCATTCCGGCGCTGCAAGCGGCGTTCTACGGCGTGCGAAAGATCGATGGAGAGGTCCGCGCGATCCTGTTGACCCGAGCCCTGGATGGCTGGGACGATCTGGATTCGCTGTTGCAGCGCTGGTCGCAGCTGAGCCCGCAGCAGCACTCGCAAATCCTCAAGGCCTGCGGTGAACTGGCGCGGCAACTGCACGCCAAGCGTCAGGTGCATGGTTGCTTCTACCCCAAGCACATCTTTCTGAGAGCGACCGCAAAAGGCTATCAGGGTCAATTGATCGATCTGGAAAAGACCCGGCCGTTGCTTTACGGGCAGCGTGACCGGGTCAAGGACCTGGAGCCTTTGACACGCCGCGCCCCCGAGTGGGACGTGTCGCAATTGCGTGAATTGCTCGCCGCTTATCTGGATCAAGGTCAGGAAAGCTCTCTGATCGACAGCTGGTTACAGCGTCTTACGGCGCGCCGTAGTCACAAGGGGCCGCGTTGATGCGCTTGTCTGAACTGAAATCCGCTGGCCGTAGTCCAGACTTGCCACTGAATGTGACACTTGCTGACGCCGCTGGCCCTGCCGATCTGCAACTACTGAGCCTGTTGCGGGTATTGCCGGGGCAGCGCTACGTCGGTGCCGGTGTCTGGCGTGGCCGACCGGTGCTGGCCAAGTTGCTGGTCGGCCATAAGGCGGCACGACATTTTCAGCGGGAGCTGGACGGTGTGCGCTTGCTCGCCGCTCAAGGACTGACCACGCCGCAACTGCTGGCCGATGGCCTGAAGGACGGCGAGGGTGGCTGGCTGTTGTTTGAGTTTCTGGAGCGCGCCGAAAGCCTGGGCGATACCTGGAAACAGGTTGAGCAACAGCCTGAATTGTCCGATGGGCAAGGAGCGGTGCTGGCTGAGGCCTTGGGCGCAATCGGTCAAATGCATCGCAGGGGCCTGTGGCAGGAAGACTTGCACCTGGACAATCTGTTGCGCCAGGGCGGTCGTCTGTACTTGATCGATGGTGCCGGAATCTGCTCGGAAACACCGGGCAAACCGCTTTCGCGACAGAAAGTCCTGGAAAACCTCGGGGTGTTTTTCGCTCAGCTGCCCACATCGCTGGATCCGTTCATCGAAGAGTTGCTGGTGTATTACCTGCTCAGCAACGGCGAGCATGCCCTGCCCATGGAGGCGCTGCAAAAGCAGATCGACAAAGTCCGCCAATGGCGCCTCAAGGATTATCTGATCAAGGTTGGCCGTGAGTGCTCGTTGTTCAGTGTGCAGCGCGGTGCGTTCGGTTTGCGGGCGATTCGTCGTGAGGAAGAGGCGGCCATGTTGCCGGTGCTTGAGCAGGCCGACGCGTTGCTTGATCAGGGACACCTCTACAAAACCGGCGGCGCGGCGAGTGTCGGCAAGGTTGAGGTGAATGGCCGCACTTTGGTGATCAAACGCTACAACATCAAGGGGTTTGCCCACTGGCTCAAGCGTTTCTGGCGCCCGAGTCGCGCCTGGCATTCCTGGCGCGAAGGCAATCGTCTGGCGTTCCTCGGCATTGCCACGCCCAAGCCGCTGGCGTTGCTGGAAAAGCGTTTTCTGTGGTTGCGCAGCCGGGCTTACCTGGTCACCGAGTATTTGCCGGGGCCCGACATCATCGAGAGGTTTGCGCCCTATGTTGAGAGAGGCGATGCGCCGGAGTCCGAGCTGGTCGCGCTGGATCATCTGTTTGCCGAGCTGATTCGTCTGCGTATCAGCCATGGCGACTTCAAGGGGCATAACCTGTTCTGGCACGAGGATCGCTGGGCGCTGATCGATCTTGATTCAATGTGTCAGCACGGCACTGTAGGCAGCTTTGCCCCCGCCTATTTGCGCGATCGTGCGCGGTTCATGCGCAACTGGGCCGAGAGCAGTGCGCTGTATCAGAAAATCGATCAACGTCTGCCCAAAGACGTTTCGAGCGCTATTTAAACTCTTTCGCGAGCTGAATCGCTCCCACAAAGGATCCGGGTCGAGCGCACAATTTGTGTTCGCATCGGATCGCATAGGGGTGCGAGGTTGCTCGCGAGGGCGTCGCAATTGCCAACCGATAAAGCAGACAAACTCTGATGAATCGTCCTACGCGATCCTGGGACGCCATGAACTGTGGCTGACATCGCCCCGATGCTAGTTTGTCTGACATTCTCGGGGGGCAAGATGTTGGCGATGAAAAAAGCTGTGACGCTGGGCGTTTTTTCATGGGTTTTGACCGGCTGCGGCACCGTCATGAGCGTCTTGCAGAGCGATGCCGACGTTGCTCAGGATTTGCGCAGGCAAAAAACCTACTGCCAGGCCATTCCGCGGGTTTATAGCGGGCTGGCCTATGATTTCTGCATGTTGAATGGGCCACCCCAGCCCGGTGGAATCATGGCGCCAGCCTTGTTGCTGGATCTTCCACTATCTGGCGTGTTTGACACGATTTCGCTGCCATATACGATTTACCGTCAGTTTGCGGATGGTCATATCGGCATTTACTGGCGCACCGGTGGTAGTTGAGCCGCCAGGAGATGTTTCTGCAGGGCGATTACCCTGGGGCAATTCGCAAAGGGTCATTCCCTCCACGTTTACGCTATAATCCCGCCCTTTAGCTGTCTCTCGCCCCTTGCGAGGGCACATTAATTTTTGAGGCGCTTGCGCCTGCACGCAGACTAAAGAGGCTAGACCCCTGTGGCATTGACGATTCTTGGCCTGTCCGGCGCCCTTAGCCATGATCCTTCCGCAGCCCTGTATATCGACGGCAAGCTGGTCGCGGCCGCTGAAGAAGAGCGCTTCGTACGCGATAAACATGCAAAGAACCGCATGCCCTACGAATCGGCAAAATTCTGCCTGGAGCAGGCCGGTATCAAACCTTCCGACGTTGACGTGGTAGCGATTCCATTCGCCCCGATCAGCTTGTTCGGCAAGGCCCGCTGGCAGTACGCCAAGCGTTACTGGTACGCCCCGGACCGTGCACTCGACGCGATCCTGATGGGCAACCGTCGCTACAAGCGCTATCGCAACAAGATCGTCTGGTGCCTGGAGCAACTGGGTTTTGATCCGAAGAAAATCAAGATCGAGCCGGTCGAACACCACCTGGCCCACGCCTCCAGCGCTTATCACTGCTCCGGTTTCAAAGAGAAAACCGCGATCCTGGGCATCGACGGCAAGGGCGAGTACGCCACGACCTTCTTCGGTTATGGCGAAAACGGAAAGATCCACAAGATCAAGGAATTCTTCGATCCGGACTCCCTCGGCGGCCTGTATGGCGCGATTACCGAGTTTCTCGGTTTCGATATGCTCGATGGTGAGTTCAAGGTCATGGGCATGGCGCCGTACGGCGACGCCAGCAAATACGATTTCTCGCGCCTGGCTTCGTTCGAAAACGGCGAGCTGGTGATCAACACCGACTACGCCAACGTCATCGGCCTGCGTCGCTACAAAGAGAAAGGCAAGGGCTACTACTTCTCGCCGAAGCTGATCGAGTGGCTGGGTCCCAAGCGCGAAGGCGATATCGCCGATGAACCTTACATCCACTACGCCGCGAGCATTCAAGCGCTGTTCGAAAAAATATCGCTGCAGATGATCGACCACTACCTGGGCGACGTGCTCAAGGAAACCGGCAAACTGGCCTACGCCGGTGGCTGTGCGTTGAACGTCAAGCTCAACCAGAAAATCATTGCCCGCGACGACGTCAAAGAACTGTTTGTGCAGCCTGCATCCGGCGATGCCGGTACCGCAGTCGGCGCCGCCGCCTATGTGTCCCACGCCCGTGGCGTCCCGGTCGAGAAGATGGAACACGTCTACCTCGGCCCGTCGTACAGCAACGAAGACGTGATCGCAGCCTGCGCCCGTCATGTCGACAAGCCGAACTGGCGCAAGCTCGACAACATGCCCGAGCAGATCGCCAAAATCATGGTCGATGGCAACCCGGTGGCCTGGTTCCAGGGCCGCATGGAGTTCGGTCCGCGTGCACTGGGCGGTCGTTCGATCATCGGTTGCCCGAGCATTGCGGGCGTGGCTGACCGCATCAATCACCAGATCAAGTTCCGCGAGCGCTGGAGGCCTTTCTGCCCGTCGATGCTCGACACCGTGGCACCGCAGATGATCAAGATCGATCACCCGGCCCCGTTCATGACGTTCACCTTCGAAGTGGCGGAAGAGTGGAAAACCCGCGTGCCGGAAGTCGTCCACGAAGACGGTACCTCCCGCGCCCAGGTGCTCAAGCGCGAATACAACCCGCGTTACTACGACATGATGAAAGCGCTGGAAGTGCTGACCGGTAACGGCGTGTCGCTGAACACCTCGCTCAATCGTCGTGGCGAACCAATGATCTGCTCGCCGACGGACGCGTTGAACATGTTCTTCGGTTCCGATCTACAGTATTTGATCATGGAAGACATTCTGGTGGTTAAAGAGGGCGCAAACGCCTATGACACGCTCGGCTGAACGCCATGTGTTGCAGTTCTGTCACGGCTACGACGGCCCGTTTCTGGACTGCGCCCGGCAGTACGCCAGCCTGTTCGCGGGGACCGGCTATCGCGTGACCACGGTGTTTCTCACCGGGGTCGCCGATGCCGAAGTCGCTGCGGGGTGCGCCTCTGATGAAGTGCTGTTCATGGAGTACAGCTCCAAGGCCATTCGAGGCCTGAAGCTGGGTGCCATCGGCGATCTGCGTAAAATCGCCGCTTCGCGCAATTTCAGTTTCTGCATCGCTCATCGCTTCAAACCTGTTTACATCGCCTTGCTTGGCACATCGTTGCCGGTGATAGGCGTGCACCACGCTTTTGACGATTACAAGCGTGGCAGCCGCAAGCTGTTCGCGAATTTCTTTCGCAAGCGCCTGAGCTTGCTCGGCGTCTCCGATGCCGTGCGCGATGATATGCGCAGCTGCCTGCCGAAATGGCCGGCGTCGCGGATTCGTACGCTCTACAACCGGATCGATGTGGATACTTTGCAGGCAACCCAGGTGTTGGGCGCCGAAGCGCGGGAAACTCTCGGCCTGGCGGCGGACGCCTGGATTGTCGGCAACGTCGGGCGCCTGCATCCGGACAAGGATCAGGCCACGTTGCTGGACGGTTTTGCCAAAGCCCTGCCGGGCTTGCCAGCCAACAGCCAACTGGTGATCCTCGGTTCCGGGCGGTTGGAGGAAGATCTCAAGGCGCAGGCCCGTGAGCTCGGGATTGGTGATCGAGTGCTGTTTCTTGGTCAGGTCCCCGAGGCACGTCGCTATTTTCGTGCCTTCGATGTGTTTGCCCTGAGTTCCGATCACGAGCCGTTCGGCATGGTGCTGTTGGAGGCAATGTCTGCCGGAGTGCCATTGCTTGCAACCGCATGTGGTGGCGCGAAGGAAGTGGTTGAAGGCGTGGGCATTCTGTTCCCGCTGGGCGATGCCGAGCATTTGGCTCAAGGCCTGCAACATCTGGCTGCAATGGACGAGCAACAACATCGCCAATGCGCCGAGTTGATGCTTGAGCGCCTGTACGAGCGATTCTCCGACCGCGCGGTACGCGACGCTTTCTGGCACTTGCCGCATGTTACCGAACTGGCACAGAGGGGCTGATGCTCAACCGATTTCAAGGCTGGCGTGAACGTGGCTGGGCGGTAGTCGACGCCTCGGTTTATACCCAAACCTGGCAGCGTTATGGCGGCAGTGTTGCGACCCACCCCATGGTGGTCGAGCGTTTGGCAAAACTGGCCGACATCCCGGTTCGCTACCTCGCCTGGATGCAGGATGGCGACGTCAAGGCGGCCATTCCAACCTGGGGACGCGATCTGGCCTTGTCCAAGGACGTGCTCAAGCGCCGCGGCAAGAAAGGTCTGTTCGATCTGGGGAATGCAGAGATCATTCTGCCCGCCGCGGCTGATGCTCAGGTGCCTTTGCGCCATCGCGGGCGCTATTTGTCGGCCCTGAACGAGGGCCGTTTCACCGGCATCAAGTTGCAGGCCGAGCAGTTGGCGATGGCCCGCACGCCCGAAGAACTGTCGAAGAAGTTTCGCTACAACCAGCGCCGTGAATTGCGATTGCTGGAAGAGGCGGGCGGCGTGGTGCGCCCGGTTTCTGAGTTTTCCAGCAGTGAACTGGGGGCGATCTATTGCGATCTGTTCCAGCGCCGTTGGGGCTTTCCAGCGACAGGTGCTGAACGCATGGCCGAGGTCATCGAGTTGTTGCGTGAGTTGCTGATCGGTTCGGTGATCTTTCTCAACGATGCGCCGATCGCGATTCAGCTGGTGTACCGCGTCGAGACGCCGCAGTGGATCAGTGTCGAGTACATCAATGGCGGCGTTGATCCTGAAACCCGCGAGTTCAGTCCCGGTAGCGTGTTGAGTTTTCTCAATACCCAAAGCGCCTGGGAACATGCCCGCGCGCAGGACAAGCCGTTGCGTTTTTCTTTCGGTCGTGCCGATCGTGAATACAAGGATCGCTGGTGCAACCCCGTACCGGTCTTCACCGTATGAGCCAAGTGATGAGTCGCAAACAACAGTTGCTCAAGCGTCACCGGCGCAACAAGCGCATAGCTCTGCTCAGTGCACTGGTGCTGCTGGTTATTATCGGTGTGCTGGTCGCCTGGTGGGTGCCGCTGATGCTCGCGGTGCTGGGCTGGATCGCCCACGAGGCCTGGTTTGCCGACCATCTTTTCTACTCACCCACTGACGATTATGAGTACAGCTTCCCACCCTACACGCCACAGCCAAAGGTGCACCTGAGCGGCGATCAGCTGCGGCTGGACGATGGTGTCATGCTGGTCGACGATGCGACGCTGGTATTGGCGTTGCGAATCAAAAGCACATGGTTGGGGCGGTTCCTCGATCCGGTGATCGAATTGGCCGGGGGAGATAAACCAGACCGACAGGCTTTCGAACGTGGTGTGGACGGTTTGCGTTACCTGAACCTCAGTGGTCAGGCGCAGACACTGTCACAAGGTAAATTACGTCTGCGCGGGCGTTTCTGCCGATTGCTCGGCGAGCCTGTGCTGTGGGCCTTCGAACATCCCGACTACCGTCGTCAGCGGGTGATGGTCATCGCGCCCCATGCCGATGATGCGGAGTTGGCGGCTTACGGCTTGTACAGCCAGGCCGATGAAGCCTGGATCGTCACGCTGACTGCCGGTGAAATTGAAGCTGAACACTATCAGCAGATGGGATTGGACAAGGTCCAAGCTGCGCGTCTGAAAGGCCGATTGCGAACCTGGGACAGCATTGCAGTGCCGCGTTGGGCGGGGGTGCCCGAAGCACGCTGCGTGCAGCTTGGCTATTTCTGTCTGCAACTGGCGACCATGCAAGCTTCGCCGACTCAGCCGGCAGGCTCGCGCGAGGCGGACCTGAGTGACACTCGCCTGTTTCGCCAGTTGAATCCATTTGCGCTGCCGGGTGATGTCGATGGCGCGCCGACCTGGAACAACCTGGTGGCCGACCTGCGAGAATTGCTGCTGCGGGCTCAGCCCGAGGTGATTGTGCTGCCGCACCCGACCCTCGATCCGCACCCTGATCATATTTGTGCACATGCAGCCGTCCTTGAAGCCTTGAATGGGTTGCAATGGCAACCGACGCTACTGGGATACGCCAATCACTTGCATGACAACGATCGCTGGCCCATGGGTGATGCCGGTGCTGGCGTTGCGCTTGCGCCGAACTTTGATTCGACGCAGACAATGCATCCCTTCTGTCTTTTGCTGGCCCAGGCGCTGCAGCGTGATAAGGCCATGGCGCTGGGAATGATGCATGACCTGCAGCCTCGAGCCCCGCTCAAGCGAAGGTTGCGTCGCACGCTGCAACGGTTGTTAGCCGGGCGCTCCGGTTCGCCTTACGGTGAAAATGATTTTTTTCGCAAAGCTGTGCGCCGCCATGAGCTGTTCTGGCATTTGTAAAGTTTACGGGCCTGAAGTACACCTGCTGTGAGCGGGAAGGGTGTCAGGTGTTGCTGGGTGTGCCTGTTGCGGCAAGGAAAACGATGAAAGTTCTATTTCTGGTACAGAAGGATCAGCGGGCCATCCTGGACCGTTTATATGACGGCGTGGCAGCTCATTGCGAGTGCGACCTACGGTGGCTGAGCAGCGATGAGCAGCGCAACCTGCGCAGTTATTTCCGCCGCGAAGTCGATGTATCGCAATATGACCGAATCGTGTTTTTCCTGCGTTTCAAGCAGGAAATTCGCCAGGTCGGATTTATCCGCACGATTCCCAATCTGGTGATTCTCGAACACGATGCCTACCAGAATTACATTCCTTGCAAGTACACCGGTAAGTTCAGCGCGCACTACCGTCGGCTACCGTGGGCACGAATCATCAGTTCCGGTTTCGTGGTCACCGAGCGTTTGCGTGGCGAAGGATTCGACGCGGTGTTCGTTCCCAAGGGCTACGACCAGACTCAGCTTGAGGATCAAGGTCGAGACCGGGATATCGAACTGGCCTTTGTCGGCAGCACCAACAGCGTTGCCTACAGCGGGCGCAAAGCCCTGCTCGATGAGCTTGCCGACGTCGAACCCCTGGTGGTCACCCGTACGAAATCCGGTGAGGAATACCGCGACACACTCAACCGTATCCGTTTTTTTGTAAGCGCCGATGTCGGCATGGGCGAGTTCATGATCAAGAATTTCGAAGCCATGGCCTGCGGCTGTGTATTGCTGGCCTATGACCAGGGAGAGCCGGAGAGTCAGGCGCTGGGGCTGCGGGATATGCACAACATTGTTTTCTACCGGGACATTGCTCAACTTCGGGAAAAACTGGGCAAATTGCGCAGCGATCCGGATCTGGCAGAGCGTATCGCTCGAAACGGTCGAGACCTGGCTGTCAGTCAGTTCAGTTTTGCGCGAATCGGTCAGCAGATCGTTGAGGCGCTCAATCCGCCTTTGCGAGTTCGTGCGCCGCTGAGTCTGTTGGAAAAGGTCCGGTCGAAGCTGGGTATTTGACAAGCGTTGCCCGGCCATTGATATTGCTGGCGGCCTCTGGTTCTTGTTGGGAATCAGAGGCTTTTTTTCATAGAAAGCGAAATCGCATCGGGTTGCCGATCGTGCGCCCCAGTTATCGGTTGCAGTGGTGAAAAAGTGGTTGGTCCAACAACTGAACGCAATACGGCTTGTCTAAAGAATCCCCAGTCCCGGCTTTTTTCCCTATGAGTATCGTCAACGTCATGTGGGCAAGCGGTGCACCGTTCGCCTCGACTCATAAGGTGCACCACCAGATTTTGTCTCAAGCTCCGGCGGCGGCTTCGATTGAAACGTGGCTGCTTCAGGGGCATGCATCCGAATGTGGCGTGTTCGTCGGCAAGGTCCGTGAGTGGGGATTGTCCTCTGCCCGATTGAAGGGGCGACATTTCTGGCGGCTGACCCAGCCCTGGATGCACTACGGTTTTCAGCGTGCCCTCGAGGCCAGCGATGCGCGGGTGCTACTGCTTGATGGCCTGGGTGTCGCACGCGCGCTGTTACCCGTTGTCGAGGAAATGCCACATCTGCACGCGGTGGTGATTTTCCATGGCTCGACGCGGCTTAATGCGTTTGATCGAGCGCTCTTCAGGCGGCTACCGGCTACCCGGATGACATTGGTCGCGGTGTCACAAACCCTGGCGACTTCATTGAATCAGGATCTGCAACTTCCGGTCATGACCCTGCGTAGTGCTTTCGATCCCGCTGCCTTTCGTTCGGCCTTGCTTACACGCGAGCAAGCGCGTGCCCGTTTAGGTCTGCCTCTGGATAACACACCGGTTCTGGGAGCCGTGGGGCGTCTGGTCGCTGGAAAAGGTTTTGGCTGCCTGCTCGATGCCTTTGCTGCGGCATTGCATGAACGGCCCGATATGCAACTGGTGATTGTTGGCGAGGGGGTGGTCCGTGCCGAACTGGAGGCTCGAATTGAGGCATTGGGCCTGCGCGACAACGTCTTGTTAACGGGGCATCTGAGTGATGTGGCGCAGCTCTATCGAGCATTCGACTGGGTGGCGATGCCGTCACTGAGCGAAGGCCTGGGCCTGATCATGCAGGAAGCGGTCATGGCGGGTGTCCCGGTACTGGCCAGTGACCTCGAAGTATTTCGTGAACAACTTGCCCATAGCGGCTGGTTTGCGCCCGTAGAGGATGTGAACGCCTGGCGCGACGCTATCGTGCGAGCGTTCAACGTCTCGGCCAGGACGATCGCAGCAGATCAGTATCAGGAGCTTGCCCCGGATCAAGCCTGGCAGAGCTTCCGCCAGACGTCCCGGGCATTGCTCTCATGACGGCAGCAATGCCTGTTCGAGTGCGTTCATTGGAAAGCTGTCGTTCAGGTTTTCGCGTGCAATATAGCGAGCGAAGTGCTGCAGGTTGCGCCTGATCAAGTGCCGGGGTAGCGGCGCACGCAGAAAGCGCATGTCCGCCACGTCAATAAGGCCCATGCGTTTGTCTGGAGTAACTACAATGTTGCCTAGGTGCAGTGACCGAAAGTAGATCCCTGATTGATGAAGACTTCGTATCAGCCCCACAAGGTCTGGCAGTGCCTGCTGCCAGGTGAAGCCTTCCTTGCTGGCGATCTGGCGCAGGGTTTCCCCAGGCAGAGGTCGGTAAAGTACCGCCGTCATGCCCGGGGTTTGCAGTTTGTGGTAGTGCAGGACCTCCAGGGTCGGCACGCCAAGTTTTTGCAACTCGACAGCATTGTCGATGAAACGTTTCGAGTAGGGGCGCAGCATCGCGGAAGAAAAAATGCGCTTGCGACGGAACAGTTTGAGAATATTCCCATTCTGCAACAGATAGACTTTCGGCCCGTAGCTGTCGGCTTCAAGTACTCTGGCACCTTCAATCATCTGATTTAGAGTGGCTTGCGAAAGCGGGGAGCATTGCATCGTAGAAAGCCTTGTTGGAAAAGCGGGGCGCTGTGGCGGGCAATGATGCCGAAAAGTTTCAGCTTTAACCATGCCAGGTTGGGTGGGTGAACTCTCACAGGGGTAATTTGATGCAAGAAAAACGCTGGGCGCAAGTATGGATGACGATGGGTTTGTTGTGGTTCCTGTTGGCCATCGCCGCTGCGCCTACGAACAAGATCTATCAACAAGGGTTGGTCACATTGCTGTGGTTGCCAGCGATATTGTTTTCCTGGTCTGCCCGCTCCCGGCTCCGTGAGTTGTTCCTTGAGCAACGCTGGGTCTACCTGCCGATGCTCGGACTTCTGGTCTGGTCATTGATCAGTCTCACATGGACAAACGCCCCGGACGTTTTTCGCGAGGCCAAGCGATTGCTCTATATCGTGGTGTTTGTGCTGTTTTTTTCGGTTTTTGCCAACGGTCGACCCGAGCGCGTGATTCGGACCATGCAATGGGCAGGTGTGGGCTTGTCAGCGACGGCGTTGGTGGCGATGATCAAGTTTTATGGCATTGATGGAAACGCTTGGGCTGCGCGCCTTGAGGGGCTTGGCGAGTTATCTCATCCGATCCTGGGCGGCTATGTCATTGGGTTGGCGGCTGTCTGGCTTGTGTTCTGGCCTCCCAATACCGGCAGGTTGCAAGTGATCTGGGTATCAGCGTTAGGCTTGCTTTGTGCCTTCGTAATGCTCAGTCAGAGTCGTGGTGCGGGGGTGGCTTTGTTTTTCACGGTACTTGCCATGCCGATGTGGTGCGGTGACCGACGCAGTCGCATCATCGCGGCAGCTGCCTTGATTGTGGCCGTGCTCGCAGTCTGGTTTTTCGAATCCTTCGTCGTGGCGCGCGGTATGTCTTATCGCCCGCAAATCCTGATCGCCAGTCTGCAAATGATCGCTGAACATCCATGGCTTGGCCTGGGGCTGGGTGGCGACTATCGGGTGCTCACGTCGGGTCAGGTTTTTGACCATACGCACAATTTGTTTACCCATGTGACCATTGAATTGGGAATACCTGGGCTCCTGTTGTGGTGTGCGATTTGGTTGGCAGTGCTGTACGAGGCATGGAAAGTCCGGGATACGCGTTATGCCAAGGGAATTATCGGAATCTGGCTGTTTTCTACGCTGGCAATGCAATTTGACGCTGCCAGCTTGTCCGGTACGCCAAGGCCAGAATGGTTTATAAGCTGGTTGCCCATAGGTTTGGCCAGTGTTTTGGTATGGGCGCGGGCCAGTTCCGACGCCTGTGATAAAATTTCGCGTTCTTCCTAATCAGTGAGCTCTACGATGAGTGATGCACCGCCTAAAGCGGGACAGGATTCCAGCCTGAAAATCTATCTTCGGCTGCTGGGGTACGTAAAACCCTACGTCGGTCTTTTCCTGCTGAGTATCGTCGGCTTCGTGATCTTTGCCTCGACACAGCCGATGCTGGCCGGGATTCTCAAATATTTCGTCGATGGCTTGAGCAACCCCGAAGCGGTGCTCTTTCCCACGGTCCCCTACCTGAAGGATTTGCAGTTGCTGATGGCCGTGCCGCTGCTGATCATCCTGATTGCTGCATGGCAAGGCCTGGGCTCGTTTCTGGGTAACTATTACCTGGCGAGGGTGTCGTTGGGATTGGTGCATGACTTGCGCGTCGAGTTGTTCAACAAGTTGCTGGTGCTACCCAACCGCTACTTCGACACCCATAACTCCGGGCATCTGATCTCGCGCATCACGTTCAACGTGACGATGGTGACCGGCGCCGCCACGGACGCCATCAAAGTGGTGATCCGCGAAGGCTTGACCGTGGTTTTCCTGTTTGCCTATTTGTTGTGGATGAACTGGAAGCTGACCATTGTGATGCTCGCAATCCTGCCGCTGATTGCATTCATGGTGGGTAACACCAGCAAGAAATTTCGCAAGCAGAGCAAAAAGATCCAGGTGGCCATGGGCGACGTGACTCACGTGGCTTCCGAGACCATTCAGGGCTATCGCGTAGTTCGTAGCTTCGGTGGCGAAAATTACGAGCAGCAACGCTTTGCCGCTGCCAGCCAAGGCAATACCGACAAGCAATTGCGCATGACCAAGACGGGTGCGGTCTATACGCCGATGCTGCAATTGGTGATCTACACCGCCATGGCTGTATTGATGTTCCTGGTGCTGTTCCTGCGTGGCGACGCAACGGCCGGTGATCTGGTGGCCTATATCACCGCCGCCGGCCTGTTGCCCAAACCGATCAGGCAGCTGTCGGAAGTCAGTTCGACTATTCAGAAGGGCGTTGCCGGGGCGGAGAGCATTTTCGAGCAACTCGACGTTGAGCCGGAAATTGATAACGGCACGGTTGAGCGTGATCGTGTCAACGGCCACCTGCTAGTACGCAACCTCTGCTTCACGTATCCGGGAACCGAGCGTGAAGTCTTGAAGAACATCAACTTCTCGGCGGCGCCGGGACAGATGGTCGCGTTGGTCGGTCGCTCTGGCAGCGGCAAGTCGACCCTGGCCAGCCTGATTCCACGTTTCTATCATCACGACGTTGGAGAAATCCTGCTCGATGATGTCGAGATCGAGGACTATCGCCTGCGTAATCTGCGTCGTCATGTTGCGCAAGTCACACAGCATGTCACCCTGTTCAACGACACCATTGCCAACAACATCGCTTACGGTGACCTGGCCGGTGCACCCCGTGCCGACATTGAAAAGGCCGCTACGGATGCATTTGCAATGGACTTCATTTCCCAGATGCCCCAGGGCCTGGATACCCAGGTTGGTGAAAATGGCGTGCTGCTGTCCGGTGGCCAACGCCAGCGTCTGGCGATAGCCCGGGCGCTGTTGAAAAATGCGCCTTTGCTGATCCTCGACGAGGCGACCTCGGCGCTCGACACCGAGTCCGAGCGGCACATTCAGGCCGCGCTGGACCAGGTCATGAAGGGGCGAACCACACTGGTCATCGCTCACCGTTTGTCGACCATCGAAAAAGCTGACCTGATCCTGGTGATGGATCAGGGCCAGATCGTCGAGCGAGGCACCCACGCGCAGTTGCTGGCCCAAAACGGCTACTATTCGCGCCTGCATGCCATGGGTCTGGACACTCCGGCCGAAGACATCGCCTGATGCGAAGCGACAGGGTGAGCCTGACTCACCCTGTCGTCGGTCGTCGCTTTTTTTTGCTCAAAAAATGAGCATTAACGCCCTGCTAATCATCCCGTTGCAGCCGTCGCACAAGCCGACGCCAACCCTGTGTTAATATCGCGCCCCTGTTCATTCTGTATGTGGGTTGCTCCATGAAGTTGTCCATGCCGCGATTCGATCAAGCCCCTGTCTTGGTGGTCGGCGATGTCATGCTCGACCGTTATTGGCATGGTGGTACCTCACGGATTTCTCCTGAGGCACCGGTACCGGTGGTCAAGGTCGATCACATCGAGGACCGCCCGGGCGGTGCCGCCAACGTTGCCTTGAACATTGCCGCCCTCGGCGCACCGGCCTCGCTGGTCGGTGTGACTGGCGACGATGAAGCCGCCAATAGCCTGGTTAATAGCCTCCAGGGCGCAGGCGTACGCGCCATTTTCCAGCGCATTGCGCACCAGCCGACCATCGTCAAGCTGCGGGTCATGAGCCGTCACCAGCAACTGTTGCGGATTGACTTCGAAGAACCATTCGCCACCGATGCTCTGGCATTATCTGCGCAGGTCGACGAATTGCTTGAAGGCATCAAGGTGCTGGTTCTGTCCGACTACGGTAAAGGCGCCCTGAAAAACCATCAGGCGCTGATCCAGGCCGCTCGCGCCCGGGGTATTCCGGTCCTGGCCGATCCCAAGGGCAAGGATTTCTCGATCTATCGTGGCGCAAGCCTGATCACGCCGAACCTCAGCGAGTTCGAAACTATCGTCGGTGGTTGTGCCGATGAGCATGAACTGGTGAACAAGGGCGCGCAGTTGATGCACGACCTGGATCTGGGCGCCTTGCTGGTGACCCGTGGCGAACACGGCATGACCTTGTTACGCCCGGATCACCCGGCACTGCACCTGCCGGCCCGGGCCCGTGAAGTGTTCGACGTGACGGGTGCCGGTGACACGGTGATTTCCACCCTGGCGGCCGCGATCGCCGCAGGTGAAGAACTGCCTCACGCGGTGGCCCTCGCCAACCTGGCGGCTGGCATTGTCGTCGGCAAACTTGGTACGGCAGCCATCAGCGCGCCGGAATTGCGTCGTGCCATTCAGCGCGAAGAAGGTTCCGAGCGCGGTGTTCTGGGGCTTGAGCAACTGCTGCTGGCCGTTGACGATGCCCGTGCGCACAACGAGCGGATTGTATTTACCAACGG
This sequence comes from Pseudomonas sp. P1.8, assembly GCF_001269805.1. Lineage (NCBI taxonomy): Bacteria > Pseudomonadati > Pseudomonadota > Gammaproteobacteria > Pseudomonadales > Pseudomonadaceae > Pseudomonas > Pseudomonas sp. P1.8. The sequence continues at coordinate 95,534 of NZ_LHVM01000004.1, forward strand.
TTGCTTCGACATCCTGCATGCCGGCCACGTGACCTACCTTGAGCAGGCACGGGCGCAAGGCGATCGTCTGATCGTTGCGATCAACGATGATGCCTCAGTCAGCCGCCTGAAAGGACCGGGTCGTCCGATCAACAGTGTCGACCGACGCATGGCGGTATTGGCTGGTCTGGGCGCAGTGGATTGGGTGATCAGTTTTCCTGAAGGCACCCCGGAAAACCTGCTGAGCGCAGTCAAGCCGGACGTGCTGGTCAAGGGCGGCGATTACGGGATCGACCAAGTGGTCGGTGCAGACATCGTGACCGCTTACGGCGGTACGGTGAAGGTGCTGGGGTTGGTGGAAAACAGCTCGACCACGGCGATTGTCGAGAAAATCCGCAAGTCTGAATAAAGGTTAAAAGATCGCAACCTGCGGCAGCTCCTACAGGGATACGCATTCCTGTGTAGGGGCTGCCGCAGGCTGCGTTTTTTTGCTTTCAGGAACTGACTTTTTTGCGCGGAACGATTTTCTTCAACAGCAATTTTGCTTTCCCGCGCAGCCGGGCCAGACCTGAATCTTTGCTCGGCGGGGTCAAACCCTGCTGGCGCACCCAATCCTTCCAGCGAATTCGTTCATCCCTCACCAGCCAACCTTCCTGGCGGGCAAAACTCTCGGCCAGATACAGCCCGCGTGTGCTTGCTGGATACAGCTGGTCCTTTTTCAAGGTATAGAGTTCGGCCGTGGGGTGGCCATCCTTCAGGGGCATCAGGTACAGGTCGGGGCGCTTGCGATCGAGGCGAGCGACGAGTTGATCACCTTCCAGCCTTTCGTCGACGTGAAACAGGCTCAGGGATTTGGCTTCCTTGGGGACGTCCAGACGCAAGTCGTAGATCAGTTGCAGCGATGCTGTCGGTAAATGCACATATGCCCGCGGCCGTTCAATCAACATCAGATTGGCGCAGCGCACCGGTCGTGCCGAGCCGGACAGGGGCGTCAGGCGAAACGGCAAGGCTTCCCGGTAATGCAGGGCGGCGGAGTAGGGCGCAGGCAGCCAGGTTTCATTGAAGCGTCCACCAAGCCAGCCTTCCGGGGTCTCCAGCAAGCACTCCTCGGCAATCTCCTGAATTGCCGTGTGCAATGGCAGATTCAGTTCATGAGCCGGCACATAACCAGAGATCAACTTGAGCACGACGTCCCCACGATCCTGGCGGCGCTGGCGAACCAGCACCCAATAGTCGCGATTCTGCCAATGCAGTGTCAGACGTACCGAAACCCCGAGATTGGCCAGTTCCAGGGCAAACCGTTCACTGTTGTCTACCGTCACCGGGCGACGGCGTTGCAGGGTCTGGGAGAAGTTCAGCGGCCTCCCGACGCTCTGGTAAGTCAGGCCTTCGGGGGTCGCTTCGACGAATAACGGCAGGGTCTTGAAGTTGCTCGGGTTCTTTCTTATGAGCGTACGCGGCATGTCGGCTCCTGCTTAAGGCCGCGTGGGGCGGCATCAGTTGCTACGTAGGACCTGGGCAACGGTCGCGACGTTATGGGCGAGGTGCAGCGGATTGATGGTCCCGACAATAGCACTGGCAACGCCCGGACGTTCAAACAACAACTCGAAACTGGCGCGCACCGGATCAACACCCGGGCTCAGGCAGACATGACCGCTGGCCAAGGCTTTTTTGACCAGAATGGCTTTGCCGTGTGCAGCAGCATAGTCAATCACGGCCTTCTCGTTTTGTTCGTTCAGATTGTAGGTGACCATGGCGCAATCGCCTTGCTCCAGTGCCTTCAAGCCACCGTCGACGGTTTTGCCGGAAAAGCCGAAGCCGCGAATCTTGCCTTCTTTCTTGAGTGCGGCGAGGGTCGCATAGACCTCGCAGTCGTTGAGAATCGCCAGATCGTTGCCGTCGGAGTGCACCAGCACCAGGTCGATGAAATCCGTTTCCAGACGTTGCAGGCTACGCTCCACGGAAAGCCGGGTATGAGCGGCACTGAAGTCGTGGCGCGACTGACCATCGGCAAATTCTTCACCGACCTTGCTGACAATCACCCAATCCTGACGTTGACCGCGCAGCAACGGGCCAAGTCGTTCTTCGCTGCGGCCATAGGCCGGGGCGGTGTCGATCAGATTGATACCCATGTCGCGGGCGAGCTTGAGCAACATGCGCGCGTCGTCGTCGCCGGGGATCTGGAAACCATTGGGGTACTTCACCCCTTGATCACGACCCAGTTTCACCGTGCCCAAGCCCAGCGGCGACACCCGCAAGCCGGTGCTGCCCAGTGGGCGATGCAAGTCGTGCAATGTCGGTTGGCTCATGGCAGCAGTTGCTCCCAGGCAGGTACACCCATTGGCGGCTTTGGCAGTTCAGGCAGCGGTGCCGGATGGCTTGGCTGGATGCCGTCGCGGGTCAGGCTGGCGATCACCCGGTCGGCGAAGTCCGGCGCCAGGGCCAGTTTGGTTGGCCAGCCCACCAGCAAACGCCCCTCTTCGGCCACGAATGCGTTGTCGGGTCGGACGAGGCCCGATTGCAGTGGCTCGGCGCGATCCACGCGCAGAGTCGCCCATTGCACCGTGCTCTGGTCGATCCACGGTAGCAATTGGCCGATTTCTTTCTGTGCTGTGGCGATTTGTTCGGCAGGTTCTCGGGCCACGCCCTCGGCTTCGGCGATATCGCCACCCATGTACCAGACCCATTGGCTATCCGCCGCCGGGTGCGTGGTCACGGTGATGCGAGGTTTGGTGCCGCCGCCCAGGCAGTGGGCATACAGCGGTTTGAGGCTCGGGCCTTTGGCGATGATCATGTGCAGCGGCCGACGCTGCATGGCGGGTCGACTCAACCCCAGCGTTTCAAGCAATGCTGCCGTCCCGGCGCCCGCGCTCAGGACGATGCGCTGGGCGCGGATTTCGCGCCCATCCACTTTAAGGCCGACCAGCACGCCGCCATCCAGCAGTGGTTCGACTGCCTGGCCGGCAAGCAAGCCGTCACCGGCCAGATCGGCCAGGCGCTGGATCAGACTCGGCACGTCGATCACCAGTTCTGCCAGGCGATAGACTTTGCCCTTGAAGCGTTTGTCTTGCAGGGCGGGCGGCAACTGGTCGCCCTTGACCTGATCGACGCGGCCGCGCACGGCTTTGCTGGCAAAGAAACTGGTGAGGTTGCCGGCGATCGTGCCGGGGGACCAGAGGTAATGGGCTTCGGACAGCAGTCGCACACCGGACAGGTCCAGTTCGCCGTCACCGGCCAGGGCTTCACGCCAGCGTCGCGGCATGTCGGCGATGGCTTCCGAGGCACCGGTCAGTGCGCCATGCAAGGCGTACTTGGCACCACCATGGATGATGCCCTGGGACTTCACGCTCTGCCCGCCGCCGAGGCTGGCGTTCTCCACTAGCACGGTCGAAAAACCTTCGCGGCGAAGACGCGCATTGAGCCAGAGGCCGGCGACACCAGCGCCGACAATCAGAACGTCGGTGGAAATAACGGATGGCATTCGGCGACCTCAGTGTTCAAGACGAGGGCGCAGTATACAAGGCATCTTCAGGATGCAGGTGAGCCTGTAGGAGGCGGCTTGCTGAGATCCAGCCAAAGCGGTGTGCCGGATGCACCGCTATCGCCAGCAAGCCGGCTCCTGCAGAGTGTCAGTGACCCGCAGTTTTGGAGAACAGCTGAATCACCACGACACCCAGCACAATCAACGCCATCCCCAGCATCGCCGGCACATCCAGTTTCTGCCCGTAGATAAACAGCGCCGCGACGCTGACCATCACGATGCCCATGCCGGCCCACACCGCGTATGCCACGCCCACCGGCACGCTGCGCACCACCAGCGTCAGCATCCAGAACGCAATGCCGTAGCCGACGATCACCAGCAGCAGTGGTAATGGCGTGCTGAAGCCTTTGACGGCTTTCATCGAAACAGTGGCAATCACTTCGGCGCAGATGGCTATGGCCAGGTAGTAGTAAGCGGTCATGGGTCAATCCTCGTGTGAAGTGTTGCTTTCTGAGCTTGGCATTCTAGGGATTCTCCAGATGCGGTAAAGTCATTACCTATCTGCTATAGAGATGGGTTAGTCCATGAACATGCAATGGAATCTGGAACAGCTGCGGTTGTTCGTCAGCGTCGCGGAACAGCGTTCGTTTTCCGCCGTGGCGCGGGATCAGCGCAAGGCGCAGTCGGCAGTCAGCAGTGCGATTGCGTTGCTGGAGGAAGACCTCGGCGTCAGCCTGTTTGATCGTAGCAGTGGCCGTCAGCCGAAGCTCACCGAAGCCGGCGCTGGATTATTGGAGGAAGCACGGGAAGTGCTGCGCCAGTGCGAACGTCTCAATGGCCGGGCACTGGCGTTGATGCGCGGTCAGGAAGCGCGCCTGCGCCTGGCCCAGGATGAGGCGATGCCTTATCAACCGATCATTGAAAGCTTCGAGGCCCTGGCGGAAAAATTTCCCAGCCTTGAAGTGCAATTGACCAGCGCGGCTCAGGGCGATGTCGCGCGCAAGCTGGTGGAGCGTCGCGCCGATCTCGGTTTGCTGTTCTTCCACGACCAGATTCCCGAAGCCCTGGAACGACGCGTGCTCGGCAGCGTGGAAATGGTCACTGTGTGTGGTGTTGATCATCCGCTGGCGAAGCAAGGTCGGATCGACTGCCAACAGCTGGCGAAGCACCGACAGTTGCTAATGTCGACTCAGTCCAGCGTGTATCCCGGCAGCGAACCGGCCAGCCCGCAAGTGTGGCGTGCCGACAGTTTCTATGTGATGGCTGAGTGGCTGGTGCGCGGACTCGGCTGGGCCTGGCTGCCGCGCCACGTGGTGCAGTATCCGACCTATCAGAATCAGATGGTCGAACTGGACAGCGAATGGACGCCGCCAGCCCTGGTCGTTGAGCTGGTCTGGCGCCGTGACGAACCGCTGGGGCCGGCCGCTCGCTGGCTCGCTGAACGTTTTGCCGTGCACTTGCAGGCGATCGGCGAGAAAAGCCGATAAACTCCGCCGCCATGAATAGAACTCTCTATACCGCGCTGTTTTATCTGGGGCTGCCATTGGTAGCGTTTCGGCTGTGGCTGCGGGCGCGCAAGGCACCGGCGTATGCCAAACGCATCGGCGAGCGTTTCTCGTATGGCATGCCTGCGATGAAACCGGGCGGTATTTGGGTGCACGCGGTGTCGGTGGGTGAAAGCATCGCCGCGGCGCCGATGATCCGCGCGTTGCTGGAACGCTATCCTGCGTTGCCGATCACCGTAACCTGCATGACCCCGACCGGGTCGGAACGCATCCAGGCGTTGTTCGCCAATGAGCCGCGCATCCAGCACTGCTATTTGCCGTACGACTTGCCGTGCGCTGCCCGGCGTTTCCTTGATCGGGTCCAGCCAAAACTGGCGGTGATCATGGAAACCGAACTGTGGCCCAACCACATCCATCAATGTGCCAAGCGCGGGATTCCGGTGGCGCTGGCCAATGCACGGCTGTCCGAGCGATCTGCCAAGGGCTACGGTCGTTTCCGCAAGTTGACGCAGCCGATGCTCGCCGAGATGAGCCTGTTCGCGGTGCAGACCGAAACCGAGGCCCAGCGTTTCCTCGACCTGGGCGCCAGAGCTGAAACAGTTGAGGTGACAGGCTCGATCAAGTTCGACCTGACCATCGATCCGCGGTTGCTTCAGCGTGCCGACGCGTTGCGTGGGCAGTGGCAAGCCCGGGAGCGTCCGGTATGGATCGCCGCCAGTACGCACGAAGGTGAAGATGAAGTGGTGCTGGCGGCCCATCGCCGGTTGTTGGCCAATCATCCCGATGCCTTGCTGATTCTGGTGCCGCGTCATCCGGAACGCTTCAATTCGGTGTATGCGTTGTGTCAGCAGCAAGGGCTCGCCACGGTCCGTCGTTCCACCGGCAATGCAGTCGACGCAGACACCAGCGTGCTGTTGGGCGACACCATGGGCGAGTTGCTGTTTCTCTATGCGCTGGCCGACAGTGCGTTCGTCGGTGGCAGCCTGGTCCCCAGCGGCGGGCATAACCTGCTGGAACCGGCGGCATTGGCCAAACCGGTGTTGAGCGGGCCGCATCTGTTCAACTTCCTGGAAATCGCCGCGCAATTGCGCAGCGCCGGGGCGTTGCAGGAAGTGGAGGACGCAGAAGGACTGGCGCTGGCGGTGCAGCGACTGTTTGAGTTGCCGCGGGATGCCCAGCGGATGGCTGAGGCGGGATTGAAAGTGATGCGCACCAACCAGGGCGCGTTGCAGCGTTTGCTGGATGGGTTGGGGCGGTTGATCGACAGATTTTGAGCCTGCTGGTGATCCTTTGTGGCGAGGGGGGCTTGCCCCCGTTCGGCTGCGAAACAGTCGTAATTCCTGCGGCTACGGTGCCGTAGAAAAATGCTATTGCAGATTTTGGGGCCGCTTCGCGACCCAACGGGGGCAAGCCCCCTCGCCACAGGAATGACTTTTACTGGTCAGGTCGCGCTTTCAACTGCTCTTCTGCCGCCTTGGCCAGATCCGGTGGCAGGAAATCCTTGTCCGGGTTGTAGTTGGGATTGAGCCAGCGTGCCAGGTCTTGTAGATCCCCCGGATTCAACGTGCCGGCCTGCTGCTTCAGACGCAGGTTGTCGAGGATGTAGTCGTAGCGGGTGTTGTTGTAGTCGCGCACCGAGGTGTAGAGCTGACGCTGCGCATCCAGCACGTCGACGATGTTTCGTGTACCCACCTGATAGCCGATTTCGGTCGCTTCCACCGCGCTCTGGTTGGAGATAATCGATTGCTTGCGCGCCTGTACCTGCTCGACGTCGGTATTCACCGCGCGGTGCAGGTCGCGGGTGTTTTCCACGATGCTGCGGCGCAGGGATTCGCGTTGCTGCTCGGTCTGGTCCAGTTGTGCATAGGACTGGCGCACCTGGGAGTTGATCAGGCCGCCGCTGTAGATCGGGATGTTCAGTTGCAGGCCCACGGTCGTTTGCTCGACGTTGCCGCCGTAGGGTTGGCCCAGGGGAACGGGATTGCTGAAGCCCAGTGCATCGTTGTCGCCTTTCTCGTATTTGGCGATCGCGTCCAGCGTCGGCAAGTGTCCGGACTTGCGTTGCTTGACGGTCTGCTCGGCGGCGCTGACGGCATAGTTGCTGGCCAGCAGATTGAGGTTCTGCCTGCCCGCCGTTTCGACCCAGGCCTTGGCGTCGTTCGGAACTGGCGGCAGGATCGGCAGGTTATGGCTGATGCCCCAAATCGATTTGTACTGACGGTTGGTCAGGGTGATCAGGGCTTCAAACGCATCATCCACCTGACGCTGCGCGACGATCCGGTTGGCGCGTGCGGTGTCGTAACTGGCTTGCGAGTTCAGCACGTCGGTCTTGTCCGACAGGCCGACGTCAAAGCGTTCCTTGGACTGATCGAGCTGGCGTTTGAACGCCGCTTCTTCGGCCTTGTTCGAGGCCAGGTTGTCCTGGCTGCGCAGCACGTTGAAGTAGCTGTCGGCGGTTTGCAGGATCAGGTTTTGCTCGGTCGCCGAGAGTTGCAGGGCGGCCTGTTCGTTGACTTCCTTGGCGGCCTGGAACTGGAACCAGCGATCAGCCCGGAACAACGGCTGCGCCAAAGTGGCCTGGTAGGAGTGAGCATCGCGATTGGACGTGGCGGACGGCTGATCGAGAGCCGTACGCACTTCGGAAATATTTGCGCCACCCGATAGGTTCGGCAACAGCCCGGCGCGGGCCTGGGGTACGACTTCCTTCTGTGCGCCGTATTGGGCGATGGCAGCCGCCAGATCAGCGTTATTGTCCACAGCTTCCTGATAAACACTGACCAGATCCGTCTTGGTCGATAAGGGCGCTTCTGCTGCCCAGGCCATTCCGTTGGACGCACAAGACACGGCAAGGGCCAGTGAGAGTTTGCGCAGCATAGACGATCCCTAGATTAAATATTACACAGGTAATTTGAGCGCCAAGGCTAAGGCGCTGCTCGTACGACGTCAATGCGCAGCTTGGCGTAGCGAGTGTAGTTGCGCAATCAGGCGGCAACAATCCTGGTTCGGCGTGTTATTGCGCCTTTCATCATGGCGTTTGCAACGGGGTTGGCGTTCTTCGCCCGTTGTGTCTAGACTGGGCGCGTTCTTGTCGGGGTGCCTTGCTATGAGGCTGAGATCGAATAATTTCGGATCCCGTTGAACCTGATCAGGTTAGCGCCTGCGTAGGGAACAAGATTTCTCGTCACCCGGCGAGTCCTCTTGTGCTTCGTCCGGGATGTTGTTCGACAATCGAACACCCCTCGAGCACTGAGCACAGCACAGCTGGTTTTCCCAGCGCCCGTGCGTCCATTCGTTTACAGGTTCGCTCCGACAAAAATCCACTGCCTGGATGCTGTCTGGAGAACCCGTGATGACTACAAAAGCAAAAATCGCCACCAACCTGAGTGACTCGGCCAAGGTCGATCAGCAATCGGTTCAGCCGTTTACCCGCTCGCAAAAAATCTATGTTCAGGGCACTCGCCCGGACATTCTCGTGCCGATGCGCGAAATCAGCCTCGACGTGACGCCGACCGACTTCGGCGGCGAGGTCAACGCGCCGGTAGTGGTGTACGACACCTCGGGCCCGTACACCGACCCCAATGTCATCATCGATGTGCGCAAAGGCCTGGCCGACGTGCGTTCGCCGTGGATCGAATCCCGTGGCGACACCGAGCGCCTGAACGGCCTGAGCTCCAACTTCGGCCAGGAACGCCTCGCCGACCCGGAATTGACCAAGCTGCGGTTTGCCCACGTCAACAACCCGCGCCGCGCCAAGCCGGGTGCCAACGTCAGCCAGATGCACTATGCGCGTCAGGGCATCATCACCGCCGAGATGGAATACGTCGCCATCCGCGAAAACATGAAGCTGGAAGTGGCCCGCGCCGCCGGCCTGCTGGACCAGCAACACGCCGGCCACAGCTTCGGCGCCAGCGTGCCGAAAATCATCACCCCTGAATTCGTCCGTGACGAAATCGCCCGTGGCCGCGCGATCATTCCGGCCAACATCAACCACACCGAACTGGAACCGATGATCATCGGCCGTAACTTCCTGGTGAAGATCAACGGCAACATCGGCAACAGCGCACTGGGTTCGTCCATCGAAGAAGAAGTGGCGAAACTGACCTGGGGCATTCGCTGGGGGTCGGACACGGTCATGGACCTGTCCACTGGCAAACACATCCACGAAACCCGCGAGTGGATCATCCGTAATTCGCCGGTGCCAATCGGTACGGTGCCGATCTACCAGGCCCTGGAAAAAGTCGGCGGCGCGGCCGAAGACCTGACTTGGGAGCTGTTCCGCGACACGCTGATCGAACAGGCCGAGCAGGGCGTCGACTACTTCACCATTCACGCCGGCGTACTGTTGCGCTACGTGCCGATGACCGCCAAGCGCGTGACCGGCATCGTCTCCCGTGGCGGTTCGATCATGGCCAAGTGGTGCCTGGCGCACCACAAAGAGAACTTCCTCTATACCCACTTCGAAGACATCTGCGAAATCATGAAGGCCTACGACGTCAGCTTCTCGCTGGGCGATGGCCTGCGTCCGGGCTCGATTGCCGACGCCAACGACGAAGCGCAGTTCGGCGAGCTGGAGACCCTTGGCGAACTGACCAAGATTGCCTGGAAGCATGACGTGCAGTGCATGATCGAAGGCCCGGGCCACGTGCCGATGCAGTTGATCAAAGAGAACATGGACAAGCAGCTGGAATGCTGTGACGAGGCGCCGTTCTACACCCTCGGCCCGCTGACTACCGACATCGCGCCCGGCTACGACCACATCACCTCCGGTATCGGTGCAGCGATGATCGGCTGGTTCGGTTGCGCCATGCTTTGCTACGTCACGCCGAAAGAACACTTGGGCCTGCCGAACAAGGATGACGTGAAGACCGGCATCATCACCTACAAGATTGCCGCCCACGCCGCCGATCTGGCGAAGGGGCACCCGGGCGCGCAGATCCGCGACAATGCCTTGAGCAAGGCGCGTTTCGAATTCCGTTGGGAAGACCAGTTCAACCTGGGCCTCGATCCGGACACCGCCCGTTCGTATCACGATGAGACGCTGCCGAAGGATTCGGCCAAGGTCGCGCACTTCTGCTCCATGTGCGGGCCGAAATTCTGCTCGATGAAAATCACCCAGGAAGTCCGCGAATACGCGGCCAACCAACGGATCGAAGCGGTCGACGCGGACGTCGCCCAGGGCATGGCCGAACAGGCGGAGCGCTTCAAGCAGGAAGGCAGTCAGCTGTACCAGAAAGTTTGATGCCAACTGTAGGAGCCGGCTTGCTGGCGATTGCGGCGCCTCTGATGCACCGCGTCGCCTTTGATCGCTAGCAAGCCAGCTCCTACAGGACTGTGCAGACCACAACAACAAATGTCCCTCTGAGATAACACCCTTGAGCATTCAACCCAGCACTTACTCCCCCGATATCGCGGTGCCGAGCGACAAACGTGTCTTCGGCGGGCGCGATCTGTTTTCCCTGTGGTTCTCCCTCGGCATCGGCCTGATGGTTTTGCAGACCGGCGCATTGCTCGCGCCGGGCCTTGGCTTGTCGGGCTCATTGCTGGCGATTTTCCTCGGCACGCTGGTTGGCGTTCTGCTGCTGGCCGCCGTTGGCGTGATCGGTAGCGACACTGGCCTGTCGTCGATGGCTGCGCTAAAACTCAGCCTGGGTGCCAAAGGCGCGAGCCTGCCGGCGGTGCTGAACCTGCTGCAACTGATCGGTTGGGGCTCATTCGAAATCATCGTCATGCGCGATGCCGCCAGTCTGTTGGGAGCCAAGGCGTTCAGCGACGGTAGCTGGCTTTCGAATCCGATCATGTGGACGCTGTTCTTCGGCGCGCTGGCAACGCTGCTGGCCGTCAGCGGTCCGCTGACCTTCGTGCGACAGATCCTGCGCAAGTGGGGCATCTGGTTGCTGCTGGCCGCCTGCGTCTGGCTGACCTGGAACCTGTTCGCCAAGGCTGATCTGGCCGCGTTGTGGGCCCAGGCCGGGGACGGTTCGATGCCGTTCGCTGTGGGTTTCGACATTGCGATTGCCATGCCGCTGTCGTGGTTGCCGCTGATTGCCGACTACTCGCGCTTCGGCAAACGGGCGAAAAACGTCTTCGGCGGCACCGCCATCGGCTTCTTTATCGGTAATTTCTGGCTGATGAGCCTGGGCGTGGCCTACACCCTGGCGTTTGCGCCGAGCGGTGAAGTCAATGCGTTGCTGTTGGCGCTGGCGGGTGCCGGCCTGGGGATTCCGCTGCTGCTGATTCTGCTGGATGAGTCAGAAAACGCCTTTGCCGATATTCACTCGGCGGCGGTGTCGAGCGGGATTCTGTTGCGCTTGAAAGTCGAGCACCTGGCGTTGGCCATCGGTGTGATCTGCACCTTGATCGCCTTGCTGGCGCCATTGGCCCAGTACCAGAACTTCCTGCTGTTGATCGGTTCGGTGTTCGCGCCGCTGTTCGGCGTGGTGCTGGTGGATCATTTCATCCTGCGCAAACGCAGTGGTCAGGTGGCGTCAGCCGCGTTGCGCTGGCCGGCGCTGCTCGCCTGGCTGGGCGGGGTCAGCACCTATCATCTGCTGGCCAACCTGTATCCGGATATCGGTGCAACCCTGCCGGCACTGGTGGTGGCAGGGCTGCTCCAGCTAGTGTTGGGCCGGGCCTTCAGTTACGGCCGGGAAACAGCTCGGGCTTGATAATGCCGTTGAGGCGAGGGTAGGGGATCTTCAGTTCGACGTGGCCCAGCGCGTAAGGCGCGATGCTGCTGGTTTCGTACTTGAGGATCACCCCGCCATAGGTCAGCGCCACGTTCTGGGTTTTCTGGAACGGCCAGCTCTTGACGAACTCCGGTTCCTGATCGAGCTTGGTGCTGATCAACCAGCTGTTGTGTGCCACCTGCGCGGCTTTCCAGAAAGCGTCTTCCTGACCCGGAACCAGCATGTCCGACAGCGTCAGCACTTTATGCTGCTGGCGTGAATAGTTGATGAAACCTCGACCCGGCGTGCCATGGGCGCCGCCGGTGTCCAGGTAGCTGGACAGTTCAATGATCACCAGGCCGTCATGCTGCTCGCGTACTTTCGCTTGCAGGTAGATGCTGTTGCGCGGGCCAGCGGTGCGCAAAAACTGTTCGCGGTACGCCGCGAGCGTCGGTGCCACTGGCGCGTCGGGCGAGGTGCGGGTCATCTGCAACAGGCGCTTTTCGACGATGCCGTCCAGCGCAGGCTCGTCCGGAAAGTGCAGGGTGTCGATGTTGACCAGCGGGCAATCCGCGTTGGCGCAACCCGGTTGCAGTTGTTCCGACGCGTCACGGGTAGTTTCCAGCGGCGCCCGGTAGTTGGGTTGGAACAGGCTCTGGCAGGCGCCCAGGGTCAGGGCGATGGCGGCCACGGAGGCAGTTTTGAAAAGCGACATGGGCGTCCTTTCTGAAACAGGGGAAGGCAAAAAGTAACCGCTTCGACTCTAAACGAAGCGGTCAGTTCGCCACTAAGCTAATTAGAGTGGGTTTCGCCTTCACCGTCCATCCCGATGAGGGTAAAGGGGCTGCATCAAACGTCACAGGCGCGTTAGGATGGCGCGAAGTCGAGGCTCCAGGAAAAAAGGAGCCTCGTATAGGTTTGCAGCAAGAGGATAGTCATGACCGATTTCACCAACGCCATTCCGACGGCCGTCGATATCGTTCGGCGCGAAAAGTGCTTCGAGGGGTTCTACAAACTCGATCGCGTGCACCTGCGCCACGAATTGTTTGCCGGGGGCATGAGTCGTGAGATCAATCGTGAATTGTTCGTACGTCACGATGCGGTCTGTATGCTGCCTTATGACCCACAGCGCGACGAAGTGGTGTTGATCGAGCAGTTCCGTGTCGGCGCCTTGGGCAAAACCGAGAATCCATGGCTGATCGAACTGGTCGCTGGTCTGATCGACAAGGACGAACAACCGGAAGAAGTTGCTCACCGTGAAGCGCAGGAGGAAGCTGGGCTTGAAGTCGGGGCGCTCTGGCCGATGACCAAATACTTTCCATCGCCGGGCGGCAGCAACGAATTCGTGCATTTATACCTGGGGCGTTGCGACACCACCGGAGTGGGCGGCCTGCATGGGCTGGAGGAAGAGGCAGAAGATATCCGCGTCACGGTCTGGGCCTTTGAAGACGCCCTGCAAGCCGTACGCGACGGGCGTATTGCCAACGCGGCCACCATCATTGCCTTGCAATGGCTGGCTTTGAACCGCGTTGAAGTGAGGGGGTTATGGTCGTAAACAAGCTGCGCGATCGCTATCGGGTAGACCTGGCGGGGCTGCAAGCGTCCTGCGAGGCGAACTACGCGCGCCTGATGCGACTGCTGCCGGACATGCGCAGCGAGCCTGCCGCCAGGCGCATCGCCGTGACCCATGGCGACCAGATGCTTGGCGTACTGGCGCTGGAAGTGCTGCAGGTCTGTCCCTACACCACGACCCTGCAAGTGCGGCAGGAGCATAGCCTGCCGTGGCTACCGGTCCCGCAACTGGAAGTGCAGGTCTATCACGATGCCTGCATGGCCGAAGTGGTCAGCGCCGAACATGCACGACGCTTTCGCGGCATCTATCCTTATCCGAATGCCTCGATGCACCAGCCGGACGAAAAAGCCCAACTGAACATGTTTCTGGGCGAATGGCTGAGTCATTGCCTGGCACTGGGGCATGAGTATGAAGTGGTACGTTAATTGTGATTCGCAGTTGTGAACTGCGTCAGGTTCACGGATTTCCCCTTTCAATCGTCCCCCAGCATAATTGCGGTACTTATCCATTCCCGTGATCACGCCCTGGGAGAACCACCTTGCCGAGCGTATCCACCTTGACCACCGCCGATCCGGCGCTGCTGGTGCAGCTCTCCGACAGTCACCTTTTTGCCGAAGCGGATGGCACGCTGCTGGGCATGAATACCCGTGACAGCCTGCAAAAGGTCATTGAGCTGGTGCGCGCGCAGCAGCCGCGAGTCGATTTGATCATCGCCAGCGGCGATCTGTCCCAGGACGGTACGCTGGAGTCTTACCAGCAGTTTCGCGACATGACGCGCCAGCTCAATGCCCCGGCACGCTGGATCCCCGGCAATCACGATGAGCCGCTGATCATGGCCGAAGCAGCGGTGCAGAGCGCTTTGCTCGAACCGGTAGTGGATATCGGCAACTGGCGCATTACATTGCTCGATTCCGCAGTGCCGGGTTCGGTGCCGGGGTATTTGCAGGATGAACAGTTGCAGTTGCTGGCTCGTTCGTTGAGCGAAGCGCCGGAACGTCATCATCTGGTGTGTTTCCATCATCATCCGGTGTCCATCGGCTGCGCCTGGATGGAGCCTATAGGCTTGCGCAATCCCGAAGCGCTGTTTGCCGTGCTGGATCGTTTTGAGCAGGTGCGTGCCGTGTTGTGGGGGCATGTGCATCAGGAAATCGATCAGTTGCGCAACGGCGTGCGCTTGATCGCCTCGCCGTCGACCTGCATTCAGTTCGAGCCCCGGAGCGAGGATTTCAAGGTCGGAGAACAGGCACCTGGGTATCGCTGGTTGCGTTTGTTGCCTGATGGACGGCTGGAAACCGGTGTCGAGCGGGTTGTCGGTTACGAATTCACCGTGTATTACGGCTCCAACGGCTACTGACAACGCCATTCCGCCGTAGGAGCTGCCGAAGGCTGCGATCTTTTGATTTCGTTTTATAAATGCAAGATCAAAAGATCGCAGCCTCGTTGCACTCGACAGCTCCTACAGTAAACTCCGCTTCTTTGGCTGACGCTCAGGGAGCTCAAATGTCCGGTTCGATCCTGTATATCCACGGTTTCAACAGCTCGCCATTGTCGATAAAGGCCTGCCAGTTGATCACCGTGATGGAACGTCTGGGCCTGAGCGATCATTTGCGCGTACCGGCGCTTCACCATCACCCGCGCCAGGCCATCACGCAGCTGGAACAGGCGATTGCCGACCTGGGTAGACCGCTGCTGGTCGGCAGCTCACTCGGCGGCTACTATGCGACTCATCTGGCTGAACGGCATGGTCTGAAAGCCCTGCTGATCAACCCTGCTGTCAGCCCGCACACACTGTTCGACGGGTATCTGGGGACGCAGAAAAACCTTTATACCGATGAGGCTTGGGAACTGACCCACGACCACGTGACAGCCTTGGCCGAGCTGGAAGTACCAGCCCCACAGGACCCGCAGCGTTATCAGGTATGGTTGCAGACCGGCGACGAAACGCTCGACTATCGTCTCGCCCAGCAGTACTACCGGGCCTGCGCATTGCGGATTCAGGCCGGTGGCGACCACAGTTTCCAGGGTTTTGCCGCGCAATTGCCGGCGATGTTGAGTTTTGCCGGTATTGGTGCCGATATGTATCAGGCAATCGATTTCGCATCGCTTTGATGCGATCTTTTTCCGTAGATTTCTTTTTTCACTGAACACTGACGACGAGACCCCATGGCCACTCCCAGCGCTAGCTCTTATAACGCAGACGCCATCGAAGTCCTCTCGGGCCTCGACCCGGTGCGCAAACGCCCCGGCATGTACACCGACACCAGTCGGCCGAACCACCTTGCCCAGGAAGTCATCGACAACAGCGTCGACGAAGCCTTGGCCGGGCATGCCAAATCGGTACAGGTCATTCTGCATGCCGACCATTCCCTGGAAGTCAGCGACGACGGTCGTGGCATGCCGGTGGACATTCACCCTGAAGAAGGCGTGTCGGGCGTCGAATTGATCCTTACCAAGCTTCACGCGGGCGGCAAGTTCTCCAACAAGAACTACCAGTTCTCCGGCGGTTTGCACGGAGTGGGTATTTCGGTGGTCAACGCCTTGTCGACCGAAGTGCGGGTGCGTGTAAAGCGTGATGGCAATGAGTACCAGATGACCTTCGCCGATGGCTACAAGGCGACCGAGCTGGAGATTGTCGGTACCGTCGGCAAGCGCAACACCGGGACCAGTGTGTTCTTCGCGCCGGACCCGAAATACTTTGATTCACCAAAATTCTCCATCAGCCGCCTCAAGCATGTGCTCAAGGCCAAGGCCGTTCTGTGCCCGGGTTTGCTGGTCAGTTTTGAAGACAAGGCCACCGGCGAGAAAGTCGAATGGCATTACGAAGACGGCCTGCGTTCCTATCTGGTCGACGCCGTCAGCGAATTCGAGCGTCTGCCGAACGAACCGTTCTGCGGCGCTTTTGCCGGTAACAAGGAAGCGGTGGACTGGGCGCTGCTGTGGCTGCCGGAAGGTGGCGACGCGGTACAGGAAAGCTACGTCAACCTGATTCCGACCGCCCAGGGCGGCACTCACGTCAACGGTCTGCGCCAGGGCTTGCTCGACGCCATGCGTGAGTTCTGCGAATTCCGCAGCCTGTTGCCGCGCGGTGTGAAGCTGGCGCCGGAAGACGTCTGGGAGCGCATCGCCTTCGTTCTGTCGATGAAAATGCAGGAACCGCAGTTCTCCGGGCAAACGAAAGAGCGTCTGTCATCTCGTGAAGCAGCCGCGTTCGTTTCCGGTGTGGTCAAGGATGCGTTCAGCCTGTGGCTCAATGCCAATCCGGAAACCGGCATGCTGCTGGCGGAACTGGCGATCAACAATGCCGGGCGTCGCCTCAAGGCCAGCAAGAAGGTCGAGCGCAAACGCGTTACCCAAGGCCCGGCGCTGCCGGGCAAGCTGGCCGACTGTGCCGGACAGGACCCGATGCGTTCCGAGCTGTTCCTGGTGGAAGGTGACTCCGCCGGCGGGTCGGCCAAGCAGGCGCGGGACAAGGAATTCCAGGCGATCCTGCCGTTGCGCGGCAAGATCCTCAACACCTGGGAAGTCGACGGCAGCGAAGTGCTGGCCAGCCAGGAAGTGCACAATATCGCCGTGGCCATCGGTGTCGATCCGGGCGCTGCGGACATGAGCCAGCTGCGCTACGGCAAGATCTGCATCCTCGCCGACGCCGACTCTGACGGCCTGCACATCGCGACTTTGTTGTGCGCCTTGTTCGTCCAGCATTTTCGCGCGCTGGTGGATGCCGGCCACGTCTACGTTGCCATGCCGCCCTTGTACCGCATCGACTTGGGCAAAGAGATCTATTACGCCCTCGATGAAGCCGAACGCGATGGCATCCTCGATCGCCTGGTGGCCGAGAAGAAACGCGGCAAGCCGCAAGTCACCCGATTCAAAGGCCTGGGTGAAATGAACCCGCCGCAATTGCGTGAAACCACCATGGATCCGAACACCCGGCGTCTGGTGCAACTGACGCTGGATGATTTCGAGGCAACTTCGGAAATGATGGACATGCTGCTGGCGAAGAAACGCGCCGGTGACCGCAAGAGCTGGCTGGAATCCAAGGGCAACCTGGCCGAGGTGCTGGGCTGATGCGTCTGGGCGTTGCCCTGGCCTGTGCGTTGCTGCTGACCTCCAATACGGTGTCTGCCGAGCCGGCGCCGGAGCTGCGTCTGTTGTCCGGGCATGTCGTTGACGGGATGCGCGGTGGCAACCTCTCGGGGCTTGCCCGCTGTGGCGATGAATTGTGGACGGTGTCCGATCGAGATGACGATCAGATTTACCGCCTCGATAGCCGCGAAAGCGTCTGGAAGGCCGAAACCGTGCACATCGAAGTGCCGACAGTGCCCGAAAGCGGTTTACCCTGGGGGTTGAAGTCCCGCGTTTGGGCTGCTTCGTTCGTGCGCGGTGGCGATCTGGATTTCGAGGGCATCACCTGCGACAGTGCCGGCAATCGCTATGTCGTCAGCGAAGGTCATGCTGCCGTCTTGCAAATACCGGTCGTCGGGCCGGCAAACTGGTTAAAGATTTCTCCTCTGATGGTTCGAGAAGCGCGGGCCAGTGGTTTGTTGCTGCACTTCAATGCCTTGTTCGAAGGCATAGCGGTCAATCCGGCGGGTGATCAGTTGTGGTTGGCGGCCGAGCGCGAGCGTCGCGGATTGTTGCTGATCAAGCGTCAACAAACCGTGTGGGACTGCGACGGCGGCTGTGTGCTGTTGAGTGAAGCCGGCAGGGAAATGCAGCCGGAGCAATTTACCTACGCCAAAGCGGTTCCCCGGGATTTCGCCGATGTATCGCTGTTCAATGGCAAGCTGTTTACGCTTGAGCGCAACGCCTACCAGATCTGTCGCCGCGATGCGCAGACGGCCAAGGTCGAGCGTTGCTGGTCGTACGCTGCCGAGTTATTGCGCAAAGAGCGTCGTTATCCACAGAACTATGGGCTGGAAGAGGCACTGATCGTGGATGCCGACGGCGCCTGGATCGGTGTCGACAACAACAACGGTGCTCGCGTCGATGGCGAAACCCGGCCGGTTGTCTGGCGCTTTGCCGCGCCGGACGGTGGCTGGAGCGTTACGCCGTGAGCCAGCAAACGCCCGGGCGCCGTGCTGGACGGGTGTTGATGATATTGGCGTGGTGCGCTGCGTTGTTTCTGGCCACGCGATTTTTCGGCCAGTGGGAAGCGCGTCAACAAAACCCGAACGTGGTCGTCACCTCGGAGCAGGGCCAGGGTTTCATAGAAGTGAAACTGGTCAGCAACGTACAGGGGCATTTCGTCGCCAGCGGCCAGATCAACGGCCAGCCAGTGGATTTCATGCTCGACACGGGCGCAACCGATGTGTCGATTCCGGCGGACCTGGCCAGGCGCTTGAAGCTCGAAGAAGGATTCGGTGTCACCCTGAGCACAGCCAATGGCCTGAGCCAGGGCTATCGCACCCGTATCGAACGCCTGCAACTGGGTGACATTGTGCTGCGTGATGTTCGCGCACTGGTGGCGCCGGGGCTACATGGCGATCAGGTGTTGCTCGGCATGAGCGCACTGAACAAACTTGAATTTACCCAGCGCGGTGGCACCATGCTGCTGCGCCAGACAACGAACCGATGAGGCCCGCATGAGCGACTCCCTTGATCTCAGCCTGGACGGTGTAGAGCGCCGGTCACTGGCTGACTTCACCGAAAATGCCTACCTCAACTACTCCATGTACGTGATCATGGACCGTGCCTTGCCGCATATCGGCGACGGTCTGAAACCAGTGCAGCGCCGCATTATTTATGCGATGAGCGAGTTGGGGCTGGACGCCGATTCCAAGCACAAGAAATCGGCGCGTACCGTCGGTGACGTGCTCGGCAAGTTTCACCCCCACGGCGACTCGGCCTGCTACGAAGCCATGGTGCTGATGGCTCAGCCGTTCAGCTACCGCTACACGCTGGTCGACGGCCAGGGTAACTGGGGTGCGCCGGACGATCCCAAGTCCTTTGCCGCCATGCGTTACACCGAAGCGCGGCTGTCGCGCTATTCCGAAGTGCTGCTCAGTGAGTTGGGCCAGGGCACGGCGGACTGGGGTCCGAACTTCGACGGTACTCTCGACGAACCATTGGTGTTGCCGGCACGTTTGCCGAATATCCTGCTCAACGGCACCACCGGTATCGCCGTGGGCATGGCCACCGACGTACCGCCGCACAACCTGCGCGAAGTCGCCACGGCGTGCGTGCGCTTGCTCGATGAGCCCAAAGCCACGGTCGAACAGCTCTGTGAACACATCCAGGGCCCGGACTACCCGACCGAAGCGGAAATCATCACCCCGCGCGCCGACCTGCTGAAAATGTATGAGACCGGCAAGGGCTCGGTGCGCATGCGCGCCGTGTATCACATCGAAGACGGCGACATCATCGTCACCGCGCTGCCGCATCAGGTCTCCGGCGCCAAGGTGCTGGAGCAGATTGCGGCGATGATGCAGGCCAAGCCGTCCAAGGCTCCGCAAATTGCCGACCTGCGCGACGAATCTGACCACGAGAACCCGTGCCGAATCGTGATCATCCCGGGTGCCCGCAAGAATTTCGACCACGATGCGCTGATGCAGCATCTGTTCGCCAGCACCGAGCTGGAGTCGAGCTACCGGGTCAACGTCAACATCATCGGCCTGGACGGCAAGCCGCAGCTGAAAAACCTGCGTGCGCTGTTGGTCGAGTGGCTTGAGTTCCGGGTGCAGACCGTTCGTCGTCGTCTGCAATTTCGCCTCGACAAGGTCGAGCGCCGCCTGCACCTGTTGGACGGTTTGTTGATCGCTTACCTCAACCTGGATGAAGTGATCCACATCATCCGTACCGAGGAGTATCCGAAGGCCGCGCTGATCGAGCGTTTTGCCCTGAGTGAAATCCAGGCCGACTACATCCTCGACACCCGTTTGCGTCAGTTGGCGCGACTGGAAGAAATGAAGCTGCGCACCGAGCAGGATGAACTGCTCAAGGAACAAGCCAAGCTGCAAGCCCTGTTGAGCAGCGAAGCCAAACTGAAGAAGCTGGTGCGCAGCGAGCTGATCAAGGACGCTGAAACCTACGGCGATGATCGCCGTTCGCCAATCGTCGAGCGCACCGAGGCCAAGGCCCTGACCGAGCATGATCTGCTGCCGAACGAAAAAGTGACGGTCGTGCTGTCGGAAAAAGGCTGGATTCGTTCTGCCAAAGGGCACGAAATCGATGCCACCGGGCTTTCCTACAAGGCGGGGGACGGTTTCAAGGCCCTGGCCGCCGGGCGTTCCAATCAGTTCGCGGTATTTATCGACTCCACCGGCCGCAGCTATTCGGTGGCCGCGCACACCTTGCCATCGGCCCGTGGCCAGGGCGAACCGCTGACCGGTCGTCTGACGCCACCGCCAGGCGCCACTTTCGAATGCGTGCTGATGCCCGAAGACGATGCGCTGTACGTGATCGCGTCCGACGCCGGTTACGGTTTCGTGGTCAAGGGTGAAGACCTGCAAGCCAAGAACAAGGCGGGCAAGGCGCTGTTGAGCCTGCCGAACAATGCCAAAGTGATCCTGCCGCGTCCGGTGGCCGATCGCGAGCAGAACTGGTTGGCCTCGGTAACGACCGAAGGTCGCCTGCTGATCTTCAAGATCAGCGACCTGCCACAATTAGGTAAGGGTAAAGGCAACAAGATCATCGGTATTTCCGGTGAGCGCGTGGCCAGTCGTGAAGAGTATGTGACGGACATTGCCGTGATCCCGGACGGTGCAACGCTGGTGTTGCAAGCCGGGAAACGGACCTTGTCGTTGAAGGCAGACGACCTCGAACACTACAAAGGTGAGCGTGGACGTCGTGGTAACAAGTTGCCGCGTGGCTTCCAGAGGGTAGATGCGCTGCTCGTCGAAAACCTCAATTAAGCGTCCTAGAGCGCCCGATCTACGATTTAACGCGTAGATCGACGCTTTGGCGCTGGAGTCGGAGCGCATATTCACGGATGATATGCCCTTTCAAGCGCCGGCGTGGCCGAGCGTTCTTCATATTTATTGAGTATTTTCACTGTGATCAGCCTTGTGGCGGTCACCTGGATGGGACGATGACTGCTCTGCGCCTTCCTTTTTTACTGATGCTCGCTGGGGTTCTTGGCCTGGCGGGTTGCAGCGTTCACCAGCCGGTGTCGTTGTATCAACTGGACAGCGGAAGTCCGGTTCAGCCTGCGCAAAGCGCGGGCATGGCGGTTTTGTTGGGCCCGGTAACCGTGGCCGACTACCTTCAACGCGAAACCCTGTTGCAGCGCCAGCCCGATGGCAGCCTGCAAGCAGCGACGGATGGTCGTTGGGCGGGCAGCCTGTCTTCTGACATCGACCAACTGCTGTTGCGGCAGGTCGCGGGCCACCTCGACAGCCAGCGTGTGGTGTTGGCCCCGGCCACCGTTGGCTTCACCCCGGATGTTCAAGTACTGCTGACCATCACGCGTCTGGACTCGGGTGAAAAGCAACCGGCGATCCTTGATGCGCAATGGCGCCTGATTGACCGTCGGGGACAGGTGCGTGACAACCGCATCATTCATCTGCAGGAGCTGCACGCGGGCACCACGGCTGCACAGGTTCAGGCTCAGGGTGTGTTGTTGCAAAAGCTGGCCGAACAGCTGTCAGTCGCGCTCAAGCCGCTGGCCAATCAGCCGCCAATCGCCGAGGCGCCGCGTAAACCGGCAGCCAAGCCTGTCGCCCCGGCAGCGGAGCAGGAAAAACAGCCGAAAATCCCTATGGCTGCGCCTATCCGGACGGATATGGAAGTGTTCCGCTTCTAAGCCTGGATGGTTTCTGAACAAGGCCCGCATTGATGCGGGCCTTGTTGTTTCTGCGGGTTGAATCTCGGGTGCCAGCCTTGGCGCCATCGCGAGCAAGCTCGCTCCTACATTGGATCTGTGTCGTTCGCAAATCCCCTGTAGGAGCGAGCTTGCTCGCGATGAGGCCGGAATCGGCATTAAAAAGCCCGCAGGTGATCGCTCATCTGCGGGCTTCAATGTTTAAGGGCTCAATCGCTGCCTTCGGCAGCGCCTACCGCTTAAGCTCGACGGTCATGCATTCGCGCCAGTTGCCGTTCAAGCATCGACGGATACGGCTCCATCAACCGCTCCACACAACATGCGCCTTCAGGGCTGGCAATCGGCCGGATCCGTGCACGCTGGCGAATCAGCGCATCGTCACTGATCTTGCGCTCAACCAACAACAGGTTGCGGCTGTGCTGCGACAGGGCCAGTGCGTCCTGGGCGGGGTCGGTCAGCAGCAAGTCAATCTGGCTCAAACCGCACAGTTCCTCACCGAGGGTCAGGCCCAGTTGCAATTGCAGGGTGATCCCGCTGTCGGCGACCTCGATTTGCAATTGATGGCCCAGCGCTCTCAGCAGCTCACCGCAGCAGATCGCGTTGGTCAGATAGTCGTCGCCGCAGTCTTCAGTGTGGAACAGCATCAAGGTGCTGCCATCGTTCAAGGTCTGCACTTCGCCCTGATACAAAGAAGCCGCCTGGTCCAGGCAGTCACGATAACGCTTGAGCAGCTCTTCGAGTCGGGCACGCGGCAAACGTCGAAGTTGTTCCTGGGAACCCAGTTGTACGGCCAGTACGGCGCTGTGCTGCGGCACGTTGGACACCGTAGGTTTGGCGACAGGTTTGGCTGCGCTGTCCGTCGAGTCATCGAGCAAGTCGGCAAAGGCATCGTCGTCTTCATCGTCTTCGACGGTGCTGACAACGCGCCGTGGAGCAGCCTTCATCGCGGCCATCGGGCGGCTTTCATCGAAACTTGGATCGCGCAGGTTGCGTACTTCGAAACCCGGTTCGGCATCGTCGTCATCGCTGTCGTCGAGCTCGGGGTCAGGCTCGGGCACGGGCTCCGGCTCGGCGGGTTCCGGCGCGAAACTCGCGTGAAGCTGGCGCGCCAGGTCGCCGATCTCGTCATTACGCTCGGTGGCCGGGGTGTGTTCGTCGATATTGCGCAGCCACACCCGCAGTTGGAGCAGTGGCGTGGAGAGGTAGCGGCCCATGCGCAGGCTCAAGGCCAGTGACAAGGCCAGCAGGATCGCACTCAGAATGCCCATGCTTTGCAGGCTGATGGTCATCGGCTGCTGGAACTGATCCATGTCCAGGCTGATGCGCAATTGCCCGGCAGTCACGTCCTGAAAGGTGATCTTGCTTTGGTAGATGCCCTCGGCTTCGCCCAACAGGCCGTGTTTAGGGCGCTGACCGGCTTCGGCGAGGATGCGGTTATCCATGCTGTAGATGGCCGCGTGGGCCACCAGCTTGTTCTTGGTCAGGTTGTTGAGCAGCACGTTGAGACTGAGGATGTCGTTGGACACCAATAGCTCGGTGGCCGAGGTGGCCGTCTGCGTGGTCAGGCTTTCGCCCAGCGCATCCGCCTGCTCGTGCATGGCCTGCTTGAACTGCAAACCCATCACACCGGCGTAGATGACCAGGGCCAGAGCGACCAGGATCACGTTATGGCTGGCGATGCGCAATGCAATCGGTACACGGCGGTGGCGCAGTGCCCGGAAGATCAGCAGAAAGAAGTTATCGGTTTTTACTGGCGTGGGCCGGTTCACTTGAGCTCGGCTCTTTTGTCCGTGAAGTTGACGCGCAGTATAGCGACAGGCCCTAGGCCGTCAAAGCGCTCACGGTGCCCGATGGTCACTGAAAGTGGGTAGAATGCGGTTTTTTTCCACCTGCGGGGGTGCGCCTTGCGCGAAATCGTCCTGATAAACATCACGGGAGTCGACCGTCCGGGTCTGACTGCGGCCATTACCGGTGTTCTGGCCCAGGGTGGTGTGAACATTCTCGACATTGGCCAGGCGGTGATCCACGACACCTTGTCGTTCGGCATCCTGGTCGAAATTCCCGACACCGAACAAGGCAAGTCCGTGCTCAAGGACATCCTGTTCAAGGGCTATGAACTCGATCAACAGGTTCGTTTCACGCCGGTGTCCGAAGAGGATTACCAGCAGTGGGTCGGCAATCAAGGCAAGAAGCGCCACATTGTGACCCTGTTGACCCGCAAGGTAACGGCCGGTCAATTGCAGGCTGTCAGTTCGATCACTGCCAAATATGGTCTGAATATCGACCATATTGATCGCCTGTCCGGACGCATGCCGCTAGACACTCCGGCCGACAAGGGCAAGGGTTGCATCGAGTTTTCCGTGCGTGGCGAGGCGGCAGATCCGCAAGCGTTGCGGGCCGAATTCCTCAGCGTCGCCCAGGAATTGAACGTCGACATCGCCTTCCAGGAAGATTCGCTGTTTCGTCGCAACCGTCGTCTGGCGGTGTTCGATATGGACTCGACCCTGATCGAAGCTGAAGTCATCGATGAGCTGGCCAAAGCGGCGGGTGTCGGCGACAAGGTGTCGGAAATTACCGAGCGGGCGATGGCGGGCGAACTGGATTTCCGTGCCAGCTTCAAAGAGCGTCTGGCTTTGCTCAAGGGGCTGGATGTCGGCGTGCTGGATTCCATCGGCGCATCGCTGCGTCTGACTGAAGGCGCTGAAACTCTGTTCGCTGAACTCAAGCGCCTGGGTTACAAGACCGCCATTTTGTCGGGCGGTTTTACCTACTTCGCCAAGCAATTGCAGGCCAAGCTGGGGATCGACTATGTGTTCGCCAATGAACTGGAAGTGGTCGATGGCAAAGTCACCGGTGTGGCGATAGAGCCGATTGTCGATGCGCAGCGTAAAGCTGATTTGCTGAAAGAGCTGGCACACAAGGAAGGGTTGCGTCTGGAGCAGACCATTGCGGTCGGCGACGGTGCGAACGATTTGCCGATGCTGGCGATTGCCGGGTTGGGCGTGGCGTTCCGTGCCAAACCGCTGGTCAAGCAGTCGGCCAAGCAAGCCATTTCGACTCTGGGTCTGGATGGTGTGTTGTATCTGCTGGGCTTTCGCGACCGCGACGGGCAGCTGTAACCCGTAAATCCACTGTAGGAGCCGGCTTGCTGGCGATGGCGTCCTCAAGGGCCCCATCGCCAGCAAGCCGGCTCCTACAGGTTTAGCGCATGGGTTTATGCTTTTGGCGAACCCATGCCCTGGCCCATCTGCACCGCAGTCCCGGCGGTCATTTCTTCAGCCCACTTCACTTGATCCGGCCCGAATAGCACGACAGCGGTCGAACCCAATTTGAAGCGACCCAGCTCCGCACCTTTTTCCAGGTGGATCGGCGCACGTGCAGCTTCGTCGTAGCGGAAGGTTTTCAGCTCGCGCTTCGGCGGCGTCACCAGGCCGGCCCAGACGGTTTCGATCGAGGCAACGATCATCGCACCCACCAGCACCACGGCCATCGGCCCGCGCTCGGTATCGAAAATGCACGCCACTCGCTCATTGCGGGCAAACAGTTCCGGGACGTTTTCAGCCGTGGTCTGGTTGACCGAGAACAGACGGCCCGGGATATAGACCATTTCGCGCAGAGTGCCGGCCAGGGGCATGTGCACGCGGTGGTAGTCCTTCGGCGACAGGTAAATAGTCGCGAAATCGCCGCCCATGAACGGCGCAGCATTGGCGGTGTCGCCCCCCAGCAGTTCCAGCACGCTGAAGCTGTGGCCTTTGGCCTGGAACACGCGACCGTGTTCGATCGGGCCCAGTTGGCTGATGGCACCATCGGCCGGGCTAAGGATTGCGCCCGGCGTTTCGTCCAGTGGACGCGCGCCGTCTTTCAAGGCACGGGTGAAAAACGCATTGAAGTGCTCGTAGGCGGTCAGGTCTTCGACCAGTGCCTGGGACATATCCACCTCATAGCGCTTGGCAAACCATGCGGTAAAGGCATTTTTGAACCAGCGCACGCGGCATTCGGCGATGCAGCCAGCCAGTCGCGAGAGCAGGTTATGGGGCAGCAGGTACTGGCTGAGGATAAACAGACGCTTGTTCATTAACGGTCCTTAAAAATCTTAAACTTCTACAGGGGTATCGGGATGGTTGCCCCATTCGCCCCAAGAGCCGGCGTAGCCCTTGACCCGCGGATAACCGAGAGCCTTGGCCACCAGATAGGTGAAGCCAGAACGGTGGTGAGTCTGGCAGTGGGTAATCACTTCTTTGTCAGGTGTAATGCCGAGCTGTTCGAGAATCTGCGGCATGTCCGTGCGGATGCGCAGCTGACGCGACTGATCCATGCCGGCGGTCCATTCGAAATTGACCGCGCCAGGTATGTGCCCGCCCTTGGCCGCCAGGACTTTCTCTCCGGAGTACTCCAGCGGCCCGCGTGCATCCCAGATTGCCAGGTCGGCGGCGCCGAGACGGCTTTGCAGGTATTCGCGGGTGGCCGTGGGTTCGTCGTGCAGGGTCAACGCAACCGGACCGCCAACGGGGGCCGGGACCTGGATCGACATTGGCGACCCTTCAGCCAGCCAGGCGGGCAGTCCGCCGTCGAGGTAGTGGTATTTGCTGTGGCCAATGACGTCCAGGAGCCAGATAAAACGCCCGGCCCAACCGCCGCCTTCGTCGTCATAAACAACGTAGACCGCATCGCGATTGTGCCCCAACTCACCAAACAGGGTTTCGAGTGCCGCGTGCGCTGGCATCAGGCCCGGCGCAGGTGGCTGGCCGAGTTGCGTGCGCTTGGGGTCGACGAAGCGCGCGCCGGGAATATGCCCTGCGGTGTAGCGGGCGCTGCTGGTCAGGTCGACCAGAATCAGTTCGCGGGCGTCGAGGCGGGCGAGCAAGTCGCTCGGTTCGATCACCAGCGGCAAGCCAGAGAAGTCAGACATGTGAGGTCTCCAGAGCACAAAAGGGGGGATTGTAACGCAGCTTATTGGCCACGGTGGCTAAAGCTGTGCAGTGCTTTTTCGATGCATTGCGCGGTTTTGCCGAAGGCCTGGACCGTGGTTTCCGAAAACGGCCCACCGCCCTGGTCCGCCACGATGATCATGATCACCCGGCCATTATTGATTAACGAGCGCAGCAACAAATGTTCACCGCTAAATTGTGCGCGCAGGCTGTTGGGCAGCAAGGATGAGAATTGCGCATTGTTGACCGGTGTCAGGCGCACCTGGGCCTGTTGCGCGAGCAGACGCTGCAACACGGTGCTTTGGCTGACCACAAAATTCAGCCCGGCTGCTTCTTTGGGCAGTCCTACTGTCTGGTGCACGCGCAAATTGGCGTGGGTGCGGTCGGCCATCAAAATCATCCCCCGACGCATGCCGCATGCCTCCAGCGCGTCCCGTGCAGCGATGGTCAAATGCATGGCATTGGTGAAACGACTGGGCTCGACCAGCAGCTCGGCGCATTGTTTGCGCCACTTCGCCAGGTTTTCGACGCTGGGTGCCGCCGCCGGCAGTAAACCGGCGTGAACACGGTGAGTGTCCCACGGCCAGATCAGCGATTCGGCGGGGTGCCAGAGATCGGGCATCGCGTGATGACGGGCGCTGTTGGCAGCCTGTTGATGCAACTGCTGCTGGACTTCGTCGATCGGCATTTGCAGGTAAAGGCTGGTCAGGTATTGCCAACGCTCACTGTGCGGACTGTCCCAGGCGTGTTGCGCCGACAGCGCCAGGCCATTGGCCAGCAACACAGTGTTGGCCGGCTGATTGAGCCAGCGACGCAGGGTCGGATCGTCATCGAGGCGGTTTTGCTGGCGCAGTGGGTGCTCGCTGTCGCGGGCGATGCGCAAGACTTTCACGAGTTCCCGCTGCTCGGTCAGCAACAGCCGATAGCCTTGCTGGACCCAGATTGGCAGGCGCCAGACTTCAACCAGCGCCTGGCCGATTTCCAGCAGACGCATGCCAAACAGTTGCTTCTCGACGCTGGACGCCGACTCGCCTTTGTGGATGACCCGCAGCTCCCAGTCTTCGAGCAATTTCGGATGTGTCAGCGCCAACGGCCATAGCGGTGAAAGAAACAGCAGGCTGCCCCAATGGATGTCCTGCCACAGTCGCGCCAGGCGACTGGCAAAAAAGCCGTTGGCCTGTTGCGTGGCGTGCTGGCTGATCATCTGCAGTTGACGCAAGGCCCTCGGAATATCGGACTGCGACTGGGTGGGCAGGCGTCTGAGCAGTTCTTCGGTGCGCTTCAAACCGAGGCGGTTGATAGCGACCTCAAGGTTTTCCGCAGGTTCGGTCATGCCGCCATGGGTGTGCCGGTTGGCTTCGCGAATCACGCTCAGGGCCAGGGCCGGGCTGTCCTGTATCAAGTCGGCGATATCGCGCAGCGAGCGGCGATCATCGTTGATGGCCTTGCGAACTCGGTCGTGGCTCGCCTGTGGAACCGGAAGGCGCACGCCATCCAGAAGCTTGACCCAGCCTTCGAGTGTGGTCGGTTTTGGTGCTGGAACGTTCGTTTCATTAGCCATGATTGAAGGCGATCATCGTCAACATTCCCTAAGCCCGGAGTGGGTCAAATTGGCTTTTCGCCTGAACTGGCTATAGTCTGGCGCAGTTTTGCCGATAAGTAGAAGAAGAGATTTTTTAACTTCCGAATATGACCTTGAACCCGACTCAGTAAGTACTCTCCTACCTATGGCTAAAATAATCGGCATCATCGTCGTATTCGCGAGCGTGCTCGGCGGATACGTGCTCTCCCACGGCAAGATTGCCGCCCTGATCCAGCCTTTCGAGGTGATGATTATCGGCGGTGCGGCCCTCGGCGCATTTCTGCAAGCCAACCCCGGCTACATGACGATGCACGTGCTCAAGAAATCCCTGAGCATGTTCAGTTCGCGTTTCAACCACGCCTTCTATCTTGAAGTGCTGGGCCTGATCTACGAGATCCTCAACAAAAGCCGCCGCGAAGGCATGATGGCCATCGAGGGGGACATCGAAGATGCCGCCGCGAGCCCGATCTTTGCCAAGTACCCAACGGTCCTCAAGGACGAGCGCATGACCGCGTTCATTTGCGATTACCTGCGCATCATGTCCTCCGGCAACATGGCGCCCCATGAGCTGGAAGGCCTGTTCGACATGGAGTTGTACAGCCTCAAGGAAGACCTGGAGCATCCGTCCCACGCGGTGAACGGCATCGCCGACGCCATGCCCGGTTTTGGTATCGTCGCGGCGGTATTGGGAATCGTGGTGACCATGGCTTCACTGGGTGAAGGCGATCAGAAGTCCATCGGCCTGCACGTCGGCGCGGCACTGGTCGGTACCTTCTTCGGTATTCTGGCCGCCTACGGTTTCTTCGGCCCGCTGGCCCATTCCCTGGCCCACGATGCCAAAGAAGAACTCAACGTCTACGAAGCTATCAAGGCTTCGCTGGTGGCTTCGGCTTCCGGCATGCCGCCATCGCTGGCCGTGGAGTTCGGGCGCAAGGTTCTGTACCCGGCGCACCGCCCTAGCTTCGCCGAGCTTGAACAAGCGGTTCGCGGTCGTTAAGTCATGGAAAACAATCAGCCGATAATCATCAAGCGCGTCAAGCGCTACGCCGGCGGGCATCACGGGGGTGCGTGGAAAATCGCCTTCGCCGACTTCGCGACGGCGATGATGGCGTTCTTCCTGGTGTTATGGCTGCTCTCTACCGCCACGCCGGAACAGAAGATCGCCATCGCCGGTTACTTCAAGGACCCGATCGGCTTTTCCGAAAGCGGCACGCCGTACATCATCGATCTGGGCGGCACGCCGACCCTGGCGCCGGAAAACACCCTCAACCCCGAGGTGAAGTCCCAGCCGCAGCCGGACAAGGTGACAGTCGACGCCGAGCAGGTCGAAGGTATGGCCGAAATGGTCGAGAAGGAACGCCTCGAATTGCTGCTGCAAGAGTTGCAGAACAAGGTCGAAGAGAATCCGCAGCTGCAGAAATTCAAAGATCAGATCCTGTTCGAGATCACCCAGGACGGCTTGCGTATCCAGATCATGGATGCGGAAAACCGTCCGATGTTCGACTCAGGCTCTGCCCGCTTGAAACCGTACTTCGAAGACATCCTGCTGGCCATGGCCGACACCATCAAAGCGGTGCCGAACAAGATCAGCATCAGCGGTCATACCGATGCCAAGCCTTACACCGGCACCGGTGATTTCGGTAACTGGGAGCTCTCGGCCAACCGTGCCAACGCGGCTCGCCGTGCATTGGTTGCGGGCAGCTATCCGGACTCGCAGGTGGCGCGCGTGGTTGGTTATGCATCGTCGGCGTTGTTTGATCGCGAGAATCCGTTCAACCCGGTCAACCGTCGAATCGACATCGTGGTGCTGACCAAGAAAGCCCAACGTGCAATCGAAGGTTCGCAAGGGGCGGAGCCGGCATCCGGGACGCCGCAAGGTTCTGCTGCACCAGGCGCAGCGCCGGCCACGCCGGTCGACCCGAACGCGCTGCCGGCGGACAAGGAACCGTTGCCGGCTCACGAAGTACGTGAGCGTCTTAACCTGTTCGACGACCCGGCGCCAAAGCCGGGTGATCCCGTCCAAACGGCAGAGCCGCCGAAGCAGTGACCGACAAAAAAGCCGACAGCGATGTCGGTTTTTTTATGCGGCTTTCTAGGTTAGGGGCACGCCCCCCGTAGGCGCCGGCTTGCTGGCGATGGTCGTCAACGATAACGCGTGCGGTCTGGATGCCCCCGGCGTATCTGAATCCATCGCCAGCAAGCCGGCTCCTACAGATGTTGGGCGCAAGAAACCCGAAGGGTTGGGGTGACGTCAGAACCCGCGGATGATTCGCGACTTGAGGTCGGCATGAAAGCGATCCGCATTGGATTTGTTGACGCTACGCACCGACTCGCTACCGGTCACCGACTCCAGCGACATCGAGCGCTTGAGCGTTGATTCGTTGCGATAAGCATCAATAAAGAACTCAATATCTTTGTCGCAGGTCAACTTCGGCCACTTTTCCAGGTACAGCGGAAGTTCTGCCGGACCGGTCTTGAACGAGCAGATGCGCCGGTTGGTGATGGTCGCTTCGCCGATTTCGAACGGCACCCACCAGGACCGTGCGGTTTGCTCCGACACCACTGCCAGCAGGTGCGTGCATTCGTTGATGTTGCGGGTAATCACTCCGGTGATGTCGTCGGTGGTCTGGGATTCGGCATCCAGTACGTCGAGGTAGGTCTTGATGTTGGCCTGAATGAGGCGCGTGTTGATGTTGACCGCATGGGCGCGGTCCATGTGGCGGTAGCTGATAAACACTGGCATCAGAAATGTCCCTTGATGGCGAGTTCGCGGTAATAGGCACCGAGCGCGGTGAGACGGCAGCCGGTGGAGTGGATGGCGGCGTAGTACATGTGTTCGGCGTCCACCGGTTCGACCAGGCTGTGGCGGTTGCACTTTTGCAGTTGTGCGAAGACCTCGCCCTGTTCCGGGTTGAACTCGGGTTCGGTGGGCTCAAAGCTGGGGGAGAGGGGGTACACCGACTCCGCTTCGGCAAACCATTCGGGAAGTTTTCGCAGGATTTCCTTGGCGATCAGCGGCGACACTTCGCGCAAGGAAATGAACTGCGAGACGTTGGTTTTGAACACCGGGCGCTGCTCCCAGGCATCGAGGGCATTGTCGACGAAGGAATAGAGGCTGCCTGGGGTGATCTTGCCCAGAATATTCGCCGCACCGCCGTGCAAGGCCTGAAGCAGTAACCCGGTAAACACGCCGTGGTGCGTGCCCTCCATGGCCGGTTCGTCCTTTTTGCAGGCCGTGAGAATCGTCATGCCTTCGCCCACCACGCTGTCCTCACTACGCAAAGCGCGCAGCTCACCAGCCGAGCCACTCTGGCAGCAGTCGAGAATGATCACTTTGTTTTTGATTTTGGTGGCTTTACTTGCCCAATTGAGAATGTCGCTCAGGCGAATTCCGTCCCTGGAAGACTTGTAATCCTGTGGGATCAGCATGCCTTCGTCGTTTTCGTTATCGAAGCTGCCGTGACCGGCGAAGTAGAGGAGCGCGACATTGCATTCGCCGGAAAATAGTTCGCGGATCTGGTCTTCGAGTTTTCCCCGACTCAGGTAATCCTCGGCAGAAGTCAGCACGATGTTCTTGAAGTTTGGATCGCCATTGGCGTCGGTCTTCAATACGCAAGCCATGGCCATGGCGTCGTTGCTGCAACCGCTCAGGTGCGATACATGGGTGTAGTCATTGATGCCGATAAACAGACCCTTACGCATGAACAGGCCGCCGCATGCAGAAATCCCCGTAAGTGAGGTCTGATTGCGCGTCAAGCAAGCGCACGAGGTTGCACTGGGAGTGGGGGCAGGTGCACGAATGGCTGATCAACAAATGGTAGGTTTGCATGAGTGTCCCTCGATGTCGCAGCAGTGCGAAGAGGGTTTGAACTTAGGCAATTTGACGGCAGCCACAAGGGATCGGGGCTTAAACAGAAATGCCCTACAACTACATGTGCAGGTGCCTACAGAAAGGTCTGACGTTCAAGTCGAAGGGGTGGTTGCAGTAGAACCGCCGACCCACTGCCCGGTTGGGTTCCGGGCGGTGGGTGCAGCTGTTTAGTAGCCGTTTTCCGGCAGGCTGGCGATGATCGAGCGGTAGCTGTTCATCCGTTGTTGCTGCACACGGCCATCTTCCAGGGCCTTGAGCAGGGCGCAACCGGGTTCGCGGTCGTGCTTGCAGTCGCGGAAGCGGCAGGTGCCGAGCAGGTCGTTGAATTCGATGAAACCGGCCTCGACATCGGCGCGGCTGACGTGGCCCAGGCCGAATTCGCGGATACCCGGGGAGTCGATCAACTCACCGCCACCGGGGAAGTGGAACAGGCGTGCGGTCGTCGTGGTGTGAGTGCCCTGGCCGGACAGCTCGGACAACGGACCGACACGGGTTTCCACTTCCGGCAGCAGGCTGTTGACCAGCGACGACTTGCCGACGCCGGACTGGCCGACGAACACACTGATGCGCCCGTCCAGTTGCTTCTGCAACTGCTCCATGCCGTTGCCGTGGTGAGCCGACACTTCGAGCACCGGGTAACCGAGGGTGCGGTAAACCGCGAGCAAGGCATTCAGTGCCGGGGCGTTAATTTCGTCGATCAGGTCGAATTTGTTCAGCAGCAACAGCGGCTTGATGCCCGCGTGCTCGGCTGCGACAAGGTAGCGGTCGATCAGGTTGGCGTGAGGCTCGGGCAGTGGCGCGAAGACGATGACGATCATGTCGACGTTGGCCGCCACCGGCTTGAGCTGACCACGGCTGTCCGGGCGACACAGCTCGGTGTTGCGCGGCAGTTGCGCCACGATTACGCCGATGCCCTGGTTGCCAGCGCGCCAGACGACCTGGTCACCGGTCACCAGCGCCGGGAGGTTGGCGCGCAAGTGGCAGCGGAATACCTGGCCAGCCAAGTCGCCATCGCGGGCCTCGACTTCGACCTGCACCCCGAAGTGCGCGATCACCAGGCCGTGCTGTTCCGGGCCCAGGTCGCCGCCCTCAAGCGCCTCGACAGCTGAGGATTCGCGTTTGGCGGCGCGGGCAGCGCGTTCGCCCTGAATCTTTTCGATGCGCCAGTTTTGACGACGATTGAGTTGGCGTTTGGCCATGGGTGTTCCGTATAAAGAATGCAGCGATTAGGTAAAGCGGCCGCGAGTTTAGCACGCCCGGCCACCGGCCTAGGCTAAACTGCGCAGCATTGCCTAGGAGCCGACACATGCAAAATTCGCAGAACCTGATCTGGATCGACCTGGAAATGACCGGTCTGAACCCGGACACCGACGTCATCATCGAAATGGCCACCATCGTCACCGACAGTGAGCTGAACACATTGGCCGAAGGCCCGGTGATTGCCATTCACCACAGCGATGAAGTACTCGCCACCATGGACGAGTGGAACACCCGCACCCACGGCAACTCGGGCCTGACCCAGCGCGTGCGTGACAGTCGCATCAGCATGGCCGAAGCAGAAGCCGAAACCATCGCCTTTCTGGAGAAGTGGGTGCCCAAGGGCAAGTCGCCGATCTGCGGCAACAGCATCTGCCAGGACCGTCGCTTCCTTTATACCCACATGAAATCCCTGGAAAGCTACTTCCACTACCGCAACCTCGACGTGTCCACGCTCAAAGAGCTGGCTGCACGCTGGGCGCCGGACGTGCGTGACAGCTTCAAGAAAGGCAGTACCCATCTGGCGCTGGACGATATCCGCGAGTCTATCGCCGAGTTGCAGCATTACCGCAAGCACTTCATCAAGTTCTAAGCCTGGAATCCGATCTGTAGGAGCCGACTTGCTGGCGATGGCACAATTGAGGACGCCATCGCCAGCAAGCCGGCTCCTACAAATGATGTCGCCCTCTTTTGGTGCTTGGGTGAAGTGAGTAGACTGCGCGCCTTTTCTGCAAGGACCGCTTCCCATGTTGCTGATGCTCTACCTGATCGCAATCACTGCCGAAGCCATGACCGGTGCCCTGTCTGCCGGGCGTCGTGGCATGGACTGGTTTGGCGTGGTGCTGATTGCTTGCGTCACGGCACTGGGTGGCGGTTCGGTGCGCGATGTCCTGCTCGGCCACTATCCGCTGACCTGGGTCAAACACCCTGAGTATCTGGTCCTGACAAGCATTGCAGCGATGTTCACCGTGTTCACTGCCCGCTGGATGCGTCATCTGCGCTCACTGTTTCTGGTGCTTGATGCCGTTGGTCTGGTGGCATTCACCCTGATCGGCTGCATGACCGCTCTGGAAATGGGACATGGCATGTTGGTCGCATCGGTCAGCGGTGTGATCACAGGCGTGTTCGGCGGCATCCTGCGGGACATTTTCTGCAACGATATCCCGCTGATCTTCCGGCGAGAGCTCTACGCCAGCGTCTCGTTCGCGGCGGCGTGGTGCTACATGCTCTGTCTTTACCTGAACTTGCCGGGCGAACAGGCGATTCTGATCACACTGTTCGGCGGCTTTCTGCTGCGCTTGCTGGCGATCCGCTTCCACTGGGAAATGCCCAAGTTCGTTTACAACGACGAAGCCTGACGTTCGGCATGTTGGCGCAATGCCCATTCGACGTGTTCGCGTACCAGGTCCGACGGATGATCCTGCCGTGCCTTCAACGCCTCGATAACCGGAATCGTTGAAGGCGCGTTACCCAATCCCACTGCCAGGTTGCGCAGCCAGTTCTCATAACCGGTCCGGCGTAGTGGCGAGCCTTCGGTGCTGCTCAGGAATTTTTCTTCATCCCACATGAACAGGTCGGCGAGTTGGGCGTTGTCCAGGTTGTGTCGCGGCTTGAAGTCACTTTCGCCGGTCGGACGTGCAAAACGGTTCCACGGACAGACGATCTGGCAGTCATCGCAACCAAACACTCGGTTGCCGATCAGCGGCCGCAGATCTTCGGGAATGGCACCTTTCAATTCAATGGTCAGGTAGGAAATACAACGCCGGGCGTCCAGCACGTAGGGGGCGACGAAGGCGTTGGTCGGGCAGATGTCGAGGCACGCGCTGCAACGGCCACAGTGTTCGGTGGCATGGGGCGGGTCAACCGGCAGCGGTAAGTCGACGAACAGTTCGGCGAGGAAAAAATAGCTGCCGGCCTTGCGATTCAAGACCAGGGTGTTTTTGCCGATCCAGCCAAGGCCGGCCTGTTCGGCGATAGCCTTTTCCAGCACCGGAGCACTGTCGACGAAGGCGCGATAGCCAAACGGACCGATCTGCCCCTGAATTTTTTCTGCCAATTGTTGCACGCGCTTACGGATTAGCTTGTGATAGTCACGACCCAGGGCATAACGGGAGACGTAGGCCTTTTCCGGTTGGGCTAATACTTTCGCCATTTGGGAGTCGCCGGCCAGGTAGTCCATGCGCAGCGACACCACGCGCAACGTGCCCGGCACCAGCTCTTGCGGATGCGAGCGTTTGCTGCCGTGGGCGCCCATGTAGTCCATCTCGCCGTGGTAGCCGGCGGCGAGCCAGCGCTCCAGGTGCTGCTCATGTTCGGCCAGGTCGAGGCCGCTGATGCCGACTTGCTGGAAACCCAGCTCACGGCCCCAATCCTTGATGGATTGGGCGAGGGCGGGCAGGTCTGGGGTAATTGCGGGCATGAGGCGAGAGAAACCGGAGCTGAGGTGCGTATAATTCTGCCAGACATCGGAGCTCGAAGACGCATGCCGCACACTAAAGATGAATTACCCGACGCGCTGTACAGCGCCGCGCAGGTACGAGGGCTCGATTCGAGCCTGATCGCGGCCGGCACGCCGGGATTCGAATTGATGCAGCGCGCGGCGCGGGCGACGTGGCGCGCGCTGGTTCGGCAGTG
The DNA here is from genome assembly GCF_001269805.1 of Pseudomonas sp. P1.8. NCBI lineage: Bacteria > Pseudomonadati > Pseudomonadota > Gammaproteobacteria > Pseudomonadales > Pseudomonadaceae > Pseudomonas > Pseudomonas sp. P1.8. The sequence continues at coordinate 131,770 of NZ_LHVM01000004.1, forward strand.
GCCGTCAGCGAATGAGCTCAGCGTGCTCGCGGGCCATGGCAACAACGCCGGGGATGGTTATCTGGTGGCGGCAATGGCCCTGCGCGCCGGGTGGTCGGTTCGGGTCTTGGCGGTTGGGGAACCGCGGCGATTGCAGGGCGATGCGGCATTGGCCCATGCCGAGGCAGTGTCGGAAAAAGTCACCATCGAGTCCTGGACGGCACAGTCCGAATTGCGTGGCATCGTGCTGGATGCACTGCTTGGCACGGGTCTGACTGGCGATGTCCGCGATCCGTATGCTTCAGCCATCGCCTCGATCAATGCCAGCGAGCAGCCGGTGGCGGCGGTGGATATTCCTTCGGGGCTATGCGCCGATACCGGCCGTATCCTCGGTTGTGCAGTGCGGGCCGATCTGACGGTTACGTTCATCGGCTTGAAACTGGGGTTGTTCACCGGCGATGCGGCGGATGTCGTGGGTGAGCTGATATTCAACAACTTGCACGCCGATCCTCAGCTGTTGCTGGACGCACCGAGCAGTGCGCTGCGGCTGACGACCAGCAATTTGCCACGCCTGCCCCCCCGATTACCTGCTTCCCATAAAGGCAAGTTCGGCCATGTGCTGCTGATTGGCGGTGATCGAGGTTTCGGCGGCGCGATTTTGCTGAGTGCGCAAAGTGCGCTGCGCAGTGGTGCGGGCATGGTCTCGCTGGCCACTCGCCCGGAGCATGTGTCAGCGGCCCTTGGAAGAATTCCCGAGGCCATGGTGGTGGGCGCATCTTCAGCCAATCAACTGGTGGGGCTGCTTGAAAAAATTTCTGTGCTGGTGGTTGGCCCTGGCCTCGGGCAGGCTGCCTGGGGGCGTAGCTTGCTGTCGGCGGCAGCCAGTGCATCGTTGCCGCAAGTCTGGGACGCTGATGCGTTGAACCTGCTGGCCGACGAGCACGTCAGCCTGCCCAGGGACTGTGTGATAACCCCGCATCCGGGCGAAGCTGCACGGTTACTCGGGATCAGCACGGCTGAGCTGCAAGCCGACCGTCCGGCGGCGGCCCGTACGCTGAGCAAAAAATACACAGCGGTAGTGATCTTGAAGGGGGCTGGCAGCCTGATCGCCCATCCGGACGGGCGGCTGGCGCTATGTCATCAGGGGCACCCGGCCATGGCCACTGCGGGTTTGGGCGATGTGCTGGCCGGTCTGGTCGGCGCGCTACTGGCTCAAGGCATGGAGGCGTTCGACGCTGCTTGCCTGGCAGTCTGGTTGCACGCCAATGCGGGAGAGCAACAAGGTAAATCGGGCCGCGGGCTGGCGGCCAGTGATCTGATTCCAGCCATTCGTCAGTTGTTGGAGGAGCAAGCACCGTGTCTGAAGTAACCCTGTACCTGGCCGATGAAGAGGCCATGAGCGACTTTGGCGCACGTATTGCCCGTATCACCGAAGGCCACGGCCTGATCTTCCTGGAAGGCAACCTGGGAATGGGGAAAACCACGCTGTCGCGGGGCATCATTCGCGGTTTGGGGCATGTCGGGGCGGTAAAGAGTCCGACCTTTACCTTGGTGGAGCCTTACGAGATCGGCGGCATTCGCGCTTTTCATTTCGATCTGTATCGACTGGTCGATCCGGAAGAGTTGGAGTTTCTCGGCATTCGCGACTACTTCGAGGATGATGCCTTGTGCTTGATCGAGTGGCCCGATAAAGGTGCAGGCTTTTTGCCAAAGCCCGACCTGACCATTACCATTAGCCCGCAAGACAGTGGGCGTTCGCTGAAAATTTTGTCCCAGGGCTCGCGTGGCGAAACCTGGTGTGCCGCTTTGGCATTGGAATCCAATTAGATGATGGGGTTAGGTATGCGCTTTCGCGCGTTGGTGGCTGCCGTAGGTATGTTGTTTTTGGCGGTGACCGTCGACGCTGTGGCCGACTCGAAGGTCAACAGCGTTCGCTTGTGGCGGGCGCCGGACAACACACGACTGGTGTTTGACCTGACCGGACCGGTGCAGCACAGCGTCTTTACCCTGACGGCACCGGATCGCCTGGTGATCGATATCAATGGTGCGACCCTTGGCGCGCCGCTGAACGTCAACACCTCGAACACCCCAATCACCGCTATGCGCTCGGCCCAACGCACGCCGACTGACCTGCGTGTGGTTATTGACCTGAAAAAAGCGGTCACGCCGAAAAGCTTCTCCCTGGCGCCAAACGCCCAGTATGGCAACCGATTGGTGGTCGACCTGTTCGACAACCCGGCTGATGCTGCGCCGTCTCCTGCGCCGACACCGTCAGTCGCTACAGTGCCGGCTGTGCCGGTTACGCCAACGGAGCCTGCTATCAAGTTGCCGCCAGCACCGGCAGGCAAGCGCGACATCGTTGTGGTGATCGATGCCGGTCACGGCGGTGAAGACCCGGGCGCTTCCGGCTCCCGCGGTCAGCGCGAAAAAGACGTGGTGTTGCAGATCGCTCGTGAAACGCAGCGTCAGGTCAACGGCATGAAAGGCTTCCGCGCCGAGCTGACTCGGACTGGCGACTACTTCATTCCCTTGCGTGGCCGTACTGAAATCGCCCGCAAGAAGGGTGCCGACCTGTTCGTCTCGATTCACGCCGATGCCGCACCTTCGGCCGCCGCGTTCGGTGCCTCGGTGTTCGCCCTGTCGGATCGTGGCGCGACTTCAGAGACCGCCCGTTGGCTGGCCGACAGTGAAAACCGTTCCGACTTGATCGGTGGCGCCGGCAACGTCAGCCTCGATGACAAAGACCGCATGCTCGCGGGCGTATTGCTCGATTTGTCGATGACGGCGTCCCTGACCTCCAGTCTGAACGTCGGTCAAAAAGTCTTGAGCAACATCGGCCGTGTCACGCCATTGCACAAGCAGCGCGTTGAACAAGCCGGGTTCATGGTGTTGAAGTCGCCGGATATTCCGTCGATCCTGGTGGAAACCGGGTTTATCTCCAATGCCAACGAAGCGTCCAAGCTTGCAGCATCGAACCACCAGCAGGCGCTGGCACGTTCCATCAGCAGCGGCGTGCGCCAGTTCTTCCAGCAGAACCCGCCACCGGGCACTTACATTGCCTGGCTGCGTGATTCGGGAAAAATTGCCCAAGGTCCCCGTGACCATCGCGTAAATCCGGGCGAAACATTGGCGATGATCGCCGTGCGTTACCAGATATCACCGGCTGTCCTGCGCAGCGCTAACAATCTGTCGAGTGATGAGCTCAAGGTGGGTCAGCACCTGACCATTCCAGGCACCGACCTGGCGGCCAAAGAATGAATCAGGTGGTGAACAACAGCGCTCGCATCGAACTGCTCAGTCCGCGACTGGCGAACCAGATTGCCGCGGGTGAGGTGGTAGAACGCCCGGCTTCGGTGATCAAGGAGCTGTTGGAAAACAGCCTCGACTCCGGCGCCAGGCGCATCGATGTGGATGTGGAGCAGGGCGGCGTCAAGCTGCTGCGGGTGCGCGACGATGGCAGTGGCATTTCGGCTGATGACCTTCCGCTGGCCCTGGCGCGGCACGCCACCAGCAAAATTCGCAACCTGGAAGACCTTGAGCAGGTCATGAGCCTGGGTTTTCGTGGCGAGGCGCTGGCGTCGATCAGTTCCGTTGCGCGTCTGACACTGACCTCACGCACTCGCGACGCCGATCAGGCCTGGCAGGTGGAAACCGAGGGGCGCGACATGGCGCCCCGTGTGCAGCCTGCGGCCCATCCGGTCGGTACCTCGGTGGAAGTGCGCGACCTGTTCTTCAACACGCCGGCGCGGCGCAAATTTCTCAAGACCGAAAAAACCGAATTCGATCACCTGCAAGAAGTGATCAGGCGCCTGGCCTTGGCGCGATTCGACGTAGCGTTTCACTTGCGCCACAACGGCAAGACCATTCTCAGCCTGCATGAAGCCCATGATGATGCGGCCCGCGCCCGGCGTGTGGCGGCAATCTGTGGCCCTGGCTTCCTGGAGCAAGCGCTGCCGATCGAAATCGAGCGCAACGGCTTGCACCTCTGGGGTTGGGTCGGTTTGCCGACGTTCAACCGCAGTCAGGCAGATTTGCAGTACTTCTTCGTCAATGGCCGTGCCGTGCGTGACAAGCTGGTGGCCCACGCGGTGCGCCAGGCTTATCGCGATGTGCTGTTCAATGGCCGGCATCCGACCTTCGTGTTGTTTTTCGAGGTCGATCCGACGGGCGTGGACGTCAACGTGCACCCGACCAAGCACGAAGTGCGCTTCCGTGAGGGGCGCATGGTTCACGACTTCCTGTATGGCACTTTGCACCGTGCCTTGGGCGATGTGCGGCCGGATGATCATCAGGCGGCTCCGGTTGCGACGGCCATTGTCCGGCCGACTGGCCTTGAGGCCGGCGAGTTCGGACCCCAGGGCGAAATGCGCCTGGCAGCCAATGCGCTGCTGGAGCAGCCCCAGGCTCAGCCTGCATTCAATCCGCCCGCAGGTTCGGGTGCTGGTGCGGGCTATCAGTATCAGTACACTCCGCGTCCGCAGTCGGCTGTCCCGGCGGCTGAAGCGCAAGCGGCGTATCGCGAGTTTTTTGCGCCGTTGCCTGAAGCGAATGCGGTAGCGTTGCCCGCAGGGCAAGACGACATTCCGCCGCTGGGTTACGCACTGGCCCAGCTCAAGGGCATCTACATTCTTTCGGAAAACGCCCAGGGTCTGGTGTTGGTAGACATGCACGCCGCCCACGAGCGGATCATGTACGAACGCCTGAAGGTCGCCATGGCCAGCGAAGGTCTGAGCGGCCAGCCTTTGCTGGTGCCGGAGTCCCTGGCGGTCAGTCAGCGCGAAGCCGATTGCGCCGAGGAGCACGTTGCCTGGTTCCAGCGCCTGGGCTTTGAATTGCAACGCCTTGGGCCGGAAACCCTGGCCATCCGGCAGATTCCGGCGCTACTCAAGCAGGCTGAAGCCAACCGGCTGGTCGCTGACGTGTTGGCTGACCTGATGGAGTACGGCACCAGTGATCGTATTCAGGCGCACATCAACGAACTGCTCGGGACCATGGCCTGCCATGGCGCGGTTCGTGCGAATCGGCGCCTGGCCTTGCCGGAAATGAACGGTCTGCTGCGAGACATGGAAAATACCGAGCGCAGCGGTCAATGCAACCATGGCCGACCGACCTGGACCCAATTGGGCCTGGACGATCTGGACAAACTGTTCTTGCGCGGTCGTTGATGAGCCAGCTCCCACCTGCGATTTTCCTGATGGGCCCGACCGCCGCCGGCAAGACCGACCTGGCCATCGAGCTCACTAAAGTCCTGCCTTGCGAGTTGATCAGTGTCGATTCGGCACTGGTTTATCGTGGCATGGACATCGGTACAGCCAAGCCTTCCAAAGAGTTGTTGGCGCAATATCCGCATCGACTGATCGATATTCTCGACCCGGCAGAGAGCTATTCGGCTGCGGATTTTCGTCGTGACGCCCTCCAGGCCATGGCCGAGATCACCGCGCGCGGAAAAATCCCGCTGCTTGTAGGCGGCACGATGCTCTACTACAAGGCGTTGGTCGAAGGCTTGGCAGAAATGCCCGCGGCCGACCCCGAAGTCCGTGCGCAAATCGAAGAAGAGGCCACGCGCCTTGGCTGGCAAGCCTTGCACGACCAGTTGGCGTTGATCGATCCGGTGTCCGCCGCGCGAATTCATCCGAACGATCCTCAGCGTCTCAGTCGAGCGCTGGAAGTTTATCGTGTCAGCGGTCAAAGCATGACCGACCTGCGTTTGAGACAATCTGCGCAAAGTACTGAAGCAGCCGCTTCGGGACGGCAACAATTGCCCTATACTGTCGCGAACTTGGCCATTGCTCCGGCAAATCGGCAGGTACTTCATGAGCGAATTAAACAAAGATTCACTTTAATGTTGGAACAGGGATTCATTGACGAGGTCGTAGCCCTGCGTAAGCGAAGTGACCTGCATGCCGGGTTGCCGTCTATACGTGCGGTAGGCTACCGACAAGTCTGGGATTACCTGGATGGCAAGCTGACGTCAGCCGAGATGCAGGAGCGTGGAATCATTGCCACGCGCCAGTTGGCGAAGCGCCAGTTCACCTGGTTGCGCAGTTGGGCTGATTTACATTGGCTGGACAGTCTGGATTGCGACAATCTGCCACGCGCCTTGAAATACTTGGGGACCATCTCCATATTGAGCTGAGTCCTTGCAATTGCCGTCTATCCTTGGGGGTGGGGCGGCTGAAGCCATCTGATTATCTATTTTTTATATTGAATCCTTAAAGGAGTGCGGCACATGTCAAAAGGGCATTCGCTACAAGACCCTTACTTGAATACTTTACGTAAAGAAAAAGTTGGGGTGTCCATTTACCTGGTCAACGGTATCAAGCTGCAAGGTACGATCGAATCTTTCGACCAGTTCGTTATCCTGTTGAAAAACACCGTCAGCCAAATGGTTTACAAACACGCTATCTCGACAGTGGTGCCGGTTCGTCCAATTCGTCTGCCTAGCGCAACCGAATCCGAAGCGGGTGACGCTGAGCCAGGTAACGCCTGATAGGAGTCTCCTTTGTTCTTTGAGCGCCACGGTGGTGGTGAGCGAGTAATTCTCGTTCACTTGGATGGACAGGACCCTGAGGCGCGCGAAGATCCGCAGGAGTTTCAGGAATTGGCTAATTCGGCCGGCGCCGAGACCGTTGCGTTTTTTAACGTGCCGCGTCATCGGCCAACCGCCAAATTCCTGATTGGCAGCGGCAAGGTCGAGGAGTTGCGCGACCTCGTCAAAGCCGAAGAAGCCGATCTGGTGATTTTCAATCACATCCTCACGCCCAGTCAGGAACGTAACCTCGAGCGGGTTTTCGAGTGTCGCGTGATCGACCGTACCGGTCTGATTCTCGATATTTTCGCCCAGCGCGCCCGAACCCATGAAGGCAAGCTCCAGGTAGAACTGGCCCAGCTCGACCACATGAGCACCCGGCTGGTTCGTGGCTGGACTCACCTTGAGCGCCAGGGTGGCGGTATCGGTATGCGTGGTCCGGGTGAAACCCAGCTGGAAACCGACCGCCGTTTGCTGCGGGTTCGCCTGCGACAGATCAAGGGGCGGCTGGAAAAAGTGCGTAGCCAGCGCGAACAGTCGCGACGTGGCCGATCGCGTGCGGATATTCCAACCGTGTCCCTGGTGGGGTACACCAACGCCGGTAAATCCACACTCTTCAACAACGTGACGAAATCCGACGTGTACGCGGCTGATCAGTTGTTTGCCACGCTGGATCCGACCTTGCGTCGTCTGGAACTGGACGACCTGGGGCCGATTGTCCTGGCAGACACTGTGGGTTTCATTCGTCACTTGCCCCACAAGCTGGTCGAGGCATTTCGGTCTACCCTCGAAGAGTCGAGCAATTCCGACCTGTTGTTGCACGTGATCGATGCGGCCGAACCGGATCGCCTGTTGCAGATCGAGCAGGTGATGGTGGTGCTGGGCGAGATTGGTGCCCAGGACTTGCCGATCCTCGAGGTCTATAACAAACTCGATTTGCTTGAAGGCGTTGAGCCACAAATCCAGCGCGACGAAAACGGCAAGCCCCAGCGGGTCTGGCTATCGGCGCGTGATGGCTCGGGGCTGGAATTGCTTGAGCAAGCCATTGCTGAATTACTTGGCAGTGATTTGTTTATCGGTACCTTGCGTTTGCCGCAACGATTCGCTCGACTGCGTGCGCAGTTTTTCGAACTCGGTGCGGTGCAGAAAGAAGAGCACGACGAAGAAGGCATCAGTTTGCTGGCCGTTCGTTTGCCCCGGGTCGAGTTGAATCGACTGGTAAGCCGCGAAGGATTGCAGCCGATGGAATTCATCGAGCAACACACTTTGCAATAAAAGCCTGAGAAAGCGGTTGTGCCGTGGTGACAGGCATTCTGTAGCATTGGTCGGCGCGCCGTGGGTGCGTCTTTGCTTTATCAGATGGAGAGCGCTATGGCTTGGAATGAGCCGGGTGGCAACTCGAATAATCAGGACCCTTGGGGTGGCAAACGTCGTAATAACGGCGACCGCAAGGGACCACCGGATCTCGACGAGGCCTTCCGAAAGCTGCAGGAAAGCCTGAACGGGTTGTTCGGTGGTGGTAAGAAACGTGGCGGTGATGATGGCGGTGGTTCGGGCAAGAGTGGCGGCTTTGGCGGCCTGCTCGGCATCGGCCTGGTTGTCCTGGCGGCCGTATGGCTGTACAGCGCGGTCTACGTCGTCGACGAGCAGGAGCAAGCCGTGGTGCTGCGCTTCGGCAAGTACTACGAAACGGTTGGCCCGGGTCTGAACATCTATTTCCCGCCGATCGATAAAAAGTACATGGAAAACGTAACGCGTGAGCGTGCGTACACCAAGCAGGGCCAGATGTTGACTGAAGACGAGAACATCGTCGAAGTGCCGCTGACCGTGCAGTACAAGATCAGCAACCTGCAGGACTTCGTGCTGAGCGTCGATCAGCCAGAAATCAGCCTGCAGCACGCGACCGACAGTGCCTTGCGCCACGTGGTGGGTTCCACCGCAATGGACCAGGTGCTGACCGAAGGCCGTGAATTGATGGCCAGCGAGATCAAGGAGCGTCTGCAACGCTTCATGGATACCTATCGCACCGGCATCACCGTTACCCAGGTCAACGTTCAGAGCGCAGCGGCACCGCGTGAAGTCCAGGAAGCCTTCGATGACGTGATCCGTGCCCGTGAAGACGAGCAGCGTTCGCGTAACCAGGCTGAAACCTATGCCAACGGCGTCGTGCCGGAAGCTCGTGGTCAGGCTCAGCGTATCCTCGAAGACGCCAACGGCTACCGTGACGAAACCGTCTCGCGTGCCAAGGGTGAGGCTGATCGCTTCACCAAACTGGTCGCCGAGTACCGCAAGGCACCTGAAGTCACCCGCCAGCGTCTGTACCTGGACACCATGCAGGAAGTCTTCAGCAACACCAGCAAGGTGCTCGTGACCGGCAACAAAAATGGCCAGAGCAACCTGTTGTACCTGCCGCTGGACAAAATGGTCGAAAGTGGCCGCAGCACTAGCACTCCGGTGAACAGTGCGGCAGCCACCAGCAATGAAGCGAATGCGCGTGCCGCAGCTGATCTGCAGCAACAGCAAGCACGTACCAGGGAGAGTCGCTGATGAGCAATAAATCGCTGATCGCCCTTATTGTCGGCGTCGTCGTGGCGATCGCTGCCTGGAACTGCTTCTACATCGTGGCTCAGACCGAGCGCGCGGTGTTGCTGCAGTTTGGTCGCGTGGTTCAGGCCGATGTTCAGCCGGGCCTGCATGTGAAAGTGCCTTACGTTAACCAGGTGCGTAAATTCGACGCACGCCTGATGACGCTGGATGCACCGACGCAGCGCTTCCTGACGCTGGAAAAGAAAGCTGTAATGGTCGATGCCTACGCCAAGTGGCGTGTGAAGGACGCAGAGCGTTTCTACACCGCAACTTCCGGCCTCAAGCAGATTGCCGATGAACGTCTGTCCCGTCGTCTGGAATCGGGCCTGCGTGACCAGTTCGGTAAGCGTACCTTGCACGAAGTGGTGTCGGGTGAACGTGATGCGCTGATGGCGGATATCACGGCATCGCTGAACAAGATGGCCGAGAAAGAACTGGGTATCGAAGTAGTCGATGTTCGGGTCAAGACCATCGACCTGCCCAAAGAAGTGAACCGCAGTGTGTTTGAACGTATGAGCACCGAGCGTGAGCGTGAAGCTCGCGAGCACCGCGCCAAGGGTAACGAGCTGGCCGAAGGCATCCGTGCCGACGCCGATCGTCAGCGCCGCGTACTGCTGGCTGAAGCCTATCGTGAGTCTGAAGAGGTTCGCGGTGACGGTGATGCCCAGGCCGCAGCGATTTACTCCAAGGCGTACGGTCAAGACCAGGAGTTCTACGCGTTCTACCGCAGCCTGCGTGCGTACCGTGAAAGCTTTGCGAACAAATCCGACGTCATGGTCCTCGACCCAAGTAGTGACTTCTTCCATTACCTGGAAAAAGCCAAGCCTTGATACGGCGTTGACCTGAATCACCCCGCCGGGCGGCTAAAACCTCTGGCGGGGTGATCCTTTGGGAAAACGTGTGTATGATGCGGCAGCCGGGAAATTCCCGGCTTTTTTGCGTCTGCATGTTTGATTGCTGTTTTTTGAGCAGCCGACGGGCCGAACGGCCTGACAGTTTTTCGAGGAAAGTGGTTGGCGAAGCCGGTTAGAGGGCTTTTCGCTCCGTCGCTCATGCGCGTGGTTTGTATATGAGCTGACCATTTTCTGCTTCACTCAAGGCTCGCCGACAGGCTGGCTGCCCGGATATAGGGGAAGGCGTAATGGCAACGGTAGACCGCTGGCTTCTGCCAGATGGCATCGAAGAAGTACTGCCACCGGAAGCGGCGCGCATTGAAGTCGCGCGTCGTCAGGTGTTGGATCTGTTCCAGAGCTGGGGTTACGAGTTTGTCGTGACTCCCCATATCGAGTACCTGGAATCCCTGCTGACCGGCGCGGGTCAGGACCTGGATCTGCGGACCTTCAAGGTCATCGATCCGCAATCGGGCCGGCAAATGGGTTTCCGTGCCGACATCACGCCGCAAGTGGCGCGCATCGACGCGCACACCCTGCGTCGCGAAGGTCCAAGCCGCCTGTGTTATGCCGGCAGCGTGCTGCACGCGCAGCCTCGCGCATTGTCGTCCTCGCGCAGCCCGATTCAACTGGGTGCCGAGTTGTACGGCGACGCCAGTCCGAGCAGCGACGTGGAAGTCATCAGCCTGATGCTGGCCATGCTGCAACTGGCCGATGTGCCGGATGTGCACATGGATCTCGGTCATGTTGGCATCTACCGTGGCCTGGCTCGCGCCGCCGGTTTGTCTGGTGAAGTCGAGCAGCAGTTGTTCGATGCGCTGCAACGTAAGGCCATCGACGAGGTCATTATCTTGACCGAAGGCTTGCCTGCCGATCTTTCCGATATGCTGCGAGCCCTGGTCGACCTGTGTGGCGGCCGCGAAGTATTGAGCGCTGCCCGTGAGCGTCTAGCCAAGGCCCCAGCCCCGGTTCTGGCGGCGCTGGACGATCTGCTGGCGATTGCCGAGCGTTTGTCCGTGCGTTTCCCGCAATTGCCGCTGTACTTCGACCTGGGCGAGTTGCGCGGCTATCACTACCACACCGGCGTCGTGTTCGCGGTGTTTGTACCGGGTGTTGGCCAGTCCATTGCCCAGGGCGGTCGTTACGACGATATCGGCGCCGACTTCGGTCGCGCTCGTCCGGCTACCGGCTTCTCCACCGATTTGAAAACCCTGGTGACCCTGGGGCGTGCTGAGATCGAGCTACCGTCTGGCGGTATCTGGATGCCTGACAGTACGGATGCGGCACTCTGGCAGCAGGTTTGCCAGTTGCGCAGTGAGGGTCAGCGTGTCGTTCAGGCATTGCCTGGGCAACCATTGGCCGCCGCCCGTGAAGCGGACTGCGACCGGCAATTGATCCAGCAGAACGGGCTTTGGCAAGTATCGCCACTGGCTTCTTGAGTTTTCCTGCCGGCTGCCGCCGGCACCAAGTTTGCGCGAATGAGGACAAGTGTTATGGGTAAGAATGTCGTAGTCCTGGGCACCCAATGGGGTGATGAGGGCAAAGGCAAGATCGTTGATCTGCTGACCGAACATGCTGCCGCCGTAGTGCGCTACCAGGGTGGCCACAACGCTGGTCACACGCTGGTGATCGACGGCGAAAAAACCGTCTTGCACCTGATCCCGTCGGGCGTGCTGCGCGAAGGCGTGCAGTGCCTGATCGGTAACGGCGTGGTGGTTGCACCTGACGCCCTGCTGCGCGAGATCATCAAGCTGGAAGAAAAAGGTGTGCCGGTGCGCGAGCGCCTGCGCATCAGCCCGTCCTGCCCGCTGATCCTGTCCTTCCACGTCGCGCTGGACCAGGCCCGTGAAAAGGCCCGTGGCGAGCTGAAGATCGGTACCACCGGTCGCGGCATCGGCCCGGCGTACGAAGACAAGGTCGCTCGTCGTGGCCTGCGTGTGGGCGACCTGCTCAACATGCCGCGCTTTGAAGACAAACTGCGTGAACTGGTGGATTACCACAACTTCATGCTGGTGGGTTACTACAAAGAGCCAGCCATCGAATTCGACAAGACCCTGGCCGAATGCAAAGAATACGCTGAGCTGCTCAAGCCGCTGATGCTGGACGTGACTGCCGAGCTGCACGACCTGCGTCGCGCTGGCAAAGACATCATGTTCGAAGGCGCCCAGGGTTCGTTGCTGGACATCGACCACGGTACCTACCCGTACGTGACCAGCTCCAACACCACCGCTGGCGGCGTTGCTACCGGTTCGGGTGTTGGTCCTATGTTCCTGGACTACATCCTGGGCATCACCAAGGCTTACACCACTCGTGTAGGTTCGGGTCCATTCCCGACTGAGCTGTTCGACGAAGTCGGTGCACACCTGGCCAAACAAGGTCACGAGTTCGGCGCGACTACTGGCCGTGCCCGTCGTTGTGGCTGGTTCGACGCCGTCATCCTGCGTCGCGCTATCGATGTGAACAGCATCTCGGGTATCTGCCTGACCAAGCTGGACGTGCTCGACGGCCTGGAAACCATCAACATCTGCGTCGGCTACAAAGATGCAGAAGGCAATGCCGTTGCCCCGACTGACGCTGACAGCTACGTGGGCCTGCAGCCTGTGTACGAAGAAGTGCCGGGCTGGACCGAGTCGACCGTGGGTGCCAAGACCCTGGAAGAGCTGCCGGCCAACGCCCGTGCGTATATCAAGCGCGTTGAAGAGCTGATCGGTGCGCCGATCGACATTATTTCGACGGGCCCGGACCGCAACGAAACCATCGTTCTGCGTCATCCGTTCGCTTGATAAGCTGTTGATGTAAAAAACAAAGGCCCCTTGATAGGGGCCTTTGTCGTTTATGTCTGCTGGACGGCATGACCTTTGCTATCAGCTTTGCTTAAAACGTCACTTTTGGCGTGCCATCAATTTAATGGCGCTTTTGCAGAGGGATATCAAGTGTCGGCTGTTCTCTCATTGTTACAGAGCCGTTTGTTGCGGCCCGTGTTCGTTACGCTTGGTATCGCCCTTTTGGTGCAGGTGCTGGTCGCTGTTGCGCTGACCCGGAGCACGGTGACGGCGCTTGAAGCTGATCTGGGCACGCGCCTGGGTGCGGACAGCCAAAAACTCTCTGGTGAGCTTGAGCAGGCGGGGCGCGAAGTCACGTCGAGCCTCGACAGCCTCTCCACCAGTACGCGTCAGCGACTGACGGCTGGTTTGTCCTCTCGGCTGAAGGATGAGCAGGCGCAGTTGCGCTCAACGCTGGAAAAGGACCTGAAGGATTCCGCCAACGACATGGCGCAGCTTCTGGCCTCGGTTGCACCGCGCGCCATGTGGGACAACGACGTCCCGACTCTGTCCGAATTCGCCCGTCGCGCCCAGCGCAACCCCAACGTGCTGTTCGTGGTCTACGACGACGCCACCGGCCAGCATCTGACTCGCTATCTCAATCGGGAAAACCCGATCAACAAAGCCCTTTTGGAGAAGGGTCGGGGTGAGCGTGCGCTGGACAAGGTGCTGGATGCGGCGAAGCACGATCCGTCGGTCTTCTATATCGAAGCCTCGATCAACCCCAATGGCGTGGAAATCGGCAAGGTCTTGATGGGTGTATCGACGGCCTCGGTGGAAACCGATCTGGCGGCTCTGGACAAGCGTTTCTCCGCATTGATCGCCAGCAGCGACCAGCTCGTGGGCGACAGCTTGAAGGGCGCGGCGGCGGACAGTGCGGCGGTCATGGGTGCGCGTCTGCAGTCGGCTCAGGCCATGGCATCTGAAATGAAGGCCAACACCACCAGTACGGTGCAGGAGGCAGCGGCCACCTTGCGTTGGCGCATTGGTTTGAGTCTGGCGGTGGTCGGCTGTGGCGTGTTGTTGTTGCTGGCGGTAGTGCTCGGTCGTCGAGTGGTCAATCGTCTGAAAATGCTGATTGTGGCCATGGATGATCTGGCGGCGGGTGAGGGTGATCTGACCAAGCGCGTACAGATCAACAGCAAAGACGAAATCGGCGACATGGCTTCGGCGGTCAATCGCTTTGTGGATAAGTTGCAGCCAATCGTGCGCGAGGCGGGTGATGTGGCTCAGCGTACCGGTGTAGAAATTGGTGCCATGACCTTGCGCAATGCCGGTGCCGATGCGGCGGCAGGCATGCAGCGTGATGAGGTTGCTGCAAGTCTGCGGGCTCTGTCGCAAATGGCTGACGAAGCCCAGTCCGAAAGTCATGCGATGCAGGCTGCGTTGAAGCAGGTTGTCGAAATTCGACAGGCCACCGATGAAAACACCCGGACTTCGGAGAAAGTCGGCAACCTGATCGGGGAGTTGGCCGGTCAGGTCAATACCGGAGCGCAAGTCATCGAGCGCCTGGCACAGCAGAGTGAACAGATTGAGGTGGTACTGACGGTGATACACGGTATTGCCGAACAGACCAATCTGTTGGCGCTGAACGCGGCGATCGAAGCGGCGCGTGCCGGTGAGACGGGGCGCGGATTCGCCGTGGTGGCGGATGAGGTGCGGGCGTTGGCGAGCAAGACGCAAAGCTCCACCGGCGACATTCAGGCGCACATCGTGGCGTTGCAGCAGGGGGCACGGGAGGCGGTGGCAGCGATTGGTCAGGCTGGGCGCCAGGCCAGTGAAGGATTGCTGGTATTGCGTGACAGTGCGCGGTTGCAGCAATCGGTACAGGCGTCGGTCGAGCAGGTGCATGCGGCGATTGGTCTGGCGACCCAGGCCGCCGAGCATCAGGCGAAAGGGGCGCAAGCTGTGCGCGGTCGGGTCGAGACCATTCATGCGCAGGCCGAGAAAGCCGCCCAGGCGGTGGTGGAAACCACGGTCAGCGGCAAGGTGCTGGATGGGTTGGCGGCGCAGCTGAAGGCTAGTCTGGGGCAGTTCAGGGCGTAAAAGATCAAAAGATCGCAGCCTTCGGCAGCTCCTGCAGAGAAGCGTAAAGCCACCTGTAGGAGCTGCCGAAGGCTGCGATCTTTTGCTTGTCAGCGACTCAAATACATCCGAGTCGTCAGCAGATAGACCGGCAACCCCGACACCACAATCAACAACGCCGCATAAGGCGCCGCCGCCGCAAATTCCACATTCGCGGTATGCGCCCACACTTCCGTTGCCAGCGTATTCAGCCCTGTCGGACTCAGCAGCAAAGTCGCCGTCAGCTCCTTCATTGCATCCAGAAACACCAATGCAAACGCCGCGCCCAGTGCCGGGAAGATAATCGGCAGCGTAACCCGGCAAAACGCGCTGAACGACGAAGCGCCCAGCGTGCGTGCCGCTTCTTCCAGTTGCGGAGCGGCCTTGGTCAGGGCGGTGCGAATTGGCGCCTGCGCCAGCGGCAGAAATAGCAGTGCATAAGCGATCAGCAGCAGCGTCGATGTCTGGTAAAGCGCCGGTACATAGTGCAGGGCGAAATACACCAGCGTCAGTGCAATCACCAGTCCGGGCAGCGCATGCAGCAGATAGGGCAGGCGCTCGGCCCAGATCGCCAATTGGCCTTTGTAGCGAACCACCAGCAGGCCCACCGGTACCGCCAATACCAGGCAGAGCGCAGCGCCGCCAAGAGACAGTGCAAGGGATGAAAGCAGTGCTTCACCGATTGCAGCTACCGGAAATGCCGCAGACGAACCCACAGCCAGCCAGTACGCCAGCATGCCGAGGGGAATCCCGCTTCCGATAATCGCCAACAAAAGGCAGTAAAGCTGTCCGGCCAAAGCCCATCGTCCAAGGCGAACTTGCTCTGCCTGTCGCGCCGCGCCCTGCCCCGTACGCACGTGTCGACCCTTGCCGCGAACGCGCAGCTCCAGCCATAGCAGTATCAGGCACAGCGCCAGCAGTACCGCTGATAGCATGGCGGCGTTGGCGTTGCTGAATTCCAGCTCGAACTGTTGATAGATCGCTGTGGTGAAGGTTTGCAGGCCAATGATCGACAGCGCGCCGAACTCCACCAGCATGTGCAAAGCGATCAGCAATGACCCGGCGAGCAGCGAAGGCCAGAGCAGGGGCAGGGTGACCTTGAAGAACACGCCCCAACGATTCTGTCCCAGCGTGCGCGCGGATTCTTCCAGGGACGGGTCAAGGTTACGCAGCGTTGCAGCCACGGGCAGGAATATCAGCGGGTATTTGGAGAGGCTCATCACCAGGATGGCCCCGCCAAGTCCCTCAAAATGAGCGCTTAGCGAAACCCAGGTGAAGCTGCTGACAAAAGCCGGCACGGCGAACGGCAGGCAGAGGATCACGCCCCACAATCGTCGGCCCGGCAAATTGCTACGCTCCAGCAGCCAGGCCAGCGACAAACCGATTACGCCGCAAGCGAGCGTGACGCCGATCATCAGTGCGAGTGTGTTGCGCAGCAGGCCGAATACATAAGGTCGCCACAGCAAGTGCAGCGCTTGTGCCCAGCCCGCCTGCCAGGCTTTCAGGCCGACATAGAGCAGGGGCAGCAGGCTGAGCACGACAAGTAGCAGTACGGGCAGTATCAGCCAGATGGACGGCCGTTTACGCCTTGGCACGTACGCGTGATGCCCGGACAGTGAGGTGCCCATCAGTTCAGGCCAACGTCACGTTCCAGATCGAGTGCTTCTTCAGCGTTGCCGAGGTCGGCGGGCGTGACTTTGGGGGCTTGCAGTTCGCTGAACGGCTTGAGCCCGCGATCCGACTCCATACCCTTGTGCAGCGGGTATTCGGCGGTGGTCTGGGTGATCACACGCTGACCTTCTTCGCTGGCCATGTAGGCGAGCAATTGCTGGGCTTCTTGTGGATGTTTGCTGGATTTCAGGACCGCAGCGCTGGACACGGTGATCAGCCCGCCGACGTCGCCGCCGGTGAAGTAATGCAGCTTCGAGTCGAGCTGGCCTTTTTCCCGTTGCAAGGCGAACCAGTAGTAGTTGTTCACCAGTACGGTGGCCACTTCTCCATTTTCCACGGCTTTGAGCGCGACCATGTTGTTGCTGTAAGTCTTGCCGAAAGCGCGCAAGCCGGTCAGCCATTCTTCGGCTGCATCCATGCCATGGACCTTGATGATCGCTACGGCTTGTTCCTGGAAGGCGCCGCTGGTGGGCACAAAGCCGACCTTGCCTTGCCATTTTGGATCGGAGAACTCCATCACCGATGTCGGCAGGTCTTTTTCCTCGATCAGTTTGGGGTTGAATGCGACGACCCGCACCCGGGCGGTGACGCCAATCCAGGTGCCGTTGTTGGCTACGTATTCCTTGGGCAGAACAGCCAGGGTGGACTCGTCAGTCTTGGCTAGCAGGCCTTGCTCGCCGAGTTTGTTCAGTGGTGGCGATTCTTCGGTGTAGATCACGTCGGCGGGGGAGCGGTCGCCTTCTTCTACGACCTGGCTGGCGAGCTGATTACTGCTGCCTTTGCGTACATTGACGTGAATGCCGGTCTTGGCTTCGAAGGCTTTGGCGACCGCGTCGCCGACTTCTTTGTGCTGGCCGTTGTAGAGCGTCAGGGAGACCGGGTCGGCGGCTTGGGTGAGGGGAGTGGCGAGTGCCAGGCCGAGGAGGGTGGTGATCAGGCCGCGGCGCAGGGTATTTCGAAACATCATTCGCAGGGTTCCTCACTGTCACATTGCAAAAACTAGTAACAATGATAAACGATATTGTTTCTCACATGCGCATTGCAAGGCGAGGCGGGCTCATCGTAGGAGCTGCCGAAGGCTGCGATCTTTTGATTTTGATTTTAAAAGTCAAAAGATCGCAGCCTCGTTTCACTCGGCAGCTCCTACAGGTCTAGCAGGGGGGGGCCAGAAACGCAAAAACCCGCTTTCGCGGGTTTTTGTGAAATCCAGGGTCGTAACCTTGGATTTGAATTGGTGCCCAGAAGAAGACTCGAACTTCCACGACCTTGCGGTCACCAGCACCTGAAGCTGGCGTGTCTACCAATTTCACCATCTGGGCAATCATCTTCAGCGTTGCCGCTGTTGATGTGGCGCACTATACGGAGCGTGTTTTGATCTGTAAACCCCTGATTTTAAAATTAATAAAACAAAGGTTCAGAATGCAAAAAACCCGCTTTCGCGGGTTTTTGTGTGAGCCTTGAAATTGATCTAATCTCAAGCTCGAAATTGGTGCCCAGAAGAAGACTCGAACTTCCACGACCTTGCGGTCACCAGCACCTGAAGCTGGCGTGTCTACCAATTTCACCATCTGGGCAGTATCAACAACGTCTCCGTCGTCGATGGCGCGCACTATACGGAGGGTCCTTTTAACTGTAAACCCCCGGAATCAAAAAAACCTGGAAAATTTCGCCAGCGGTCTTCAAACCAGCATTGCGGTGTCGATAATGGGCTTCAGAAGGGGCGTCTTAGCCTGAAATTTCCCGTTTCATTACGCCTATGCCAAACTAACCCGTATATAGACAAGGTGAAAACTCTCTAATGGCCGATTGGCAGTCCCTCGATCCCGAGGCCGCTCGTGAAGCGGAAAAATATGAAAACCCTATTCCTAGCCGCGAACTGATCCTTCAGCACCTTGCTGATCGGGGTTCGCCTGCTAACCGCGAGCAGCTGGTCGAAGAGTTTGGTCTGACCACAGAAGACCAGATCGAAGCCCTGCGCCGCCGTCTGCGCGCCATGGAGCGCGATGCTCAACTTATCTACACCCGTCGTGGCACTTATGCGCCGGTGGACAAGCTCGACCTGATCCTCGGTCGTATCAGCGGTCACCGTGACGGTTTCGGTTTCCTGGTGCCGGACGATGGCAGCGACGACCTGTTCATGAGCCCGGCGCAAATGCGCCTGGTATTCGACGGTGACCGTGCGCTGGCCCGCGTTTCCGGCCTGGACCGACGCGGTCGCCGCGAAGGCATGATCGTCGAAGTGGTGTCCCGCGCTCACGAAACCATCGTCGGCCGTTACTTCGAAGAGGGCGGCATCGGTTTTGTCGTTGCCGACAATCCGAAGATCCAGCAGGAAGTGCTGGTGACGCCGGGTCGTAACGCCAACGCGCAGATCGGTCAGTTCGTCGAGGTGAAGATCACCCACTGGCCGACGCCACGCTTCCAGCCGCAAGGCGACGTGGTTGAAGTCGTGGGTAACTACATGGCGCCGGGCATGGAAATCGATGTCGCCCTGCGTACCTATGACATTCCTCACGTCTGGCCTGATGCCGTGCTCAAAGAGGCTGCCAAGCTCAAGCCGGAAGTCGAAGAGAAAGACAAAGAGAAGCGCATCGACCTGCGCCATCTGCCGTTCGTCACCATTGACGGCGAAGATGCTCGCGACTTCGATGACGCGGTCTATTGCGAAGCCCGTCCGGGCAAGCTGCGCCTGTTCTCCGGCGGCTGGAAGTTGTACGTGGCGATTGCCGACGTATCAAGCTATGTGAAGCTAGGTTCGGCACTCGATGCCGAGGCCCAGGTTCGCGGCAACTCGGTGTACTTCCCCGAGCGCGTGATCCCGATGCTGCCTGAGCAGCTGTCCAACGGCCTGTGCTCGCTGAACCCGCAAGTTGACCGTCTGGCCATGGTTTGCGAGATGACCATCTCCAAATCCGGCGAAATGACTGACTACTGCTTCTATGAGGCGGTTATTCACTCGCATGCCCGTCTGACCTACAACAAGGTCAGCGCCATGCTGGAAACGCCGAAAGCCACCGAGGCGCGCAAGCTGCGTGGCGAGTACACCGACGTGGTGCCGCACCTCAAGCAGCTCTACTCGCTGTACAAGGTGTTGCTGGCCGCACGTCACGTGCGTGGTGCAATCGATTTCGAGACTCAGGAAACCCGGATCATCTTCGGTACCGAGCGCAAAATCGCCGAAATCCGCCCGACCGTGCGCAACGATGCCCACAAGCTGATCGAGGAATGCATGCTGGCGGCCAACGTGGCCACCGCCGAATTCCTCAAAAAGCATGAAATTCCGGCGTTGTACCGCGTTCACGATGGTCCGCCACCTGAGCGTCTGGAAAAGCTGCGCGCCTTCCTCGGCGAGCTCGGCCTGTCCCTGCATAAAGGCAAGGACGGCCCGTCGCCGAAGGATTACCAGGCACTGTTGGCCGGCATCAAGGATCGTCCGGATTTCCATCTGATCCAGACGGTTATGCTGCGTTCGTTGAGCCAGGCGGTGTACAGCGCCGACAACCAGGGCCACTTCGGCCTGAATTACGAGGCGTACACCCACTTCACTTCGCCGATCCGCCGCTACCCTGACTTGCTCACGCACCGGGCGATTCGCAGCGTGATCCACTCGAAGCAGAACACCCCGCACGTTCGCCGTGCCGGTGCGATGACCATTCCGAAGGCGCGCATCTATCCGTACGACGAAGCGGCCCTGGAGCAGCTCGGCGAGCAGTGCTCGATGAGCGAGCGCCGTGCCGACGAGGCGACCCGCGACGTTGTGAACTGGCTCAAGTGCGAGTTCATGAAGGATCGTGTGGGCGAGTCGTTCCCGGGTGTGATCACGGCGGTAACCGGTTTTGGCTTGTTCGTCGAGTTGACCGATATCTACGTCGAAGGCCTGGTGCACGTCACCGCGCTGCCGGGTGATTACTATCACTTCGACCCTGTGCACCACCGCCTCGCCGGTGAGCGTACCGGTCGCAGCTTCCGCCTTGGCGATACAGTTGAAGTGCGGGTCATGCGCGTCGATCTCGACGAGCGCAAAATCGACTTCGAGATGGCTGAAAACACCATCAACGCACCGATCGGTCGCAAGAAGCGTGGCGCCGAAACCGCGGCACCTGCTTCCAAGTCCGCCGCAGAACCGGCGCCGGCGAAAACCGGTCGTCGTCCTGTCAAGGAAAAGGCTGTCGAAGCCTATCGTCCAAGCGATGCAGCGGCGAAAAACGCCGAAGTGCGCAAAAGTCGTGAAATGAAACAGGCGTTGCTCGCCGGTGCGAAAAGCGGCGGTAAAGCGGCGTCTGGGGGAAAGACCAGTCGGTCGGCGGCTGACAACGCTGTCGGCGGCAAGCCAGCCAAACCGAGCAAACATCGTAAAGGCCCGCCAAAAGCGGGCTCGGCCCCAGCCAAAAGCGGCGGGGCGCGTAAACCTAAGGCCAAGTCATGAGTCAGTTGGAAAAGATCTACGGAGTACATGCTGTAGAAGCGTTGCTGCGTCACCACCCCAAACGCGTCAAGCAGATCTGGCTGGCCGAAGGTCGCAGTGATCCGCGGGTTCAGACCCTGATCGAACTGGCCAACGAAAATCGTGTTCAGGTCGGCCAGGCTGAGCGTCGCGAAATGGATGCCTGGGTAGAAGGTGTGCATCAGGGCGTGGTTGCGGACGTCAGTCCGAGTCAGGTCTGGGGTGAGGCGATGCTCGACGAGCTGCTGGATCGCACCGATGGCGCGCCGCTGCTGTTGGTGCTCGACGGCGTGACCGATCCGCACAACCTTGGCGCTTGCCTGCGTTCTGCCGATGCGGCGGGTGCGTTGGCGGTGATCGTGCCGAAGGACAAATCAGCGACGCTGACTCCGGTTGTACGAAAAGTCGCCTGCGGTGCAGCGGAAGTGATTCCGCTGGTTGCGGTCACCAACCTGGCGCGCACTCTGGAAAAACTCCAGCAGCGCGGTTTGTGGGTAGTGGGTACGGCGGGAGAGGCCGAGGTCAGCATTTATGACCAGGACCTGACTGGCCCGACCATCCTGATCATGGGCGCCGAAGGCAAGGGCATGCGTCGCCTGACCCGTGAGCATTGCGATTATCTGGTGAACCTGCCGATGGCCGGTAGCGTCAGCAGTCTCAACGTTTCCGTGGCGACGGGCGTATGCCTGTTCGAGGCGCAGCGTCAGCGCAGTGCCAAAGCCAAGACGGCTGCCAAGAAGTCCTGATCCACGCCCCACTGTAGGAGCGAGACGGCTCGCGAAGGACTCAAGATCGCCGCGGAGAATCAGTTTCCCCGCGTGATCGTTGACGACCTTCGCGAGCATGCTCGCTCCTACAGTGCTGTGTCGTCTCGGTGACTGCTCAAATAATCACCAATTACCTTGCGCCTCCTTCGCCCCTTCTCTACAATTGCGCCCCTTGCTGTGATGGCAGGCACCTACGTGTCTAGCGTCCGCAAGTCCATAAGTGTCATTCACTCCTTGTCTGACCGCTTTTGAGCGGCAGGCTACAACCCGTAAGGAGCATTCATGCGTCATTACGAAATCATCTTTTTGGTCCACCCGGATCAAAGCGAGCAAGTCGGCGGCATGGTTGAGCGTTACACCAAGCTGATCGAAGAAGACGGCGGCAAAATCCACCGTCTGGAAGATTGGGGCCGTCGTCAACTGGCCTACGCAATCAACAATGTTCACAAGGCTCACTACGTGATGCTGAACGTTGAGTGCACTGGCAAGGCCCTGGCCGAGCTGGAAGACAACTTCCGCTACAACGATGCAGTGATCCGTAACCTGGTCATCCGTCGCGAAGAAGCCGTTACCGGCCAATCCGAGATGCTCAAGGCTGAAGAAAACCGCAGTGAGCGCCGTGAGCGTCGCGACCGTCCTGAGCACGAAGGCGCTGAAAGCGCTGATAGTGATGACAGCGACAACAGCGATAACGCTGACGAGTAATCCACGGACCTTTTAAGGAGCCTATCAAATGGCACGTTTCTTCCGTCGTCGTAAATTCTGCCGCTTCACCGCTGAAGACGTGAAAGAGATCGATTACAAAGATCTCAACACTCTGAAAGCTTACGTATCCGAGACCGGCAAAATTGTTCCAAGCCGCATCACCGGTACCAAAGCTCGTTATCAGCGTCAGCTGGCCACCGCTATCAAGCGCGCCCGCTTCCTGGCCCTGCTGGCCTACACCGACAGCCACGGCCGCTGAGACCGGGCAGTCGACACGTAGCAAAGGATTGAATGCATGCGTGCCATAGCTGAGTTCATCATGCGCGGCCGTATGCAGGCCACTCTCGTAGTGGCTGGATGCGCGGCATTGCCGTTGTTGTATTGGTTGGGTGCTGCCGCTGGATGCCTTGTGCTCCTGCGGCGCGGATTGAAGGACGCCATAGGCGTTCTTGCTCTGGGAATGCTGCCGGCCTTGGCCTGGTGGCTCTACTCCGACGACCCACGGGCACTTCTGGTGCTGCTGGGGTCTGCGAGCCTTGCGTTGGTTTTGCGCGCAAGCGAGTCCTGGAACCGCGTGCTGCTGGTCAGCATAGCGATGGGAGTGGTGTTTTCAGTGGTGCTGGGGACGGCTTTTGGTCCTCAGATCGAGATGCTGGCGCAGGCTTTGATCAAGGTCATGCCTTCGCTACTCGGTGATGTCTACCAGAAGTTGTCGGTAGACGAGCAAGCGCGTTTCGCGTCCCTGATTGCACCAGTCCTGACCGGCCTGATTGCGGCCTTGTTGCAAATCGTCAGTGTGCTGAGCCTGCTTGCCGGGCGCTACTGGCAGGCGTTGTTGTACAACCCGGGTGGTTTTGGTCGCGAGTTTCGCGCCATCCGATTCCCGCTTTTGCCGGCGATGTTGCTGCTGGCGTGCATGCTTCTGGGGCCCAATCTTGGTTCGCAGATGGCCATGTTGACGCCGTTGTGCAGTGTACCGCTGATGTTTGCCGGGCTGGCCCTGATTCACGGGCTGGTGGCGCAAAAGCGACTGGCCAGGTTCTGGCTGGTGGGGTTGTACGTCACGCTGTTGCTGTTCATGCAGCTGATCTATCCGTTGCTGGTGGTCCTGGCCATCGTCGACAGCCTGATTGATTTTCGCGGTCGTTCGGCACCGAAAGATGCCGATAGCGCGAACGGTGAAGGTTAAAAGTTAAGAGGATTTTCACATGCAACTGATCCTTCTGGAAAAAGTCACCAACCTGGGCAACCTGGGTGACAAAGTGAACGTTAAGGCTGGTTACGGTCGTAACTACCTGCTGCCTTACGGCAAAGCTACCGCTGCGACCCCAGCCAACCTGGCTGCGTTCGAAGAGCGTCGTGCTGAGCTGGAAAAAGCAGCAGCAGATCGTAAATCGTCGGCTGAAAGCCGCGCTGCCCAACTGGCCGAGCTGGAAGTGACTATCACTGCCACCGCTGGCGACGAAGGCAAGCTGTTCGGTTCGATCGGTACTCACGACATCGCTGACGCACTGACCGCCTCCGGCGTTGAAGTGCAGAAGAGCGAAGTTCGTCTGCCGAACGGCACCATCCGCAACGTAGGCGAATTCGACGTGGCCGTGCACCTGCACGCCGAAGTTGAAGCCACCGTACGCGTTGTCGTGGTAGCAGCTTAAGCAGCACTTGTCGGCTGGCACCCTCGGGTGCTTGCCGGTAACATCGGGCACGATCCTGTTTACAGGTCGTGCCCTTTGTCTTTCTGATTCCTCCAATTTCAAGTGGCCATGAACGAAATCTCCGCTCCTGAGCAATACGATCTGCAAACCGCCGCGCTGAAAGTGCCGCCGCATTCCATCGAAGCCGAACAGGCTGTACTCGGTGGTCTGATGCTGGACAACAACGCCTGGGAGCGTGTGCTCGATCAAGTCTCCGACGGCGATTTCTATCGACATGACCACCGCCTGATCTTCCGTGCGATCGCCAAACTGGCCGATCAGAACTCCCCGATTGACGTCGTGACCCTTGCCGAGCAACTGGACAAGGAAGGTCAGACGTCGCAGGTCGGTGGCCTCGGTTATCTTGGCGAGCTGGCGAAAAACACACCGTCCGTCGCCAACATCAAGGCTTATGCGCAGATCGTCCGTCAACGCGCGACGTTGCGCCAGCTGATCGGCATCAGCACCGAGATCGCCGACAGCGCTTTCAACCCGGAAGGTCGCACTGCCGAGGAGATCCTCGACGAAGCGGAACGCCAGATCTTCGCGATTGCCGAGGCCCGGCCGAAAACCGGTGGCCCGGTGGGTGTGAACGATTTGCTGACCAAGGCCATTGATCGCATCGACACGCTGTTCAACACCGACAACGCCATTACCGGCCT
The DNA here is from genome assembly GCF_001269805.1 of Pseudomonas sp. P1.8. Classification (NCBI taxonomy): domain Bacteria; kingdom Pseudomonadati; phylum Pseudomonadota; class Gammaproteobacteria; order Pseudomonadales; family Pseudomonadaceae; genus Pseudomonas; species Pseudomonas sp. P1.8. The sequence continues at coordinate 156,583 of NZ_LHVM01000004.1, forward strand.
GTCCACTGGCTACACCGATCTTGATGAAAAGACCAGCGGCCTGCAGCCGGCTGACTTGATCATCGTCGCCGGTCGTCCGTCGATGGGTAAAACCACCTTCGCGATGAACCTGGTGGAAAACGCCGTACTGCGCAGCGACAAGGCTGTTCTGGTGTATTCCCTCGAGATGCCAGGCGAATCGCTGGTCATGCGTATGTTGTCGTCCCTCGGTCGGATCGACCAGACCAAGGTGCGTTCCGGTCAGTTGGAAGATGACGACTGGCCGCGCCTGACATCGGCGGTGAACCTGCTCAACGACCGCAAGCTGTTCATCGACGACACCGCCGGTATCAGTCCGTCGGAAATGCGTGCGCGTACCCGGCGTCTGGCGCGTGAGCACGGTGAGATCGGCCTGATCATGATCGACTACCTTCAGTTGATGCAGATTCCAGGTTCCGGCGGCGACAACCGAACCAACGAGATTTCTGAAATCTCGCGCTCCTTGAAAGCCTTGGCCAAGGAGTTCAACTGCCCGGTGGTGGCGCTGTCCCAGCTCAACCGTTCCCTCGAGCAGCGACCGAACAAAAGGCCGATCAACTCCGACCTCCGGGAATCCGGGGCGATCGAGCAGGACGCCGACGTGATCATGTTCGTTTATCGTGACGAGGTGTATCACCCGGAGACCGAGCACAAAGGCATTGCCGAGATCATCATCGGCAAGCAGCGGAACGGGCCGATCGGTTTTATTCGTCTGGCCTTTATCGGCAAGTACACCCGATTCGAGAACCTGGCGCCGGGTAGCTATAACTTCGATGATGACGAGTAAGGTATTTAGTGTCCTGAAAGGCCCCATCGCCGGCAAGCCATCTCCTACAGGGGGGGCGTCGTACCTGTAGCAGCAAGCTTGCTCGCGATAGGGGCGACGCAATTTCCGACCATAGCCGTCGGAATTGGTCAAAAAATGTGCTATATTCCGCGCCCGCGAAATTCAATGAAAGCCAACACCGGTTATCGACATGCAAGCAGCCAAGCCGTTATTTGACTATCCCAAGTACTGGGCCGAATGTTTCGGGCCAGCGCCGTTCCTGCCCATGAGCAGGGAGGAGATGGATCAGCTCGGCTGGGATTCCTGCGACATCATCATTGTCACCGGTGATGCGTACGTCGACCACCCGTCGTTCGGCATGGCGATCATCGGCCGGCTGCTGGAGTCCCAGGGCTTCCGCGTCGGGATCATTGCCCAGCCGAACTGGCAGTCCAAAGACGACTTCATGAAGCTCGGCGAGCCGAACCTGTTCTTCGGCGTCGCGGCCGGCAACATGGATTCGATGATCAACCGCTACACTGCCGACAAAAAAATCCGCTCCGATGACGCCTACACTCCCGGCGGCATGGCGGGCAAACGTCCGGACCGCGCGAGCCTGGTTTACAGCCAGCGCTGCAAGGAAGCCTACAAGAACGTGCCGATCGTACTCGGTGGCATCGAAGCTTCCCTGCGTCGCATCGCCCACTACGATTACTGGCAAGACAGGGTTCGCAACTCGATCCTGATCGACGCCTGCGCCGACATCCTGCTCTACGGCAACGCCGAACGTGCGATCGTCGAAGTCGCCCAGCGTCTGTCCTACGGTCACAAGATCGAAGACATCACCGATGTGCGCGGCACCGCGTTCATTCGTCGCGACACGCCGAAAGACTGGTACGAAGTCGATTCCACGCGCATCGACCGTCCGGGCAAGATCGACAAGATCATCAACCCGTACGTGAACACCCAGGACACCCAGGCCTGTGCCATCGAGCAGGAAAAGGGTCCGGTCGAAGATCCGCAGGAAGCCAAGGTCGTACAGATTCTGGCCAGCCCACGCATGACCCGTGACAAGACTGTGATCCGTTTGCCGTCGGTTGAGAAAGTCCGTGGCGATGCGGTGCTGTATGCCCACGCCAACCGGGTACTGCACCTGGAAACCAACCCGGGCAATGCCCGCGCGCTGGTACAGAAGCACGGCGAAGTCGACGTCTGGTTCAACCCGCCGCCGATTCCGATGACCACCGAAGAAATGGACTACGTGTTCGGCATGCCTTATGCGCGCATTCCGCACCCGGCGTACGGCAAGGAAAAAATCCCGGCCTACGACATGATCCGTTTCTCGGTGAACATCATGCGTGGCTGCTTTGGCGGCTGCACCTTCTGCTCGATCACCGAGCATGAAGGCCGGATCATCCAGAACCGTTCGCACGAGTCGATCATTCGCGAAATTGAAGAAATTCGTGACAAGGTCCCGGGCTTCACCGGCGTCATCTCCGACCTCGGCGGCCCGACCGCGAACATGTACCGCATCGCCTGCAAGAGCCCGGAAATCGAATCCGCGTGCCGCAAGCCATCCTGCGTGTTCCCTGGCATCTGCCCGAATCTGAATACCGACCACTCGGCGCTGATTCAGCTGTACCGCAGCGCCCGTGAGTTGCCGGGCGTGAAAAAGATTCTGATCGCATCCGGCTTGCGTTACGACCTCGCGGTCGAGTCGCCGGAATACGTTAAAGAGCTGGTGACTCACCACGTCGGTGGTTACCTGAAGATCGCCCCGGAACACACCGAGGAAGGTCCGCTCAACCAGATGATGAAACCGGGCATCGGCAGCTATGACAAGTTCAAGCGCATGTTCGAGAAGTACTCCAAGGAAGCGGGCAAGGAGCAGTACCTGATTCCGTACTTCATCGCCGCCCACCCGGGCACCACCGATGAGGACATGATGAACCTGGCGCTGTGGCTCAAGGGCAACGGCTTCCGTGCCGACCAGGTGCAGGCGTTCTACCCGTCGCCGATGGCCACCGCCACTGCGATGTACCACTCGGGCAAGAACCCGCTGCGCAAGGTCACTTACAAGAGTGACGCGGTGACTATCGTCAAGAGCGAAGAGCAGCGTCGTCTGCACAAGGCGTTCTTGCGTTATCACGACCCTAAAGGCTGGCCGATGCTGCGTGAGGCACTGACACGCATGGGCCGCGCGGACCTGATCGGGCCGGGCAAGAACCAGTTGATTCCTTTGCATCAGCCGTCAACTGACAGCTACCAGAGCGCCCGTCGCAAGAATTCGACGCCGGCCGGCAGCCACAAGGTTGCAGGGGAAAAGACCACCAAGATCCTGACCCAGCACACCGGCCTTCCGCCGCGTGCCAGCGATGGCGGCAACCCGTGGGACAAGCGCGAACAGGCCAAGGCGGCGGCGTTTGCCCGCAACCAGCAGGCAGCCAAAGAGCGCAAGGACGCCGCCAAGGGCAAAGGCCCCAAGCCGACCCGCAAACCGGTCGTTCCGCGCTAATCCGCACTTGAGCTGAAAAGAACGCCAACCTTCGGGTTGGCGTTTTGCATTTCTGGCATAAGAAAGGTGTTGAAGCCATAGGCCTCATCGCTGGCAAGCCAGCTCCCACAAGGAGCTTCAATCGCCACAGTTTTGTGAACGGCAGATAAACCGGGGGGAGCTGGCTTGCCCGCGATGAGGCCGGTTCATTCAACCTTTCAGCAACTGCTCGCCACATTAAGGCGCAACTACCTCAATCCATTTCCTCGCATCGCCCGATTTTGGTGCTGTACTGCCTCCAGTAACCGGAGAAAGCGCCAGCGCTGCTGGGTGGCATAAGTCTTGCGCGCTTTCGAATACGCTTAGGGCTCGCAGGAGGCACGCCGTGTCGATTCATGTCGCATTGCACCACGTCACGCATTACCGCTATGACCGCGCTGTCGAGCTCGGCCCGCAGATCGTTCGTCTGCGTCCCGCCGCTCACAGCCGCACGCGGATTCTGTCTTATGCGCTGAAGGTCTCGCCCGAACAGCACTTCATCAACTGGCAACAAGATCCGCAGGGCAATTACCTGGCGAGGCTGGTCTTCCCGGAGAAAACCGAGGAGCTGCGCATCGAGGTCGATCTGCTGGCCGAAATGGCGATCTTCAACCCGTTCGATTTCTTCCTCGAACCTTATGCAGAGAAAATCCCCTTTGCTTATGCCGCCGATGAGCGCAAAGAGCTGGCCCCGTATCTGGAAACCTTGCCGCTGACGCCGACGTTCAAGGCCTATCTGGATGGCATTGATCGCACCCCTCTGCCGGCCGTTGATTTCCTCGTCGCGCTCAATCAGCGCCTGAGCGATGACATTGATTACCTGATCCGCATGGAACCGGGCGTACAAACGCCTGAACACACCCTCGTGCAGGCGTCCGGTTCCTGTCGCGATTCCGCCTGGTTGCTGGTTCAGTTGCTGCGCAATCTGGGATTGGCGGCACGTTTCGTCTCCGGTTACCTGATCCAGTTGACCGCTGATGTCAAAAGTATCGACGGCCCGTCCGGCACTGAAGTGGACTTCACCGACCTGCACGCCTGGTGCGAAGTGTATTTGCCCGGCGCCGGCTGGATCGGCCTGGATGCGACTTCCGGGCTGTTTGCCGGCGAAGGACATATTCCGTTGGCCTGTAGTCCCGATCCGTCGTCAGCGGCACCGATCAGTGGCCTGGTGGAACCTAGTGAGTGTGAATTCAGCCACGAAATGTCCGTGGAGCGGATTTGGGAGGCGCCGCGGGTTACCAAGCCCTACACCGACGACCAATGGCTGGCGATCCAGGCCCTGGGTCGGCAGATCGATGCCGACCTGCTGGAAGGCGATGTGCGCTTGACCATGGGCGGCGAACCGACCTTCGTGTCCATCGACGACCCGGATGGTGCCGAGTGGAATACAGCGGCACTGGGGCCGAACAAGCGGCAGCTGTCCGCCGAACTGTTCCAGCGCATGCGCAAGCGTTATGCACCGCAGGGCCTGGTGCATTTCGGTCAGGGCAAATGGTATCCGGGCGAGCAATTGCCACGCTGGTCTCTCAACTGCTATTGGCGCCGTGATGGCGTGCCAATCTGGCAAAACAATGCGTTGGTCGCCGATGAACAGGAAGATTACGGCGCCGATGGGGTGCTGGCCGGGCGTTTTCTGGCGAGCGTTGCCGAACGACTGAAAATTCCGACGCGCTTTGTATTTCCGGCCTACGAAGACAATTTCTACTACCTCTGGCGCGAAGGGACGTTACCGCAGAACGTCAGCGCCGAAGACTCTCGGCTGGAAGAGCCGCTGGAGCGTGCGCGGCTGCGTAAAGTCTTTAGCCAGGGCCTGGACAAGGTCATCGGCCAGGTCCTGCCGCTGGCGCGTACCGCCAAGGGTGATCAATGGCAGAGCGGTCGCTGGTACCTGCGTGACGAGCATTGCCGATTGGTGCCCGGGGATTCTGCGTTGGGCTATCGTTTGCCGCTGGGTTCGCAGCCATGGGTGAAAGCGGCAGAGTATCCGTTCATTCATCCGCAGGATCCGAATCAGGATTTCCCGCCGCTGCCGGATACGGCGCAACTTCAAAGCCAGGGTGCGGCTGCTGAAACTGAAGATCGAGCGCCAAAGATCGATGAGTCGGCAGACTGGCTGACCCGCACCGCGCTGTGTGCCGAAGCTCGGGAAGGGCGGTTGTACCTGTTCATGCCGCCGCTGGAACGCGCCGAGGATTATCTCGAGCTCGTCGCCGCCATCGAGGCCACCGCTGAAGAACTGCGTTGCCCGGTGTTGCTTGAAGGTTACGAGCCGCCGAGCGATCCGCGATTGAGTAACTTGCGCATCACGCCGGACCCCGGTGTGATCGAGGTCAACGTACAACCATCCGCGTCGTGGGATGAGTTGGTGGAGCGCACCGAATTTCTCTATGAAGAAGCGCGGCAGACCCGCCTGACCACCGAGAAATTCATGATCGACGGCCGGCACACCGGAACCGGCGGAGGTAATCATTTCGTACTGGGGGGCGCGACACCGGCTGACTCACCGTTTCTGCGTCGCCCGGATCTGCTGCGCAGCCTGATCAGTTATTGGCATAACCACCCGTCATTGTCCTACCTGTTTTCCGGATTGTTCATCGGCCCGACATCCCAGGCGCCGCGTGTCGATGAAGCGCGCAACGACGCCTTATATGAGCTGGAAATCGCCTTTGCGCAGATGCCCGAACCCGGTGAGGAATGTCCTCCATGGTTGGTGGACCGATTGCTGCGCAACCTGCTGATCGATGTCACCGGCAACACCCACCGAGCCGAGTTTTGCATCGACAAACTCTACTCGCCGGACGGCGCCACCGGCCGTCTCGGCCTGTTGGAATTGCGCGCTTTTGAAATGCCTCCCCATGCACGCATGAGCCTCGCTCAGCAGCTTTTGCTGCGGGCACTGGTCGCACGATTCTGGCGTGAACCCTATGCGCCGCCAAAACTGGCGCGCTGGGGCACCGAACTGCACGATCGTTTCCTGTTGCCGCACTTTATCGAACAGGATTTCGCCGACGTTATCGTCGATCTCAACGCCGCCGGGTATCCTGTGCGGGCCGAGTGGTTCGCCGCGCACCTTGAGTTTCGCTTTCCCAAGGTCGGCGACTACGCCGTCAGTGGCATCGCACTGGAGCTGCGCCAGGCACTGGAACCGTGGCATGTGTTGGGCGAGGAAGGCGCGGTCGGTGGCACGGTGCGTTACGTGGATTCTTCGCTTGAACGTTTACAGGTCAAGCTCACCGGTCTGCCACCCCAGCGTTATCTGTTGACCTGCAACGGCATTCCCGTGCCCTTGCAACCCACCGGACGTGTAGGTGAATTCGTCGCGGGCGTGAGATTTCGCGCCTGGCAACCGGCGAACTGTCTGCAACCGACTATTGCGGTGCATGCGCCCTTGGTATTCGACTTGCTCGATACCTGGATGGGACGGTCGCTGGGCGGTTGCCAGTATCACGTCGCCCATCCCGGGGGACGCAATTACGACAGCCTGCCGGTCAATGCCAACGAGGCCGAGAGCCGGCGCATGGCGCGTTTTTTCCGTATCGGACACACGCCTGGGAAACTTCCTATCCCCAATCTGGAAATCAACGACGAGCTGCCGATGACTCTCGATTTACGACGTTTCTAAACCGTACGCGACGCTCGGATTTTTCGTATATCCGGGCGTCACGAGCCTGCGTTAGTCTGACCGTTCATTGCTGTCTGCCGAGCTTTCCATGCCTGACCTGCTAGACCGCTACCCGCTGACGGCGGGCACCTATCACGAACTGCTCGACGACAGCGGCGCTGTGCGCCCGCACTGGCGCCGGCTGTTCGACCAATTGCAGCGCAGCACACCGGCGCAACTGGTGCAGCGTCAGGCATTGTTGACCCGGCAGATTCAGGAAAACGGTGTGACCTACAACGTCTACGCCGATCCCAAAGGCGCAGACCGACCGTGGGAACTGGACCTGCTGCCCCATGTGATTGCAGCGGATGAGTGGGATCATTTGTCCGCCGGTATTGCTCAACGGGGGCAATTGCTCAATGCGGTTCTGGCGGACCTGTATGGCCCGCAACGGCTGATCGCCGAAGGTCTGTTGCCGGCTGAGCTGATATTCGGACACAACAACTTCCTCTGGCCCTGTCAGGGCATAAAACCGCCTGACGGGGCATTTCTGCATCTGTATGCCGTGGATCTGGCGCGCTCGCCCGACGGCCGCTGGTGGGTGACCGCGGACCGCACGCAAGCGCCGTCCGGAGCCGGATATGCGTTGGAAAACCGCACCATCGTGTCCCGTGCGTTTCCCGAGTTGTACCGTGATTTGAAGGTGCAGCATCTGGCTGGATTCTTCCGCACGCTTCAGGAAACGCTGGTCCGGCAAGCGCCCTGTGGCGATGAGTCACCCTTGGTGGTATTGCTGACACCGGGGCGCTTCAATGAAAGCTATTTCGAACATCTGTACCTGGCCCGCCAGCTCGGTTACCCGCTGGTGGAAGGTGGCGATCTGACGGTTCGCGATGCCACGGTCTACTTGAAAACATTGAGTGGCCTGCGTCGGGTGCACGCAGTCATGCGTCGGCTGGATGATGATTTCTGCGACCCGTTGGAGCTGCGTACCGATTCGGCCCTGGGCGTTCCTGGCCTGCTTGACGCTGTACGGCAGGGCAGGGTGCTGGTAGCCAATGCTCTTGGGAGTGGCGTGCTGGAGTCCCCAGCGCTGTTGGGTTTTTTGCCGAAGATCAATCAGTTCCTGTTCGGCGAAGATCTGATCCTGCCGTCTATCGCAACCTGGTGGTGCGGTGAAGCGCCCGTGTTGGCCCAAGCATTGGAAAAACTCCCGGAATTGCTGATCAAGCCCGCGTTCCCCTCCCAGAGCTTCGCGCCGGTCTTTGGGCGTGACTTGAGTGAAAAACAGCGCCAGGAGCTCACCCTGCGCATGCAGGCACGGCCTTATGCCTACGTCGCGCAAGAACTCGCGCAATTGTCCCACGCGCCGATCTGGCAGGCTGACGACGGTCAGCTGCAACCCCGGGCCATTGGCATGCGCATGTATGCGGTGGCGAGTCGGGAGGGCTATCGGGTGCTGCCGGGCGGTTTGACTCGCGTGGCCGCCGAAGCGGATGCCGAAGTGGTGTCGATGCAACGCGGCGGTGCAAGCAAAGACACTTGGGTGTTGGGTGATCGTCCACCCAGCGGCGAACAATGGAAAGCCCAGCGCAATATTGGCGTGCATGACCTGGTGCGGCGCGATCCGTATCTGCCGTCGCGGGTAGTGGAAAACCTGTTCTGGTTTGGCCGCTACTGCGAACGCTGCGATGACAGTGCCCGTTTGTTGCGCATCATGCTCGCGCGCTATGTGGATGGTGATGACCCGCAAGCCCTGCAAGCCGCGGTCGATCTCGGCGAGCGACTGATGTTGTTGCCGGATGAAGGCGAGCTTCCTGAACGACTGCTGGCGGCGTTGCTTGGCGATGACTGGCCGTTCAGCCTGCGTTCCAATCTGCAACGCTTGCAGTGGGCGGCGTCCCAGGTGCGCGGCAAACTTTCCAGGGAAAACTGGCAGGCACTGGTGGAGTTGCAACGCGAGGCCATGGAGCTGGAAACCGAAGAGCCGGATTTCGGCGAGTTGCTGGATTTTCTCAATCGATTGGTGATGTCACTGGCTGCACTGTCCGGGTTTGCGCTGGATGACATGACTCGGGATGAGGGGTGGCGATTCCTGATGATTGGTCGGCGGATCGAGCGCCTGCAATTTCTCAGCGGCAGTCTGGCGGCGTTCCTTCGTGGGACCGAAACCTTCGATCAGGTTGGGCTGGAGTGGCTGCTGGAGCTGGGGAACAGTAGCATCACCTACCGCTCACGGTATCTGGCGGTGGCGCAATTGATCCCGGTGCTTGACCTGTTGTTGCTCGACGAACAGAACCCACACGCCGTGCTGTTTCAATTGAAACTGGTGACCCGAACCGTCAAGCGCCTGAACGACGATTTCGGCGCACCGCGTGAAACGGTGTTGCCGCATTTGGCTGAACGCCTGGCGCGGTTCGACCTGGGCTGTCTTGAGAACTCGCTGTTTGGTGAAGCGAGCGTTCACGCTGCCATCGAAGGGCTGGCCGAACTGCTGCAAGAAATCGCCGACGCCAGCAGCCAGGTCTCGGATCGCCTTGCGCTGCGGCATTTCGCCCATGTCGATGATGTCAGCCAACGTACGGTGTCCGTCTGATGAGTGCTCATTATCAGATTTTTCACGACACTCACTACCACTACGACACGCCGGTTTCCCTTGCCCAACAACTGGCCCATTTGTGGCCACGTGAGTGTGCGTGGCAGCGCTGCACCGACCGGCAATTGCAGATCAGCCCGCAGCCGACGTCGCGCCGCGATGAGCTGGATGTCTTTGGTAACCCGCTGACGCGGCTGGCGTTCGAGCGTCCGCATGATGAGCTGCTGGTCAATGCGAGTCTCACGATCGAAGTGTTGCCTCGGCCGGCGTTGGATTTCAGCCAGTCTCCAGCATGGGAAGACACCTGCAGTACATTGACTTACAACAGTCAGCCTCTGTCGCCCGAACGGCTAGAAGCTTGCCGTTATCGGTTTGAATCACCTTATGTGCACCTGAAACGTAACTTCGTCGAGTTTTCCGAAAGTTGTTTCCCGGAGGGGCGGCCGCTGCTACTGGGCGTTCAGGCCTTGATGGAGAAAATCTTCAGCGAGTTTACCTTTGATGCCGAAGCGACTCAGGTGGCGACGCCGCTGGTTGAAGTGCTGGAGCGTCGGCGTGGTGTCTGTCAGGACTTCGCCCACCTGATGCTCGCCTGCGTACGCTCTCGTGGTTTGGCTGCGCGGTACATCAGTGGTTACTTGCTGACGCAGCCGCCACCCGGTCAGCCACGCTTGATCGGGGCCGATGCGTCGCATGCCTGGGTGTCGGTTTTTTGCCCCGAGTTGGGCTGGGTGGACTTTGATCCGACCAACAACGTGCAGCCGGCGCTGGAGCACATCACTTTGGCGTGGGGGCGGGATTTTTCCGATGTGTCGCCGTTGCGGGGCGTCATTCTGGGAGGAGGGAATCATGACCCGGAAGTCCGCGTCACCGTGATGCCACTGAATTAACGCTGGTCCCCTGTAGCAGCGAGCTTGCTCGCGAAAAACCCGAGAGCGCCGGGGTGTCAGGCTTGCAGCGTTATCGTTAACGACCATCGCGAGCAAGCTCGCTCCTACAGAAGAGGGCCGGCAGCAAAACTGCCAACCCTGGACACAGATCCGGTGGGCCTGATCAGGTTATCGGGCCCGGAGGGTCTCAGGCGTCGGGCGCCTGATCTTTCGGTGCATCAACATCATCTTCCGCTGCCACTTCACCCTCTGGGTTCAGTGCCGTTTCTTCAGCTGTAGCTTTCTTGCGCTGAAGCTTTTCCTCTTTCTTCTGCTCCTTGGCCAAGTCTCTCTGACGTTTGGCGAAGGAATAATTGGGTTTAGCCATGGGCGATCCTCTGGGGTCGAAGGTGAGGTTGAGCGGCGCATATTCTGCCCTGTATCGGTGCCGAGCCGTTAGCTGGGTTTTTGCTCGGCCCATTTAGGCGCTACAGAAGGTTGCCAGGCATTCAGGGCGTCGAGCAGGGTTTGCGGTGATTCGCTCATTTGCAGCATGTCACGGTGCTGCCCGCGAACGAAGCCTTCGCCGACGATATGATCGAGAAAAGACGTCAATTTGTCGTAGAAACCGTTCACTTCCAGCAATCCCAGTGGTTTGCCGTGGTAACCGAGCTGACCCCAGGTCCAGACTTCGAATAGCTCTTCCAGCGTGCCAAGTCCGCCGGGCAGGGCGATAAAGGCGTCGCTGAGTTCTGCCATTCGCGCTTTGCGTGCGTGCATGCCATCGACGACTTCCAGGCGAGTCAGACCGCTGTGACCGATCTCCTTGTCCTTGAGGCTTTGCGGAATGATGCCGATCACTTCACCGCCGGCCGCCAAGGCTGCATCGGCGACGATACCCATCAGTCCTACGGCACCGCCGCCGTACACCAGGGTCAGCTTGCGCTGGGCCAATGCCTGGCCCAAGGCAATGGCGGCTTCACGATATGCCGGATTGGTGCCGGTGCTGGCACCGCAAAATACACAAACGGATGCTAAAGACATGCCTTACTCCATGCTAGATCAGGGCCACAGAGTAAAGGCAGGCGTGCAACGCTCCAAGCGCTAAACTTCGCGATTGAACGTTTCGTACGTTCCGCTGGCACCGCAGGCGTAGGCGGCCAGCAAACTGCACAACAGGCTATTGACGGACATGGCAGATGCTCCGATAAATGATGTCCGTCGGATCATAGGGCCGGATTAGACGCCTGGCTGGTAGATTCTTTCGATAGGTGTCATAGCCCAAAAGTTGTATACAATTTTTGATTCAAGTCATATGAACTTGCGAAGTTTTCAGGCAGTCTTCTGTCCATTAGCGTTTTCTTAAACCCTGCCTTGGAGATTCACCATGTTTGCCAAACTTGTTGCGGTATCCCTGCTGACACTGGCGAGCAGCCAACTGATGGCTGCCGAGTGCAAGACTACTATCGACTCCACCGACCAAATGACCTTCAACACCAAGGCCATTGAAATCGACAAGAGCTGCAAGACGTTCACCGTCGAACTGACCCACTCCGGCAGCCTGCCGAAAAACGTCATGGGTCATAACTGGGTGCTGAGCAAAGAAGCCGACATGCAGCCAATCGCGACGGATGGCCTGAGCGCCGGCATCGACAAGAACTACCTGAAAGAAGGTGATGCCCGCGTCATTGCCCACACCAAGGTCATCGGCGCCAAGGAAACCGATTCGGTGACCTTCGATGTATCCAAGCTGGATGCCGCTGAAAAATACGGTTTCTTCTGCTCGTTCCCAGGCCACATCTCGATGATGAAAGGCACTGTGACCCTGAAGTAATCAGGCACACCGCGTCATCGTTCATCGCTGGCAGGCCAGCTCCCACAGGTTTTGTGAACGACACAAGTCACTGTAGGAGCTGGCTCGCCAGCGAATGGGCCAAAAGCATCAACGCATGTTTTGGCCAAAGAAAAAGCCCGCTGAAGCTCAACACTTCAGCGGGCTTTTTCATTCATTCACGCCTCAAGGCGCAAACGGCATCACACGCTTGTGGTGCGTCTTGTTGTACGTGTCGACGATGATCCTGAATGCTTCCTCACGCACCGTTTCGCCGTGCAGGAACGCATCGATCTCGGTGTAGGTCACGCCGTGGGACGCTTCGTCCGGTTTACCGGGGGACAGGTCTTCAAGGTCCGCCGTCGGGATTTTCTCCACCAGGGATTCAGGCGCACCGAAGCTGCGAGCAATAGCCCGCACCTGGTTTTTCACCAGGCCACTCAGTGGCGCCAAGTCGCAAGCGCCATCACCGAACTTGGTAAAGAACCCCATCACCGCTTCTGCCGCATGATCGGTGCCGATCACCAGGCCATGAGCCGCACCAGCGATGGTGTATTGGGCAACCATGCGCATCCGCGCCTTGGTGTTGCCGAGGACGAAGTCCACCGAGACGGCATGCTTGCCTTCAAACGCCGCTACTTCATTGGCCAGGGATTTGACTGCCGGGCCGATGTTCACGGTGTGACGCTCATCCGGCTTGATGAAATCAACCGAAGCTTGGGCGTCGTGTTCATCGAACTGGGTTTCGTAGGGCAGGCGCACGGCAATGAACTTGTAGCCTTCTTCGCCCGTGCGTTGGCGCAATTCGCGCATGGCACGTTGGGCCAGCAGGCCAGCGGTCAGGGAGTCGACGCCGCCACTGATGCCCAGCACCAGGGTTTTCAATCCGGAATTGACCAGACAATCCTGGATAAAGGTCACTCGGCGAGCGATTTCGACCTCAAGGGCGGCCTCATCGGCGAACGGCGGCTGGACCTTGAGCTGTTCAGCAATCTCACGCTGTACGGCTTGCATGAATTCACTCCTTGCTTGATGGACTGGAAAGGGCGGCAGGAACCTGGAAAACGTGTCGCAAGTAAGCGACGAAATTCGGGTCCTTGCAGTGAGTCTTGCCGGGCTCGTCGGAGATTTTCGCTACCGGTTGGCCATTGCAGGCGGCCATTTTAAGCACGATGCTCATCGGTTCGACACCCGGAATGTCACACGTCAGGTTGGTGCCGATGCCGAAGCTGACATTGATGCGACCACGCAGCGCGCGGAATATCTCCAGCGCCTTGGGCAGAGTCAGGCTGTCGGAAAAAGTCAGCGTCTTGCTCATCGGTTCGATGCCGAGCCTGTGATAGTGCGCGATGGCTTTTTCCGCCCACACCACCGGATCACCAGAGTCATGGCGCAAACCGTCGAAAAGCTTGGCGAAAAACAGATCGAAATCGCCGAGAAATGCATCCATGGTGATGCAGTCGGTCAGAGCGATCCCCAGCAAGCCACGGTATTCGCGAACCCAGCAATCGAGGGCGGCAATCTGGCTGTCGATCAGACGCGGGCCAAGTTGCTGATGCGCCATGATCCATTCGTGGGCCATGGTCCCCAGCGGCTTCATGTCCAGCTCCCGGGACAGGTGCACGTTGCTGGTGCCGACGAAGCGGCCGGGAAAGTCGTGCTTGAGCACGTTGACCACTTCTTCCTGTACGCGATACGAAAAGCGACGGCGCGTACCGAAGTCGGCTACCTGCAGTTCCGCCAATTCATCGCTGCTGGCGTTGGCGTTCAGCCAGTCGAACTTGCGATAGAGCTGTTCGCGAGCCTGCTCCAGGACAATTTCACGGTAGCGATAGCGATTGCGCACTTCGCTGACGATCGCCAGCAGTGGTACTTCGAACAGGATTACATGCAGCCACGGGCCACGCAGGCGGATGAACAATTCACCGTTTTCGATGCCCGTGTGGATGTAGCGCAGGTTGAAGCGAAACAGCCCGAGAAAGCGCAGGAAATCTGGTTTGAGAAAGCTGATGCGCTCCAGAAAGTTCAACTGGTCAGCGCTAAGGCTCAGTTCGGCGAGGCGCTCGATCTGAAAACGGATTTGCGCAAGGTATGGACGCAAATCCTCACTGTTACGGCAACGAAACTCCCATTCGACTTCCACGTTCGGGTAGTTGTGCAGCACCGCCTGCATCATCGTCAATTTGTAGAAGTCGGTGTCGAGCAGGTTCTGCACGATGCGATCGGCAAATACACTCTCGCTCATAACGGGAATCTCCAGCGTTGCAGCGGTATTGATCAGTGGCGCTAGTGGCGCATATCCCAGACAGGGATTACCAGCATTTTTTCGACAAACGCAGACCCTTGTAGGAGCTGGCTTGCCAGCGAAGAGGCAGGCACATCCAATATGAATGTCGATTGAAAGACCGCCTTCGCTGGCAAGCCAGCTCTTACAAGGTGATGGCGCCCATCAGGTTGCTTCCGGGCTATCGATCTGCTCCAGCATCCATTTCACAAAATCGCGCACCTTTGGCACTTCCGCCGAGTGCTCCGGATACGCCAGGAAATAGGCGTCGCTGCTGGGCATTGCATGCTGCCAGGGAATGACCAACTTGCCGTCAGCGAGTTCTTCTTCCACCAGGAAGCGGGGCAGCAACGCCACGCCACAGCCGACCTGAGCGGCGCGGATGCACATGTAAAAGGTTTCGAAGCGCGGACCGTGATAGCTGTGTTCGGTGTGGTAGCCCTGATGTTCGAACCAGTCGTGCCAGGCCTGGGGGCGGGAGGCGTTCTGCAGCAGTACGAGGTCGGCCAATTGCGTCGGATCGGTAAACGGTTGGGTTGGCAAGCTGCCCGGGGCGCATACCGGAACAAGCTCTTCGCCGAACAGTTTCAGGCATTCGGTGCCCGGCCGTGAACCCTGACCGAAGTAGAACGCCAGGTCGCTGCGCCCTTGCAGCAGATCATCCGCTTCCTGCTCGCTGCACAGGTCCAGGTGAATCGATGGATGACGCAGGCGCCAGCCTTTCAAGCGCGGCACCAGCCACCGTGCGCCGAACGTGGGTGGCGTCGAGACACGCAGGACTTCGGTCTCTCCGCCATAGGAGCGAAGGTAATGGGTCGACATCTCGACCTGTGTGAGTATTTTTCGTACTTCAACCAGATACAAATCCCCGGCCGGAGTCATTTGCAGGCGACGGCGTACCCGGCGAAACAGCAGGTGTTGTAGCAGCTCTTCGAGTTGCGCGACCTGCTTGCTGACAGCGCTCTGGGTCAGGTTCAGTTCTTCGGCGGCCCGGGTGAAGCTCAAATGCCGGGTCACGGCTTCGAAACACTGCAACGCAGCGATCGATGGCAAGTAGCGTTTATTGAGCATGGGCGGTCCTTTGTTCTTGTCTCTTTATTGCCAGCAATGCACAGCATGAATAAACGGAATGATATCTCTCTTAAAGGTCGTTTGTTGAGTAACCTCCGGGGAGCTAAAACTACAGGTCTGATCAGCCGTGATATTCCGGCTGCACCTGTTCCGTTTTTTGCTTGAGGAGTGACCCATGGTTGCCGCATTGCTTGATCGTCTTGGTGTGAACCCGGCCCTGTACCAGAACGGCAAAGTGCCGGTGCATTCGCCGATCGATGGCAGCAGGATCGCCGCCGTGAACTGGGAAGGCGCCGCTGAAGTCGAGCAGCACATCAGTCGCGCAGATCATGCGTTCGAGCTGTGGCGCAAGGTTCCGGCACCGCGCCGTGGCGAACTGGTCCGGCAACTGGGGGACATTCTGCGTGAATACAAGGCTGACCTTGGCGAGCTGGTGTCGTGGGAAGCCGGCAAAATCACCCAGGAGGGCTTGGGTGAAGTTCAGGAAATGATCGACATCTGCGACTTCGCCGTCGGCCTGTCCCGCCAGTTGTACGGCTTGACCATTGCCTCCGAGCGTCCTGGTCACCACATGCGCGAAACCTGGCATCCGCTGGGCGTTGTCGGCGTGATCAGCGCGTTCAATTTCCCGGTCGCGGTCTGGGCGTGGAACGCCACGCTGGCGCTGGTCTGCGGCAACCCGGTGATCTGGAAGCCGTCGGAGAAAACCCCGCTCACCGCCCTGGCCTGCCAGGCGCTGTTCGACCGCGTGCTGAAGAATTTCAGCGATGCGCCGCCACACCTGAGTCAGGTGATCATCGGTGGTCGCGATGCCGGTGAGGCGTTGGTCGACGATCCGCGTGTCGCGCTGGTCAGCGCCACGGGCAGTACCCGCATGGGTCGTGAAGTGGCGCCGAAAATCGCCGCGCGTTTCGCTCGCAGCATTCTCGAACTGGGCGGCAACAACGCGATGATCCTCGGCCCAAGCGCCGATCTGGACATGGCTGTTCGCGCCATTCTGTTCAGCGCCGTTGGCACCGCCGGTCAACGCTGCACCACCTTGCGTCGTTTGATTGCCCATGAGTCGGTAAAGGACGAAATCGTCACCCGCCTCAAGGCCGCATACGCCAAAGTGCGCATTGGTCATCCGCTGGAAGGCAACCTGATCGGCCCGCTGATCGACAAGCAAAGTTTCGACAACATGCAGGATGCTCTGGAACAGGCCTTGAGCGAAGGCGGCCGAGTGTTCGGTGGCAAGCGCCAGCTGGAAGACAAATTCCCGAACGCCTATTACGTATCGCCGGCCATCGTCGAAATGCCGGAGCAGAGCGAAGTGGTCTGCCACGAAACCTTCGCACCGATTTTGTACGTGGTCGGTTACAGCGATTTCCAGGAAGCCCTGCGTTTGAACAACGCCGTGCCTCAAGGCTTGTCCTCCTGCATCTTCACCACCGACGTGCGTGAAGCCGAGCAATTCATGTCGGCGGTGGGCAGCGATTGCGGGATCGCAAACGTCAACATCGGCCCGAGCGGTGCCGAAATCGGTGGCGCATTTGGTGGTGAGAAAGAGACCGGTGGTGGCCGTGAGTCGGGCTCTGATGCATGGCGCGGCTACATGCGTCGACAGACCAATACCGTGAACTACTCGCTGGAGTTGCCGTTGGCGCAGGGCATTACGTTCGATTAAGTATTGATTGTGAAGCTGGAAAGATTGCAGCCTGCGGCAGCTCCTACGGGACTGTGACTGGCTGCGATTTTGTAGGAGCTGCCGCAGGCTGCGATCTTTTGGCGGCGACAACGAGGTGAGTTAGGATTCTGTTGGAGTCTGGCAATGCCGTTACGCGAAGAGTGTCTGTGGGAAAAATTGACGCCGCAAAGGCCTGACAACGCGGCGCTCAAAGGTGAAGTGACCGCCGATGTCTGTGTCATCGGCGCCGGGTTCACCGGTCTGTCGGCGGCAGTGCATTTGCTGGAGCAGGGCAAGACTGTGTGTGTGCTGGAAGCCCATCGCGCCGGTCATGGCGGATCGGGACGCAATGTCGGACTGGTCAACGCCGGGATGTGGATTCCCCCGGACGAGATCGAGGCCGGATTCGGCGAGGCGGTGGGCAGCCAGCTCAACCGCATGCTGGGCGCGGCGCCATCGCTGGTGTTCAGCCTTGTGGACAAGTACAACATCGATTGCCAGTTGCGTCGCGAAGGCACGCTGCACATGGCGCATAACGCCCGTGGCGAAGCCGACTTGCGCAGTCGTGAAGAACAATGGAAACGCCGCGGTGCGCCGGTAGAGTTGCTCACCGGCCAGGCCTGCGAGCAAGCCACCGGCACGAAAAAGATCGCCGCCGCGCTGCTCGATCGCCGTGCCGGCACGCTCAACCCGATGGCCTACACCACGGGGCTGGCCAAAGCGGCCATCGGCCTGGGTGGTCAATTATTCGATCATTCCCCGGTTACCCGACTCGAACGTCAGGGCCAGCGCTGGTCTGTGCAAACCGACCAAGGCTCGGTCATGGCCGAAAAAGTGGTGATTGCCTCCAATGCCTACACTGAAGGCGACTGGACGGAACTGCGGCGCAATTTTTTCCCCGGT
This sequence comes from Pseudomonas sp. P1.8, assembly GCF_001269805.1. Classification (NCBI taxonomy): domain Bacteria; kingdom Pseudomonadati; phylum Pseudomonadota; class Gammaproteobacteria; order Pseudomonadales; family Pseudomonadaceae; genus Pseudomonas; species Pseudomonas sp. P1.8. The sequence goes on from NZ_LHVM01000004.1 coordinate 174,721, forward strand.
TATTACTACCAAGTGGCGTCGGTGCCGCTGACTGAAGACGCTGCGCAGCAGATTCTCCCCGGCGGTCAGGGTTCCTGGGACACCCGGCAGGTTCTGAGCAGTATCCGTCGAGACGAGGACGGACGTCTGTTGCTCGGCAGCCTCGGAAATGGCAATCAGAAGCCTGTGTGGTTTCTAAAAGCCTGGGCCGATCGGGTTCAGCAACACTATTTCCCCTATCTGAAACCGGTTGAATGGGAATGCACCTGGACCGGTTGTATCGCCTTTACCCCCGATCATTTGATGCGTCTGTTTGAACCCGCGCCCGGTTTAGTGGCAGTCACCGGTTACAACGGCCGGGGCGTGACCACGGGAACGGTGGTCGGCAAAGCTTTTGCCGATTACCTGTGTAACGCAAATCCTCAAGCGCTACCGATTCCTTTCGCGCCCATGCAGCCATTGGCCGGAGTAGGGTTGCGCAGCTGTCTGTATGAGGCGGGATTCTCGCTGTATCACGCAGGCCAGTGCCTGCGGATAGTGATCTGAAGGCTGATTTTTACAGTGGGAAGCGGCGCTTTTTCGATCTGCAGCTAGCCTGTAGTGGTGCGGGTTGTAGCAGTCTCGCACCAGCAGTGTGCACTTCGGTGACGCACGTTGTTACAGGCTGGTTGCACGTCGTTTAAAGCCGCGGTTGCAATGATGGCGCAGTCGGGTTGCGCCTCAAAAAAATAATGGTTTTACCTTCCGCGGTTTAGACGGTTGCACGCCCAATGAAAATGGGATCGAAACAGTCGAAATAACAAGAAAGCAGCGACTTTTTTCAGAATAAAAAACCGATGGCACGGCCCTTGCTCTGAGCATTCAGAGAAGTCGCAGTGCCAATTAAAAAAACCATGGAGCACCACCTCATGTCCCAGACGTTTTACAAGAAAGGTTTTCTGGCCCTCGCAGTGGCAACTGCGCTGGGTGTTTCTGCGTTTGCTCAGGCTGACATCAAGATCGGCGTAGCGGGACCAATGACAGGCGCCAACGCGGCATTTGGCGAACAGTACATGAAGGGTGCACAAGCGGCGGCCGATGCGGTCAACGCGGCAGGCGGGGTCAACGGGGAAAAAATCGTACTGGTCAAAGGCGATGACGCCTGCGAACCGAAACAGGCTGTAACGGTCGCCAAAGACCTGACCAACCAGAAAGTCGCCGGCGTGGTTGGTCACTTCTGCTCCTCGTCGACCATCCCGGCCTCCGAGATCTACGACGAAGCAGGCATCATCGCCATCACTCCAGGCTCCACCAACCCAGCTGTGACCGAGCGAGGCCTGAGCGCCATGTTCCGGATGTGCGGGCGTGACGACCAGCAAGGCATCGTGGCCGGCGACTATATCGTCGACGTGCTCAAGGGCAAGAAAGTGGTCGTGCTGCACGACAAGGACACCTACGGCCAGGGCCTGGCGGATGCCACCAAGGCTCAACTGGTCAAGCGCGGCGTAACCCCGGTGCTGTATGAAGGCCTGACCCGTGGCGAAAAAGACTTCAGCACCATCGTGACCAAGATCCGCGGTGCCGGCGCTGACGTCGTCTACTTCGGTGGCCTGCACCCGGAAGCCGGTCCTCTGGTGCGTCAACTGCGTGAACAAGGCCTGAAAGACGTCAAGTTCATGTCCGACGACGGTATCGTGACCGATGAACTGGTGACCACCGCTGGCGGTCCGCAATTCGTTGACGGCGTGCTGATGACCTTCGGCGCCGACCCACGCATGCTGCCAGACAGCAAGACCGTGGTAGACGCTTTCCGCAAGGCCGGTACCGAGCCTGAAGGCTACACCCTGTACGCCTACGCTTCGGTCCAGACCCTGGCCGCAGCCTTCAACGGCGCCAAGTCCAACAAGGGCGAAGAAGCGGCTGCATGGCTGAAGAAAAACCCGGTCAAGACCGTCATGGGCGAGAAGACCTGGGACAGCAAGGGCGACCTGAAAATCTCCGACTACGTGGTTTACCAGTGGGACAAGGATGGCAAATACCACCAACTGGAAAAACAGAAGTAAGGGCTGACCCGATCAGAGCTCCCCGATGAACCTTTGTAGGAGCCGGCTTGCTGGCGAAGGCGGACTTGCAGGCGACATTTTTGTCGACTGTTCAATCGCTATCGCTGGCAAGCCAGCTCCTACAGGGGCCGGTGAGGGCTGCCTGATCGTGTCTGACATTGCTCCGACGTATATCTGTATTTTCCTTAGAAGAACCGCACACCCACAGGTGTGCAGGGTCTCATTGCGTGAGATTGCGTTATGGATGGTATTTTCCTGCAGCAACTGGTCAACGGCCTGACCCTCGGGTCGGTCTATGGCCTGATCGCCATCGGCTACACAATGGTCTATGGCATCATCGGCATGATCAACTTCGCCCACGGCGAGGTTTACATGATTTCCGCTTACCTCGCGGCAATCAGTCTGGCTCTGCTGGCTTACTTCGGTATCGAATCTTTCCCGCTGTTGATGCTTGGCACCCTGATCTTCACCATCGTCGTCACGGCGGTGTATGGCTGGGTCATCGAGCGTGTCGCCTACAAACCCCTGCGTAACTCCACCCGACTGGCACCGCTGATCAGCGCCATCGGTATTTCGCTGATCCTGCAGAACTATGCACAGATCGCCCAGGGCGCGAAGCAACAAGGTGTCCCAACCTTGCTGACGGGGGCCTGGCGTGTCGAGGTCGGTACAGGTTTTGTGCAGTTGACCTACACCAAGGTCTTCATTCTGGTCGCCGCGTTTGTCGGCATGGCCGCGCTGACCTACATCATCAAGTACACCAAGCTCGGCCGCATGTGCCGTGCAACCCAGCAAGACCGAAAGATGGCTTCGATCCTGGGAATCAACACCGATCGGGTGATTTCCTACGTGTTCATCATCGGTGCAGCGATGGCGGCCCTGGCCGGCGTGCTGATCACCATGAACTACGGCACATTCGACTTCTATGCCGGTTTCATCATCGGGATCAAGGCGTTCACCGCCGCGGTGCTCGGCGGGATTGGCTCACTGCCCGGCGCGATGCTCGGCGGGATCATCCTCGGGATTTCCGAGTCGCTGTTCTCAGGTCTGGTCAACTCGGACTACAAAGACGTTTTCAGCTTCTCGCTGCTGGTCCTCGTTCTGGTCTTTCGGCCCCAAGGCCTGCTCGGCCGTCCTCTTGTGTCGAAGGTGTAAGCGATGTCCTCAACCACTAAAAAAACCATTGATGTCAAAAAAAGCCTGGTTGACGCGATTCTTGCCGGTCTCATTGCCCTGATCGTGTTCGGGCCGATTGTCGGCGTCGTGCTCGATGGCTACGGCTTCAACCTGGAAACCACGCGGGTGGCGTGGATCGTTGCCATCGTCATGGCCGGGCGTTTTGCCTTGAGTCTGTTCCTGCAAACCTCCAAAGGGCTGAAAATCCTCGAAGGTTTTGAATCTACCGGCTCTGGCGTTCATGTGCTGCCGCCTGACTACAAGACCCGGCTGCGCTGGGTTATCCCACTGATCATTGTGATTGCCGTGGTGTTCCCGTTTTTCTCCAACTCCTACTTGCTGGGCGTGGTCATTCTCGGGTTGATCTACGTTCTGCTGGGCCTGGGGCTGAACATCGTGGTCGGATTGGCCGGCCTGCTCGACCTGGGTTATGTGGCGTTCTACGCGATTGGTGCCTACGGTCTGGCGCTCGGTTATCAGTACCTCGGACTGGGCTTCTGGACAGTGCTGCCACTGGCAGCGATTACCGCTGGCCTCGCCGGCTGCATCCTCGGTTTCCCGGTGTTGCGTCTGCACGGTGACTATCTGGCGATCGTGACCCTGGGCTTTGGTGAAATCATCCGTCTGATCCTCAACAACTGGTTGTCGCTGACCGGCGGCCCGAACGGCATGCCGGCGCCACTGCCAACGTTCTTCGGTCTGGAGTTCGGAAAGCGGGCGAAGGATGGCGGCGTGCCGTTTCACGAGTTCTTCGGCATCGCCTACAACCCGGACGTGAAGTACTACTTCATCTATGCCGTGTTGTTCCTGGTGGTACTGGCCGTGCTGTACATCAAGCATCGTCTGGTCAAGATGCCGGTCGGTCGCGCCTGGGAAGCCCTGCGTGAAGACGAAATCGCCTGTCGTTCGATGGGTCTGAACCACGTGCTGGTCAAGCTTTCGGCATTCACCATCGGTGCCTCGACCGCCGGCCTTGCAGGAGTGTTCTTTGCCACTTACCAAGGCTTCGTCAACCCGACCTCGTTTACCTTCTTCGAATCGGCCCTGATCCTCGCCATCGTGGTGCTGGGCGGTATGGGGTCGACCATCGGCGTGGTGATCGCTGCCTTCGTGCTGACCGTCGCCCCTGAACTGCTGCGCGGCTTCGCCGAATACCGCGTGCTGTTGTTCGGCATCCTGATGGTGTTGATGATGATCTGGCGACCGCGCGGCCTGATTCGGATCAGCCGTACCGGTGTGACACCGCGTAAAGGAGTAGCGCCATGAGCGAAGTCGTACTCTCGGTAGAGAAGCTGATGATGCACTTCGGCGGCATCAAGGCGTTGAACGATGTCAGCCTGAAGGTCGAACGCAATTCGATCTTCGCCCTGATCGGCCCCAACGGTGCCGGCAAGACCACGGTATTCAACTGCCTGACCGGGTTCTACAAGGCCTCCGGCGGCAAGATCGAACTCAATGTGCGGGGCGAGCGGACCAACGTCATCCAACTGCTGGGCGAGTCGTTCAAACCGACCGATTTCGTCTCGCCGAAATCCTTCGCCAGTCGCCTGTACTACAAGATGTTCGGTGGCACCCACCTGGTCAACCGAGCAGGCCTGGCCCGTACCTTCCAGAACATTCGCCTGTTCAAGGAAATGTCGGTGCTGGAAAACCTGCTGGTTGCGCAGCACATGTGGGTCAACCGCAGCATGCTCGCCGGCATCCTCAACACCAAGGGCTATCGCAAGGCCGAGAGCGATGCGCTGGATCACGCGTTCTACTGGCTGGAAGTGGTGGACCTTGTGGACTGCGCCAATCGTCTGGCCGGCGAATTGTCCTACGGCCAGCAACGCCGTCTGGAGATCGCCCGCGCCATGTGCACACGTCCGCAGATCATCTGCCTGGACGAACCGGCTGCTGGCCTCAACCCTCAGGAAACCGAAGCGCTGAGCGCAATGATCCGGCTGCTGCGTGACGAGCACGATCTGACCGTGGTGCTGATCGAACACGACATGGGTATGGTGATGAGTATTTCCGACCACATTGTGGTGCTGGACCATGGGGTCGTCATTGCCGAGGGTGGCCCTGACGCGATTCGCAACGACCCGAAAGTGATTGCCGCTTACCTTGGCGCCGATGAAGAGGAGCTCGTATGACTAACGGTGCCATCCTCGAACTCAAGGAACTGGACGTGTTTTACGGGCCGATCCAGGCCCTCAAGAAAGTCTCGCTGCACATTAATGAAGGGGAAACCGTCAGCCTCATCGGCTCCAACGGCGCCGGCAAGTCGACCCTGCTGATGTCGATCTTCGGGCAGCCGAGGGCAGCGGACGGGCAGATTCTCTATCAGGGCGTGGACATTACCCACAAGTCGTCCCACTACATTGCCTCCAACGGCATCGCGCAGTCGCCAGAAGGACGGCGAGTGTTCCCCGACATGACCGTCGAGGAAAACCTGCTGATGGGCACCATCCCGATTGGGGATAAGTACGCGAAGGAAGACATGCAGCGCATGTTTGAACTGTTCCCTCGCCTCGAGGAGCGGCGCACTCAGCGTGCGATGACCATGTCCGGCGGCGAGCAGCAAATGCTCGCCATCGCCCGAGCCTTGATGAGCCGGCCCAAGTTGTTGCTGCTCGATGAGCCGAGCCTTGGCCTGGCACCGATCGTGGTGAAGCAGATCTTCGCCACCCTGCGCGAACTCGCCAAGACCGGTATGACCATCTTCCTGGTGGAGCAAAACGCCAACCATGCACTGCGGTTGTCGGACCGGGCGTACGTGATGGTCAACGGCGAAATCCGCATGACTGGCACCGGCAAGGAGCTGCTGGTCAACGAGGATGTGCGTAACGCTTATCTCGGCGGGCATTGAGTTTCAATCGTTATGCACAAGCCCTGGCGCGCAATCGCCGGGGCTTTTTTATACCTCCCCAACACCACTGAACCCATTAGGAGCGAGCCTGCTCGCGAAGATCTCCAGGACAACGCGTTTATCCAGGATGTTCGCGTTATCGTTGACATCCATCGCGAGCAGGCTCGCTCCTGGAGGGGGGGGGGTGGTATGCCCGATGGACATTGTGGAAAACAATATTCCAAAGCTCCCAAACCGCGACATAAAGCCGCTGCAAATAGTTGTTTTGTCACAGTTTTGACTTGTCCCCGTTTGCTGTGGAACCGACTGTGAATAACATGGGGGTAGCAGGCTGAAAGCCTTTGAATACAAGGCTTTCAAGGGTGTGGTTGTTTTTTGATCAGGTATTTTTGCGTAGCCGGGAGACTGCTTTGTCAACCTTTTTGTTAGCACTGAAAATGCACTGCCAGACCGCTGGCAAGCCTGTGGATAAGTCTGTGGTTAAACTCTGGAAAGACCCCGCTGAAGGCCGTAGTTACTGGCTTGGCGCCATCGCTGAGTTGACCGGCAAGTCGAAAAATTAATCGTTGGCTACACAGCGAGTGTTTTGAGGTCAAGCAAAAAAGTTTTCAATTCCTGCGCAAAGCCTTGTGGACAGCGGCTTGCAGCTTTTCCATTTGCCCCCAAAGACTGTGGACCGGCCTGTGGATAACGTGCGTGCACATGGCTGCAGGCCACGACCGGTAAGGCATGGCGAGAATTGATTGTTTTTTATACAGTTGGCGCGGTGGTTGCCGCTGTGGAAAAGGCCGGGCATGCTGCCTGCTGACTTTCTATTTCAATGGCTGGCGATCAGCCGATGCAAGGAGAACACGATGTCCGACACCCTGTTTATTACCGGCGCGACTTCCGGTTTTGGTGAAGCCTGTGCCCGTCGTTTTGCCGAGGCCGGCTGGAAACTGGTGCTGACGGGCCGTCGTGAAGAGCGCCTGAATGCACTGTGCGCCGAGCTGTCGAAGCAGACCGAGGTCCATGGCCTGGTGCTCGATGTGCGTGATCGCAAAGCCATGGAGGAGGCGATCGCGAAGTTGCCGCCAACCTTCGCCAAGCTGCGCGGGCTTATCAACAACGCAGGCCTGGCGTTGGGTGTTGACCCGGCACCGAAATGTGATCTGGACGATTGGGACACCATGGTCGATACCAACGTCAAAGGCTTGATGTACAGCACTCGCCTGCTGTTGCCGCGCCTGATCGCCCACGGTCGTGGCGCCGGTATTGTCAACCTGGGTTCCATCGCCGGTAACTATCCGTACCCGGGCAGCCACGTGTATGGCGCGACCAAGGCGTTCGTCAAACAGTTCTCACTGAACCTGCGCTGCGACCTGCAAGGCACGGGCGTACGTGTCAGTAACATCGAACCGGGCCTGTGCGAAAGCGAGTTCTCCCTGGTGCGCTTTGCTGGTGACCAGGAGCGCTACAACGCAACCTACGCCGGTGCCGAGCCGATTCAGCCGCAGGACATTGCTGACACGATCTTCTGGGTGCTCAACGCTCCGGCGCACATCAATATCAATAGCCTGGAACTGATGCCGGTCAGCCAGACCTGGGCCGGGTTTGCCATCGAGCGCAAGTCTTAATATCCAGTAACGACCTTTTGCGAGCAGGGGATCTGTTAACACCAGAGAACCCGTGTGGGAGCGGACCTGCTCGCGAAAGGGGCGGATCAGACACGCTGGACTTCAGCTAGACTCCTCACCCATCAATCTCGCCGCATCCTGCGGTCTAGAGGTGTTCGAGGAGACCAAGTGCGCAATCGAGAAGAGCAGCTACTGCTCAAACAATCGACATTTCTGATGCTCCTGGTGACATTCGCCGGAATCATTACCGGTTTTGTTTCAGGTTCCCAATCGATCCTGTTCGATGGTTTCTTTTCGTTAATCGCGGCCTTCATCAAGGTGTTGATGCTGCTGACCGCCCGGCTGATCGCCAAGGAAAGCAATCAGCGCTTCCAGTTCGGTTCCTGGCACCTGGAACCCATGGTGCTGGTGATCGAAGGCTGTTTCATATTCCTGGTGGCCGTCTATGCGTTTCTCAACGGTGTGTTCGGCATCATCAATGGAGGTCGCGAGGTCGAGCTCGGACTGGTGATTCTCTACGCGGCAGTGTTCACCGTCGTTGAATTGATTTACTTCTTCTACGTCCGTCATCGCAATCGCACGCTCAACTCATCGCTGATCCAGTTCGACAACATCAGTTGGCTGGTGGACGCGATGCTGTCGGCGGGACTGCTGGTGAGCTTTCTCATAGCACTGCTGCTCAAGACGCAGGGTTACGACAAGTGGGCGGTATATGTCGACCCGATGATCCTGATTCTGCTGGCCTTGGGCATGCTCCCCCCGGCTTACAAAATCCTCGGCCCCGCCCTGCGCGATGTGTTGGGGATTGTCCCGGATCAACTGGACGACAAGGTGCGTCAGGTGATGGAGGTGGCCAAGGTCGAGCATGGATTCGAAGATTACATTTCCTACGTGCAGAAGCACGGCCGAGCGTGCTTTATCGAGATTCACATCGTATTGCCAAAGGATTATTGGCTCGACGGTGTGGGGCAACTGGACAGTTTGCGCGAGGAAATTTCCACAAACCTCGGCGAACCAGACGCCGCACGATGGCTGACGATCAGCTTTACCGGAGACCGCAAATGGATCGAGTGATTGGATTCCTCCTCGTCACACCAATCAGGCGAGGTATTCGGCCAATCCGCGATAACAGGTCGCCAAGTGATAAGGCGTGGTCGACGGCATGTCGCGTCGGCTGACTTCACCGCCATCGTCACGGCATTCGTACCAGCCACCAGCATGCAGGGAGCGCTGCTGTAGCGCCTGCAATTGATGCAGCACAGCGGCCTCGCTGTTTGGGCGCAAGGTCAATGCGCGCAAGTATTCGGCTTGAGCCCAGATGCGCTGTGTGCCATCCCGAGTGCCACCGCCCGGCCCAAGGTCAAGCATGGCCCGCACGGCACCGGTCTGCTGATCGACACCCAATTGCTCGGTGAAAGCGAACGCACGCTGCAGGGAGTCATGCAGTTTCGAGCCACGCAGCAGGTTGGACGACTCCAGCAAGAAGTACCACTCGAACTGGTGTCCAGGCTCGAACCAGTTATCCACAGAGCCCAGTGGTTTCTCCATCAACACGCCATGCTGCGAGTCGATGAAGCGTGCTTGCATCGCGGTGCATAACTCGACAAGCGCCTGCTGTACGGCATGATCTTCGCGTACAGACAAGGTAGCGAGAAAGGCTTCGGCCAAGTGCATCAGCGGGTTTTGCAGGGGGCCACTGTCGAGCGATGACCAGTCGCGGTCAAGCGTGGCTTCGTACAGGCCGTCGCCTGTGGCAAAACGTTGCGCGATCACTTCCAGTGAAGCATTGAGTACCGACTCCACCAATGGTTCGCGGACCTTGGCCCAGTAATGGGCACAGGCGAACAGGATGAACGCGTGGGTGTAGAGGTCTTTGCGCTGATCCAGCGGCGCACCCTGCGGGTCGATGCTGTAGAACCAGCCGCCGTGCTCGGCATCGTGAAAGTGCCGCTGCAGGGAGCGGAACAACGCAGCGGCACGCTCTTCGGCGCCCGACACCTGGCCAATCAGGCTGGCAAACAGATACAACTGCCGCGCACAGGCCATGGCCCGGTAACGTTGCGGTGCAAGCGGTTGGTGCTCGGCGTCGAGCGCCTCATAGGGCAGCGCCAGATCGGCGTTCCAGCCCGGGCCTTGCCAGAGTGGCACTATGACGTCCAGGAAGTGCTGTTGCACCGAGGCGAACAGGGCGGTCAATTCAGGCTGGGAGGCGGTGCGGGAAACAGGCGGCATTGGCTGGCGTCGTCACGGCAGGGTTGATTGCGCGACATGTTAGCAGAGAGGCCGACTCGATGGATCCTCGTAGGAGCTGGCGCAGGCTGCGATCTTTTGATGTTGATTTTGAATGCAAGATCAAAGATCGCAGCCTGCGCCAGCTCCTACGGGGAGGCTCGTTAGCCCGCCAGCAACCACGCGCCGGTCGCCGCCGAAGCCCCGCCGGCCAGTCGGATCAGTGGCGCAGCTGCTTGCGGCAACACCCGCACCACGGCATAACCCGCCGCGTGCAACGCTGCTGTGGCCGCGACAAAACCAGCGGCATAAGTCCAGGGGCTCGACATGTCCGGCAGTTCCAGTCCATGAGCCACGCCGTGGAACAGCGCAAACAACGCTGTCGCCATAACCGCCATCACCAATGGCGGGCGCACCGCCAGCGCAACCGCCAAACCGAGCGCCAACACGGACGCCGCAATCCCGCTTTCCAGCGCCGGCAGGTTCAACCCGTCAAACCCGAGCATCCCTCCCACCAACATCGAGCCGACGAAGGTGCATGGCAGTGCCCAGCGCGCAGTCCCTTGTTGCTGCGCCGCCCACAGGCCAATGGCGAGCATCGCGAGCAAGTGATCGAGCCCGCCAATCGGATGGCTGATGCCCGCGATCAGACCGTTGTCGCCGTGCCCTGGGTGGGCGAAGGCAATGGTGGGGGTCAGCAGAAGGGTCAGTGCGCCGAGAATGCGATTGAGTGTCATGGAAAAGCTTCCTTGTTGATAAGTGGCGATCAGGCGGCGGTCAGCAAGCCTTGGCGTTCGATGAAGGCGATGATTTCTTCAAGCCCCTGGCCGGTTTTCTGGTTGCTGAACACAAAGGGCTTGCCGTTGCGCATGCGTTTTGTGTCGCTGTCCATCATCGACAGCGAAGCACCTACCAACGGTGCGAGGTCGATCTTGTTGATCACCAGCAAATCGGATTTGCAGATCCCCGGACCGCCTTTGCGCGGCAGCTTGTCGCCGGCCGACACATCGATCACGTAAATGGTCAGGTCAGACAGTTCCGGGCTGAAAGTCGCCGAAAGGTTGTCGCCACCGGACTCCACCAGAATCAGATCGAGGCCCGGAAAGCGACGGTTCAATTGATCCACGGCTTCGAGGTTGATCGAGGCGTCTTCGCGGATGGCCGTGTGCGGGCAGCCACCGGTTTCCACGCCGATGATGCGCTCGGGCGCCAGGGCCTCGTTGCGCACCAGAAAATCCGCGTCTTCGCGGGTGTAGATGTCATTAGTCACGACGGCCAGGTTGTAGCGTTCGCGCAGGGCCAGGCACAGGGCCAGGGTCAGGGCGGTTTTGCCGGAACCGACCGGACCGCCGATACCGACGCGCAGAGGTTGTGCGTTCATGTGATTCTCCATAATAAAAGGCCCTAGGAACGGAACAGGCGGCTGTATTGGCGCTCGTGGGCCATACACGCCAGGGACAAGCCAAACGCGGCGCTGCCGTAATGATCGGGATCGATTCGAGTGGCGTTCTGTTGAGCTTGTTGAAGCAGCGGCAGCAGTTCGCTGGTCAGGCGTTGGGCGGCTTGCTGACCCAGGGGAAGGGTTTTCATCAGCACCGCCAATTGGTTTTCCAGCCAGCTCCAGAGCCATGCGGCCAAGGCATCTTGCGGGGTGATCAGCCAGGCGCGGGCGGCCAACGCCCAGCCCAGGGCCAGATGCGGTTCGGCACGCTGATCGAGGAAGGTGCGGGCCGGCTCATCGAGTTCGGGTAAACCGTTGAGCAACTGCTGAAGCGAGTAGCCCATCTGTCGGCTCTCCTGATGAAGCTCGCGGGTTTCACGACTGGCGCGGTGTTGCTCGCAGCGTTGCAGCAATTCGTCCCAGTTTTCCTCATGCGCCGCAACGCAATGGGCAAGCAACAACGGCGCCTCGAAGCGCGCCAGGTTCAGTAACAACTGATCGCTGATCCAGCGTCGGGCGCTGTCGGGATCGTGCACGCGGCCGTTATCCACCGCCATTTCCAGGCCTTGGGAATAGCTGTAGCCGCCAATCGGCAATTGCGGACTGGCCAGGCGCAGCAGGGCCCAGGCCGGGTTCATGTGCGCACGCCGAACTGGTGCAGTTTCGGCGCGTAGTTGAAATCTTCATCGCCATGACGCGAATGGTGATGGCCGCCGCCGTAGGCACCGTGCTCCGGCTGGAATGGAGCTTCCATGTTTTCGGCGCAGGCGCCCAGTTGTTCGAGCATGGCCTTGAGCACGTAGTCGTCGAGCAGACGCAGCCAGCCATCGCCGACTTGCAGGGCGACATGGCGGTTGCCCAGATGATAGGCGGCGCGGGTCAGTTCGAAGGCGTTGGCGCAGGTGACGTGCAGCAGTTGTTCGGGGCGTGCGCAAACGCGGACGATGCGCCCGTCCTCGGCTTGCAGGTATTCGCCGTCATGCAAGGGCGGTTGACCACGCTCCAAAAACAACCCGACGTCTTCGCCCTCGGCACTGAAGCAGCGCAAACGGCTTTTGCTGCGGGCTTCGAACGTCAGGTGGAGTTCGGCAGCCCAGGCGGGTTGAGGGTCGATTCTGCGGTGAATCACCAGCATTGGGAGGCTTCCAGCAATGAACAATGTTCAGGCTAGAGCAAGGTGCTTGCCAATCGGGGTGATGTGTAGGAAATGGCTGTCGGAGGTGTGGGGAAGAGTTACTGCTGGGGGGGAAATCGTGGCAGATGTTGGTGCGCTCTGGAATCTTCTGCACCAATTTGCGGCATTTACTCGGTGCTGCCGAGCCCTTGCCAGTGCTTCAGACCGATGAAGATAAAGCGCAGTTGCTGAGTTATTTTCGCTTGGGGTGTCAAATGCTCGGGCAACGCTTCGATCGGTGGATCGATGATGTCCGGCAGGGTAGCAAACACGCTTTTGACGATCAGATCGGCCATGACGCTCAGGGCGGCAATGTCCAGGTGTTGCAGTTTCGGCATCAGCGACAGGTCGGCTGCCAGGTCCGAGCTGATGTCTTCGCGCAATCGCCCGATAGCCTTTCGCACCGGCTGCGAGCCGCCGTATTGCTCACGGGCAAGAAACAGAAATTGCGAGCGGTTGGCGCTGACCACGTCGAGAAATATCCGTACCGAGGCATCGATGATGCCGCCCATCACGAATTCGTTGTGGCGAACCAGGCGGATGGTTTCGCGAAAGGTCTGGCCGACTTCGCTGACCAGAACCAGACCCAGCTCATCCATATCGGCGAAATGCCGGTAGAAACCGGTGGGCACGATGCCGGCGGTTTTCGCCACTTCGCGCAGGCTCAGGCTGCCGAATCCTCGGCCGCCATCCATCAAGCGCCGGGCAGCGTCCATCAGGGCGTTACGGGTCTGTTGTTTCTGTTCGGCGCGGGGCAGCATCGCAAGGGTGTTTTCTGGACAAGGACAGCGGCGCACTCTAGCAAATCGGCTTTACTGGCGTCGAACGACTATCGAAGGGATCACGCGGGGAAGTGCTGCTATCAACTGAACCGCCAAAAAGTCAAAAGCCCAATCCGTTGATTGGGCTTTTTTTCTGAGCGGCCATGGGGCTTAGCTCAGAGCGCTGTTGCGTTCGATCACACGATCACCACCGCCTTCAGCGAGCGTTTGACCTTGTGGGGTACGGTCGGATCCATCAGCAGCCAGAGTCTGGCCCTGTGGCGTGCGGTCCGAGCCGTCAGCAGCCAGGGTCTGGCCTTGTGGCGTGCGGTCCGAGCCGTCAGCAGCCAGAGTCTGGCCCTGTGGCGTGCGGTCCGAGCCGTCAGCAGCCAGAGTCTGGCCCTGTGGCGTGCGGTCCGAGCCGTCAGCAGCCAGGGTCTGGCCTTGTGGCGTGCGGTCCGAGCCATCAGCAGCCAGGGTCTGGCCTTGTGGAGTACGGTCAGAACCATCGGCAGCCACGGTTTGGCTGAACACCGAGTGACTGGCTTTTACTTGTGGGGTTGCCTGTTCAGCGGCAGGCAGAGCGAAGGCGGTGCCGGCCAGCATCGAGAGTGTAAGGCTAAGAAATATTTGGCGTTTCATGATTGTTGTGCTCCTTGGGAGTGCTGGAAAGTGGGTACGAGGGCAATGCTACTCTCGATAAGTCGATATAAAAGTTCATAAACGCAATGGTAATAATCAACAGAATTGATTGTTCTGCGCAGTGGCTCTAGACCGGGCATTTCCGGGAGTTGGTTTGGCGCTGGTATGGGTATCTTCAACCCGTGCATGACGCGCAAAAGTGCGCGGCCGTAACGCTAAATGACTGATGAGTCGGTATCGGACTGTTGTGTTTCGGTAAAATTGGTCTTTCGATTAAACCTGCGTAGCTTTTTTCAGTCGTAGAGTTCATGGCAGGCCGCTTCCGGCTTACCGTTTCAAATGTGCGTCGCAGTCCGGGCGCTCAGTCGTATCAGGAGTCCTGTGCAATGACGCGCACCCGTAAAATTCTCGCCTGGACCTTCGCCAGCCTCGTAGTCCTGCTGGCGGTATTGGTGCTGGTCATCGTGTTCTTTGACTGGAACCGGATCAAACCGCCGCTCAATGCCAAAGTTTCGCAAGAGCTGCACAGGGCGTTTGCGATCAATGGCGACCTGTCGGTGGTCTGGCAACGCGAGCCCGATGAAGGCGGCTGGCGCGCTTGGGTACCTTGGCCACATGTGGTCGCGCAAGACCTGAGCCTGGGCAACCCGGACTGGTCCAAGGCGCCGCAAATGGTCACCCTCAAACGCGTCGAATTGCGCATTTCGCCCTTGGCGTTGCTGGCGCAGCGGGTGGTGATTCCGCGCATTGACCTCACCGAGCCGAATGCCGACCTGCAACGCCTGGCCGATGGACGCGCCAACTGGATATTCAAGTTCGATCCCAAGGACCCGAATGCCGAACCGTCGAGTTGGGTGGTGGATATCGGTGCGATCGGTTTCGACAAGGGCCACGTCACCCTCGACGACCAGAACCTCAAGACCCGACTCGACGTGCTAATCGATCCCTTGGGCAAACCGATTCCGTTCAGCGACATCGTCGGCGACAAGGAGACGAAGACCGCTCAGGCGCAAGGCACGACCCCGCAGGACTACGCCTTCGGCCTCAAGGTCAACGGCCAGTACCACGGCGAGAAACTCTCGGGCCAGGGTAAGATCGGTGGGTTGCTGGCCCTGCAGGATTCAACCCGGCCGTTTCCGCTTCAGGCCCAGGTGAAGGTAGCTGACTCAAGCATTGAGTTGGTCGGCACCCTGACCGATCCGATGAATCTCGGCGCCCTGAATCTGCGCTTGAAACTGGCCGGTACCAGCCTGGGCAATCTTTATCCGTTGACCGGCATCACCTTGCCGGACACACCACCGTATGCCACCGACGGCCACTTGATTGCAAAACTTCACGAGCCCGGTGGCGCGGTGTTTCGCTATGAAGACTTCAACGGCAAGATCGGTGGCAGTGATATTCACGGAAATCTGAGCTACGTCGCCAGCAAGCCCCGGCCGAAGCTCAGCGGTGCGCTGCTGTCCAACCAACTGTTGTTTGCCGATCTCGGCCCGCTGATCGGTGCCGACTCCAATGCCAAGCAAAAAGCCCGTGGCGGTGACAGCAAGCAACCGGCCGACAAAGCGTTGCCGGTCGAAGAGTTCAAGACCGATCGCTGGCGCGATATGGACGCCGATGTCGAGTTCACCGGCAAGCGCATCGTTCACAGCGAAAAACTTCCGTTCAACGATCTCTACACGCACCTGGTGCTCACCGACGGCGTGCTCAGCCTTGAGCCGCTGCGCTTCGGCGTGGCGGGCGGGAATCTGGATGCGCAGATTCGTTTGAATGGCCATACCGACCCGCTGGAAGGCCGGGCAAAACTGACGGCGCGCGGCTTCAAGCTCAAACAACTGTTCCCGACCTTTGAACCAATGAAAACCAGCTTCGGCGAGCTCAACGGCGATGCCGACATTACCGGGCGTGGCAACTCGGTCGCCAAACTGCTGGGAAGTGCCAACGGTAACCTGAAAATGCTGATCAACGACGGCGCCATCAGTCGCGAGCTGATGGAGCTGGCGGGGTTGAACGTCGGTAATTATGTGGTCGGCAAGATCTTTGGCGACAAGGAAGTGAAGATCAACTGCGCGGCCGCCGATTTCGGCATCCAGTCAGGTTTGGCGACCACGCGCCTGTTCGTCTTCGACACCGAAAACGCCATCGTCTACGTCGACGGCACGGCGAACATGGCGACGGAGCAACTGGACTTGACCATCACCCCGGAATCCAAGGGCTGGCGCTTGATTTCCTTGCGGTCACCACTGTATGTGCGCGGCAAGTTCATCAAGCCTGATGCCGGGGTCAAAGCCGTGCCGTTGATGTTGCGCGGCGCGGGAATGGTTGCGTTGGGCGTAATCGCCGCACCGGCGGCGGGCTTGCTGGCGCTGGTGGCGCCGAGCGGCGGTGAGCCGAATCAGTGCGCGCCATTGCTCGAGCAAATGAAGGCTGGCAAGGCGCCTGTCACGGTCAAGCCAGGTAAATAGGTGCTAGCGCGAACCATCGCGAGCAAGCCCGTTCCAGCAATACCGGTGGAGCGAGCCTGCTCGCGATGGCGGACTGGCAGGCGCAACCGTTTTCACGTCGTTAGAGCATGTCCCGACGCCAACGCCTCTTCACGTAACCACGCAAAAAACGCCCGCACCGGCGGGTGCCGTTCGCGTCCCGGTACGCACAAGGCGCTGTAACCGGCGCCATCGACCTGAACATCACTCCGATAGCCCAGCAACAATCCGCTGGCCACACTTTCGGACACCAGAATATTGCTCGCCAGCACCAGCCCTTGACCGGCAATCGCTGCTTGCAGGGCGTAATGCTCTTCGTCGTACTCGCGCACTGCGGGCTGGCCGGTCAGCCAGGTTTCGCCGGACCGAGCGCACCAGGCCTCCCAGCCGTGGGCATAGAGTTTCGAATTGTGCCAACGCACGCTGATCAATGACGGCAGGCGATGGGACGCGAGGGCGACCTGTTCTGGCGAGCCGTACACGCCGAAGGACTCATCGAACAGGCACAGGCCATACAGGTTCGGGTAATCGTCGAGGCTGTAGCGCAGCACCAGATCGACGCTGGCGTCCTGGTGCAGATCGATGACTTCGCAGTGGGTGTCCAGGCGGATGTTGATGTTCGGGTGCCGTGCATAAAAACGCCCCAACCGTGGTACCAGCCAAAGGGCGGCGAAGGCGGCCGTGGTGGAGATCGTCAGATTCGTGCCACTGCGTTGCGGGCGCAGGGTGTCGACGCTTTGCGCCACGTCGAGAAAGGCGCCGTGCAGGCTGTGGAAAAGTCGTTCTCCGCAGTCGGTCAGGCGTACCTGGCGGGGCAGGCGTTCGAACAGTTGCACGCCGAGCCAGGTTTCCAGAGAGCGGATTTGGTGGGATACCGCTGTCGGCGTCACTGACAGCTCTTCAGCGGCGGCCTTGAAACTCAGCAGGCGTGAGGCGGACTCGAAGGCGCGCAGGGCGGTCAACGGCAGCGAAGCAAACATGCGAATCTCCATGGATGAAATAAATTCACCCTGACTGATTTTTGCTCATTTGAAGCGGGGCAGCTGCGAGCTTCAAGCTGCAAGCCACAAGCCGTTTGAGTTTAGTCCTGAGGAGGTTCAGATGAGTAGAATTCTTGCTGTGCATGCCAGTCCACGGGGTGAGCGTTCGCATTCGCGGCGTCTGGCGGAAGGCTTTTTATCCGCGTGGCAAGCCCGGTATCCCGACGCGAAACTGACCCGCCGCGAAGTGGGCCGGGTGTTGATTGCGCCGGTCAACGAAGCGTTCGTGGCCGCCGCCTTTTATCCCGAACCCGATGCGCGACCGTTGACGATGCAGGCCGACCTGGCGCTCAGCGACCAGCTTGTCAGCGAACTGCTCGGTCACGACTTGCTGGTGATTTCCACACCGATGCACAATTTCAGCGTGCCCAGCGGCCTCAAGGCCTGGATCGACCAGATTGTGCGGGTCGGGCTGACGTTCAATCACACCCTCGACAATGGCGTGGCCCAGTATCAACCGTTGGTGCAAGGCAAAAAGGCACTGATCATCACCAGTCGTGGCGGTTTCGGTTTCGGTCCGGGCGGTGAGCTGGAAGCCTTGAATCATGCCGATACGTTGTTGCGCACTGTGCTCGGGTTCATTGGCATCACCGATGTCACGGTGGTTGCTGTCGAGGGCGAGGAGTCCGCCGAACGCACCTTCGAAATCTCTGCGGCCGAAGCCGAGCAGCGCCTGCTGGCGCTAGCCAGGGAGTTCTAGATGGCCTGGCTGTTTCTGCTGGTCGCCGCCGGGTTTGAAGTCACCTTCGCCATGGGCATGAAGTACGCCGAAGGCTTCACCCGGCTCTGGCCTTCGCTGATCACCGTGCTAGCGGCCGTGGGCGGGATCTACTTCCTGACCCTGGCCATGCGCGAATTGCCAGTGAGCATCGCTTACCCGATCTGGACTGCCATCGGTTCGCTAGGCACGGTGTTTCTCGGTTTCGCGCTGCTGGGTGAAAGCCTGACGGCGGTCAAACTGGTGTCGGTCGGGCTGATCGTGGCTGGCGTGGTGGGGCTGAAGTAGGGCGGATGTCATAGACTGGTCGTCGAGTTGTCATCTTCGCTGTTGATGCTTGGCGGATGTCTTGCATCCTGCCTGGCGTCATCTCACCGATCACAAGGATGTCCGCCCATGTCGCAAGGTTCTGCTCCGCGTTATCCGTTGGTGCTGGTCCCGGGAATGCTCGGGTTTATCCGTCTGGTGCTGTATCCGTACTGGTACGGGATCGTCGAGGCGTTGCGCCGTGGTGGTGCGGTGGTGTTCGCGGTGCAGGTTTCGCCGCTCAACTCCAGCGAAGTGCGCGGTGAGCAACTGTTGGCGCGAATCGAAGAGATTCTGCGGGAAACCGGCGCCGCAAAGGTCAACCTGATCGGCCACAGCCAAGGCTCGCTGACCGCCCGTTATGCAGCGGCCAGGCGTCCGGACCTGGTCGCCTCGGTCACCTCGGTGGCGGGACCGAATCACGGCTCTGAACTCGCCGATTACCTGCACCGACACTATCCCCATGACAGCGTCAGCGGCCGGTTGCTGACCCTTCTATTGCACATGGTCAATGCGTTGATGTGCCTGCTGGAAACCGGCTATCGCGGGCCGAAGCTGCCGGTGGATATCCATGCCTCCCATCATTCCCTCACTACCGAGGGCGTGGCGCTGTTCAATCAACGTTATCCGCAGGGCCTGCCCGAAACCTGGGGTGGACACGGGCCGGAGGAGGTTGCTGGCGTGCGCTATTACTCCTGGTCCGGCACCCTGCAGCCGGGCATTACCGATCGTGGACGCAATCTGCTGGATGGGACCAATCGCAGTTGCCGGCTGTTCGCCAAAACCTTCGTACGTGAAGCCGGGCATTGTGACGGCATGGTGGGGCGATATAGCTCGCATCTGGGAACGGTGATTGGCGATGAGTATCCGCTGGATCACTTCGACATCGTCAACCAGTCGCTGGGGCTGGTGGGGAAGGGGGCGGAGCCGGTTCGGTTGTTTGTCGAGCATGCGGCGCGGCTGAATGCGGCGGGTCTGTAAGGTCAAGAGATCGTCCGATCGCGGCCCGAGCCTTCGGCAGCGCCTACATTTGGCGCGTATTTACAGGTAGGAGTTGGCGAAGGCTGCGATCTTTTTTGCTCAGGCAACGCTAGTCTTGCGGCTCAATACGGTCGTCCAGCGCTCGGAAACAATCACCCCACCCAACGTCAACACCCCGCCCACCAAGTGATACATCGCCAATTGCTCATGCAGCACCACCGCCGCAATCAGCGCGGTGATCACCGGCAGCAAATTGAAGAACATTACGGTGCGACTCGGTCCCAAACGCACTACGGCCTGCATCCACGCCAATGGCGCGACCATCGAAGCCAACAGACAGGCGTAAAGCACCAGCGGAATATTCTGCAAGGTCGGGCCGACTTTCTCCGAGGCGAGAAACAACGGGAACAGCACCACCACGGCCACCAACACCTGCAAATACAACAACACCAGTGGCGGCAGTTTCAGCTGCCATTTTTTCAGCAGGGTGCTGTAGACCGCGTAGGCCAGGGTCGCGACCAACATCATCGCATCGCCCAGGTTTACGCCGTGTTCCAGCAGCGTGCCGAGGCTGCCGGATGACACCACCACCAGAACGCCGGCGAGCGACAGCACTGCACCGGCCAAGGCGCCGAAGGTCAGGCGCTGGCCGAGGCTGATGATCGCCATGGCCAACGACATCAACGGCATCAGCGACAGGATGATGCCCATGTTGGTGGCCGAGGTCAGGGCGGCGGCGAAGTACGCCAGGCTTTGGTAGACCGCCATGCCGAGCACGCCGAGGACAAAGATCTTGCCCAGGTTCGGGCGGATCTTCGGCCAATGGCTGAGCACCGGTTTGAGCATGAACGGTGTGAACAGCAACCCGGCCAACAGCCAGCGGTAGAAACCGATCTCGGCGGGGAAAATCGCCCCGGCCGACATTTTGGTGATCACGGTGTTGCCGGCCCAGATAAAAATGGCCAACAGGGGATAAGCGTATTGCATCGCAGAAAACCAGAACGTTAATGAGGGGCAATTATCCACTGTCTGGATTCAAGCCTATACTTCGAACCTGACAACCCACCCCTGATTCCGGACAGCATGAGCAGTAAACACATCGACCTGCTGGATTTCAGCGAACTGCCGGCGCCGGTGTACTTCCGTTACGCCGACTTCAACACCCACGAATATGCCGCGCCGCACCGACATCCCTGGGGCACGCTTGAGTACTCGGCCAATGGGGTCTTGCACATGGAAATCGGCAGCAGCCGTTTCATGTCTCCGCCGCAATACGCCGTGTGGGTGCCGCCCGAAACCGAGCACAGTTTCTACAGCAATCAGCCAATCAATTACCGCGCTGTCTGTCTCGCGCCGTCGTTGTGTAGTGATCTGCCGCAACAGGCCTGTACCCTGGCCATCAGCGATATTCTCAAGGCGATCCTCAAGGACTTCGCCACACGGGATGTGAAGATCCCCGAACAGGCCGCGGACAAGCGTCTGGCCCAAGTGTTGGTCGATCAACTGCAACAAGCGCCGGTGCATGAGTGCTATCTGCCCTACGCCAGCAGTTCCGGGCTGTTCGCCATCCTGGAAGCGCTACAGGCCGAGCCAGGGGATAATCGACCGTTGGCGCAATGGGCGGCGCGCATCCATGTCAGCGAGCGCACCCTGGCGCGACAGTTTGTGCGCGAGCTGGGCATGAGTTTCGGTGAGTGGCGCCAGCGTCTGCGGTTTCTCGCGGCCATCGAGGCATTGGACAGCCAGCACAGTATTCAGGAAATTGCCTTCGACATGGGCTACAGCACCGGTTCGGCGTTTATCGCCATGTTCCAGCGCCAGGCCGGATGCACGCCGGAGCAATATCGCCGCAGCCACCTGGAGAACAGGAAGGTGTAACGGGCGTTGTCTACACTCCAGTGCAAGGCCGTGCCCTTCGGTGCGGAAAGCAGGAGAAAACTCCATGAAGATATTGCGTGCCCCGTTGTTGATGATCGGTTTGCTGCTGTGCTCCCAGGGCTTTGCCGCCAACACGGCCCAACAGGAAAAGATGACCACCTGCAATGCCGACGCTACGGCCAAAAGCCTCAAGGGCGATGAGCGCAAAGCCTTCATGAGTACCTGCCTGAAAGCGGCCCCGCCGGCCAACGAGGTAGGAACAGTGTTGACGCCTCAGCAGGAAAAAATGAAAAACTGCAACGCGAATGCTACCGCCAAACTTCTCAAAGGCGATGAGCGCAAGGCGTTCATGAGCAATTGCCTGAAGAGGTAAATCGTCTCAAAGACAGTGGCAGCCGTGCTGGCCTCATCGCTAGCAGGCTAGCTCCCACAATGTCCGGTGTACTCAGTTCTCCTGTAGGAGCAAGCTTGCTCGCGATGGGGCCGTTAAGGGCGCTGAAAAAAACCTGAACCCCCACTAAGGTCGATCGACACAATCCTAGTGCTCACACCGGATCGCTGGCAGACTGCCAATCCTTTTTACGCCGTTCGTTTTTGAGGCTGTATGCCAACGTTTTCTCAGCGTCAAGTTTTGCTGGTCATCAGCTGGGTCATTATTTTTGGCGGTTTGTTGCTGGTGTTGCCGTTGCGCCTGTTACCCAGCCTGCTGGCAGGATTGCTCGTATTCGAACTGGTCAACATGCTCACCCCGCAACTGCAACGGCTCATCGAAGGCCGGCGCGCGCGCTGGCTTGCCGTGGCTTTGCTGGGGACTTTGATTGTCAGCGTGCTGACGCTGATCTTCGCCGGTGCCATCAGCTTCCTGCTACACGAAGCCGAAAACCCCGGCGCTTCGCTCGACAAATTCATGGGTGTGGTTGATCGCGCACGCGGGCAACTGCCACCGTTCATCGACGCTTACCTGCCGGCCAGTGCCGCAGAATTTCGCGTGGCGATTGGCGAGTGGGTGAGCAAGCACCTCAGTGATTTGCAACTGGTGGGCAAAGACGCGGCGCACATGTTCGTGACGTTACTGATCGGCATGGTGCTCGGCGCGATCATCGCCTTGCAGCGCGTGCCGGATCTGACCAAGCGCAAGCCATTGGCCGCCGCGCTGTTCGATCGCCTGCACCTGCTGGTCCAGGCCTTTCGCAACATCGTCTTCGCACAGATCAAGATTTCCTTGCTCAACACCGTGTTCACCGGGATTTTCCTCGCGGTGGTGCTGCCGATGTTTGGCATCAAGCTGCCGCTGACCAAGACCCTGATCGTCCTGACGTTCCTGCTCGGACTGTTGCCAGTGATCGGCAACCTGATGTCGAACACCCTGATTACCATCGTCGGCCTGTCACTGTCGATCTGGGTGGCGGTGGCGGCGCTGGGTTATCTGATCGTTATCCACAAGCTCGAGTACTTCCTCAACGCGCGCATCGTCGGCGGGCAGATCAGCGCCAAGTCGTGGGAGTTGCTGCTGGCAATGTTGGTGTTCGAAGCCGCATTCGGCCTGCCGGGGGTGGTGGCGGGGCCGATTTATTACGCGTACCTGAAGAGCGAGTTGAAGCAGGTGGGAATGGTTTGATCAGGCAGCTGTATTGCCTGATCTGACGCCATCGCTAGCAGGCTAGCTCCCACACATGTTGTGTGAACACCACAGATTCAATGTGGGAGCTAGCCTGCTAGCGATTGGGGCACCCTGGTTTCGGATCAGTCCATAGAGCCGTAACGCTTGGCCGCTTCAATCGCCAGACCGCTGCCGATACTGCCAAAGATGTTCCCTTCCACATGCCGAGCATTTGGCAACATCGCCGAAACACTGTTGCGCAGCGCCGGAATCCCGCTCGAACCGCCGGTGAAGAACACCGTATCGACCTGATCAACCCGCACGTCGGCATCAGCCAGTAGCTGAGTGACGCTGTTGCGCACGCGTTCCAGGAGGTTGTCGATGGCCGACTCGAACAGCGCCCGGCTCAG
The DNA here is from genome assembly GCF_001269805.1 of Pseudomonas sp. P1.8. NCBI lineage: Bacteria > Pseudomonadati > Pseudomonadota > Gammaproteobacteria > Pseudomonadales > Pseudomonadaceae > Pseudomonas > Pseudomonas sp. P1.8. Next base: position 198,045 of record NZ_LHVM01000004.1, read on the forward strand.
TTCCACACTCAAACCGGCTTCGATGCGGTCCAGCGGTACGTGGCGACTCTCGGCGTGGGTCAACTGGATCTTGGTTTCTTCCACTTCCATCGCCAGCCAATGCCCGGCGCGCTGTTCGATCAGCTTGAACAGGCGATCGATGCCGCCGGTGTCTTCGATGTCGTAGCGCATGCTGCCCAGGGCCAACTGGGATTTTTGCGAATACACCGAGTTAATGGTGTGCCAGGTCGCCAGGTTCATGTGGTGACTGGTCGGCATATAGGCGCCGCTCTTCATGCGGCTGCCATAGCCGAACAGCGGCATCAGGCCTTGCAGGCTGAGCTGTTTGTCGAAGTCGGTTCCGCCGATGTGCACACCGCCCGTGGCGAGGATGTCCTCGTGGCGGTTATCCACACCCCGACGCTCCGGCGACAGGCGCACCAGCGAGAAGTCGGAAGTACCACCGCCGATATCGACGATCAGTACCAACTCTTCTTTCTCGATGGTCGACTCGTAGTCGAATGCGGCGGCAATCGGTTCGTATTGGAACGAGACTTCCTTGAAGCCGATCTTGCGTGCCACGTCCACCAGGGTGTCTTCGGCTTCTTTGTCGGCCATCGGGTCATCGTCGACAAAAAATACCGGACGACCCAGCACCACTTCTTCGAATTCCCGACCGGCGGCGGCTTCGGCGCGGCTCTTGAGTTGGCCGATGAACAGCCCGAGCAGGTCCTTGAACGGCATCGCCGTGCCGAGGACGCTGGTGTCGTGCTTGATCAGCTTGGACCCCAGAAGGCTCTTGAGCGAGCGCATCAGGCGACCTTCGTAGCCTTCCAGGTACTCGTGCAGCGCCAGGCGGCCGTACACCGGGCGGCGTTCTTCGATATTGAAGAAGACCACTGACGGCAGGGTGATCTTGTCGTCCTCCAGCGCGATCAGCGTTTCCACGCCGGGGCGCAGCCAGCCGACAGTGGAGTTGGACGTGCCAAAGTCGATACCCAAGGCACGGGCTGGAGATGCGTTGTTCATGTCTTTCAGGTTCCGGTTAAAAAACGGCCGCGCAGTGTATGTCAGTGCGCGACAGATTCGAAGGCCGGTTATCTGCTAAATCTCGTCTGATGATCCTTGAAAGACGACCGTTCACCCCCAAACTACCCTGCATCAACCGGCGAGCCACGGGGCAATCCTTGAAGCCCCGACTGCTGCCGATAAACTTTTGCTGCGCCGCCCGGTCACTAAACTGAGATCGGTCAACCTCAATGCTGCAAACAAGTGCATGCTGCGACGGTGGCGCGATTTTGATAACGGATGGTGATTCCCGCGATGGACTTCAAAGACTATTACAAGATTCTCGGTGTGGAACCGACCGCAGACGACAAGGCGATCAAGGCTGCCTATCGCAAACTGGCGCGCAAGTACCACCCCGACGTCAGCAAGGAAAAGGACGCCGAGTCCAAATTCAAGGATGCCTCGGAAGCCTATGAAGCGCTGAAAAGCGCCGACAAGCGCGCCGAGTACGACGACCTGCGCCGCTATGGCCAGCATGGCCAACCGTTCCAGGGACCACCGGGCTGGCAAAGCCGTGGCGGTTTCGGTAGCGGTGGCCAGGACACGGGCGATTTTTCGGACTTCTTCAGTTCGATTTTCGGCAACCGTGGGCCTGGTTTCAGTGGCGGTGAACAGTCGCGTCGCAGCACCGGACGTCGAGGGCAGGACGTGGAAATGGAACTCGGGGTCTTTCTCGAAGAAACACTGTCGACCGAATCGAAGAAGGTCACGTTCCAGGTGCCGCAATACAACGCGGCCGGCCAGCATGTGAGCAACACCAGCAAGAGCCTGAACGTGAAGATCCCGGCCGGTGTGGTCGATGGCGAGCGTATTCGCCTCAAAGGGCAGGGCGCTCCGGGCGTCGGTGGCGGGGCCAATGGCGACCTGTACCTGACGATCCGTTTTGCGCCGCACCCGAAATTTGACGTCGAAGGCGAGAACCTGATCATCACCTTGCCACTGGCGCCGTGGGAGCTGGCCTTGGGCGCTGAAGTCGCCGTGCCGACCCTGACCGGCAAGATCAACCTCAAGGTCCCGGCCGGCAGCCAGAACGGCCAGCGCATGCGCGCCAAGGGCCATGGCTTGATGAACAAGGCCGGAGAACGCGGTTACCTGTTCGTGCAACTGAAGGCGGTCATGCCGAAGAAGTCGGACGATGAGATCAAGGCCTTGTGGCAGGAGCTGGCGAAAAAAGCCGCGTTCGATCCGCGGGAGAACTTTTGATCCCCTAGAACCAAGGAGTCACTGACATGAGCAGTCCCCTGATCGTTCAACTGGACATGGCAGAATTCTGTGAGGCGACCGACCTGTCGGACGTCTACGTGATCGAAATCGTCGAGCACGGCATCCTCGAACCTCAGGGCGCTCAGCCCAAGGACTGGGTGTTCAACGACTACGAGCTGACCTTGGCCAAACGCGCCGCCAAGCTGCGGCGCGACCTGGACCTGGAATGGGAAGGCGTCGCCCTGGCGCTGGATTTGCTCGAAGAGGTCCAGCAACTACGGGCGGAGAACCTGATGTTGAAGCAACGGTTGGGGCGGTTGTTGGTGGAGTAGGAGCTGCCGAAGGCTGCGATCTTTTGATCTTGAACTTTGGCACTCGAGCGATAATGAAAAACAACATCAAAAGATCGCAGCCTTCGGCAGCTCCTACGTGTGATGTCGAGTCTGCACTTTGCGTGGCAGCACCACGGTAAACGTAGTCCCATCCGCCTCATTGGAACTGACTTCAATCGTCCCCTGATGCGTATCCACTACTTGCTTGACGATAAACAGTCCCAAACCGAGGCTGGTGGTGGGCTCGCCGAGCTCCTCGCTGGCGCTGCGCACCAAAGGATCGAAGAGGGTCGGGATCGCGTCGGCGGGAATCGGCAGGCCGTCGTTGTGTACCGTCAGCCGCACGCTGTGCGCCTCCCCACTCAGGGTCAGCGTCACCTCGCGTTTGTTCGAGCCATGTTGCAGCGCATTGCCGATCAGGTTTTGCAGCATCTGATCGAGCCTTCTAGCGTCCCACATGCCGTGGGTATCGCCGGCAATAGTCAGGCTCGGATCGCATTCCGGTTGCCCGGCACAGGCCCGGGCAATCGCCTCCTGTGCCACCTCGGCCAGGTCCATGGGCGCGGGCTCGATTGGCAGGCTTTTGCCCAAGCGGCTGCGCACCAGTTCCAGCAGATCGCTGACCATCATCGCCAGGTGCCCGGTGCCACGCTTGATGTGGATCGCGCACTTGAGCGCATCCCCTTCGAGAGTCGCCTTGCGCAGAAGGATTTCGGTGGACATGCTTACCGCTTGCAGGGGCGCGCGCAGGTCATGGCCGAGGATCGCCAGGAAGATGTCCCGCGAGCGATTGACCTGCTCGGCGTAGGTGGCTGTGGACTCCGCCAGGGCTTCGTCGATGGCCTCGTTGAACCGGATCATGTCCTGGAAATACGCCACTTCCGGGGATTGGAGGCTGTCGACCCACAGGCGAATCACACAGGCGCGCAGATGACGGAATTCGCTGGTCATTTGCACCAGATCGAACCCTACGGTATGGCGCAGCTCACCGTGGCTGGCGCCGGCCTCGTCGAGGCTCGGGGTTTTTTCCGGGCCTTCACCGCGGGCCTTGGCCACTTGTTCGCTGGGCGTTTGGGGTTTGTTCATGTCTCGCGCCGCCGCTCTGAGGATCGAACCGGCATGGTCGCGCAAGGCGGCACTGTCCATGGTCTCGGCGGCAGGCGTGATGGTTTTGGCGAACTGCTCCCACTCATCGACGATGCGATCAACATTCAAGACGATGAACTCGGAAAGGCGCATGGCGGTTACCTGAACATGAAACGAAGGCGTGCGAGTCGAAATAGTAGACCCTTTGAGGAGAAAAACACGACCGCTCATTCAGTGGCATGAACGAGGGCCGTCGTGGCGGTACATATGTAATGTCGGCAGCGTAATTTTCGAACAAAACGGGCTTTGTTAACGTGGTTGGATCCACTGTTTTTTCGACTTTTTTTGGGGGCGAGCGGTGAATAAGCTGGTGGCTCCCAATTCATTAAATAAGTGAACAAATTATGGCCGATTTGCATGGAAGCAATTCGATAGAAAACGCCGAGCCCGTTTCGAACGATAACAAGGGGATGCATTACAACCGTGTATTCGAAGCGATACCGCCGGCAATAAAAACGGCTCCGATTGCGCGTTTGAAAGCGCTGGTCGAAACCAAACCTGCGATGCCGGATTGGTATGCAGGTGCTTCAGAGGACGATCGTCGGGAACTCAAAACGTTGATGGATGAACGCTGGCGCCTGCAAGGACAACTGGACAAGACGCTCGGCGACTTGCAGCACGACATCAATGCCTTCGCCAAGCCTTTGCTGAGCAACGGGCTGCAGTCGACATTCAAGACCTTGCAGAACGTTGATGACCTGACCGTTCAACTTGAAATGCCCAGCAAAATCATCTTCGGCATCGACACCGGCGCCAGTCGCGTTCGCACCTCAACGATGGTGCAAGCCGCGTTGCACAACTTCGAAGCGTCTGAAACCGAAAAAGATGCATTTCGAAACAGTTCAGGTGTCTATCGCAAGGACCTGCGCGGCAGCCTTGTACTCGACCCGGCGATTACGCTGCCGGAGTTCGCAACCTTATGCCGAGAGCTGGATATCGGCGGGCAATACCAGAAACACCTCCAGTCCATTCTTCTGCCAACGTCTTCGCAGGCAAAACAGGTGTTGCAGCAGGAATCATTGGCCAGCGAGAAATCAGCCTTTCATGTGGCGGCACTGACTGCGCGGTTGAAGGGCGACATCTGCCCGCAGGTGTTCGGCAAGTTGGGGGGCATCCGCGAGGGTCACGAGAATGTCACCCTGGATGACCGGCCGCTGCACGGTCATCGATTGTCGCTGATGGGATTTCGGCTGACCGGCATTGTGCTGTTCAGTGCGGTCAGTGAGCCTTCCCAGATCAAACAGGCCATTGATGCGTTAACGCCCGACGCCTGGAAATTCTGGAGTGAATGGTCCGAGAGAATTCCGGTGCTACGGGGCAATTCATATGACCGCTTCAAGCTGTTGCAGGCGTTCTTCGCCAACGGACCGAAGGGTCTGGTCGATGAAGTGATCCGAAAGGACGACATCCATCAGCAGAGTCGCTTGACCGGCACGTTGATCGCCTATGTACCGGATGATCCGGACCATCCTGTAAAGGAATACGCATCACTGAGCGACTTCATGAAGACGCTGATCAGCCAGTTGCGAAACCCGGACTATCAGGCGTTTTTCAGCCGATTCGTCGCGCACAAAGACAAGGGGCATTTCTTCGCACGGGTCAACGAACGCCTCAAGACATTCAAATGGGTGCAACGCGAACCTCTGGACATGGGGCCCTGGTGGCGGGAAACGGCGGTCGAGAATCCCAATGCCGAGCCCATCACCAACACGATAACGGGTGATTTATGGTTGCGCCTGTTCATCGATCGGCGTGACAAGGCCATTGCCGATGCTCGCAGCATTGCCGTGCCGACCGACGATGAAGATGCGACAACCCGGTTCAAGCGCCTGACCAGCTATCTCGACATCGGCTGGAACATTTTCAGTTATGCAGCGCTACTCGTACCCGGTCTTGGCGAGGCAGTGCTGGGCATCATGGTCGCGCAAATGCTGGCCGAGCTTGCAGAAGGTATTGAGGACTGGAGTAAAGGTGACAAGGAGGAGGGAGCAGCCTACATCAATGGTGTCCTGATCAACTTCGCCCAACTGGCGATCATGGGCGCCGGGCATGTGGTACCGGGCGGGGCGGTGAGCCCGGTCAAGGTTTCACCGTTTGTCGAGGGCCTTAAACCGGTGGCATTCGGTGATGGGGAAAAACTCTGGAATCCTGATCTGAAGCCTTACGAACATCCGGTCGCCGTGCCCAAAACCATCGTAGCCAGCGAGGATGGGCTTTACCGGCATCTAGGGCAGGATCTGCTGCGGATCGACGACAAACATTATGCGCTCAAGCAAGACCCGAAGACCGGACAGCAGCGACTCGCGCACCCGACCCGGCCAGACGCTTATCAGCCGTTGCTGGAGCATAACGGTGCTGGCAGCTGGAAGACTGAACTCGACATGCCGCTGGAATGGGACAAGGCGACGTTGCTCAGGCGTTTGGGAGCGCAAGTTGACGGATTGTCCGATGAAACGCTGGAGCAGGTTCTGCACGTCAGTGGTGTGCACGAAAATGCATTGCGCCGCCTGCATGCCGAGCACGAAACCATGCCTGCGCTGATGGGCGATACGCTTGAACGTTTCAAGGCGTATGCAGATGCCGAAGCTTGCGAAGCGATGATTCTCGCCAATCGAGTTAACGCGGATCTGGCCGGATTTTTACCCCGGTTCATGACTGAGTTGAGTGGATGGCCCCGCGGTAAGGCCATCGAAGTGTTTGAAGGGCCTGATTTGTCAGGTCCTTCGGTCAAGGTCGGGGATTTCAAGGCTGTTGCCGCGCAGACGTTAACGTTGAGCCATGAGGACCTCGTCGCAGGAAAACTGCCTGAAAAGGTCGTGGATTTTCTCGATGAAACGGCATTGCGCGACGTGCTTGGAGAGTGGCTGTCGGGTGACCGGACGGCGCGCATCGAGACCTTGCGCAAAAAACTGTCAGAGCAGGCAGCCAAACAAAAACGGCAGCTTTTCGATGGTCTTTATGCACAGCGCGAGCGCCTCACGACCCCCTTGGTGGCACGCCTCAAGCTCCGAGCGTCGGACCTGCCGAACAGCCTGGCGGAAGAACTGCTGCATCATGCTGATCCGGCGGACTTGAAGTTCATGACCGAAAAAAAACGCGTGCCTATGGCCCTGTCCCGACAGTCTGACCAGGCCTTGGAGCAATTGCGTCTGAACCGTGCATATGAAGGGCTTTACCTCCCGGAGCTGTACAGCAGCGACACCACGCGGCTGGTCCTGCATTCACTGGAGTCTTTGCCGGGTTGGCCCAAGGATTTGCGCCTCGAAATCCGCGACTATTCCGCTCAGGGCAACTTGTTCGACAGCGTCGGAGCGCAGAGCGCACCGATTCGTAAAGTACTGGTCCGTAGCGAAAACGGGCTTTTTGAGGCCAGGGATGAACTCGATCAGCACTTGCACGGTGAGGACACGCTATACGCCGCCGTCCTGCATGCCTTGCCCGACGCGCAGCGCACGGCGCTGGGCTTTGAAATTCATGACGCGCAGGGGCTGGAGAAGGCGATTCAGGACAATCCACTGAGCCACGAACGGCTTGAGCCGATTCTACTGGAGAACCCGATTCGCAAACCTCACTACGACCCCGAGATCATGAAACTGCGCGGTGGTATGCCTGGCTATACCCGGCAGGCGTTGGAGTGGACGGGGTTTCGTCGACGTGTCCGCTCGTTGTACCCGGCGTTTACCGAAGCAGAAGTTGAATCGCTTCTGGCGCAGTACGGACAGGAGAGTGTCGTGGTCGAACAGGGCCTCAGAGGCCTGGAAGCCGAGTTCGATCAGTTGAGCCGGACCCTGCAACAGTGGATCAACTCTCAAACCATCTCGTTTCGCTTCAGCCCAGCGGGCGTCGCCGAATGGGAAGCCCGAAACCGCTTATACAAACTGATCAGGCAATGCTGGCAGCGTGTCGGGCCGGAAGGGGAGGAGATGCCAGGCGTGATCCGGCCTCAGGCGCTGATCCTCGATGATTTGCCCATGGGTCGTCACCTTGTCGGAATGCCGAAGTTGCGCGCCAATTTTGATCATGTCACTCACTTGAGCCTGCGCAATACCTCCCTGCTGGCCAGTCAGACGCAATTTCTCGAGCCATTCCGGTGGCTGCGGCAACTGGACCTCACGGGCAACCTGCTCAATCGTCTGCCCCCAGAAGTGAGCGAGATGTGGTTTTTGACGCATCTGACGCTCATTGACAACGACATCGCGCTGACCCAGAGCGCCGTGGCGCGTCTGAAAAAACTGACGCAGCTTAAATGGCTAAACATGAATGGCAACCCGCTGGTCCTGGTGCCAGACATCAGCCAGATGCCGCATCTGGAGATTTTGACCCTCGTCGGTTGTGGCATCGACCGTTGGCCAGTTGGGCTGTTCTCCAAGCCACGTCCACGGCATATCTATCTGGACCTGCGCTTAAACCGGCTCGAGCAGATCCCGGTGGTGGCTCCCGGCTCGTTTCGCGCGGAACTCCTGACACGCACCCGGTTGAGTCATGAGCCGCAGTGGTTATCCGCCGATAACCGGAACACCCTCAGGTTGTATGCCGAATCAATCGGGATGGACCCTGAGCGGCCCTATCCACCCAGGGGAGTCATGGACGGCGCTTTCTGGGATGAGGGCATGTCCAGGGAGGAATGGAGCGTCAGGCAGAAAATCTGGGACGAGGTGGAAGACGAATACCACTCGGAAAACTTTTTCAATGAGATCCGAAAGCTCACCGAGTCCGCTGACTTCAAGGCAGGGGGCGCTTACCGAATCGATTTGACCGGTAAAGTCTGGCGAATGCTCGAAGCCATGGCGCAAAACACCGAGTTACGCGAGAAGCTTTTCAATGAGGCCCTTTCCCCCACGGAGTGTGTCGACGGCGGCACTCAGCTGTTCAACGCGATGGGGGTCGAGGTGCTGGTTCATGAGGCCTATGCATTGGTTGCCAAGGACCTGGTCGAAACGCAACTGCTGGAACTCGCCCGGGGCAAGTCACGCCTGGATCAGCTTGGCGCTATCGCCCGTCGACGGGTGTCGGAACGCCTGGCAGCGGGTGAGCGATTCAGGCGTGTAGATGCGCAAGGTGAGGTCACAGGGTCGATTGATGAGGTAGAGGTTCATCTGGCGTATATGACAGAACTGGCGCAGCGGTTGGATCTTCCCTGGCAGGCGCGCGGCATGCAGTTTCGCAGGATTGCCGGTGTGACACCGCCGATGATCGAGGCAGCTGAGCAACGGATTCTTGCCTTGGAGGAAGGCGACTTGCTGCGCGATTCGATCGCAGAACAACCGCTGTGGAATCGCTATGTAAAGGGCTCTAACCGTCAGGCGTTCAAGCGTCTTCAGCGCCGTATCGATGCGACAACCGAGTACAAAGTAGCGATGGACACAAGGGCAGAAGATTTGACGTTATCACCCGAAGAAAAGGATCGCCTGAAAGAAGAGCTTCGAGTGCTGGCGACGGAGCTGGGCAAACCGGAAAGTGATTTTGCTGCTGGCCAGATCATGAGTGAGGAAAGCTATATCGCAGACCTCGAACTCATTGATGAAGAAAAGAACACACTGCTGAAAAAACTGACGCAGGAAGCAATGGACCGGGCAAAGATCCAGAGAACGGAGATCCCTTTCACGGTAGAGCAAAGTAGCTGATCGTCTGCACTTGGCCCCGATGACAATGGGTGTCATCGGGGCTTTTTTCTGCGCGTTATTGTGCTTAAAACAGAAAGTATCGCTGCGCCATCGGTAAGGTTTCTGCTGGCTCGCACCACAGCAACACACCATCGGCCTTTACCTGATAAGTCTGCGGATCAACATCGATGTTCGGCAGGTAATCGTTGTGGATCAGGTCGGTCTTCTGCACATCGCGGCAGCCTTTGACCACGGCGATTTTCTTCTTCAGCCCCAAGGCTTCCGGCAATCCGGCATCCTGCGCAGCCTGGCTGATGAAGGTCATGCTGGTGGCATGCAATGAGCCGCCGAAGCTGGCAAACATTGGGCGGTAGTGCACGGGTTGAGGCGTGGGAATTGAAGCATTGGCGTCACCCATCAGGCTGGCCGCGATGGCGCCGCCCTTGAGGATAAGCGTCGGCTTCACGCCAAAAAATGCCGGGCGCCAGAGCACCAGATCCGCCCATTTTCCGACTTCGATCGAACCCACTTCATGGCTGATGCCATGGGTGATCGCCGGGTTGATGGTGTACTTGGCGATGTAGCGTTTAGCGCGGAAGTTGTCGTTGCCTTCACCATCCAGAGGCAGCGGGCCACGCTGCTTTTTCATCTTGTCGGCGGTCTGCCAGGTTCGCGTGATGACTTCGCCGACGCGGCCCATGGCCTGGCTGTCGGAGCTGATCATCGAGAAGGCGCCGAGGTCGTGGAGGATGTCTTCGGCGGCAATGGTTTCGCGGCGGATACGGCTTTCGGCGAAGGCCACGTCTTCGGCAATGCTTGGGTCCAGGTGATGGCAGACCATCAGCATGTCGAGGTGTTCGTCGATGGTATTGCGGGTGAACGGCCGGGTCGGGTTGGTCGAACTCGGCAGCACGTTGGTAAAGCCGCAGGCCTTGATGATGTCCGGCGCGTGCCCGCCCCCGGCACCTTCGGTGTGATAGGTGTGGATGGTGCGACCCTTGAACGCGGCGAGGGTGGTTTCGACGAAACCGGATTCGTTGAGGGTGTCGGTGTGGATCGCGACTTGTACGTCGAATTGATCGGCCACCGTCAGGCAGTTGTCGATGCTTGCGGGCGTCGTTCCCCAGTCTTCGTGCAGCTTGAGGCCGATGGCGCCGGCCTTGACCTGCTCGATCAGCGGCTCGGGCAAACTGGCGTTGCCCTTGCCGGTCAGACCGATGTTCATCGGGAACGCGTCGGCGGCCTGGAGCATGCGCGCCAGGTGCCATGGCCCGGAAGTGCAGGTCGTTGCGTTGGTGCCGGTGGCGGGGCCAGTGCCGCCGCCGATCATGGTGGTGACGCCGCTCATCAGTGCTTCTTCGATCTGTTGCGGGCAGATGAAGTGAATGTGCGTGTCGATGCCGCCAGCGGTGAGGATCATGCCTTCACCGGCGATCACTTCGGTGCTGGCGCCGATGGCGATGTTCACGTTGGGCTGGATGTCCGGGTTGCCGGCTTTGCCGATGGCGGCGATACGGCCGTCCTTGAGGCCGACATCGGCCTTGACGATGCCCCAGTGGTCGATGATCAGCGCGTTGGTGATCAGGGTGTCGACGACTTCGGAAGCCAACAGTTGGCTCTGGCCCTGGCCGTCACGAATGACTTTGCCGCCGCCGAATTTCACTTCTTCGCCGTAGGTGGTGAAGTCCTTTTCGACTTCGATCCACAGCTCGGTATCGGCCAGGCGCACCTTGTCACCGACGGTGGGACCGAACATGTCGGCGTAGGCTTGTCTTGAGATTTTCATGCGCATGCCTTGGGATTTAATTGAAATTCAAACCGCTCGCGTTGCTCGCTATCGCAGCCTCGCTGCGCTCGGCAGCTCCTACAGGTCACCGCAAAAGCGGTGTTGGAATGCGATTCCCTGTAGGAGCCGGCTTGCTGGCGAAGGGGCCGGTACTGGCGCGGCATGACTTAGAGATCACCCATGATCCTGCCGGCAAACCCGAACACCCGACGATGCCCTGCCAAATCCACCAACTCAACCTCGCGACTCTGCCCCGGCTCAAACCGCACGGCGGTGCCGGCAGGAATATTCAGGCGCATGCCACGACTGGCGGCGCGGTCGAACGTCAGCGCGTCATTGGTTTCAAAAAAGTGGTAGTGCGAGCCGACCTGGATGGGCCGGTCGCCACTGTTCGCCACCTTAAGGCTGAGGGTGCGACGGCCGACGTTGAGTTCGATGTCGCCGGGCTCGATCTGGTATTCACCGGGAATCATCAATGGGCTCCTTGGAGAATCTTGTAGTAGAGGGCGGTCGGCTTGTAGCGACCACTCGGGTCACAGGCGTAGTCGGGAATTTCCCCGGCGCGGGTGTAACCCAGAGCCTTGTAGAAATCCTCGGCGGGCGAACCGGCCTCGGTATCGAGGTAGAGCATGCCGCGCTGGTGTTGCAGGGCGGCTTTTTCCAACGTCGCCATCAACTGCTGGCCCAGACCGCGACGCTGTGCATGTTCGCGGACCAGTAGTTTTTGCACTTCGGCGCGGTTCAAGCCATTGGGTTTGCGGCACAGGCCCAGTTGCACACTGGCCTGCACCTGTTCGTCCTTGACCACCACCCACAGCAGCACGTTGCCCTTGTTGAGGTTGTCCTGGACCTCGTCGAAGTAGGCGTGGGCCTGCATCGCATCCAGGTCTGCCATGAAGCCGACGCTGGCGCCGTAACCGACGGCATCGAGCAGCAAGTCAATCAGGCCCTGACGGTAGTGGGCAAAGCTTTCAACGTTGACGCGTCGCAGTTGGGCGGCGTTCATTGGGCGTTACTCCTTACTGACGCTTGGCGGCTCTGCACCGGGATTGAGGGTCAGCTGCATGAATGTCAGGTCGAGCCAGCGGCCGAACTTGGTGCCTACCTGAGGCATTTGTCCGGTGGTCTTGAAACCGGCGCGCTCATGCAAGCGAATCGATGCAGCGTTACCGCTTTCAATGGCCGCGACCATCACGTGTTTTTCGCAGTCTTTGGCGCGCTCGATCAACACAGTCATCAATTTCGGACCGAGCCCATTGCCGCGCTGGTCGCTGCGCACGTAAACCGAGTGCTCGACGGTATGGCGGAAGCCGTCGAACGGTCGCCAGTCGCCGAACGAGGCATAACCGAGCACAGTGTTGTCGGCATCGACGATGACCAGAATCGGATACCCCTGGGTTTGCCGGGCGCGGAACCAGGCCTGACGGTTGTCCAGGTCGACGGATTGTTCGTTCCAGATCGCGGTGGTGTTGAGCACTGCGTCGTTGTAGATGTCACGGATCGCCGGCAGGTCGGCGTGCACGGCATCGCGGATGGAGTAAGTCATGGCGCGGTCTCAGGCGATGGGTTGATGGACGGTGACCAGTTTGGTGCCGTCAGGGAAGGTGGCTTCGACCTGAATCTCGGGGATCATTTCCGGGATGCCTTCCATCACTTGTTCGCGAGCCAGCAGAGTAGTACCGAAGTGCATCAACTCAGCCACGGTCTGGCCGTCACGCGCACCTTCGAGCAGGGCGGCGGAGATGTACGCCATGGCTTCCGGATAATTGAGTTTCACACCGCGCGCCAAACGCCGTTCGGCGACCAGGCCTGCGGTGAAGATCAGCAGCTTGTCTTTTTCGCGTGGGGTCAGGTCCATCGTTGGAATCCATTTTTGGCAGAATAAATATCGTGCGTTTTGCCTCCCGTAGGAGCTGTCGAGCGAAGCGAGGCTGCGATCCTTTGATCTTGAATTTGCTCTTCAGCGGAAAAAAGATCGCAGCCTCGTTTCACTCGACAGCTCCTACAAGGGATCGGTGTTCAGGTGTTCCATATTCTAGGGGGGACGGCTTCGCGGCCAAGCAACGCCGGGCGGAGCAATCGCCACAAATCGATCAGCCATCCCCGCGCCAACAACGCTTCACTGGCCAGGCACCGGGCAACCAGTAATCCTGGAAGTTGGGTCAGATCCCCTCGCACGTCGTTGGGTAGCGAGCGGCAGCTCTCCAGCAGTTCACTATCAATCTCACCCGTCACCAGCAACGTAGCAAACACCGGCTGCCCATCCAGTCCGATCGGCGAATCGAGCAAACCGTCATTTCCGACAATGCGCTGACGTTCATGCCAGAGCAACTGGCCGTCGCGACGGATATCGAGTTGCGCCTGAAAATGTCCGAGGTCAAAGCGCTCGCCGCTGGCCGGTCGGCCCAGCGCCACAACGTCCCAGTAGAACAGCCGCGCATCGCCTTCAAGGTCGACGCAGGTGCTGAGTTCAGCCTGGGCGGCGCTGAAGACGATCGTCTCTTGCGGCAACCATTCCAGGGTCGCACCGGCCGCCACCTGCAACTTCAACTGCTGATAGGCGGGCCCGGCTGCGCGATACCACTTGGCTGCGCCGGGACTGGTGATCTGCGCCCAGGCATCGGTGCCAACGCAGGCGGAGATATCCAGCCGATCACCGCCGGCGATTCCACCGGGTGGATGGACGATGATGTGCTGGCAGACTTCAGGCCCTTCGGCATACAGATGCTTCTGCACCCTGAGCGGACCTTGGTGTCGGCGCAGAACCGGGCGGGTGCCGGCCCCGAATCGGGCATAACCCAGCTCCAGTTCGGCGTGCCAACTGGGGGTAAACAAGACGCCAGAAGCTGGAAGAGTCATGGTCAATGCTTATTGTGAGATAAGCGGATCTCTGCAAAGGCTGTGCCGGGGACATTACCGGCAGGAGGCGGCAATTGATCGTCAGCGCGCACCAACAGGAGGCGTCGCATGGGTAGCGCTGCAACAAATTGGTGCTTCATGCTTTTTTTTGCCCGGTGAGATCAGATCGTGACCAGTCCGCGCACGCCCTCGGCTTCCATGTTTTCGCCACGGCCCTGTTGCACGATTTCGCCCCGGGACATCACCAGGTAGTGGTCGGCCAGTTCGGCGGCGAAATCGTAGAATTGCTCCACCAGCAAAATCGCCATGTCGCCGCGAGCAGCGAGCTTTTTGATCACTGCGCCGATCTCCTTGATCACCGACGGCTGGATGCCTTCAGTGGGCTCATCGAGGATCAGCAGGCGAGGGCGGCTGGCCAAGGCACGGCCGATTGCCAGTTGCTGTTGTTGGCCACCGGACAAGTCGCCACCGCGCCGTTGTTTCATTTGCAGCAGTACCGGGAACAGCTCGTAGATGAACGCCGGGACTTCCTTGGCTTCGCTGCCGGGGAATCGCGACAGGCCCATCAGCAGGTTTTCCTCGACGGTCAGACGGCCGAAGATTTCCCGGCCTTGCGGGACGTAAGCGATGCCGGCGTGTACGCGTTGATGGGGCTTGAACGTGGTGATCGGTTTGCCCTCCCAGTTCACTGCGCCTTCCTTGGCCGGCAACAGGCCCATCAGGCATTTGAGCAGGGTGGTCTTGCCCACGCCATTGCGCCCGAGCAGACAGGTGACTTCGCCGACCTTCACGTCAAACGACAGGCCGCGCAGGATGTGGCTTCCGCCGTAGTACTGGTGCAGTTTTTCGACTTGCAGCATTCTCACGTTCTCCTCAAATCCCCTGTAGGCGCTGGCTTGCCAGCGATGAGGCCATGACATTCAACATCAATGTCGGCAGTTGCATCGCTATCGCTGGCAAGCCAGCTCCTACAGGTTTTGTATTCGCAAACTTCAGCGACCGAGGTAGACCTCGATGACGCGCTCGTTTTCCTGCACCTGCTCCAGCGACCCTTCGGCCAGCACACTGCCCTGATGCAGCACAGTGACGTGATCGGCGATCGAACCGACGAAGCCCATGTCGTGTTCCACCACCATCAAGGAGTGCTTGCCGGCGAGGCTTTTGAACAACTCGGCGGTAAATTCGGTTTCGGCATCGGTCATGCCTGCCACCGGTTCGTCGAGCAGCAGCAGTTGCGGGTCCTGCATCAGCAACATGCCGATCTCCAGAAGCTGCTTCTGACCGTGGGAAAGCAGGCCCGCCGGCCGATTGACCGAAGTGGTCAGGCGAATGGTCTCCAGCACTTCGGCGATGCGGTCTTTTTGTTCGCCATTCAGGCGAGCGCGCAAACTGGCCCATACCGACTTGTCGGTTTTCTGCGCCAGTTCCAGGTTTTCAAACACGCTCAGGGCTTCGAATACCGTCGGTTTCTGGAACTTGCGACCGATGCCGGCCTGGGCAATCTGCACTTCGCTCATTTGCCTCAGGTCCAGGGTTTCGCCGAACCAGGCCTTGCCGTGGCTTGGGCGAGTCTTGCCGGTGATCACGTCCATCAGCGTGGTCTTGCCAGCGCCATTGGGGCCGATGATGCAGCGCAATTCGCCGACGCCGATGTACAGGTTCAAATTGTTCAGCGCACGGAAACCGTCGAAGCTGACGCTGATGTCTTCCAGGGTCAGGATCGTGCCGTGACGGGTATTCAGGCCGGGGCCTGCGCGCAGGCCGAGACCGAGGGCATCGCGGCTGGTGCCAGCATCGCGGTTGGGTTCCAGCGGTGGAAAGAATGCCGGTTCGAGCATGAATTCAGCCGTTGCCGTAACTCTCATTGTTCACCTCTTTTCTTCAGCAAACCAATCACGCCTTTGGGCAGGTACAGGGTCACGACAATGAACAGCGCGCCGAGGAAGAACAGCCAGTACTCGGGAAACGCCACGGTGAACCAGCTCTTCATGCCGTTGACCACGCCAGCGCCGAGCAATGGGCCGATCAAGGTGCCGCGCCCGCCCAGGGCAACCCACACCGCGGCCTCGATCGAGTTGGTCGGCGACATTTCGCTGGGGTTGATGATGCCGACTTGTGGCACGTATAACGCGCCTGCCAGACCGCACAACACTGCACTCAACACCCAGACGAACAACTTGAAGCCGCGAGGGTCATAGCCGCAGAACATCAGACGGTTTTCCGCATCGCGCAGGGCGGTGAGTACCCGGCCGAACTTGCTTTGCGCCAGACGCCAGCCGATGAACAGGCTCGCCACCAGCAGCAGCACTGTGGCAAGAAACAGCACGGCGCGGGTGCCAGGTTCGGTAATGCCGAAGCCGAGAATCGTGCGGAAATTGGTGAAACCGTTATTGCCGCCGAAGCCGGTTTCGTTGCGGAAAAACAGGAGCATGCCGGCGAAGGTCAGCGCCTGAGTCATGATCGAGAAATACACGCCCTTGATCCGCGAACGGAAGGCGAAGAAACCGAACACCAGTGCCAGCAATCCCGGCGCCAATACCACCAGACACAGGGTCCAGAGAAAGCTGCTGGTGCCGATCCAGAACCACGGCAGTTCGGTCCACGACAGGAATGTCATGAACGCCGGCAAGCCATCCCCCGAGGCTTGGCGCATCAGGTACATGCCCATTGCATAACCGCCGAGGGCGAAGAACAGACCGTGACCGAGGGACAGCAATCCGGCGTACCCCCAGACCAGATCCAGCGCCAGGGCGACGATGGCGTAGCAAAGGATCTTGCCCACCAGAGTCAGGGTATAAGCCGAGACGTGCAGCGCGCTGTCCGGTGATAACAGGGACAGCAGCGGCAACGCCAACAGCAATACGAGGATCACCGCACCGACGGCAATCGAGACTTTAGGTCCGGCTTTTTGTGTCGCGGTAACGAGCAGGGGCTGGTTCATCAGTCGATCACCCGTCCTTTCAATGCGAAGAGGCCTTGCGGACGTTTCTGGATGAACAGAATGATCAGCGCGAGGATGAGGATCTTGCCGAGCACGGCACCGATTTGCGGTTCGAGAATCTTGTTGGCAATCCCGAGACCGAACGCTGCGAACACGCTACCGGCCAATTGGCCGACGCCGCCGAGCACCACCACCAGGAACGAGTCGATGATGTAGCTCTGGCCGAGGTCCGGGCCGACGTTGCCGATCTGGCTCAGCGCCACACCGCCGAGGCCGGCGATGCCCGAGCCGAGGCCGAAGGCGAGCATGTCCACGCGTCCGGTGGGCACGCCGCAGCAGGCCGCCATGTTGCGGTTCTGCGTGACAGCGCGCACGTTCAGGCCCAGGCGTGTCTTGTTCAACAGAAGCCAGGTCAGCACCACCACGGACAAGGCGAAGGCGATGATGACGATGCGGTTGTACGGCAACACCAGGTTCGGCAGCACCTGAATCCCACCCGACAACCACGCAGGGTTGGCCACTTCGACGTTTTGCGCACCGAACACCAGACGCACCAGTTGAATCAGCATCAGGCTGATGCCCCAGGTGGCGAGCAGGGTTTCCAGCGGCCGGCCGTAGAGATGGCGGATCACCGTGCGCTCCAGCGCCATGCCGATGGCGGCGGTGACGAAAAACGCGACCGGCAACGCGATCAGTGGATAGAACTCGATGGCCTGCGGTGCGTAGCGCTGGAACATCAACTGCACCACATACGTCGAGTAGGCGCCGAGCATCAGCATCTCGCCGTGGGCCATGTTGATCACGCCGAGCAGGCCGAAGGTGATCGCCAGTCCCAATGCCGCGAGCAGCAAAATCGAACCCAGTGACATACCACTGAAGGCCTGACCCAAGAGTTCGCCGATCAGCAGTTTGCGTTTGACTTGAGCGAGGCTGGTTTCGGCGGCGGTATGCACGGTGGCATCGGTTTCGACACCGGGCTCGAGCAAGCCTTCGAGACGGGTGCGGGCCAACGGGTCGCCGGTTTCACCGAGCAAACGCACGGCAGCGAGGCGCACGGCGGGATCGCTGTCGACCAATTGCAGATTGGCCAGGGCAAGGCTCAGGGCGCTGTGAACGCCTTCGTCCTGTTCGCCCGCCAGTTGCTGGTCGAGGAATTTCAGTTGCGCCGGTTTCGCGCTTTTCTGCAATAGCTGCGCGGCGGCCAAACGGACTTTTGCGTCGGCGGCGAGCAACTGGTGACTGGCCAGAGCAGTATCGATCAGACCCCGCAGACGGTTATTCAGGCGCAAGGTTTTTGGTTGGCCGTTGACGGTCAATTCGCCTTGTTGCAGGGCGTTGATCAGTTCGATGCGAGCGGGATCGGGCTGCGCGGCCCAGGTTTCCAGCAGCTTGGCTTGCTGCACCGGATTGGCAGCGACGAAGTCTTCGGCGTCGCCGGCATGAGCGGCCATCGGCAACAAGAGTGCGATGGCGAGGATGAAGCGATAAAAGGCAGTGGGCATGTCGAACGTCCTGGTCATGCACGGACCCTGTAGGAGCTGGCTTGCCAGCGATGGCATCACCTCGGAGCATCAAATACGACCGAGTCGTCTGCATCGCTGGCAAGCCAGTTCCTACAGGTGTTGTGTCAGACCCGAGCTCCAAGCTCGGGCCCGGCATCCAGTGGCTTTAGTTGCTCTTCATCGCATAGTCCGGCTTCTTGTCGTTGCCCTGAATGAACGGGCTCCACGGTTGAGCGCGGATCGGCCCTTCGGTCTGCCATACGACGTTGAACTGACCGTCGGCCTGGATCTCGCCGATCATCACGGGCTTGTGCAGGTGGTGGTTGGTCTTGTCCATGGTCAGGGTGTAGCCGGACGGCGCGGCAAAGGTCTGGCCGGCGAGGGCTTCGCGGACTTTGTCGACATCGGTCGATTTCGCTTTTTCCGCCGCTTGCGCCCACATGTGGATGCCGACGTAGGTGGCTTCCATAGGGTCATTCGTTACCGCTTTGTCGGCGCCCGGCAGGTTGTGTTTCTTGGCGTAGGCTTTCCAGTCGGCGACGAACTTCTTGTTCGCCGGGTTCTCAACCGACTCGAAGTAGTTCCACGCCGCCAGGTTACCCACCAGCGGTTTGGTGTCGATGCCGCGCAGTTCTTCTTCACCCACCGAGAACGCCACGACCGGAACGTCGGTGGCTTTCAGGCCCTGATTGGCCAGTTCTTTATAGAACGGCACGTTGGAGTCGCCATTGACGGTCGAGATGACGGCAGTTTTGCCACCGGCCGAAAATTTCTTGATGTTGGCGACGATGGTTTGATAGTCGCTGTGGCCGAACGGGGTGTACACCTCTTCGATGTCCTTGTCGGCCACACCCTTGGAATGCAGGAACGAACGCAGGATCTTGTTGGTGGTGCGCGGGTAGACGTAGTCGGTGCCGAGCAGGAAGTAGCGCTTGGCGCTGCCACCTTCTTCGCTCATCAGGTATTCAACGGCAGGGATCGCCTGCTGGTTCGGCGCGGCGCCGGTGTAGAACACGTTCGGCGACATCTCTTCGCCTTCGTATTGCACCGGGTAAAACAGCAGGCCGTTGAGTTCCTCAAACACCGGCAATACCGATTTGCGCGATACGGAGGTCCAGCAGCCAAACACCACGGCGACCTTGTCCTGGGTCAGCAGTTGGCGACCCTTCTCGGCGAACAGGGGCCAGTTCGACGCCGGGTCCACCACCACCGGTTCCAGCATCTTGCCGTTCACGCCGCCCTTGGCGTTGATCTCGTCAATGGTCATCAGCGCCATGTCCTTGAGCGACGTCTCGGAGATCGCCATGGTCCCGGACAGGGAATGCAGAATGCCGACCTTGATGGTCTCTGCGGCCTGGACGGTCCAGGTCATACCCATCGCGGCAATGGATGCCGTGAGTGTGAAAGCCTTGATCAAGCTGCGACGCTTCATTGTGCGATCTCCATGAACTTATGAATTTTCTGGGTGGCAGATGCGGACTACTGAAGGGTCTATAGCAAGGGCTGTGCCCGGTCGGGCAAAGGCAGGGAAATGTCGTTCTAGAGCGGTTGCGCCATTTGCTGGCGCACCATGAGAGATCGTGTCTGGCGCGTTGGTGCAATGTATTGCGCCAGATTGGGGCGAGTGTTGATGCATGTAGGCGCTGTCGAGTGAAACGAGGCTGCGATCTTTTGATCCAGAACAATCGAAAGATCGCAGCCTCCGGCAGCTCCTACATGACGGCAGATCAAGTCACGTCATATTTATGCTGACGGCGAGGCCGATTCAGTTTGCCGGGTGAAACGCGACAGCAGCAGCCGATCGAGCAACCACACCACCACCAGCGAAGCGCCCACCAGCGGGAAGGCCACCGCCAACGCGAACATGATGACCATCGCGGTCTTCCATTTTGGCAGGTCGTGGCGCAGCGGCGGTACGCCCAACTTGCCTTGCGGGCGACGCTTCCACCAGATCACCACACCGCTGACGGCGCTGAGCAGGATCATCAGGCAGATGATCAGCACGATGATCTGGTTGACCACCCCGAACATCTTGCCTTCGTGCAGCATCACGCCGATTTCCGTGGCGCGGGCAACCGTGCCGTATTGCTCGTAACGCACATCGGCGAGTACGTCGCCGGTGTACTGATCGACGTGCAGTGTGGCGTCGTTGCGTGGATCGTCGGCGAACACGGCGATGGTGAAGACACCGGTGGCGGTGGTCGGGAAGGTGATGCTGTAACCGGGTTCGACCTTGCGTTGCACGGCGATGTTCTGCACGTCTTGCAGGCTGATGGTCGGCGCGGCCGGGCCGGCCTGCGCACCACCGTGGGCCATGTGTTCGGCATGGTCACCGGACATCGGCATCGGGGTGTTTTCCATGGCCCATGGGACGGTCTGGCGGGTTGCACTGTTGAGACTGCGGGCCTCGACGTCGGATTTCGGCACGTCATCCCACATCGCTGCCGGAAAGACGTTCCACACCGCTGCGTATTGCTGGCCCCAGAACCCTGTCCAGGTCATGCCGCTGAGCAGCATCACCAGCAGCAGGGAGGCACCCCAGAATCCGGTGACGGCGTGCAGGTCTCGCCACAGGACGCGGCCGCGACTGCTCAAACGTGGCCACAATATGCCCGCCGCTTGACCGCGCGGCCACCACAGAAACACCCCGGAGACCACCAGCACCACGCCCCAGCCAGCGGCCAGTTCGATCAGCCGGTCACCGACGGTACCGATCATCAACTCGCCATGGATCGCCCGGGCGATGGCTTGCAGGTTTTTCTTGGCATCTTGCTCGCCGAGGATGTCGCCGTGGTACGGATCGACGAACACATTCAGCTCGTTGCCGCCATTGAGCACGACAAACTGTGCGCTGCGTTCGGCGCTGACCGGGGGCAGGTATTGCTTGATGGTTGCCTGTGGGTAGGCGTCCTTCACACGCTTGAGCAGATCGTCGGCCGGCACGCTGTGATGGCCGGCCGGAACATTGAGCAGGCTGCTGTACATCAATGAATCAAGCTGCGGCTTGAACAGGTAGAGGGTGCCGGTCAGGGCCAGCATCACCATGAAAGGCGCAACGAACAATCCGGCATAGAAATGCCAGCGCCAGGCCAGGTTGTAGAAATTCACTTTGGGCTGTTTCATCACGTGTGCTCCGCGTGGCTGGATCTTTTAGTTGTTTGTTTTGCGGTTGCTGCGCAACCGATCGCGAGCAAGCTCGCTCCTACAAAGGAGCGGCTTGCCTGCGCTGTTGTCAGAAACTCATATCCACCTTGGTCCAGAGCGTTCGCCCCGGTTCCTTGATGGCTTGCGGGTCATTGGCGGGGTAGCCAAAACCGGCATTGCCGGCCAGGTTCAAGTGTTCGGCGTAAGCCTTGCCGAACAGGTTGTCGACACCGCTGCTGACCTTCCAGTTTTTGTTGATCCGATAGGCACCGTTGAGAGAAAAAACGCCGAAACCTGGCGTCTTGTCGAAGTCCTTGCCGACCACGTTGCCCTTGTTCTGGTCGATACGGTTTTGCGCGGCGACTACTCTCCACAAAGCGCCGGCGCTCCAGTTTTCTTCGCTATACGTCAGGCCGAAACGCGCATCCAGCGGCGGCATTTGCGGCAATGCATTGCCATCGCTGCTGTTCTTGCCCCAGGCGTAGGCCAGGGTCGCGTCGGCTTTCCAGTTTTCGCTGAGCTTGTAGGCTGCGCCCAGTTCGCCGCCCATGATTCGCGCGTCGATGTTTTCGGCTTGCGAGGTCGTACCCATCATGGTCGGGGTGTAGTTGAACAGGATGTAGTCGCGCACCTGGCCGACATACGCCGAGGCCCAGGCTTCGAGGTCTTCGGTTTGGTATTGCAGGCCGAAGTCGAGCTGAGTGGTTTTTTCCGGCTTGATCGAATCGAACGCGTTCACTGATCCGGCGGGGCCGGAGTTGGGCGAAAACAGCTCCCAGTAATCCGGGAAACGCTGGGTGTGACCGAGGCCCGCGTACAGCGTGGTCGGGCTGTCGGCCAGATCGTGTTCGTAGCGGATGAAACCGCTGGGTAGGGTATCGGCGCGGGTGTCGTCGGCGGTCGGGTTCGGGCGGGTCATCATGCCCGAGCCGATGGTTTGCCGCAAATCCCTGGCCGAGGCACGGTCCAGGCGTGCACCGCTGATCAAGCGATCACGGTCGGCGGCGTACCAGGTCAGCTCACCGAACACCCCGTAATTATGGAAGTCGGCGTCCTTGGTGTACGGCAGGTCCTTGTAGGTATCGATGCCCATGGCGCTGCGTTGGCGATGCTCGTTGGTTTGTGCGTCGATGCCGCTGATCAACTGCACATCGGCCCAACGCCATGTCGCTTTGACCCGCGCACCGAGGGTGCGGCGGTCGACGTTGGACGCCATGGGACCGGCCATCATCCCGGTACCGGACGGCGTGCGCAGGGTGTAGTTGTCCATCACGTGATCGGCGTAGTTGTAGTAGACCTGCGCTTCGATCTTGTCCAGCACATCGCCGATGTTGGACTGTTCGAAACGCAGGCCAAGGCTCTCGCGCAGGAACTGCGAACCGTCCATGCCGCGTCCGGCGTAACGGGCTTCGCCATCGCCCTTGCCGGCAGTCAGCTCCAGCAAGGTGTCGGCGTTCGGGGTCCAGCCGACGGCGACGTCGCCGTTCCATTTGTCGTAGCGTGACGCCACGGTGTCGTTGTTGCCGTCCTTGTAATCGTCGGCCTGTGCGGTGTTGCCGATGACGCGCACATAACCCAATGGCCCGCCGGCAGCGGCGTCCACCACTTTGTCGAAACGGCCGTTGGAGCCGGCCAACACGCTGGCGTTTACCCGTGTGCCGAGTTCACCAAAGCTTTCTGGCTCGCGGTCGAAGAGGATCGTACCGGCCGAAGCCCCTGGACCCCAGAGCACGGTTTGCGGGCCCTTGATCACGGTCAGTTTGTCGTAGGTTTCCGGTGAGATGTACGAAGTCGGCGCATCCATGCGGCCCGGGCAGGCGCCCAGCATCATGCCGCCGTTGGTGAGGATGTTCAGTCGCGAACCGAACATGCCGCGCAAGACCGGGTCGCCATTGGTGCCACCGTTGCGTACTTGGGCGAAGCCTGGAATGGTCTTCAGATAGTCGGAGCCGTCACTGGCCGGCACCGGTTGGCGTGGATCTCTGGGGTTGGTGACGATGGTCAACGGTGAACTTGGGGCAATGGCGGTGATGACGGTCGGGCTCAGTTCTTCACTGTGACCGGTGTGTTCATCGGCCAGCGCGGAAGGCGCGAGCAAGGCACCGCACAGGAGCGCGGTGGCGTGCCTGAAGCGAATGCTGGACTCGCTCAGGGCATTAGAGGCTTGGGCAGTGCTCAAGCGCGGGGCAGCGGAAAACCTGGACATGACAATTTCCATCGAACAGTCGTAAACGACACGGCCGACAACCTGATGCTGTCTGCGCAACCGTGTGAAATCGGAGGTGGGTGTTTACGCGACGACAGGCGGGGCGCGGGTGCGGGCGCCGGGGAAGAAGGTTTGCCGGGCATGACCCAGGCGTGGGGAAGGGGTCGTGAAGGTGTTGACGGTCGGGATGTCGAACGTTGCGAATGACCCGCCACCCGTCAGCGCCGGGCAATTGAACAGCAGGCTGCAATAACCGCACTTTTCCCACAGCGCATGGTGTCCGGCTTCTGGTGGGCAATGTTCGGCGGCAGGTTGCGCGCCGTGTCCGGCGTGCTCCATCGCCGGCATGTCCATGCTCATGTCCATCGACATTTCCATGGACATCGGGGCGTGCTGATCCATCGGCATCGACTGGGAAATCAGTGGACCGATGAAAATCATCAGCATGGCGAACAGGCTGATCCAGCTGCCGCGTGTCAGGCTCAATGACTGACCGCGTGACCTGGATGACCTGGCGCTAAGCGGGCGCATGGCGAATTCTGCTCAGACGCTTACTGGGCGTGCACGTGCTGTGCCGTAACCTCGGGCGCCTGTTTCTGCACCGCGACTTCGACGGTCACGTCGCCGGATTTCTCGAAGTGCAGTGTCATGGGAAAGCGCTTGCCGTCACTGAGCAGGCTGCGGTCTTTCAGGTTCACCAGCATCACGTGATAGGCCATGGGGGCGAAGGTGACGTTGCCGCCGGCTGGAATTTCCACGCTCGGTACCGGCTGCATCTTCATCAGGTCGTTTTTCATCACGTGTTCGTGCAATTGCGCTTCGCCGGCAATCGGCGAATCGACGCTCAGCAGACGGTCCGCGGAGTTACCGCTGTTGTGGATGATGAAGTACGCCGCCACGGTCGGTGCATTGGGCGGCAACTCCTGCGACCAGGGATGGGCGATCTCCAGTGCACCGACCTTGTATTCGTGGGCATTGGCAAAGCAGGCAGGCAGCAGCAACGCAGCCAGAACGATGAGTTTGTTCAACATGGCAGTTCTCCAGAGCGATTCAAAAACGCAGATCAATTGCGAGCAGGAATCAGACCAGAGGGGGGGCGCGAGGATTGAGGCTCGGCCATTGCTGGCGCGGTGTCGGGGTGTTCAGCGATGGCGGCGGCTGGCTTCGATTGGACTCGAAGTGCGCGAAATACAGCTGTGGCTCGTGACCGGGAAGCGCGACCATGGGGGCGGAGCCAGAGCAGCACCAGCAATGCTGCATGCTGGAATGGTCGTCGTTTTGTGGCGCTTTCTGTTCGATATTCCCCAGTGAAATCGCCACCATCTTCGTACCGCTGGAAGAGCAGAAACTGCCCCACAACAATTGTTCGGCAGGCGACTTCGCCGACTTCGCCGACTGCGCCATCGCACCGGTCATCGGCATGGCGAGCATGTTGAACAGCACTGCGAAGCAGGCGATCCAGGCAATTGCGAGCCGTTGTCGGGACATGGGACAAATCCGGTGGGTGAGCGATCAGGCGCGGCTATTTAGCCTGATCAGGGCCGATAAGTAAAAAGACTGCGTGTGGTTTGGTGTCGCAGCGCCAAACAATCATAGCCTTCATGATAGTCGCGAATTCCAGAGTGCCAGTATCACTTTGGCTTTGCTCGTTCGCATCGATCACATCGATGCCTGCTCTGTCATTGCACGCAATATTTCGGCCACCGAGCCAAACTCACGCTCAACCCCCGGCAACACCGGCCGCTTCAATACAATCACCGGCACCCCACGCTCCCGCGCCACCTCAAGCTTCGGTTCAGTCGCGCTGCTGCCGCTGTTTTTGCTGATCAACACGTCGATGTTCCTGCGTTCGAACAGGGCACGTTCATCGTCGATCAAAAACGGCCCGCGCGCGCCGATCACTTCGCAACGTGTGTTGCCCGGGTAAACGTCCAGTGCGCGCAGGGTCCAGAATTGTTCCACAGGGATTTCGTCCAGATGCTGTAGCGGCTCGCGACCGAGGGTGAACAGGGGGCGGTGAAAGGGTTTCAGGGTTTCGATCAGTTCCGCCCAATCGCAGACTTCTCGCCAGTCGTCACTGGGCTGGGGTTGCCATGCCGGGCGCCGAAGGGCCCAAAGGGGAATGCCGCTCAGTCGGGCAGCTGTCGCGGCGTTCTGGCTGATCCGGGCGGCGTAAGGATGGGTAGCGTCGAGAAGCAGGTCGACGCCATTTTCGCGGATGAACTGCGCGAGGCCTTCGGCTCCACCAAAGCCACCGACGTGAACCTGGCACTGCAGATCCGTCGGCACCCGCCCTATGCCGGCGAGGCTGTAGATGTGCTGCGGCCCCAGTGTGCGGGCGATGGCCAAGGCTTCGGTCACACCTCCGAGCAGCAAGATTCGCTTCATTGAAAAGCTCCCGCATGCCCAACGATCCCGCCTTGACGGTCGATGGCAAACACCTCGACCTGAACCTGTGCAGGCACGACGCTGCGGGCGAAGTTCAGGGCGTGCCGACACACCTCATCACCGAGGGCGACCCCGGCGGCGCTAGCCATGGCCAAGGCTTGCTGACTGGTATTGGCCTCGCGAATGTCTTGCTGCAAAGCTGCATCGGCGCCGATTGCCGCCGCCCAGTCGGCCAGTTGCGGCAGGTCGATGCTGGAATGACGGCTGTGCAAATCCATATGCCCGGCCGCCAGTTTGCTGATCTTGCCGAAACCGCCGCAAAGGCTGAGTTTATCCACAGGCACTTTGCGCAGGTGCTTGAGCACGGCGCCGACAAAATCGCCCATTTCGATCAGGGCAATTTCCGGCAGGTTATAGATCCGGCGCATGGTGTCTTCGCTGGCGTTGCCGGTGCAAGCGGCGATGTGCAGGTAACCGTTGGTTTTGGCGACATCGATGCCTTGATGGATCGAGGCGATGTAGGCCGCACAGGAGAATGGCCGAACGATACCGCTGGTGCCGAGGATCGACAGGCCGCCGAGAATGCCCAGGCGCGGGTTCATGGTTTTCAACGCCAGTGCCTCGCCGTCCTCGACGTTGATCGTGACGTCAAAACCGCCGCCATAACTGAACTCGTCAGCCAGCCGCGACAAGTGATCGCCAATCATTTTGCGCGGCACCGGGTTGATCGCCGGTTCGCCGACCCCTAGCACCAGCCCCGGCCGGGTGACCGTACCGACGCCTCGCCCTGCGATGAAGCGAACGCCCGGTGTGGCACTCAGGCGAACTTCGCAGAAGAGCAGGGCGCCGTGTGTCACGTCCGGATCGTCGCCGGCGTCCTTGATGGTGCCCGCCTCAGCGCCGTGTTCGGTCAGGCGGCAGAACTCCAGGCGCATTTGCACCTGTTTGCCCTTGGGTAGAATGATTTCGACTGCGTCGGCGCACAGGCCGCCGAGCAACAAGCGAGCGGCTGCGAGGCTGGTGGCGGTGGCGCAACTGCCGGTGGTCAGGCCACTGCGCAGGGGCGCGGGTTGCTCTGCGGTTTCGTCACGCATCGAAAGGCTTCGTCACGTCCAACAGGGTAATCGGCAGGGCCTGACGCCAGGTGTCGAAGTCTCCCAGCGGTTGGGCCTGAGCGATATGGATGCGCGTCAGCTCGCCGCCGTGCTGTTCGCGCCAGTTCATCAGAGACATTTCACTTTGCAAGGTCACAGCATTGGCAATCAGGCGCCCACCGGGTTTAAGTGCGGTCCAGCATGTATCGAGCACGCCCTCGCGGGTAACCCCGCCGCCGATGAAAATGGCGTCGGGCCGTTCCAGCCCGGTCAGCGCTTGCGGGGCGCTGCCTCGTACCAGTTGCAGACCAGGAACGCCAAGGGCATCGCGGTTATGTTCGATCAACGCTTGTCGGCCCGCATCCGCCTCGATGGCCAGTGCGCGGCAACTGGGGTGAGCGCGCATCCATTCGATGCCGATCGAGCCACAGCCGGCACCGACATCCCACAGCCGTTCACCGGGCATTGGGGCGAGGCGGGCGAGGGTGATTGCGCGGATATCGCGTTTGGTCAGTTGGCCGTCGTGTTTGAATGCCGAGTCCGGCAGGCCTGCCAGTCGTGACAGGCGCGGTGTGTTCGGTTCGGCGATGCAGTCGATGGCGATCAGGTTCAGGTCGGCGATCAGCGTATCGTGCCAGTCGCTGGCGACCCCTTCGATGCGGCGTTCGGCTTCGCCGCCCAGATGCTCCAGAACGGTCATGCGACTCGGACCAAATCCGCGCTCGCGCAGCAGGGTCGCGACAGCGGCGGGGGTTCTACCGTCGTTGCTCAACACCAGCATGCGGACACCGCTGGCCCAGTAGGCATTTAGTGCCGGGATCGGACGGGCAACCGTTGAAAGCGTAACGACGTCCTGCAATGCCCAGCCCATCCGGGAGGCTGCCAGCGAGCATGAAGAGCTCGCGGGCAGGATCAGCATTTCACTGGCAGGCAGTTTTCGAGCGAGGCTGGCGCCAACGCCATAGAACATCGGATCGCCGCTGGCAAGAACACAGACAGGCTCTCCGCGTCTGGCCAGAACCGGCTCAATCGAAAACGGGCTGGGCCACAGTTGACGCTCGCCACGTATGCAGACCGGTAGCAAATCCAGTTGGCGTTGGCCGCCGATGATCCGTGATGCGCCCAGCAACGCATGCCTGGCATTTCTGCCCATGCCCTTGAAGCCGTCTTCACCGATGCCTACCACTGTCAGCCAGGGGGTCATGCTGTTCCTCATTTATCAAGCGACGCCTATTCCTCACAGCGCTCAGGCCTGTGCCTGTCTGCGCCGTTGCGCATGATAGCGCGGTGGCGGTTGCATTGGCCTGTCGGAAGTCGGTGAAGTCGTTTTGCGGGCCTCAGGCGTTGTTTCTGGTCTTTGCCAAGTCGAATCTTTTCATGCTGATGCTGAGAAGCTTTTTCTCGATGAGTGCTCTTCGGGTGTCGAGTTTACGTCTGTCGAGTTTCAGGTAGGCGCATTGCTGAATAATGTGGGTCGTGTGTCCCGCCCAATTCCAGAACAGAAAACTGCTCTTTTTCGTGTTAGCCACCAGTTCCAGGTTAAAAACGCCAATTTCCAGAAAGCCCTTTGCGTCGTAACGGGTCGGAATGACCTGAAAGCGCTCCCCCTGCAAGCTTTCAGTGTCCAGGGAATAGTTCGCCGCTTTGTTGGGTTTCAAGGCGTCGAGCGTGTCGATCATGGCATTTCCCTGGCGGCGATCGGGCATGGCCTGAGCGCTTTGCACCAGGAGGTCGGCAACGCTTTTCGAGACGTCGTATTGTGTGCGGGTGAAGATGGCATCATTGAAGACGGACCAGCCTAGAAAATCCAGTGTATTGACGTACTCGTTGAGCCACACTGCCGAGTTGGCAAAACGGCTGCTGAGCCTATCGGCAGAGCACGTGGCGATTTGGGTGCATTGGGTCAAATCGTCAAAGTCCTGCAGTGAGAGTTCACCTATGCATGAAACCAGGTTGTGTCCGGTCGTGGTGCCCGCAGGCAGTTGAATATCCATATGAAGCTCCATGTTTTCACAGTGGGTTGGTGAGTGTTGTGAAGCCTTCGGACCGTACAAGAGCGGTTGATGAGTTGAAATCAACGTTGTTTGAATAAATGATTCTTGCGCTTCGTTTAGAAGGGCATGTCTGTTTGATGTCCATCCACCTGAACACTCAATCATCGACCAGCCGCTCACGCGTTTCGTCGTCAACCCATTTGAGCTTTTCATCCCGCCGAGCAAAGCAGGCATAATGCCGACCTTCGTCCCGCAACCGGCCATCCCGTGAATTCAGGTCAGACTTCCAGTCCTATACGCCCTTCGGCCTGTCCCGGGTTGTTGCGTGTCGTCCAGGCGTTGGACGGTGGCATTTGCCGGATCAAACTTGACGGCGGCGCTATCCGCGCGGATCAAGCCCTTGCCGTGGCCGATGCGGCGCAGCGATACGCCGGCGGCGTGATCGAGGTGACGAATCGGGCCAACCTGCAAGTTCGCGGCATTGGTCCTGATGCACGGGCATTGATCGATACACTGCTGGCCGCCGGGCTGGGACCCACCACTGTCGCCGGCGACGATGTGCGCAATCTGATGCTCAGTCCTACCGCCGGCCTTGATCGGCATCTGCTGATCGACACTCGCCCTCTGGCCCGGCAAATTCTCGACACTTTGCAAACCCATCCGCGCTTTCACGAGCTATCGGCCAAGTTCGCCGTGCAACTCGATGGCGGCGAAGGCCTGGCGATGCTCGAACATCCCCATGATCTTTGGTTAAGCGCGGTTGAGCGCAATGGCGAGCAGTTGCTGGCGTTTGGTCT
Organism: Pseudomonas sp. P1.8; assembly: GCF_001269805.1. NCBI lineage: Bacteria > Pseudomonadati > Pseudomonadota > Gammaproteobacteria > Pseudomonadales > Pseudomonadaceae > Pseudomonas > Pseudomonas sp. P1.8. Next base: position 228,087 of record NZ_LHVM01000004.1, read on the forward strand.
GGGCGGGTGTCCGACGCAAGCGCCTGTCGCGGCGGTACGGGTGCGGGATGGACACCGCCTGGTGGTGACGGTGCTGGAATTGTTTCTTGAACTCGCCCGGCCGGAGCAGACCCGGATGCGCCATTTGCTGGCCGAGCATCCGCTTCACTTGCTGTTGGAAAGACTGGCCGGGCATGTATCACTGTCCCCCATCGAGAACTGGGAGCGCACGCCCAATCTCTGCGGGATGCACATCGGCATTTATCCACAGCGCGAGGAAGGCCTTGTGTACGTTGGTGCCATGCCACCGCTGGGGCGGTTGAATCCAGCAATGCTCAAGGGCGCGGCGATGCTGGCCGAGGCGTTCGGCGACGCGAGCCTGCGCATGACACCCTGGCAAAGCGTGTTGCTGCCCAACATCAGCCAAGCAGACGCCAGCGCTGTCAGTCAGCAGTTACGCGCCCTGGGGTATCTGACCGACGCTACCCAATCCCTGTCCCATCTCGTGGCGTGCACCGGCTCGACCGGTTGTGCCAAAGGGCTGGCGGATACCAAGTGTGATGCACGGCAACTGGCCGTACTTTTGGGTGATCAATCTGTACCGGTGCAGGTTCACTTGTCAGGCTGTGCGCGCTCCTGCGCTTGCGCACACAGTGCCCCTGTCACATTGCTGGCTGTCGCACCCGATCACTACGATCTCTATTTTCGCAATGCAGCGCTGCCGGGTTTCGGCGCGCTGCACGCACGCAACCTTACTATTGAAGCGGTCGCGTCCCTGCTCGACGCCCGCTCACGGAGCCCCCTTGATGCTTGATTACATCCGCGACGGTCAGGAGATCTATCGCAATTCTTTCGCGATCATCCGCGACGAAGCCAACCTCGACCGAATCCCGGCTGATCTGGAGAAGCTCGCGGTCCGTGTGATCCACGCCTGCGGCATGGTCGAGGCCATCGACGGTCTGCAGTTTTCCGACGGCGCGGGCAAGGCCGGGCGCGATGCGCTGGCTGCCGGAGCGCCGATCCTGTGTGATGCGCGGATGGTGTCCGAAGGTATTACCCGGGCACGTTTGCCGGCGAACAATCCGGTCATCTGCACCCTGCGTGATGAGAGCGTCCCGCAGTTGGCCCGCGAGTTGGGTAACACCCGCTCCGCCGCCGCCCTGGAGCTGTGGCGCCCGCATCTGAAGGACAGTGTGGTGGTAATCGGCAACGCGCCCACTGCGCTGTTTTATCTGTTGGAAATGCTCGATGCCGGCGCTCCGAAACCGGCACTGATCCTCGGTTTTCCGGTGGGTTTTGTCGGTGCGGCCGAGTCCAAGGCAGCGTTGGCGGCAGACAGCCGTGGCGTGCCGTTCGTCATCATGCAAGGTCGCCTGGGCGGTAGCGCCATGGCCGCCGCCGCCGTCAATGCCCTCGCCACGGAGATCGAATGATGCAGCAACCTGGACGGTTGATCGGCCTCGGCGTGGGCCCTGGTGATCCGGAACTGATTACGGTCAAGGCTCTGCGTTTGCTGCGAGAGTCGCCGGTGGTGGCGTACTTCGTGGCCAAGGGTAAGAAGGGCAACGCGTTCGGCATCATCGAGGCGCATCTTCAAGAGGCGCAGAATCTGCTGCCACTGGTGTATCCGGTGACCACCGAAGTGCTGCCGGCACCGTTGTCCTATGAGCAAGTCATCAGCGATTTCTACGATGAGGCCGCCCAGGCGGTGGCCGCGCATCTGGACGCCGGTCGCGATGTCGCGGTGATTTGCGAGGGCGATCCGTTCTTCTACGGCTCCTACATGTACCTGCATGACCGACTGGCCGAGCGTTACCAGGCCGAAGTTGTGCCGGGTGTGTGTTCGATGCTGGGGGGGGCGTCGGTGCTCGGCGCGCCGCTGGTGTATCGCAATCAGAGCCTGTCGGTGCTGTCCGGTGTGCTGCCGCCCGACGAGCTCAAACGTCGACTGGCCGATGCCGATGCGGCGGTGATCATGAAGCTGGGGCGCAACTTTCCCAAGGTTCGTCAGGTGCTGGAAGAACTCGGTCTGGCCGAGCGTGCGTTGTACGTCGAGCGCGCGACCATGGCTAATCAGAAGATCGTACCGCTGGATCAGGTCGAGCCGATGTCTTCGCCTTACTTCTCGTTGATCATCGTTCCCGGTGAAAGGTGGCAAGGCTGATGATTCCTTCAGTTCCGGCGATTGTCATTCTCGGCAACGGCAGTCTCGCCACCGCGCGCAGTATTCAACAGGTGTATCCCGACGCCCTGATTCACGGCCTGTCCGGACGGGTGGACGGTGCGGACCAAACCTATCGTGAATTCGGTTCGACTCTTCGTGAGTTTTATCAACAGGGCACGCCGATCATTGCCTTGTGCGCTGCCGGGATCGTGATTCGCACCCTGGCGCCGCTGTTGCTGGAAAAAGGTGCCGAGCCGCCGGTGCTGGCGGTGGCCGAAGATGGCAGTGCGGTGGTGCCATTGCTGGGAGGCCTCGGCGGCGTGAATGTAATGGCGCGGGAGATTGCAGCGGCACTTGAAGTCTGCGCGGCAATCACCACCAGCGGGGAGCTGCGTTTCGGCACGTGTTTGCTCAACCCACCCAATGGATATGCCCTGGGTGATCTGGAGCGGGGCAAGCGTTTTGTTTCCGATTTGCTGGCAGGCGAAACGGTGCGCATCGAAGGTTCGGCCCCCTGGCTGGCACAGGCGCAATTACCTGAGGATGCACAAGCGCGGTTGACGGTGCATGTCAGCCATGTTGAACGTAGCCCGGCGAAAGACGAACTGTTGATCTATCCACGCAACGTCGTGGTCGCTGTGAGTCCGGGAATGGCGGATGTGCCGACAGCCGTTCGCGCAGCTTTGCATCAAGCCGCAATCGCGCAACAGTCACTGGTCTGTCTGCTGGCTTGCGAGACTGAAATGGCCAGCCCGGCGCTGCGTGAAGCGGCGATTGAACTGGATGTGCCGTTGCGGTTCGCCAAGCCTGAGGCATTAAGAGGTGATGGACTGCGCCGTGCCGTTGGCCAGTCAATCTCCGTCCTGCTTGACGGCGCCATTGCCATTGCAATCGCTGAACAGCCTTTGGACTCGTCGCATGTCGGCCGTCCTCGTGGACGCCTTGCCGTGATTGGTCTGGGCCCTGGCGATGCTCAATTGATGGCGCCGGCGGTGAAGGCTGAACTGGCCCGCGCCGATGACGTGCTGGGTTATGAAACCTATGTGCGCATGGCGGGGCCTTTCCGCGCCGAGCAGGTGTTGCATTGCACGGATAATCGCGAAGAAATGCAGCGCGCCCGGCACGCTTTTGAACTGGCAGCCAAAGGGCGTTCAGTGGTGGTGGTGTCGTCTGGCGACCCGGGTGTTTTCGCAATGGCTGCGGCCGTGCTGGAAGCGCTTCACGAGTCCGCCGATGCAGCATGGCATCGCGTTGATCTGGAAATCCTGCCTGGCATCTCTGCTTCGCTGGCGACTGCCGCCCAGGCGGGTGCACCACTGGGCCATGACTTCTGTGTATTGTCGCTGTCGGACAACCTCAAACCCTGGTCGATTATCGAGACCCGCCTGGATCTGGCGTCACAGGCCGATCTGGCCTTGGCTTTCTACAATCCAATTTCCCGAGCACGCCCTTGGCAACTGGGTCGGGCACTGGAAATCGTCGCCCAGCACCGCACTCCCCAAACTCCGGTGGTGTTAGGTCGTGACATCGGTCGTCCGGGGCAGACCTTGAAGGTTACGACACTGGGCCAGTTGAGTCCCGATCAGGTGGATATGCGAACGATGGTACTCATCGGTTCGTCGACAACTCGCGTGATTCCACGTGCTGACGCTGGCGTCTGGGTTTACACGCCACGAAGCTATGGCGATAAGCTTTTGCCTGTCGAGTAATAACTCTTTCTGTTACCGGTCGAATAAACCGGGCCGCCTTGGTTGTTTGCTCAAGGCGGTTGTAAGGGTGATTGTCAATTAAGTGCAGCTTACACATGTTGTATTTAGTTGAAGTTGTTAGTTTGAATTTCCCGGGTTAAATTTCGACTGCTCTCGGATTGAGCATTTTTAATTAACTAAAGGGATGTTGGTCATGGAAGTTTTTGAAAGTTCTGTCAGTGTTGAACAAAGTATTGAGTTTATAAAGCAACGTACGCAAGCGCGCCAAACTACCTCGCCGGGCAAACGGTTCCGAAGGTCTGCAGCCACGGATCTAGACGCCAGGCCGACCAAAAATCTGGACGCCCTGGTGCTGGGTAACAGCCTCGTCGGTTACGGTGACAAGATCACGGCCGAGAATATGGCCATTATTGAAAACCTGATCACCATGTCCAAGATGGAGGCCAGTTACGCGGTCCCCGGTGGCAAAGATCCGAAAGCCTGGTTCCGCGAATTTCACCAGTGTATGAAAGCGCTCGGGTGTTTTGTGCCAGATGAAGGCTACACAAAATACGGTTCAGCCTCTCTGAACCTCACGTTGGACAATATCATTGTTGATATTGTCCAGACGGCCGCTGATGCGGCGAAGGCTGCAATACCCGGGGCGTCGGTGCTCAGTGCGATTGCTGACTCGACATTGAGCGCGCTGAAGAAAGAGCCTGAGGCGCTAAACCTGTTGAATCTGGAATCTAAAAATATCGAAGGTGTTCGTTTATCTGCTATTCCCTGCGAGCAAATGGCCAACGGTATTATTTTGATCGCCGTTGCATCGGTTGATCATCGAGGAGGCGGTAACGATGGCGGTGTGTTGTTTGTCGACTGGAGAACTTCGACACTGGATATTTTTCAAGGCAGGTCATTTGTAACTTTCAATCCCGCTAAATACGCAGCTAACCAATCGCTAATTGAGGCGTATGTGGATGAGCATCGCAGGGAACTTTTGAAAAAGCGTTTCAGTCGGCGCAAGTAAGGTATACAGCCAGAGGCGATGCGTCTCTGGCCGTTCTGAGAAGGATCGATTTATGACGGACTCGGCCTATGTAGAGGCTGGCGGCTTTCTCTTGCCGCCTCTGTCGCTCCTTTCGCAAGCCCGAGTTGACACCTTGCTTTGGTGAGGGCGGCAGGCCAGGGGCCTCAAGACTGGCGAGCGCGATCGATGCGGCTTTTCAGGGCACCAGGTAACCCTTTACCCCGGTAAAGATGATCTGCGCTGCCAATGCACAGACAAACAACCCCATCAGCCGACTGACTATCTGCAATCCCTGGTCGCCGAGGATGCGTTCGATGCGGCCGGATAAAAACAGCACAACGCCAACCGTAAAACTGGCTAAAGCAATACTGACAATGGCCGTGAGCTTGTCGTCCCAGTGTGGCTGGCCTACGCCCATCACCAGCAAGGCACCGATGGTGCCAGGGCCAACTGTCAGCGGAATGGTCAGTGGGACGATCGTCACGTCCTGCTGCACGTTGTCGGTCTGCACTGCCGACTTGCCTTGCGCCATGCCCAGTGCGGAGATAAACAGCACGCTGCCGGCACCGATGCGGAACGCGTCCACGGTGATGCCGAAAACGCTGAAAATCACCCGCCCGAACAAGTACAGCAGCACGCTGGAGACCAGTGTGGCGAGGGCCACTTTCCAGGCCAGCCGACGCTGCTCCTTGCGCGAATAACCGCGGGTCAGGCTGATGAAGCAGGACAACACGAAGAACGGGCTGTAGAGCACCAGCATCTTCAGGTAAACACTGAACAACACATGGAGCATGGTGCAGGCTCACTGGCGGGGGAAGTCGAGGGGGAGTCTATCAGGCGTTGCAGGCTCTGTCGGCTCAGGACGTTTGGGCCGCCGCACGATTGTGCTGATCACGCTGGGCAACCCAGTGTTCGATCAATTCGCGCAGCTGCGAGAGCTCGACCGGTTTGGCCATGTGTCCATCCATGCCAGCCTGCCGCGCTCGTTCCTTGTGTTCCGCGAGAATGTGCGCAGTCAGCGCCACTACAGGTGTACGGGGCCGTTGATTACCCACCTCCCACGCGCGCAATTGCTGGGTGGCGGAGAAGCCGTCCAGGATTGGCATTTCACAGTCCATCAGCACCAGGTCGTAATGTTGGGTCTTCATCGCCTGCAAGGCTTCCTCGCCATTGCTGGCGGTGTCCGGTTGCAAGTTGAGCTTGCCCAGCATGCCTCGGATGACCTTGGTTGAAATGCTGTTGTCTTCGGCGACGAGAATACGGAAATCACTGGGAACCTTGACCGGCAGGGGGCCAGCGTTTTGCGGTTGCTGGGTGAGAACCAGGCCCTTGTTGCGCTGTGTCAATTCGTCGGCCAGGGTCGTTTTGAGCGTGTACCCGGCAACCGGTTTGGCGAGGATGCGTTTGATCCCGGAGTTGCGGGCAATGATCTTGCTGGGCGCATTGCTGATGCCGGTCAGCATGATCAACAGGATGTCGTGGTTCAGGCTTGGGTCTTCCTTGATCTTGGCGGCCAGTTGCATGCCAGTCATGCCGGGCATGTTCTGATCGAGCAGGACCACGTCGAAATAATCGCGCAGGTGTGCCTTGGTGCGTAGCAGCGCCAGCGCTTCCTTGCCGGACGGTGCAGCGCTGACGTTCAAGCCCCAGGCCGTGCACTGCTGCACCAACACCTTGCGACAGGTGTCGTTGTCATCTACCACCAGTACACGCGCACCCTGCAGCGGGCCGTCGAGGTCCGAGGTCGGATGCTCGAGACGATCCGGATCCAGTGGCAATGTCAGCCATAAAGTACTGCCCTGATTGGAGCCGCTCTTGATGCCGAACTCTCCTTGCATCAGGCGAATCAATTGGCGGGCGATCACCAGCCCCAGGTTACCACCCAGGTGAGTAGCGGAAAGAAAGTGTCTGCTATGCAGTTCGGCGTGCATCAGCGCATCGCGTTCCTCGGCATTCATGGGCTCGCCGCTGTCCTGTACGGCGATGCGCAGGCGCGGTTTGGTGGTGCGTTCGTCGAGTGCCACGACGATCAGGATTTCGCCCTCGTCGGTTTTCTTCAAGGCGTTTTCAAGCAGGCTCAGCAGGGTCTGGCGAAGTCGCGTCGGGTCACCGCTGATGACCCGCGGAACCTGTGGCTGAATAAAGCTGATCAGCTCGACGTTCTGCTGTTCGGCCTTGGCGCGAAAAATACTCAGGCAATCTTCGATCAACGCGTTGAGATCGAACTGCACATCATCGAGTTCAATCTGCCCTGACTCGAGCTTGGAAATGTCGAGAATTTCGTTGATCAGCGTCAGCAGTTCGTTGCCGGCACTGTGGATGGTCTGTACGTAGTCGCGCTGCTTGACCGAGAGCGGCGTACCCAGAAGCAACTCGGTCATGCCCAGCACGCCGTTCATCGGAGTGCGAATTTCATGGCTTATCTTCGCCAGGAATTCTGCCTTGGCATTGATCTCGGCATTGCTGGCCGCAAGATCGCGACTGATGCTGAAGCGATTCTCGGTGATGCTGCGCTGACGCTCGCTCAATGCGGTGCTCATCAGCAAACCACTGATGCAGATGAATATCAGCAGGATGGTGATCAACCCGTGGGGTTCAATCAACGTCAGTCCCAGCAGCGCAGGGAGGATAATCAGCGTACCGAGGTTGAATACAATCATTGCCGCCACAAAAAACCGTGCCGGACGATAATTTTTTTGCCAGTGATAGGCGCTGACGAACAGCATGGTGAGCCCAGCCAGGGCCACCAGTGCGTAGGTGATGAAGTTCAGTGGCAAGGTGTTGACGAACAACAGCATCAGGCCACAGGAGGTGATGAGTAGCACCTCGCCCATTATCAGCTTGTTCAGCGGATGCGGGCCAAGAGGGGCGAAGAACCGGTTTGTCAGCATCAGGCCGCAAGGTGCTGTCAGCAATAACGCCAGATAGGCGCCTGGCGCTTGCAGTGCGTACCAGTCTGGCAGCCATGGCCCGGCGAGGTTCAGCAGCAACAGCATGCTCAGCATCAGCAAGCCCTCGCACGCCGCTACCCAGAGACTGCTGCGAGAGCGGGTGTAGGTATAGCGCAGGAGGTTGTGCAGGATCAGCATTGTGATGCAACCGAACAGCAGTCCGTAAACCAGCGTCTGGCTTTGATTGGCGGCGGTCATGACGGCCGCTTGCAGGGTGATGTAGGGCCTCAATTGATGGCCAGAGGTGATTCGCAGGTAGACGTCGAGGGGGGTGTCGCTTTCTGGCAGAGGCAACATGAAGTCACTGCTTGGCAGTGGTCGTGCAGCCTGTGGCTGTTCGTTGCCCGTGCTGGAGTGCTCGATCAGCTTGTCGCCGTCCAGCACATACATATTGAGTTGGCGCAGGTCGGGGGCGAACACCCGCAGCAACTGCTCATGCTTGCCGGGGGAGAGCCTGAATCGCAGCCATAACGCGCCGTCGGGCTCGGCTGCCTTGAGGCGGTCGAGTTCGATAGGGCTGAATTGATTGGTGTAGCGGGCAGAACGGATGTCGCTCAGTTGCAGATCGCCCTGTTCGTCGAGCAATACCGCCCAGCCACTGCCTTGCTCGGCCTGGGCCGGTAGCATGCAGAGCAAGGTCAGCAGCGTGACGGTTAAACTTATGGCAATCCTGAGCCAGCGCACGGCGAAATCCCTTCTTAGGTTGATGCCAGAATATAACGATGCGCGGCGCCGGAATAGCCAGGCAAGGAGTCGGGTCCGTTGCCTGGCGCGGTGTTTACCTTATTCCTGATCTTCGCCACGCTCGCGGGCAATGGCACGGTAGCCAATGTCCTTACGATAGAAACAGCCTTCCCAATCAATACGGGCTGCCAGTTTGTACGCTTGCTGCTGGGCAGCGTCGACGCTCGCACCCATGGCGGTGGCGCAAAGTACCCGACCACCGGCCGTTACGACCTGACCATCCTTGAGCGCAGTACCGGCATGGAAGACCTTGCCTTCCATTGCTGCCGCCGCATCCAGGCCATTGATGGCTGCGCCTTTGGTGTAGTCACCAGGATAGCCGCCCGCAGCCAATACGATACCGACGCTCGGACGTGGATCCCATTGCGCTTCGACCTTGTCCAGTGCCTGCGCCAGTGCCGCTTCGACCAGCAGTACCAGGCTCGACTGCAAGCGCAGCATGACCGGTTGGGTTTCCGGGTCGCCAAAGCGGCAGTTGAACTCGATAACTTTCGGATTGCCAGCCTTGTCAATCATCAGTCCGGCATACAGGAAGCCAGTGTAGACGTTGCCTTCCTCAGCCATGCCACGCACGGTTGGCCAGATCACCAGGTCCATGACGCGCTTGTGCACCTCGGCGGTGACGACCGGAGCAGGGGAGTAGGCGCCCATGCCGCCAGTGTTAGGGCCCGTGTCGCCGTCGCCGACGCGTTTGTGGTCCTGGCTGGTGGCCATCGGAAGCACGTTCTTGCCGTCGACCATCACGATGAAGCTGGCTTCTTCGCCGTCGAGGAATTCTTCGATGACGACCCGCGAACCTGCGTCGCCAAAGGCATTGCCGGCGAGCATGTCACGCACGGCGTCTTCGGCTTCGGCCAGGGAAATGGCGACGATCACGCCTTTACCGGCAGCCAGACCGTCGGCCTTGATCACGATTGGCGCACCTTTTTCACGCAGATAAGCCAGGGCCGGCTCGATCTCGGTGAAGTTCTGGTAGTCGGCGGTCGGGATCTTGTGGCGCGCCAGGAAATCTTTGGTGAAGGCTTTCGAGCCTTCCAGCTGTGCGGCGCCTGCGGTCGGACCGAAGCAATCCAGGCCACGGCTGCGGAACAGGTCCACAACACCGGCAACCAGCGGCACTTCGGGGCCGACGATGGTCAGGGAAACGTTCTTTTCGGCAAAGTCTGCCAGCTGCTCAAGCGCCAGCACGTCGATGGCGACGTTCTCGCATTTGGCTTCGATGGCGGTACCGGCGTTGCCCGGGGCTACGAACACTTTCTGCACGCGCGGATCCTGAGCCACTTTCCAGGCCAGTGCGTGTTCACGGCCACCGCTGCCAATGATCAAAACATTCATTTCAAAAACCTCGGATGACGCAAATCTGGGAACTGTAGGAGCGAGCTTGCTCGCGATGGTGGTTAACGATAACGCGGGGTGTCTGAAACACTGTGGCGTCTAGTCGTTCTTCGCGAGCAAGCTCGCTCCTACAGGGGGAATGCTGTGCTGTCAGTGACGGAAGTGGCGCATGCCGGTGAACACCATCGCGATACCGGCTTCGTCGGCAGCAGCAATCACTTCAGCATCACGCATCGAGCCGCCTGGCTGAATCACGGCAGTCACGCCCGCCTTGGCTGCATTGTCCAGACCGTCGCGGAACGGGAAGAAAGCGTCGGAAGCCATCACCGAACCGGCTACCTGCAGGCCAGCGTGCTCGGCCTTGATAGCAGCAATGCGCGCCGAGTTCACGCGGCTCATCTGGCCGGCGCCGACACCGATGGTCTGGCGATTCCTGGCGTAGACGATGGCGTTGGACTTCACGTACTTGGCGACTTTCCAGGCGAAGATCAGGTCATTGATTTCCTGCTCGCTCGGGGCGCGTTTGGTGACCACTTTCAAGTCATCGGCGCCGATCATGCCGATGTCGCGGCTCTGTACCAGCAGGCCGCCGTTCACGCGCTTGTAATCCCAGGCAGCGGCGCGATCAGCTGACCACTCGCCGCAGGCCAGCAGGCGCACGTTGGCTTTGGCCGCCACGATGGCGCGGGCTTCTTCGCTGACCGAAGGCGCTATGATCACTTCAACGAACTGACGCTCGACGATGGCCTTGGCGGTTTCGGCATCCAGTTCGCGGTTGAAGGCGATGATGCCGCCGAAGGCGGATTCGGTATCGGTGGCGTAGGCCAGTTCGTAGGCCTGACGGATGCCACCCTCAGCGTCCGGGCTGACGGCTACGCCGCACGGGTTGGCGTGCTTGACGATCACGCAGGCCGGCTTGACGAAGCTCTTCACGCATTCCAGTGCGGCATCGGTGTCGGCCACGTTGTTGTACGACAGTTCTTTGCCTTGCAGCTGGGTCGCAGTGGCGATGCCCACTTCGGCAGGCTTGGCTTCAACGTAGAACGCTGCGCTCTGGTGCGGGTTCTCGCCGTAGCGCATTTCCTGGGCCTTGATGAACTGGCTGTTGAAGGTGCGCGGGAATTCGCTGCGTCCTTCGGTGCTCAGTGTCTCGGCAGTCTGATTCACAGTGCCCATGTAGTTGGCGATCATGCCGTCGTAGGCCGCGGTGTGCTCGAACGCCTTGAGCATCAGGTCAAAGCGCTGAGCGTAGGTCAGGCCGCCGGCCTTGAGGCCTTCCAGGACGCTGGCGTAATCGCTGGCATTGACCACGATGGCCACGTCTTTATGGTTTTTTGCTGCGGAACGGACCATGGTCGGGCCGCCGATATCGATGTTTTCGATGGCGGTCGGCAGGTCGCAGCCTGGCTTGTTGATGGTGGCTTCGAACGGGTACAGGTTGACCGCTACCAGGTCGATCGGCTTGATGCCGTGCTCGTTCATGATGGCGTCGTCGATACCGCGACGACCGAGGATGCCGCCGTGGATTTTCGGGTGCAGGGTCTTCACCCGGCCGTCCATCATTTCGGCAAAGCCGGTGTAATCCGCGACTTCCACTGCGGCAACGCCGTTGTCCTGCAGCAGCTTGAACGTCCCGCCGGTGGAGAGGATCTCGACGCCCAGGGCTTCAAGCTCCTTGGCGAATTCGAGGATCCCGGTCTTGTCGGAAACACTGATCAAGGCGCGGCGGATCGGCAGGCGGGTAGTCTGGTCGGTCATCTCAATTTCCATCAAAAGCAAAGGAGTCAGCAAAAAAGGCGACCGGTTCTACGCGGGCGCCTTTCTGGTTTGATTGAATGCTTACAGCAAATCGTACTGCTTGAGTTTCTTGCGCAGCGTGCCACGGTTCAGTCCGAGCATCTCGCTGGCCTTGGTCTGGTTGCCCTTGACGTAGTTCATCACGCACTCGAGCAGGGGAGCCTCGACTTCGGAGAGCACCAGGTTGTACACATCCGTGACGGCAGCGCCCTCAAGGTGGGCGAAATAATTGTGCAGCGCCTTCTCGACACTCCCGCGAAGGGTCTGGCCTTCTTCGCTTGGCGTATTGAGGTGCTGTTTCAAATTTACGTTGTCGCTCACGGGTGTTGTTCCACTCACTAAAGTCTCGGTCATCATCGTCATGCGGCCACCCCTTCTCCGTCCCCTGTCAGGCTCTTGTAACGCTCGGCAAAAAACTCCCGAACGTTGGCGCATTGTGTTTCCGTACCATCCAAACGATTGAAGTGGGCGCGAAATTCCCTGGCGCCCGGCAAGGTTGCGAGATACCAGCCCACATGCTTTCGAGCGATACGGACACCCATGACATCGCCATAGAAAGCGTGCAGGGCAGCCAGATGCTCTAGCAGAATGCGTTCCACCTCGATCAGTTCCAGCGCCGGGAGCTTCTCGCCGGTACGCAGGAAATGATCGATCTCGCGAAAAATCCACGGCCGCCCCTGGGCAGCCCGGCCAATCAACAGGCCGTCGACACCGGTCGCGTCGAGCACGTACCGGGCCTTCTCAGGCGAATCGATATCGCCATTGGCGAAAACCGGGATTGACACGGCCTGCTTGATCGCAGCAATCGTGTCGTACTCGGCTTCACCGGTGTACAGGTCGGCTCGGGTGCGGCCATGCACTGCCAGCGCCGTAATGCCTGCCTGTTCGGCGATCTTCGCCACCGTCAGGCCGTTCTTGTTGTCCCGGTCCCAACCGGTCCGGATCTTCAGGGTTACCGGCACATCAACCGCAGCCACAACAGCCTGCAGGATCTCGGTGACCAGTGCTTCATCCTTCAGCAACGCGGAGCCGGCAGCCTTGTTGCAGACCTTCTTCGCCGGACAGCCCATGTTGATGTCAATAATCTGTGCGCCCAGTTCTACGTTGGCTCGGGCTGCATCCGCCAGCATCTGAGCATCACCACCGGCGATCTGTACCGAGCGTGGCTCGGGATCGCCTTCGTGGATCATGCGCATGCGCGATTTGCGGGTGTTCCACAAACTCATGTCGCTGGTAACCATTTCCGAGACTACGAGTCCCGCGCCCAAACGCTTGCACAGCTGACGAAAGGGTTGGTCAGTGACACCCGCCATCGGGGCGAGGATCAAGCTGTTTTGTAATGTGTATGGACCGATGCGTACCGCCGACATAGGACTTCCCTGTTGTGGGGCCGGATCATGAGAGTTCGAAAAAGGGTTGGCATGATACCCGCTCTCGATGACTGGATAAAGGCTGAATTGAACAAAATCTGAACAGTTATTCTGTTATTACCAGTGGTTTGGTCCGCAGGCTGAAAGTCAGAAAGCCGACGTCAATCCCTGAGCGGGGAAGCGATTCACTCTGGCGAGTGAAAGCTCAAGCTGTAGTTCACCGCTTTTGCGCCAGGATCGAGGATGTCCAGTGCGATGTGGATCGGCGTCTGCGGCGGCATCTCCACCTTGCCCTGGAGTTCGCCATTGAGATACTCGCCGGGTTTGAAGCGACGGCTGGCGATCAGGTGGCCGTTGAGGTCTGCAAAGCGCAGTTCCAGCAGCGGGAAGGGTTGGGAGAACGGGGCGCGGTTATAGATGATGGCATCGACCACAAGCGCGCCGTTGAACTCCGGATGGCTGCGCACGACCAGGTTGCTGCTTTTGATTTTTGCGATGTCTACCTTGGACGGCACGTCGCAACCGATTTGCGGACACAGTTGCTGGAACCATGGGCGGTATTGATCCTGTCGCGCGAGTTCGTCGAAGTGATAGGCGATGTACTGCCCGGCAAGCGCGCCGGCGGCGAGCAGGGTCAGCAACAGCCAGAGAAGGCGGCGACCCCAGGGAGAGCGGCGTTTTTGCCAGTCCAGTTGCAGCGGATCGTCGGTCAGGTCCTGGAGCACTTCGGAGCGCACGCCGGGTTCGTTGCGTTCGCGGCGCTGGCGCAGCGGTTCGACCGTTGGCAGTGCGTCGTCGATTTCGTGCTCGTCGGTTGCTGACAGGCGCTCATGGTTGAGTGGTTTGTCGAGCGGGTCGTGCAAGAGCAGTTGGGGCGGTTCGTCGTCCAGTTCAACCGGCTCCAGGGATAGCGAGGGTTCGGTGCGCGAAACGGTTTTTGATTCCGCCGGTTCAGGGGCTTCGAAACTATCGAGGGATTCCTCGGATCGAGCGCGATCGGCGGCCGATTCGCTGAACAGGCTGTCGGACCATGGCTCCTCGTCCTGCTCGGCGGAGTCGCGACGGGCGCTCAGCGATTCGTCACGATGTCGACCGAGTTCGGTGGCGGGCTGGATTTCCCGCTGTTCGAGTCGGGCAAGCTCTTCGTCAAGGTCCAGGCTATCCAGATCCAGTTCGGCCGCGCGCCATTGCTTTTGGCTAATGGCGCGGGGCTCGGGGAGGATCTCGGTAATAGCCGGTGGTGCTGCTGCCGGGGCTTGCTTGCCGGCTTGCTCAAGCAGCTGCTTGGCGGCATTGAACACCTGCAGGCACGAGCCGCAACGAACCACCCCCCGCGCCACGCTCAACTGGGCATGACTGACGCGAAAGCTGGTTTGGCAATGCGGGCACTGGGTGACGAAACTGTCGGTCATGCGGCGATCCGGAATATGCAGGCGCTCATTCTAGCGCCGACGGCCAGTGATTCGCACCCAGCCATCGCGATTGGCGATCGGGTCCAGATCGAAGTCTTTGGCGTACGCGGCAGCCACTTCATCGCCTTGCTCGGCGAGTATGCCGGAAAGCGCCAGACGCCCGCCCGATTTCACCAGGCGGGTCAGTTGTGGTGCCAGGGATACCAGAGGGCCGGCGAGAATGTTCGCGACCAGTACGTCCGCCGGAACCTGCGGCAGATCTTCCGGCAGGTACAGCGGGAACAGGTGCTCGGCAATGTTGTTGCGTCCGGCGTTGTCGCGCGAGGCTTCCAGCGCCTGCACGTCGATGTCGGTGCCCACGGCTTCCCTGGCACCCAGCAGCAGGGCGGCAATCGCCAGAATCCCCGAGCCGCAACCGAAGTCCAGCACGTTGCAGTCTTTCAGCTCCTGGCCATCGAGCCATTCAAGGCACAGCGCGGTGGTCGGGTGGGTGCCGGTGCCGAATGCGAGGCCCGGATCCAGCAGCAGATTGACCGCATCCGGCTCAGGCGCGGCGTGCCAGCTCGGCACGATCCACAGGCGCTGGCCAAAACGCATCGGCTGGAAACCGTCCATCCACGTGCGTTCCCAGTCCTGGTCTTCGATCACTTCGCTGTGATGTTCGGGTAGTGGGCCGCCGGTGAGCAATTCGAGATGAGCCAGTACGCTGGCGGCTTCGGTGCCACCTTCGAACAGGGCCAGCAGATGCGTGTGGGACCACAGCGGCGTGGTATTGAGTTCCGGCTCGAAGATCGGCTGATCTTCGGCGTCCATGAAGGTCACCGAGACGGCCCCGACCTCAAGGAAAGCGTCTTCGTAGGTTTCGGCTTGTTCTGGGCTGATGGCGAGACGTACTTGCAGCCAAGGCATGGCGGGCACCTTTGAAAAATATAGATTGCAGCCTAGCGGTCTGCGAGAAGCGCGCAAGTTTACGCGAGCGCGGCGCAGATGACGACTATAGGGGTGAAGCAAAAAGATCGCAGCCTGCGGCAGCTCCTACAGGGGAACGCATTCCAGATGTAGGAGCTGCCGCAGGCTGCGATCTTCTGATCTTAAACAACAAAGCCGCCCGAAGGCGGCTTTGTTGATAGGGTCGAAGCTTAGTGCTTCTCGCCAGCCAGCTTGTGCTCGAGGTAGTGAATGTTCACACCCCCTTTGCAGAAGCCTTCGTCGCGGGTCAGGTCGCGGTGCAACGGGATGTTGGTCTTGATCCCGTCGACCACGATTTCGTCCAGCGCATTGCGCATGCGCGCCATGGCTTCGTCACGGGTTGCGCCGTAGGTGATCAGCTTGCCGATCAACGAATCGTAGTTCGGCGGAACGGCATATCCACTGTACAGGTGCGAATCGACGCGAACGCCGTTGCCGCCTGGTGCATGGAAGTGCTTGACCGTGCCCGGGCTCGGCATGAAGGTCTTCGGGTCTTCGGCGTTGATCCGGCATTCCAGCGCGTGACCGCGGATGACCACGTCATCCTGGGTGAACGACAGCTTGTTGCCGGCGGCGATGCTGAGCATCTCCTTGACGATGTCGATACCGGTGACCATTTCCGAAACCGGGTGCTCTACCTGGACACGAGTGTTCATCTCGATGAAGTAGAAGCGACCGTTTTCGTAGAGGAACTCGAAAGTGCCGGCGCCACGGTAACCGATGTCGATGCACGCCTTGACGCAGCGGGCGAAGACTTCCTGGCGAGCCTGCTCGTCGATGCCCGGTGCCGGCGCTTCTTCGAGGACTTTCTGGTGGCGACGTTGCAGCGAGCAATCGCGGTCACCCAGATGGATGGCCTGGCCCTGGCCGTCGGAAAGAACCTGAACTTCCACGTGACGTGGGTTGGTCAGGAATTTTTCCAGATAGACCATCGGGTTGCCGAACGCCGCGCCTGCTTCGGAGCGGGTCAGTTGTGCCGAGGAAATCAGGTCTTCTTCCTTGTGCACAACGCGCATGCCGCGACCACCACCGCCGCCGGCGGCCTTGATGATCACCGGGTAACCGACTTCACGACCAATGCGCAGAGCGGTTTCTTCGTCCTCCGGCAGCGGGCCGTCAGAGCCCGGAACGGTCGGTACGCCAGCGGCGATCATCGCGTGCTTGGCCGAAACCTTGTCGCCCATCAGGCGAATGGTTTCGGCTTTTGGACCGATGAAAGCGAAGCCGGAGTTTTCGACCTGCTCGGCGAAGTCGGCGTTTTCCGCAAGGAAGCCGTAGCCAGGGTGAATGGCAGTGGCGCCCGTCACTTCGGCCGCGGCGATGATTGCCGGAATGTGCAGGTAGGAGTGGGCGGCCGATGCCGGACCGATGCAGACGGATTCGTCTGCCAGGCCCAGGTGCATCAGTTCCTTGTCAGCCTTGGAGTAAACGGCGACGGTCTTGATGCCCATCTCTTTGCAGGCGCGCAGGATCCGCAGGGCGATCTCACCGCGGTTGGCGATCAGAACTTTTTCCAACTTCGCAGTCATCAAAGGCTCTCCGCGGTTCAAACGATGGTGAACAGCGGTTGGTCGTACTCAACCGGCTGGCCGTCTTCAACGAGGATGGATTCGATCACACCGCTGGTTTCAGCTTCGATGTGGTTCATCATCTTCATGGCTTCAACGATACACAGGGTGTCGCCTTTCTTCACGGTCTGACCGACTTCAACGAAGGACGGCGAGGATGGCGAAGATTTGCGGTAGAACGTACCGACCATCGGCGAACGGGCAACGGTGCCGTTCAGTGCAGGGGCGGCCGGAGCAGCAGGGGCGGCAGCGGCAGCTGGAGCGGCGGCAGCGACAGGCGCGGCAGCCGGAGCTGGCATTGGAGCCGGCGCGTAGTACTGCTGAGCCGGGGTCTTGCTGTGACGGCTGATGCGTACGGACTCTTCGCCTTCCTTGATCTCGAGCTCGTCGATGCCGGACTCTTCCAGCAATTCGATCAGTTTCTTAACTTTACGGATATCCATGAATCATCAACTCCCAAGGGTCGGTCAGGGGCGGTTAACTTGTTGTTCAAGCTGTTCCAGGGCGGCCTCCAGGGCCAGTCGGTAACCGCTGGCGCCAAGGCCGCAGATCACTCCCACCGCTACATCGGAGAAGTAAGAGTGATGGCGGAAAGGTTCGCGTTTGTGCACGTTAGACAAATGCACTTCGATGAATGGGATGCTCACCGCCAGCAGCGCGTCACGTAATGCGACACTCGTATGCGTAAAAGCTGCTGGATTGATCAAAATGAAGTCCACACCTTCGCTGCGCGCAGCGTGGATGCGATCGATCAATTCGTACTCGGCATTGCTTTGCAGGTACAGCAAATGGTGGCCGGCTTCGCGGGCGCGGCGTTCCAGGTCCTGGTTGATCTGCGCCAGAGTCGTAGCGCCATAGGTGCCCGGTTCACGGGTGCCAAGCAAATTCAGGTTGGGTCCGTGCAGAACGAGTAGCGTCGCCATCGGCTGTTCCTTTGTTATCCGTGTGCAATTGTCAGAACCCGGCGACTATGCCGCAAAGCCTTTATGACTGTCCAGTTCTCTGCAATAGCCAGCACGATGCCCGATGTTTGCGCAAAATATATGACTGCTTGATTAATTCTGGTCATTAGCCTTCGCAACACGTTCGGCGAAGTTTTTTGCGTTGATCTCGCCGATCACCCGAACATCGGCGCGTTCCGCACCGTCCTTGCCGAAAAACATCAGCGCCGGAGGTCCGAACAGCTGATAGTGGTCGAGCAGGGCGCGTTGTTCGGCGTTGCTGGCGGTGATGTCGAAGCGGATCAGCCGGTAGCCCTTGAGGCGTTCGACGACGATCGGATCGTTTAGCACTTCATGTTCGATGACTTTGCAGCTGATGCACCAATCGGCGTACCAATCGAGCAACAGCGGCGTGTTGGAGGATCGTGCTTGGCTGAGTACCTGATCCAGATCCGCCGGAGTGCTGACGGTTTGCCAGGCACTGATGCTTTGCGCTTGGGCGGCACCTGCGGCGATGCGCGGCTGGCCAATTGGATTGAACGGGTCGGTCTGGCCACTGAACGCACCGTACCAGCAGGACAGCGCATAAAAGAGCAAAAACATCCCGAGCAACTGTCCCAGGCGTTTTCTCGGCGGTTTGTAGACGAACTCCAGCGCGCCCATGAATAACCCGACACCGCCGGCCAGCAAGCCGATCATCAGCAAGGTGACCTGGCCGGGCAAGACACGGCTGAGCAAGCCGATTGCCAGGCCCAGCAGCAACACGCCAATCGCATTTTTTACGTAGACCAGCCAGGGTCCGCTTTTCGGTAACCAGGCCGCGCCGCCTGTGGCCACCAGCAGCAGCGGGGCGCCCATGCCGAGGCCGAGCATGAACAGTTTGATTCCACCGCCCAAGGCATCACCACTGGCGCTGATGTACAACAATGCACCGGCCAGGGGCGCCGAAACGCAGGGCGAAACCAGCAGGCTGGACACTACGCCCAACACCGCGGCACCCCACAGGGAGCCGCCCTCGGTGCGGCCGGCGATGCGGTCCAGGCGACTGCTGATGGCTTGCGGCAACTTCAGTTCAAATACGCCGAACATCGCCAGGGCAAACACTGCAAAAAACATCGCGAACGGCACCAGCACCCAAGCGGATTGGAGGCGTGCCTGAAGATTCAACTGCGCGCCGAACATCCCCATCAAGGCGCCGAGCAGGGCGAAGCAGGCAGCCATTGGCAGCACGTACGCCAGCGAAAGATTGAACCCGCGCAAGCCGCCCACCTGACCGCGCAAGACAACGCCCGACAGAATCGGCAGCATCGGTAGCACGCAGGGCGTGAACGTCAGGCCCAGACCGGCGAGGAAGAACAGCGCCAGTTCTCGCCAGCTCCAGTTGTAGGGAGTCCCTGCGGCGCTACTGTCACTGATGCTCAGGCGCTCGGTTTCGGGCGGATAGCACAGGCCTTTGTCGGCGCAGCCCTGATACGTCACGACCAGGGTGAAAGCGCGTGAGTCAGTGCGCGGTAGCTCGACGTCGAGAATGCCGTGATAGACCTCTACATCGCCAAAATACTCATCGTGCTTTTTTTGCCCGTCGGGCAGGCGTGCCGTGCCGAGCAGGGCGTCGGCCGGATCGGCACGAAATTGAAATCGATGGCGATAGAGGTAGTAGCCCTCGGTGGCGACAAAACGCAGTTTGATCGATTGCGGCGTACTGTCGACCAGACTCAGCTGAAAGGCTTCGCGCACCGGCAAAAAGTCTGCGCTGTTGTTGATCGAGCCCAGAGTGGAACTGGGTCGGCTCTCCAGCAAACCGGTGGCGGTGACCGGCAAGGCGAAGACTAAAAGCAGCAGGTAGAGCAAACGGCGCATGACAATCTCGCGTATCGGAATTGGGGGGATGATAGCTGAGAGAGTAGGGTCGCATCGAAACAGGAGCTGCCCAAGGCGTCGATCTTTTGATTTTGCCTCTCAACTGCAAGGTCAAAAGATCGCAGCCTTCGGCAGCTCCTACAGTTCACAAAACACATGCAGGAGCGAGCCTGCTTGCGAAGGCGGTCTGTCAGACGCGAAAAGCCTGAACGGCAGTATGCAGGCGCCCACCCAGTACCAGCAGGTTCTCTCCCTGCTCACGCCCTTCGCCAATGCGCAGCAAGTTATCCCCACCCAGCTGGTGAATTCGCTCGCTGTGATCGCGTATCTCGCTGACAGCGCCGCTTTGCTGGGCGGTGATATCGGCGATGCGTACCGCCGTGTCGGAAATGGTCTGGATCGCCGCGACGATTTTATCCAGCGCGCCATCGGCTGCTTGAGCCTGGCTGGCGGTGGCTTCAGCGTGTTCGACCTGGGCGCGCATGCCCACTACCGACTGCCGCGCGGCGGTTTGCAGGCCGGCGATCAAGGTCTGGATCTCGGCTGTGGCCCCGGCAGTGCGTTGCGCCAGTGACCGAACCTCTTCCGCGACCACGGCAAACCCTCGGCCCATTTCTCCGGCGCGAGCCGCTTCAATGGCGGCGTTGAGCGCCAGCAGGTTGGTCTGCTCGGCAATCGAGCGAATGACCGTCAATACGCCGCCGATCGTGGCGGACTCCTCGGCCAGGTGCTCAATCATTTGCGCATTGCCTTGCACTTCGCCCACCAACGCATGCAGGCCAGTAAGACTCAAGCCAATGACTTTCTGCCCATGCTCGACCGCCAGCCCCGCGTGACGGCTGGCGTCGGCGGCCTGGCTGGCGTCGCCGGCCACTTGTTGAATGGTGGCCTCCAGTTCGCTGAGTGAATCACGAATCAGCGCCGTATCACCGGCCTGATGTTCCGCCCCGTCATGCAGGTCATTGCTGAGGTCGGCCAGCGTCCGGCTGCTGCCGGCCACCAGCTCGGCATTGCGGCGAATCGTTCCCACCAGGTCCACCAGATAGGCACGCAGGCGATTGAGAGACGCTTCAATGTCATGCAATTCGCGGTTGCTGTTGCCCAGTTGGATATCCCGGCTGAAGTCGCCTTCAGCCCAGGTCGACAGAGCCGGAGCAAGGTTGGTGAGGGTCCGGGCGAGCTTGCGTTGCAACGTGTCGATCAGCAGGGCGATCAGCAAGATCAGACCGATCATTATCCCTTGCATGAGTCGCACTTCACTCTGGATCTGCCCGTGCTGGGCACGCACCACGGGCTCCAGTCCGGCGATGGCCTGCTGCACGTAGGAGATTTTCAGGTGCGTCGCCGTACTGAGTTCGGCGCGTTTGCGGATTTGATCGCGGGTGCGCGCGAGTTCGGCCGGGTAACGGCTGAGCAGACTGTTGAGTTCGCGTTTGAGCCCAACGCCGGCATCTTCGGCTGCGGCCTTTTCAGTGTTCTCCAGACCCATCATCGAAGCGAAATCATCGGTGCTCGATTCGCTGCTGGCGGTCACGCCGAGCAACGGCAGGGCGTCGAGTTTTTCCGCTTGGGCGCGAATGTTGGCGACTTCTCGTTCGACATCGGCGGCCAATTCGCTGCGACCGCTGCTGACCAGCTTGTCCCGGGCAAGCGACAGTTTGGCCAGATGTTGCGAGGCGATGAGCAGTGGCGCCAGATAGGCCGCGTTGCCGCTGGCGTACTGGTTGAGTTGATCAAGGCTGGCGCCGAGTTCCCGTTCGGCTTGCAGTAATAGCGCCTGCGGATCGCCGGCGAGTTTGCCGGCCGCCAGCAGCTCGGTTTTGCTGAACTCACTCAAGTTTGAGAGGCTGGGGAGCAAGGTCTGCGCCAGTGCCGGCGGTAATTCGCCGAGCTCCTTTTGCAGGCGGTCGATGGCCTGGCTGGCACTGCTCAGGCGTAGGGCATCGCCGCTTGCGAGATAGTCTTCAACGCTGCGCACCACTTCATTTTGAAATGACCGGGAAAGGCCCAGGTAGCGCTCCATCAACAAATACGGGCGCTCAAGGGCTTTTTGCGACCACCACAGCGTGATGCCGAGGGCCACGCAGACGGCCACCAACAGGAGGGTATTGAGATTGGTCAGCAGCTTCAGGCGCATTTCGGGACTACCAACGGCAAAAACGGTAAGCGCCTGAAGTTATTGCGTTTCTATTACAGAGTTATGACCGTATCGGTCGAATCCGATAAAAAAGTGGCACTTTGCTTTGACGCCGGAGCAGCCTGTACGCGGTTGCGTCCGGCATTTTTGGCGTGGTAAAGCGCCTCGTCCGCCTGACTGGCCATCGTCAGACTGTCGGAGTTTTCGCACATCTGGACCACCCCGGCACTGAATGTGCACCAGAGGTCCTGGGGTTGCGCCGGGTAATGAATTTCGGCAAAACGCTGGCGGATTTCGTTGAGCACGTTGTGGGCCGCCTCGATGTCGGTGTCCGGCATCACAATCGCGAACTCCTCACCACCGTATCGGCCGATGAAGTCGGTTTTGCGCAGGCGCTGCTTGAGAAACAGCGCCAGGCTCTTGATCACGCGGTCCCCCATGGGATGACCGTGGCTGTCATTGACCCGTTTGAAGTGGTCGATATCGAGCATGGCAAAGCTCAGCGGCTTTTGCTCGCGACGAGCTCGAAACGAGCAGTCTTCAAGCAATTGCAGAATGTGGGTGTGGTTGTACAAGCCGGTGAGGCTGTCGCGGACCATCCGCGCCTTGAGATTGCGCGCCCGGGCCGCACGGTTGCGCACGGTGGTGATCAGGTGCCGCGGCTTGATCGGTTTGGTCAGGAAGTCATCGCCGCCCTCGCTCATTGCGTCAAGCTGCTTGTCCAGATCGTCTTCGGCGGACAGGTAAATGATCGGTACGCTGACATAGCGGTCGTTGTGGCGGATTACCTTGGCCAGTTCCGTGCCAGTGCAGGCCGGCATGTACATGTCGAGGATAATCAGATCGGGTTGAAAGTCCGCCAGTTCGGCCATGGCCTGGATCGGTTCGATCAAGGTCCGGGTGACGATCCCGGCGCTGTTGAGCAGACGTTCGGTGTGCAAAGCCTGGGCGCGGGAGTCGTCGATGATCAGCACTTTGTAAGGTTCGTACTGGGCAACGCAGGTCAGGACTTCGATTTTCTCCAGCAGGCTCGACGCTTCGAGGGTGCCGGTGAGGAATTCCTGACCACCGGCACGCACGGCGGCGAGGCGGGTCGGCGTATCGGTTTCGTGCAGGCTGAAGAACAGTAGCGGCAGTTGATGATCCAGGCCTTCCTGGGCTTCTGCGGCCAGTTTCAGGCCAACGCCGGGACCACTGAAGTCAACGTCCATGACAATCGCCGCTGGCAGCCGCTCGACCATAGAGGAGCGAAACGCGGCTACGCTTTCCAGGGATTGGGCGCTGAGCCCGAAAAACTCCAGTTGCTTGGCCAGGCGCTCGGCACGGTCGTGATCCTGCAACATCACGTAGATCGGCTTGCGCAGCGGTGGCAGGAAGGTCTGATCGAGCTGATCGCCATGGCGCAGACCGGTACGCGACAGGCGCTGCATCAAGCGATTGAGATCAGTGATCAGGCCGCTGCTCAGGCGCCCGCGATTGGCGTCAACGGCCTCCAGCGATTTGCCGATATGGCGTGCCAGCTGCGAGTGTTCCGGTTGTTCGAAACGCTCGGCAAATCGCAACAGCCGCAAGTTGGCCTCGCTCAACTCCGAAAGGTCGGCAGTGGACCACTCGCTGCGTTGCAGGCGTTGCCATATCTCAAGGATCTGACGTGCCTGATGAATTACCCGCTGGGCAAAGTGGTGCTTGAGGCGCTCGCGGCTGGGCTCTTCTGGCTCGGTCATATCCTGACTACTGGTTAGGGTGCAAGCTGAGGTCGAGTGGTGGCTCTATGCTAGCACCACTTTCCGGCTACATGAGAGCGGTACATCAATAATCTGCAAGGGCACCTCATTCAGTTCGTGACCAGACAGTCATTTTTTTGCTCCGCAAGTCTGGCCGGAGCGGCCGTGAGCGTTGTCTGTGGGCCTTTGTCGCCGGTCCGACCAATTCCAGTGCAGGTGCGATGATTCGTGTATTTGATCTCTTTGACCGGGTCGTTTTTGTGCGGCAAAAGGATCAGGGATTCCCCTAGGGGCGTCATCCAGACCAATAGGCGTATTTCGGTGGTGCATGGGTGTTTTTTTTCGGGTCGCAGGTTTTTGGTCCTGCGTGCGGCAATTTCTGCGATCAATGCAATGCGTGCGTGCCGGGCGAAGGCACGTTGTTGTATGGTTGTGGTCGAACCGTGAACTCAAGTGATTGAAAGGATATCGCCATGCTGGACTGGAAGAACCGCGCAGGCAGTGCGCCTGAACGTGCCGCTGAGCCCAAGTCGGCCACCCGCACTTATTTGGGCGGTCTGTTGTTCAGCCGTGCGCTGGCCACTCTGATCGGACTCTACTTGCTGGTGGCGAGTGTTCTGGGATGGTACTGGAGCCAGGAGCCCGCGCTGTTCCCTGTTCAGCAAACGGCCCAGCAAGCCGCTGAAAAAGAAGGCAAGCAGATGGTCGTCGGCTACACCACGGTCGAAACGCTCAAGACCGTCGCGGGCACTTTGCTGACCAAGCCGGGCGGTTACATTT
Organism: Pseudomonas sp. P1.8; assembly: GCF_001269805.1. Taxonomy (NCBI): domain Bacteria; kingdom Pseudomonadati; phylum Pseudomonadota; class Gammaproteobacteria; order Pseudomonadales; family Pseudomonadaceae; genus Pseudomonas; species Pseudomonas sp. P1.8. Next base: position 252,536 of record NZ_LHVM01000004.1, read on the forward strand.
CCAACGACCGTTTCCCGCCAGGCCTGTGGATGGACAACATGCCGAGCTGGGAATACGGCGTGCTGGTGCAGGTCCGTGACCTGAGCCGTGCGTTGCGCAAAGACTTCGCCCGTTCGCAGTCTCAGTCCGCCGAGGACGCCGACCTGGCCAAGGCCGAGCCGCGTTTCAACTTCGACAATAAAAGCTGGGTGCTGCCATCCAGTGAGTCCGAATACCAGGAAGGGATCAACTCCCTGAGCCGTTATCAGGCGCGCCTGTCCGACCCGAACCAGAAAAGCGCGCTGTTCTACGCCCGCGCCGACAACCTCAACAACTGGCTGGGTGATGTCGGGACCCGACTGGGTTCGCTGTCGCAACGGCTGTCGGCCAGCGTTGGTCGGGTCAAGCTCAACACTGCTTTGAAAACCGAAGTCGTGGCGCCGGGTGAAGTGCCGCAGGTCGACGAAGAAATCGTCGAGACGCCGTGGATGCAGATCGACAACGTGTTCTACGAAGCCCGGGGTCAGGCGTGGGCTTTGTCTCACCTGCTGCGCGCCATCGAAGTCGACTTCGCCGATGTACTGGCCAAGAAGAACGCCACTGTCAGCGTGCGCCAGATCATTCGTGAACTGGAAGCGTCGCAGGAGCCGGTGTGGAGTCCGATGATTCTCAACGGGAGCGGCTTCGGCGTGCTGGCCAACCACTCGCTGGTCATGGCCAACTACATTTCCCGGGCCAATGCGGCGGTGATCGATTTGCGTCAACTGCTCAATCAGGGCTGAGTCATGGTCGATAGCTCTATCGATAACCTGCGAGAGGCCGCGCACCGTGCGGCCTCGGATGCCGAGCAAATTGCCTGGGTCGACGAGCAGGACAACCTGCTCGGCGCCCTGGTCCGTTCCGATTTGCGCGAGCGCGGGCTGATCGGGCGCGGCACCTACATTATGTTGTTCAACTCTGCCGGTGAACTGTGTGTGCATCGGCGCACGCTGAGCAAGGCGATTTACCCCGGTTATTGGGACGTGGCGGCGGGTGGAATGGTGCTGGCCAGTGAAACCTACGCCGAATCGGCGGCCAGGGAGCTTGAAGAAGAGTTGGGCGTCAGTGGCGTAGAGCTGATCGCCCATGACCACTTTTTCTTTGAAGACACCGGCAATCGTCTCTGGTGCTCGGCCTTTTCGGCGGTCTGGGACGGGCCGTTGATACTGCAGCCGGAAGAGGTGCTCGAAGCGCGCTTTATTCCCGTCGATCAGGTCATGCTGGAAATCGAGCAGAAGCCTTATTGCCCGGACTCTTTGGCTGCGTTGAAGCGCTATCTGAAAGCTCAACAAAGCAACGTCGCAAAACCGCTATAAATTGGCGCCGATTGGCTCTTAGCAATCGGCGTTTTTGCCGTTACACTGCGCGACCTTTTCAAGCTGAACCGGTATTGCTTGTTGTTGCTGTAGGAGCAAGCTCGCTCCTACAGTGAAATGAATGTCGTACCGTTTCAGTAGCGCTGCCCCTGCCTGAGTGGGGCTTCGCGGTCGATAGCCCTGCCCAGGTGCTGCGACCAGTCTTTGTCCTCCAAAGAGGATTGCCGGTGGCCAAAAAAGCCGCATCCTTCGCCGCCCTGGGTGGCTTGGTATTTTCCACCGACGCAGGTCGTCATTGCCCGGAATGCAGTAAACCGGTGGACGCCTGTATCTGCAAACAGACCGTTATCCCGGCCGGCGACGGCATCGCTCGCGTGCGTCGCGAAAGCAAGGGCCGTGGCGGCAAGACGGTGACCACCATCACCGGCGTGCCGTTGGCTGAAGACGCGCTCAAGGAACTGGCCACGACGTTGAAGAAACGCTGTGGGACCGGTGGGGCGTTGAAAGACGGGATCATCGAAATCCAGGGCGATCATGTCGAGCTACTCTTGGCTGAACTGATCAAGCACGGTTTCAAGGCAAAGAAGTCCGGCGGCTAGCAGCCTCTGTGAAAACCACCCTCGGCTTGATCCGGTCCTGATGACATCAGGCCCGGCATCGTCTACATGGTTTTCACAGAGCCTGTTCTGACCGGTATCTAAACTCACTGCGGTCGGCGGGGTCTATTGCCTCGTTGACGAACCGTCATTTTCATTCTTTAGACTGCGCCGGCCTGAACCCAGGCGACGCACTATGACTTCTTTATAGGGGACTTCGATGTCCGTACGACGCACACGCAAAGACGATGGCAGCCAATGGACAGTTGCGGACAGCCGCAGTGTTTACGGGATTCGCCATTGGGGGGCCGGGTATTTCGCGATCAATGACGCCGGTCGCGTCGAAGTTCGTCCGAACGGTCCGAGCAGTTCGCCAATCGATCTGTTCGAGCAAGTCGACCAACTGCGCAAAAGCGGCCTGTCCCTGCCGTTGCTGGTGCGCTTCCCTGACATTCTGCAAGACCGCGTGCGTCAGTTGACGGGCGCATTCGACGCGAACATCGAGCGTCTGGAGTACCAGAGCAAGTACACCGCGCTGTACCCGATCAAGGTGAACCAGCAGGAAGCGGTGATTGAAAACATCATCGCCACCCAGAACGTCTCCATCGGTCTGGAAGCCGGCTCCAAGCCTGAGTTGCTGGCGGTGCTGGCACTGGCTCCGAAGGGCGGCACCATCGTCTGCAACGGTTACAAGGACCGTGAGTTCATTCGGCTGGCGCTGATGGGGCAGAAGCTGGGCCACAACGTCTTCATCGTGATCGAGAAAGAGTCCGAAGTCGGCCTGGTGATCGAAGAAGCGGCCTCGCTGAAGGTCAAGCCTCAAGTGGGTCTGCGCGTGCGTCTGTCGTCGCTGGCCTCGAGCAAGTGGGCGGACACCGGTGGTGAAAAATCCAAGTTCGGTCTGTCGGCGGCGCAACTGTTGTCGGTGGTTGAGCGTTTCCGCGCTGCCGGTCTGGACCAGGGCATTCGCCTGCTGCACTTCCACATGGGTTCGCAGATCGCCAACCTGGCGGACTACCAGCACGGTTTCAAGGAAGCGATCCGTTACTACGGCGAGCTGCGCAACCTTGGCCTGCCAGTGGATCACATCGACGTGGGCGGCGGCCTGGGCGTGGACTACGACGGTACGCATTCGCGTAACGCCAGTTCGATCAACTACGACATGGACGATTACGCCGGTGTCGTGGTCGGGATGCTCAAAGAGTTCTGCGATGCACAGAGCCTGCCGCACCCGAACATCTTCTCCGAAAGCGGCCGTTCCCTGACCGCGCACCACGCGATGCTGGTGATCCAGGTGACCGACGTCGAGAAACACAACGACGACGTGCCGCAGATCGAGAACAAGGAAGCGTTGCCGGAAACCGTGCAGTGGCTGGTGGACCTGCTGGGTCCGACCGACATCGAGATGGTCACCGAAACCTACTGGCGCGCCACGCACTACATGAGCGATGTTGCCTCCCAGTATGCCGACGGCAAGCTGACCCTGGCCGAGAAAGCCCTGGCCGAGCAGTGCTACTTCGCCGTATGCCGTCGACTGCACAACTCGTTGAAGGCGCGTCAGCGTTCCCACCGTCAGGTGCTGGACGAACTCAACGACAAGCTGGCCGACAAGTACATCTGCAACTTCTCGGTGTTTCAGAGCTTGCCGGACACCTGGGCCATCGATCAGGTGCTGCCGATCATCCCGCTGCACCGCCTCGACGAAGAACCATTGCGTCGTGCAGTGCTGCAAGACCTGACCTGCGACTCCGACGGCAAGATCAACCAGTACGTTGACGAGCAGAGCATCGAAACCAGTCTGCCGGTGCATGCCCTGAACGAAGGCGAGGATTACCTGCTGGGCGTGTTCCTGGTCGGCGCGTATCAGGAAATTCTCGGCGACATGCACAACCTGTTCGGTGACACCGACTCGGTGAACATCTACCAGAACGCCGATGGCAGCGTGTATCACGCGGGCATCGAAACCCACGACACCATCGAAGACATGCTGCGTTACGTGCACTTGTCGCCGGAAGAACTGATGACCCACTACCGCGACAAGTGCGCCAGTGCCCGCATCAGTGCCTCCGAGCGCACCCAGTTCCTCGATGCCCTGCGCCTGGGGCTGACCCGCTCGTCTTACCTGTCTTCCTGAGGTAAGCACTACGCTCATCAGGTTGTCTGAAAATTTACCGTTTGCTGCGGAAATTTCAGATGACCTGGTGAGGCGGCTCTCTAGTTTTCCGAGAAATTTCCCACGTCCTCAGCGAATCAGGCTATTGGTCCTCTTTTCGCGTAGGTCATTTCCTAAGTTGTATTTCAGCTCTCTACTCGGCCATGCCTCTCGGCGAGAATCCCCGGCCGCCCCTCCTGTAGAGAAAAAAACCGATGTTCAATCCAGTCAGCGAGCCTTCATTTCGTCTGGATGTAGCAGGTTTGCACGATGTCTTTGAGGTTTTGGCCTTTACCGGTAGCGAAGCCATCAGTGCACCGTTTGTGTTCGACATTCAATTGCTGATCGCGGATCGGATGCTTGACCTGGCCAGCCTGTTGTACCGTTCCGCCGCTTTGCATTTCGGGCCAGTGGGAAGTTGCGTGCATGGACAATTGCAGGAAATCGTCCAGCGCGATCACGGTGGGGGTGTCAGGCTTTGTCAGGCACGTCTGGGCCCGCGGCTGGCCTGTCTCGCCCAGCGCGTCAGCCAACGGATCTTCAGTGGCCGCACGGTGCCGGAGATACTCGGCCAGGTTCTCAAGGAACACGGCATAGTCGGCAAGGCACGGCGTTTCGAATTGAGTGGTGAATACCCACCTCGGGATTTCTGCACGCAGTACCGAGAGTCGGATCTGCAATTTTGTCAGCGTCTGTGTGCCGAAGAGCGAATTCATTACCGTTTCGAGCACCATGCCAACCTGCATTGCCTGGTGTTCAGCGATGCCCCAAGGGATTTTCCCGTGGGCGAGTTCGCGATGTTCAGGACCGAGGGGGGGGCGCCCGCAGTACGTCAGTTCGAGCATCAGCGCAGTGATCAGTCTGCCGTGCAACTGGCGCAATGTCGTACCGATCTGCCAACCCTGCGCAGCGGTCAGCTGATGCCGCTGGCCGGCCACCCGGTCACGCAATGCAATCATCGTTGGTTGCTGACGAGTGTCGATCATCATGGCAGTCAGGACATGGCGGCGCCTTATCACAATCAGGTCCGGGCACTTCACTGGGCGACACCATTCGAGCCGCCGTGTCCGGCCGCCAAACCCCGGATGCATAGCCTGCACCGCGCGTGGGTGGTCGAAGTCGATGAGCCGACCCCTGATCCCGAAAGGCCGGTGCCGGTGCAATTTGACTGGATCTACCAAGGGGAGGGCGCGGTGTCCAGCCACTGCTGGCTGGCGCTGGACCCACAACTGCAATCCAGCACCGGCGCGACATTGCACGAGGGGACCGAGTTGGTCGTGAGCTTCATCGAAGGAGATCCGGATCAGCCGTTGATCACCGGGGTGCTGCATGTGCCGCAAGCTACCGAAGAATTGGACGCTTGCGTGCCGCCACTGGACGCCGTGAGCGAGAAGGTTCTGCAGCAATGGTTGCATGGCGGTGAACCTCTGATGTTGTTGTGCCTGTTGCCCGGTGGCGGCAGCTTCAATCATTGTGCTCAGGTGCTCTGCAGTTGCCGCGCGGCGACATGGCTTGGCCAGAGCGGCAGCCTATGATTGGCACCCCATCCACGCGTGACTCGCCGCCGCAATGGTTGTTGCTCGATACATCGGCTGCGGTACCCGCCACAGAGATTCTGCGACAGGTGTTTGCCCAGGCACGGTGGTTCTGGTTGTTCGAAGGCACGGAATGGCAGGCGCAGAAAACGCACGGACCGGTACTTGTCGATCTGATGAGTTGCCCGGTTCTGACTGATTTGTGCGACGTCGATGGGCAGCGCTGGCGAGGATTATTGATGGTCAGTGACGTATCGGTCGCACGTTTGCTGGCGCACTTGCGACGCATGCTGACCGTCACTTTCGGTCTGCACCGGGCGATGCTGAGTTACTACAACCCGAACACGGCAAGTTACTTTTTCGACGCCTGTGATGCCGCCGAACTGAGCCGCTGGCTGGGACCGATCAGTCAGATACGCTGGTTCGGTGGAACCTGGGCTGATCGCGCGATGGGGTGTGAAGGCTGGCAATGTTTGCACAATCCGGGGTTGGCGGTGAGGCCGCTGGCAATCGAAGAAGACCTCAGCGCCGGACAACAGGGGAAACTTCAGACTTGCCTGCTTGAACAGTATGCGTGGCGCTGGAGCCGAGCCACCTCTATCGAATATCGCGACCTGTGGGCCAAATTACAGGAAGGATTGGCGCTGGGCTTCAGCCAGCGTGCGGTGCTCGATGACTGGTTGACGTTACGGTTGCAGCATCCTGACGCTGTGTCCGTGCAGCCGTTGACGGGGCGGACCCAGCAGGAACGCCTCGATCATTTGCGTCGCCTGTGGCAGCGCGATCAGTGAGTGGCACGAGTGAACCAGCCATCGTCGCGCCGCAGATACCAGGCAATCACGCCAAGCGTCAGGCTGCGCAGCAACATGAACAACAGGAAGGTAATCCACAGGCCATGGTTGCCCCAGTCCTGCAGCCACACGCCGAAAGGGATCGCCAGTGCCACCGTCAACAGCATGCCGTTGCGCATTTCCCGGGCACGAGTGGCGCCGATGAACAGGCCATCGAGCAGGTAACTCCAGACCGCAATCAACGGCAGGGCGGCGAGATAGGGCAGATAGACGAACGCGGTGTCACGCACGCTTTGAATGTCGGTCTGCATTTCGATAAAGAGATGCCCGGCGAACAGAAAGAACACCGCAAAACCCAGGCTCGCCAGCAGGGACCAGCCACACGCCACCACCAATGAACGGCGCAGGGCATCGCGATCGCGGGCGCCGATGGCGTGCCCGCACAGGGCTTCCACGGCATGGGCCAGGCCATCGAGGGCGTGGGCGGTCAGCAACAGGCCATTAAGCAATAGGGCGTTGGCGGCGACCGTGGCATCGCCCAGTCGCGCACCTTGCACGGTGATCAGGAAAAACACCGATTGCAGCGCCAGGCTACGGATGAAAATGTCGCGGTTCACCGCCAGCAGCGGCCGCCAGCTCTGCCACACCGCCAACGCGGCCCAGACGATATGCCCGGGGTAGGCACGCAAGGCTTTGCGGGTCATCAGCAAACCGATCAGGGCACCGGTCCACTCGGCAATCACCGAGGCTCGTGCGGCCCCGACCACGCCCCATTCCAGGCCGAGGACGAACCACAGGTTCAGGGCAATATTGACCAGGTTGGTGCTCAGCAGAATCGCCAACGGTGCCCGGGCATTCTGGGTGCCGAGGAACCAGCCGACCAGCGCGTAACTGGCCAGTGCGGCCGGCAGTCCGAATAGTCGAGTGTGGAAAAACTCGCGAGTCAGTTGATCGAGTTCGGCCGACGGTTGCATGAAGTGCAATGCGGCCCCGCTCAACGGTACACCCACTGCACCTAATACGACCGCCAGCCCCATAGCCAGCAGTAACCCTTGCAACAAAATCTGCCGCAACGCCGCGCCATCCCCGCGCCCGGCGGCTTGAGCAGCGAACCCGGTAGTGCCCATGCGCAGAAAACCCATGGCCCAGGCGAGAAAGGTGTACAGGCTGGCACCCACCGCCACGGCGCCGAGTTGATGGGCATGGGGCAGGTGACCGATGACGGTGCTGTCGACCAGCGCCACCAGCGGAACGGAAATATTCGAGAGAATCATCGGCGCGGCCAGCGCCCAGACCCGGCGATGGGTGGGGCGGTCGCGCCAGTCGGCGATCAGGTTGGACATGCAGGCTCCTCGGCGGAGCCGGCATTGTAACGACACATCGCGAGCAAACTGCGATCAATTGTGGCGAGGGCGCTTGTGCAGGGTCTAGTGGATGATCCAGCTGAGCAACCACAGACCCAGCATCAACCAGATGATTCCCATGATGATCGATGCATTGAGAAAGGCGCGAATCGCCGACCACAGCAGAATCAGCCCGAGGATCAGGGTGATGATGCTGACAACCGATGTATCCATGCCCAGCGCCCCGGACAAGCCTTCGACAAAATTGCTGCTGGCATTGCTCAACAGGTTGAACAGCCCGCTGAGGCCATCAACGATGAAACGGATGATCGAGCCAAGTACCTGGCCGAGCCATTCGGAAAAACCTTCTACCTGCATGGAGTGCACGTCCTGATTAAAGAGAATTGAGTCTTGGGCTGTCGATCATGCTGCCGAGTTCCCACTAGCATAGAGCGTTGCACAGTCCCTCCGACAAAAAAACAAAGGTGACACTCAACCGTTGTCACTTGCCATCCTCGGTCATCCCCCTGAAGCTATACGCCTTCAGGAGAGCCCGATGAACCTTGTTGAACTGACCGAACGCCTGCACGCCATCCGTGACCGCAATGACTGGCGGCAATTTCACAGCCCGAAAAACCTGGCCATGGCCGCTAGCGTGGAAATGTCCGAGCTGGTGGAAATTTTCCAGTGGCTGAGCGAAGACCAGTCCCGCCAGTTGCCGGCAGACAAGCTTGCCCACGCCGGGCAGGAAGTTGGCGATATCGTTCTGTATCTGCTGTTGTTGTGCAGTGAGTTGGGCCTGGACATGGAACAAGTGGTGCGCAGCAAACTGGCGGACAGCGAACGGAGGTTCAGCTGATGAGCGACCGTCACTTCGATCAGTTGGCGACCCGTTTCGCTGAAAAAATCTACGGCGGTGCCAAAGGTGCGATCCGTCTGGCGGTGTTGCAGGCCGACCTGTCCGAAACCCTGCCGGATCGTCCGCTGCGCGTGCTGGACATCGGTGCCGGCCTTGGTCACATGTCGTTGTGGCTGGCCGAGCGCGGCCATCAGGTAACCCTTGCCGAACCCGCCGAGCCGATGCTCGACGGCGCTCGCCAGCGTTTTGCAGACGCGGGGCAGACAGCGACGTTCATCCAGGCCCCGTGGCAAGACCTGCTCGGCCAACTTACCGAACCTTACGATCTGGTGCTGTGCCACGCCGTACTGGAATGGCTGGCCGAACCCCATGCGATTCTGCCGGTGCTGCATCAGTTGACCAAGGCCGACGGTTGGCTTTCCCTCGCGTTCTACAACCGCGATGCATTGATTTACCGCAACTTGCTCAAGGGCCACTTCCGCAAGATGCGCAAGAACGACATGGCCGGTGAAAAGCAGAGCCTGACCCCGCAACAGCCCCTTGATCCGCGCGAATTGGCGGCGCAACTTGAAGGTCTGTGGCAGGTCGAAATCCAGAGTGGCGTGCGGGTTTTTCACGATTACATGCCGGTGGAATTCCAGGCCCGCGCCGAGTTGGTGGACTTGCTGGAAATGGAACTGGCCCACCGTCGCCATCCGAGCTTTGCCGGGCTTGGGCGTTACTTGCACTGGATCTGTCGGCCGATCTGATCGGAGCTCGAAATGAAAAGTCGTTCAGGGTTATTGGTGATCTGTCTGGCGCTGACCGCTTGCCAGGGCACCAACCCATATGTGGCCACCTCCAAGCCCTTGCCGCCGGCGCCGCCCGAGGCCGCCAAAACCTTTGACCGCAGTGCCTATCCGGCGCCGGTCCGCGACTATGGGCGCTATCGCAGCTGGGCCTGGCTCGACGGGCATCTGCCTCCTGGCACAGCCTGGGCGGACTCGGCACAAGTCGCCGAAGCTGTCAGCAATGCGCTGGATCAACGCGGTTTGCGCCCATTGCACGATAATCGCCCGGCAGACCTGTTCGTCAGCGCCGACCTGCGCATGGAAACGCGTTTGCGTCAGGCTCGGGACGATTATTACGGTGGTGCGTACTACGGCGGTTATGGCGGCTACAACCACTACGGCAACAGTTACGGTGCGTACACCGCGGTTCCAGTCATCCGCACCTATTCGGAAGAGGTTGTGGTCGTCCAGGTGGACATGTACGACGCCCAGAGCGGTCAACCGGTCTGGAGTTCCAGTGCCGAAACCAGCAACCGTGGCAGTGAAAGTCAGCGCACCGATGCCATTCGGGAGGCTGTGGAAAAGGCCATGTCAGCGTATCCTCCCAGTTAGCTTCTGTAGATAAGAAGCATTTCGCAGGTTCATGCCTTCCACCGGAGAATCATCATGTTCCGCCGTTTAGCTTTACTGGCAGTGGCCGCGCTGCTCAGTGCCTGCGCCGCCAACCAGGTTAATCACGACTATGATGCCAGCCGTGACTTCGCGGCTTATCACAGCTGGAGCTGGAAAGAACCCGCTCTGCAATATCGTCCCGATGATCCACGGATCAAGAGTGACCTGACCGAGCAACGCGTGCGCGAGGCGGTGACCGATCAACTGGATCAGCGTGGCTTGCGCCCGGCAGCCTCGGGCGCCAAGGGTGATTTGAATGTGCAGGCCTACCTGATTGTCGAGGAACGCCAGCAACAGGTGACCACCAACTACGGTGGCGGATGGGGTAACCCATGGTATGGCTACTATGGCGCGCCGATGTACAACGAAACCCGCCTGGTTTCTTACAAGGTCGCGACCATCCAGATCGACCTGCTCGATGGCAAGGACGGCAAGCTGGTGTGGCGCGGCAGCGATGAGCAAATGCTCAGCGGCAGCCCGAATCCATCGGATCGCAGTACGGCCATCCATGAAACGGTCACCCGGATTCTGGCCAATTATCCTCCGCGCAGAACCTGACGTTGGCGCTTTCATGACCCCCTGTTTCGCAGGGGGTTTTTCATTGTCTTAAGTGGCTAGTTGCCAGCAGCCTCGACCACCCTTGTCTACACTGCTTTTCACCAATGGAGGTAGCACCCGGCAGTGCGCCGGCAAAGGAGTGCGCCATGTCTCCCCGTATGCAGTTTCGCGGCCCGGCCCGGCAACGGGGAGCGCTTGGCCTGATGGCCGCTTTGACCTTGACCATGGCCCTGGGCTTCATGCTGTTGGTGGTCGATAGCGGCAGGCTTTATCTGGAGCAGCGCGAGATACAACGGTTGGCGGATGTCGCGGCGCTCGAGGCGGTCAGCCGCAATGGCGATTGCCTGTCACCGGGGATGAGTGCTGCGGGTTACTCGCTCGAAAGTGCCACCCGAAACGGATACAACACCAACGATGGCATGACCCTGGAAACCGCCTGCGGCTCGCTGCAGACAGGGGCCAATAACCTTCGCGCCTTCGTGGTCGATGCGAACAAAAAAGAAGCGGTTCGCGTAATCGTGACCCAAACGGTAACCACCAGTTTCGCGGCGGGCATCTATGCGTTGATGAGCCCGGGCCCCGTCAATCTGACCACCAAACTCAGCGCGACAGCCGTCAGCGCACCGGCCATCTTGCCACCCCTGGCCATGCTGACTATCGGCAGTACGGCGCTGGTGGTTGACTCCAGCAAGTCGGCAGCGTTGAACCTGCTTTTGGGGCAGATGCTCGGGGGCAACCTTAACCTGAGTGTCGCCGGATGGCAGGGCCTGGTCGACACCCAGATCAACCTGCTGGGTTACCTTCGTCCAGGAGAATGTCATGTCTTTTTCCAAGCTTGTTCAGAAGGTCAAATCCGAAATCGCTTTTTATAAAGGGCTGGCGAAAGATACCGAGGGAGCTTCGGGTATTGAGTATGCGATTGTGGCAGCAATGGTCGCCGTGGTAATTGCCGGGCTAAGTAGCGGAGTGGGCACTTCGATCAAGACTCTCTTTGCAACTATCACAACGGCTTTGATTCCTGCTGCTCCGTAGCCAAGGCGTGGGTTACTTGTTATTGCTAAAGGCGGATTTTAATGTCTGCGCTAACTCGTTGCAGGTGCTCGATTTGTTTCGCAAGCCGATTTATCACGTGCGGTTGTTGGAGACGCTGAACAATCTGTTTCCCCAGCCACTTGTTTATCTGGTCAAGGGGTGACTTGGCGGCCTCTGGGCCGACCATGTTGTGGGTTGATTGGGGACATATCCGTTTTTGCGGTTACGGCGGCTTGTGGTTTCGCCCTTACGGCGAGTCACTTTTTTTACAAGCGCCTAAAAAAAGTAACCAAAAAAACGCTCGCCCCGAGCGTCCGGCCCCTCGCTTAGGCTCGGCGTTCCTTCGCTCCGGTATTCATCCGGGGTCATCGCCTCCGGTCGGCTTCGCTTCGACCTCCTCTCGATGTGTTCGACTGCGTCGAACGGCGCTGCGCGCCTACCCCCGGATGAACACCTCCACTCAGCCTCCCGAAGGGGCGGGTGGATCAAGATCAAGAGCTGCAGGCGAGCTAACGCTCGGCCTGTTGAGTGGTGGAAAGCAGGGGGTGATGCCCCAATCCGTGTAGGAGCTGGCTTGCCAGCGAAGGCGGCCTGCCGGCCGACCTGAATCTTACGGATATACCCAATCCCTGTAGGAGCTGGCTTGCCAGCGAAGGCGGCCTGCCAGCCGACCTGAATCTTACTGTTATACCCAATCCCTGTAGGAGCTGGCCTGCCAGCGAAGGCGGCCTGCCAATCCACATTATGTAGATCCCATAAACCCTGTCAGGCAACCGGCCGCCAATGTCCAACCATGTGCTCCAGGTCTCCCGCGCCCAGCATCTGCAAGTCCCCGCTCGCCCCCGGTGCACTGGCCATCAATGTCACTTCGCTGGGCAGGCGCACGGGTTTCCTGAACTGCACGGCGATTTCGATGTTCGCCGCCGGCAGATGCTCGGCGAGCGCAGCCAGGGTGCGTGCCTTGTTCCACAAACCATGGGAAATCGCAGTCGGGAAACCAAACAACCTGGCACTCGCTGCACTCAGGTGAATCGGGTTGTAGTCGCCGGACACTTTGGCGTACTGCCGGCCAATGTCCGAAGGTGCTTCCCAGCGAGCGACTTCGGTCAATGTCAGCGTCGGCACTATCGACTCTTCAACCGGCTCGCCTTCGAATTTGACGCCGCGACAGAGCATCTGACTTTGCGCTTCCCACAGCGGCCCCAGCTGATCGTCCAGCGTCGTGAGCAGATCGAACGTGGCGCCTTTGGCGTGGGGCTGCAGGTTTTGTACCTGCACGCTGACTCGCACGCGGCTCACTCCACCCATCGGGCGCAACACACGGATGCGATTGCTCAAGTGAATCAAGCCCAACAGTGGAAAGGGAAAGTCTTTGGCGGTGAGCAGTTGCATCTGCAACGCGAAACCGAGGATGTGCGGGTAGGTCGGCGGCAGCAGGCCGTTGTCGACAAAACCGCAGACCTTGCGATAAGCCGCCAGCCGCTTGGGATCGACATTGACCCAGCAGCGCATCCCCGAATCGGGCAGGGTGGTGCCGGTGATTTTGCGGCGTGTCGCTGCCCTTGCATAAAGGCCCGTCAGGCCGGGTTCGCGGTTGAGGGTGTGCCAGTCGGTGATCATGCTCAAGCCCCCAGAACGCTTTGCCCGCAAACCCGCAGCGCTTGCCCGGTGAACGCGCCGGTGCCCGGTTGCGCGAGCCAGGCCACGGTTTCGGCGACGTCTTGCGGCAGACCGCCCTGACCGAGCGAGCTCATGCGTCGCCCGGCTTCGCGCAGGCCGAATGGAATGTGCGCGGTCATTTGCGTTTCGATGAAGCCCGGGGCCACCGCGTTGATGCTGATACCGCGCTCCTGCAACAGGGGGGCCCAGGCCTGCGCAAGGCCAATCAATCCGGCCTTGCTCGCCGCGTAATTGGTTTGCCCGCGATTGCCGGCGATGCCACTGATGGAGGCCAGCAGGATCACTCGGCCGTCGTCGTGCAGCGTACCGTTGTCGAGCAGGGCCTTGGTCAGCACCTGCGGAGCATTGAGGTTGACCGCCAGCACCGCGTCCCAGAATTCGGGGGTCATGTTGGCCAGGGTTTTATCCCGGGTGATGCCCGCGTTGTGCACCACAATGTCGATGCCGTCGGGCAACTGTTCGATCAATTGTGCCGCGGCGTCTTCGGCGCAGATGTCCAGGGTGATGCTGCGGCCACCAAGGCGGGCGGCGAGGGCGTCGAGATCGGTCTTGGCTGACGGAACGTCCAGCAGGATGATGTCGGCGCCGTCACGGGCCAGGGTTTCGGCAATCGAGGCGCCGATACCTCGCGCCGCACCGGTAACCAGCGCCTTGCGCCCGGCGAGCGGTCGCGTCCAGTCCGTTACTTGAGTCGCGCAAGGTTGCAGGCGAAGGACCTGTCCGCTAACAAATGCACTTTTGGGCGAAAGGAAGAACCGTAGCGGGCCTTCGAGTTGATCTTCCGCACCTTCGCCGACGTAGATCAATTGCAGCGTGCCGCCGCTGCGCAGCTCCTTGGCCAGCGACCGGCTGAAGCCCTCCAATGCACGTTGCGCACTGGCGGCGAACGGGTCGCTCAAGGTTTCCGGTGCCCGCCCCAGCACCACCAAATGTGCGCAATGATCGAGATTTTTCATCAGAGGCTGGAAGAATTCGCGCAGCTGTTTGAGTGCGTCGGTGTGCACCAGATCACTGGCGTCAAACACCACGGCCTTGAGTTTTGGCCCGTGACCGGGAATCCATGCCGTGGCCATGGAAGGCTCGGTGCCGTAGCGGTAGATTGCATCGGTCAGGCGGTTGGCAAAGGCGCCGACTTTCTCCGCCAGAGGCCCGCCACCAATCAGCAGTGCACCTTCCACAGGGCGCAACCGTCCTGCTTGCCAACGCTCCAGTCGGGTGGGCGAAGGTAGCCCGAGCGCGCCGACCACACGATGGCCGAAGGACGAGTTGGCGAAGTCGATATAGCGGTCGGACATGGAACGCGCTCCAGTGGCTGAGGTTCAAAGTGTGGACCATGAACGCTGATCAGTCGTTCGATTCACAAGATAAGGCCTACGCTAGATCATTGTAGGAGCTGCCGAAGGCCCGAGCGCGGACCGAGCCTTCGGCAGCTCCTACCGGATTTTGATTTTTCATCAGGAGCTTTTCATGACTCAGTTGCGTCGCGTCGCGATCATCGGCGGTAACCGGATTCCCTTCGCTCGCTCCAACGGCCAATACGCCACGGCCAGCAATCAGTCGATGCTCACCGCCGCCCTCGAAGGCCTGATCGAACGCTACAACTTGCATGGCCAGCGCATCGGTGAAGTGGTCGCCGGCGCAGTGCTGAAATTGTCGCGGGACATGAACCTGACCCGCGAGTGCGTGCTCGGTTCACGGCTGTCACCCGCCACCCCGGCCTATGACATCCAGCAGGCCTGCGGTACCGGGCTGGAAGCGGCGTTGCTGGTGGCGAACAAGATCGCTTTGGGCCAGATCGATAGCGGCATTGCCGGTGGCGTCGACACCACCTCCGATGCGCCGATCAGTGTCAGTGAAGGGCTACGCAGAATTCTGCTGCAAGCCAATCGCGCCAAGACCACCGGCGACAAACTGAAGACCTTCTTGCAATTGCGCCCCAAACACCTGATCCCCGAATTCCCGCGCAACGGCGAACCGCGCACCGGTTTATCCATGGGCGAGCATTGTGAGTTGATGGCCCAGACATGGAACATCCCCCGTGAAGCACAGGATCAACTGGCGTTTGAGAGTCATCAGAAATTGGCCGCGTCTTATGCCGAAGGTTGGCACAACGATCTGATGACACCATTTCTCGGCCTCACCCGCGACAACAACATGCGTGCGGATTCGACGCTGGAAAAACTCGCCTCACTCAAACCGGCCTACGAGAAAAGCGCCAAGGGCACCCTGACGGCGGGCAACTCCACGCCGCTGACCGATGGCGCATCGCTGGTGCTGCTGGGCAGCGAGGAGTGGGCGAAGGAGCGCGGTTTACCGATTCTTGCTTACCTGCGCGATGGCGAAGCGGCGGCAGTGGATTTCGTCAACGGCGCGGAAGGCCTGTTGATGGCGCCGGTCTACGCGGTGCCGCGCCTGCTGTCGCGTAACAGCTTGACCTTGCAGGACTTCGATTACTACGAAATCCACGAAGCTTTCGCCGCGCAAGTGTTGTGCACCTTGAAGGCCTGGGAAGATCCCGAGTACTGCAAAACCCGCCTTGGCCTTGACTCGCCACTGGGCTCAATTGACCGCAGCAAACTCAACGTCAAAGGCAGCTCGTTGGCGGCCGGGCACCCGTTTGCGGCAACCGGCGGGCGCATCGTCGCCAACCTGGCGAAGCTGCTGGATGCGGCGGGCAAGGGACGCGGGTTGATTTCGATTTGTGCCGCGGGTGGGCAGGGCGTGACCGTAATCATCGAAAGGTGATTTGAGTGGGTGTCTGTTTGCAAAAGATCGCAGGCTGCGATCTTTTGATCTTTAAGTGCGGAAGCGGCGCACCGGCCCGTCTAGCTCACTCGACAACCCGGCCAGGCTCTGCGAGTCCAGTCGCGCCGAGTTGGCCAGTTCCGCCACCAACTGCGCATCGTCATGAATCTGGTTGATGTGCCGGTTGATGTCTTCGGCCACCTGATGCTGCTGTTCCGCCGCCGTGGCGATCTGGGTGTTCATGTCGCGGATCACATCCACCGATTCGCGAATCTGCCCGAAGCTGTTGCGTGCTTCACCGATCCGCGTCACCGATTGCTGCGACACTTCCAGGTTCGCGTGCATCTGCTGGGCCACTTGGCTGGTGCGTTTGGCCAGGGCTCGCACTCCATCCGCCACCACGGCAAAACCGCGACCCTGTTCACCTGCGCGCGCCGCTTCAATGGCCGTGTTCAGGGCCAGCAGGTTGGTCTGTTCGGCAATCGAGCGAATGGTCCCGAGGATCGACTGGATGTCGTTGCTGTCTCGCTCCAGCTGTTGCATTGACTGGGCCGACTGTTCGATTTCCTGGCTGAGGCGATCCACGCTGTTCACCGCAGCATCGATCTGTTGCTGACCTTCGCGCGCCTGGCGCTGGCCGCTGTCGGCGGACTCGGCGGCCTGGCTGCAAGAGCGTGCGACTTCGTTGGCGGTGGAGACCATTTCGTGGAATGCCGTGGACACCATGTCCACCGCTTCACGCTGGCGCCCGGCAGCTTCGGCCATCTCGCTGGAAACCTGGGTCGAGCTCCTGGACGTGGCGAGGATCTTGCCCGCGGCGCCGCCGATGCTCTGGATCAAGTTGCGAATCGCGGTCAGGAACTGGTTGAACCAGCTGGCCAGTGGGGCGGTTTCATCACTGCCACGGATTTGCAGGTTCTTCGTCAGGTCGCCTTCGTCTTGGGCGATGCCTTCCAGTCCGCTGGCCACGATACGTAACCGCCGGCGGCGGTGCCGAGGATGGCGTAGGCGTAAGCCGGATGACTGTTACCGAGGTCCTGAAGGAGGGTAAAGACTTTTTTGTCGGCCTCGCCCTGGGGAATGCTTTCGGAGTCAACTCGGGTCCTTGAGTGCGGCATCGCTATTGTTGTCGCAGCGATTGTCGGACAAATCGATTTGTCACTTAGGACTTCGGCTGTTGTCGGAGGAAATTGAGGTCCATTGAGAAATATCCTACAAAGGGTATGAGCCCGGATGTCAGCTTCTGTCACAAATGCCCTTGCAGACCTTGCACTACAGGTCATGCGAGCTCGGCTATGATCTTTGGCGGCTCGGGATGGACACCGCAATGTTGCGATCAATCCGGCACATTGTGTGCTTCTTGTCGTTCCTGGCAGTGTTCATAGGTCGGCCCCCCCTCCCACCCGTGAGTGGATTGCCGTATAACGAATGACTTTCGCGTGTTTGGTAATAAAGGACCCACAATAAAAGCTGATGAAGACTCCAAAACGCATTGAACCCCTGATCGAGGACGGTCTGGTCGACGAGGTGCTGCGCCCACTCATGAGTGGTAAAGAAGCAGCTGTTTATGTGGTGCGCTGCGGCAACGAGTTACGTTGCGCCAAGGTCTACAAGGAGGCGAATAAACGCAGTTTCCGTCAGGCGGCCGAGTATCAGGAAGGCCGTAAGGTACGCAACAGCCGTCAGGCCCGTGCGATGGCCAAGGGCTCGAAGTTTGGCCGCAAGGAAACCGAAGATGCCTGGCAGAACGCCGAAGTGGCGGCGCTGTTTCGTCTGGCCGGTGCCGGTGTGCGGGTGCCCAAACCGTTCGACTTCCTCGAAGGCGTGCTGCTCATGGAGCTGGTGGCCGACGAGTATGGCGATGCGGCGCCGCGTCTGAACGACGTGGTACTGGAGCCGGACCAGGCGCGTGAGTATCACGCGTTCCTGATTTCGCAGATCGTGCTGATGCTGTGTACCGGTCTGGTGCACGGTGACCTGTCCGAGTTCAATGTGCTGCTGACTCCGACCGGCCCGGTAATTATCGACCTGCCGCAAGCGGTGGATGCGGCGGGCAACAACCACGCATTCAGCATGCTGGAACGGGACGTGGGCAACATGGCGTCCTACTTCGGCCGGTTCGCACCGGAACTGAAGAAGACCCGGTATGCCAAAGAAATGTGGGCATTGTATGAGGCCGGCACCCTGCACCCGGCCAGCGTCCTGACCGGCGAGTTTGACGAACCGGAAGAGCTGGCCGACGTGGGCGGCATCATGCGCGAGATCGAGGCTGCACGCCTGGATGAAGAGCGCAAGCAAGCGGCCCGTGCGGCGGATGACGCGCCACCCAACAAGGCCGAAGAACCGCCTCCACCCTGGATGCAGTGATCGGCTAAAGAAAAACCCGGCGTCGGCCGGGTTTTTTTCATCTACCGTAGGAGCTGCCGAAGGCTGCGATCTTTTGATCTTTGCCTCTAAAAAGATCGCAGCCTTCGGCAGCTCCTACATAAGCATTGGGTTTCAGGCTCGAACCGGTTCGGTGCAACAACCCGACTCCAGGTTTTTCAGGATCGGACAATCCGGCCGATGATCGCCCTGACAATGCTCGACCAGATCCTGCAACGTATCGCGCAATTGCCCCAGTTCGCGGATTTTCTGGTTCAGGTCATCAATGTGCTGACGCGCCAGTGCCTTCACATCGGCACTGGCCCGCTGACGGTCTTGCCAGAGGGTCAGCAGTTTGCCGACCTCTTCCAGCGAGAAACCCAAATCCCGCGAGCGTTTGATGAACGCCAGGGTGTGCAGGTCGTCATCGCCATACACCCGGTAACCGCTCTCGGTGCGATGGGCGGCCTTGAGCAAACCGATGGACTCGTAATAACGAATCATCTTTGCGCTCAGGCCGCTATGGCGGGCCGCTTGGCCGATGTTCATCGGTTGTCCTCCAGATCCTCGGGTTTCCAGGTTTTCAACAGTAGCGCATTGCTGACCACGCTGACGCTCGACAAGGCCATCGCCGCACCGGCCAGCACCGGATTGAGGAAGCCGAACGCCGCCAGCGGGATGCCGATCAGGTTATAAACGAAGGCCCAGAACAGGTTCTGACGAATCTTCGCGTAGGTCTTGCGGCTGATCTCCAGTGCTGCCGGCACCAGGCGCGGATCGCCACGCATCAGGGTGATCCCGGCCGCGTGCATGGCCACGTCGGTGCCACCGCCCATGGCGATACCGATGTCGGCTGCTGCGAGGGCCGGGGCATCGTTGATGCCATCACCGACCATCGCCACCACACCGGTTTTCTTCAACGTTGCAACCGTGGCGGCTTTGTCCGCTGGCAGCACTTCGGCGTGCACGTCAGTAATGCCCAGCGCTTGGGCAACTACGTTGGCGCTGCCGCGATTGTCACCGGTCAGCAAGTGGCTGCTGATGTGGCGGACGGCGAGTTGCTGCACGGCTTGCAGCGCACCGGGTTTGAGGGTGTCACCGAAGGCGAACAGGCCCAGCACGCGCGGGTCGGGGCTTTGCTCGATCAACCAGGACAAGGTCCGGCCTTCGGTTTCCCAAGCGGTGGCCGAATCGGCCAGTGAGCCGGGTTCTAAACCGCAGTCTTGCAACAGGCGACGGTTGCCCAGCGCCAACCGACGTCCCTCAAGGGTTCCGGCAATACCGCGCCCTGTCAGGGACTGGCTGTCGGTGACATCGGACACGCTCAAGTCGCGTTCCGCGCAGGCGTCGAGAACCGCTTTGGCCAGCGGATGCTCGCTACCGCGTTGCAGGGCACCGGCCAGTTGCAACAGGGTCGCTTCGTCACCGTCGATCGCACTCAAATGCGCGATGCGCGGTGCGCCAGACGTCAATGTGCCGGTCTTGTCGAACACCACGGCGCCGACTTCATGGGCACGCTCCAATGCCTCGGCATCTTTGATCAGAATCCCGTATCGCGCCGCGACCCCGGTGCCGGCCATGATCGCCGTCGGTGTGGCCAGCCCGAGGGCGCAAGGGCAGGCGATCACGAGCACGGCGACAGCGTTGATCAGCGCGGTTTCCATTGGCGCGCCGTACAGCCACCATCCGATCAGGGTTGCCAAGGCAATCAGCAGCACCGTGGGCACAAACACCTGGCTGACTTTATCCACCAGTTTCTGGATCGGCGCTTTCGCGGCCTGGGCGTCTTCCACCAGGCGGATGATCCGCGCCAACACGGTTTCTGCACCGAGGGCCTGGGTTCGTACCAGCAACCGGCCTTCACCGTTGATCGCGCCACCTGTGACCTTGTCACCGGGTTGTTTGGGCACCGGCAGGCTCTCACCGCTGATCAGGGCCTCGTCGGCATGGCTCTGGCCTTCGATCACTTCGCCATCCACCGGGAAGCGCTCGCCGGGTTTGACCATCACCAGGTCATGAAGGCGCAGGGCGCTGATGGCGACTTCTTGCTCGCGCCCATCGATCACCTGAATCGCCCGTTCCGGACGCAAGGCTTCAAGTGCGCGGATAGCGCTGGCTGTCTGGCGCTTGGCGCGGCTTTCGAGATATTTACCCAGCAACACCAAGGCAATCACCACCGCCGAGGCTTCGAAATACAGATGCGGCATGCGATCGGTGGCCGTGGCCCATTCGTACACACTCAAGCCATAACCGGCGCTGGTGCCGAGGGCTACCAGCAAGTCCATGTTGCCCGCCCCGGCGCGCACGGCTTTCCACGCAGCGACATAAAACCGTGCGCCGAAGATGAATTGCACCGGCGTGGCCAGGGCGAATTGCGCCCAGGCCGGAAGCATCCAGTGCACGCCGAACGGCTGCAACAGCATCGGCAGCACCAGTGGCAAGGCGAGGGCGATGGCCATGATCAAGGCCAGACGCTCGCGGTGCAGGCGCTGTTGCTGGTTATCGGCAGGTGGGTGGTCGGCTTCCCGGACGCTGGCGGTGTAACCGGCTTTGGTCACGGCGGCGATCAGGATTTGCGGGTCGATCTGGCCGAGTAGTTCGAGGTGGGCGCGTTCGTTGGCCAGATTGACGCTGACGCTCTTCACCCCCGGCACTTTGTTCAGCGCACGTTCGACGCGGCCGACGCAGGAAGCACACGTCATGCCGTCGATGCTCAATTCCAGACTGTGCTGTGGTACGCCATAACCGGCTCTTTCCACCGCCTCCATCAACGCGGGCAGGCTGCCAGAAGGCGCCTGGACTCGCGCCTGTTCAGTGGCGAGGTTGACGCTGACGGCACTGGCGCCGATGACGTTACTCAAGGCGCGTTCGACACGGCCCGCGCAACTGGCGCAGGTCATGCCGGTTATCGGCAGATCGAACGTGGTGGAATCGGACATCGGTCGCACTCCCTGTAGTAGATGACCACAGGATCAACCTTGCCATGCTGGCAAGGTCAAGCACCAATCTGATATTCACCGCAGATCCAATTGTAGGAGCAAGCTTGCTCGCGATGGCGGCGGCACATCCAATATGGATGTAAGTGTCAGACCGCTATCGTGAGCAGGCTCGTTCCTACAAGGGGTGTGTCAGTAGCCGAGATCGGCGCGCTTCAGGTACATCCCTTCCTGCGTCATCGCGATCCGGTACTTCAGCACATCACCCGCCCTGAGCTGGATGTCCTGAGAGCCCGGCGCGAGCATGCCCGGGTTGCATCCCGGTGCCTGGCCAGGCAGCAGTTTAAGACGCAAGGTCACATTGCCCGGCGGCAGGTTGAAAGACGTGCTTTGCTCCTGAAACAGCCGCGCCGCCAGTTGATCCTGGATGTACACGCCGATTTCGCAGCTCGTCGCAACTTCCAGCCGCTCGCGGGAAATGATCAGCACGCCATAATCCTCCCCAGCAGCATTGGCTGAGGACACCGCGGCGAAGAGGCTGAGAAAGCCAAACAGGCTGAAAGCTGACCAGCGCATAGGCTGCATCTCCTGAGTTCAAGTCATTGATGGACGCAGCTTGGCCGAGGCCGGCGCCGATTGCCAGCCCGGCAGATCACTTCAGAACTTGACCTTGCCATGGTGGCAAGCTCCAGACTGCTCACAACCGTCATCCAAGGAGTCTTCCCATGCAAGTGTTCAACGTTGAAGGTATGTCCTGCGGTCACTGCGTCAAGGCCATCACTCAGGCTGTCCAGGCAAAGGACCCCGCGGCCAGCGTGCGCGTCGATCTGAAGGCCCGAGAAGTTGGCGTGGAAAGCGCGCTGACCGCTCAGCAAGTCGTCGAGGCGATTAGCGAGGAAGGCTACGCAGTAAAGCTGATCTGATCTTTTTAATAGTTAGCGAGCTATCTTTATGTGCAAGGCGTCCATGCGCGGCTAGACTGTCGGGCTGCTGACTTCTGCCGCACTGGATGCCTGATGAACTTTCGTACCATTTTGATTCTTGGCGCCTTGAGCGCGTTCGGTCCGCTGGCGATCGATTTCTATCTGCCCGCCTTTCCGGCCATGGCCCTCGCCTTCGGTACGGACGAAACACACGTTCAGATGACGCTGGCGGCGTACTTCCTCGGCCTGTCCATTGGTCAACTGGCTTATGGTCCGGTGGCGGATCGGTTCGGGCGACGCATGCCATTGCTGGCCGGTGTCGGGCTGTTCACGGCCGCTTCCCTGGCCTGCGCTTATGCGCCGAATCTGGAGTGGCTGATCGGTGCGCGTTTCATCCAGGCGTTGGGTGGATGCGCGGGGATGGTAATTTCCCGGGCGGTGGTCAGCGATAAATGTGATGCAGTGGGTTCGGCGAAAGTCTTTTCGCAACTCATGCTGGTGATGGGGCTGGCGCCTATCCTCGCGCCGATGCTCGGCGGGCTGTTGGTCAACACCACAGGCTGGCAGTCGATCTTTCTTGTCCTGTCCGGTTTCAGTGCATTGGCGGGCCTGGCCATCGCCTTGGGATTGCCGGAGAGTCTGCCGGCTCACATACCGCGTCAACCGCTCTCGGGTGCATTGCGTCAGTACGGTCGGTTACTGGCCGATTCGGTGTACCTCGGACATGCCCTGATCGGTGGCATCGCCATCGCCGGGATGTTTTCCTACATTGCGGGCTCACCGTTCGTCTTCATCAAACTCTACGGTGTTCCGGCTGAGCATTTCGGCTGGCTGTTCGGCATCAATGCGCTGGGGTTTATTCTGGTGGCACAGATCAACGCTCGCTTGCTGAGCAAACGTGGACCGGCTTTTCTGCTGGCGCGCGCGGTTTGGGTTTACCTCGGTGCCGGTTTGACCCTGCTTGCGGTCAGCGCTCTGCACCCCGAGCACCTATGGCCGCTGTTGATTCCCTTGTTCATCTGCATCGCCAGCCTCGGTTGTATCCTGCCCAATGCCTCGGCGTGTGCCATGAACGGGCAGGGCGCCCGCGCCGGCAGTGCTTCGGCGATGCTTGGTTGCCTGCAGTTCAGTGTCGCAGCCGGCGCGGCGGCACTGGTCGGTGTGTTGCACGACGGCAGCGCCGTGCCGATGGCAATGGTCATCAGCCTGTGTGGAATTCTGGTGGTGAGCGCGACGATGCTCACCCGACGTCTGCAAAATGCCCGGGCGCTGGCGCAAGCCCAGGTTTGAGTCAGCCATCAGCCGGCAGCGCGCTGCGGGTGGAGATCGGGAAGTTGATGAGGGGCGTGGATGCGCGCTTCAAGGAGACGCGTGAAAGCGCGAGCTTCTGCTTCGCTGCGGAAGGTGACTGCATGCTGGTCCAGACGGACCTGCCACTGGGATTTTGCCAATTCTTTTATCAGGATCTTCACAGCTGATCTCCTCTCGTAAAAGACGTTCACGCAAAAGACTGCCTCGCAGGAGATTCGATTGTAGTCCTGAATACGAGCACCAATGTGACAAGGATCAACTGTCGGACTGACGGTTTGTAACGAAAAAAAACACTCTTTTTCGGCCGTATGAATCGCAGCCGCGTGCGACCGGAGCATCCCGGTCGCACACGGCGTAAACGTAGCGAGTGATGAAAATCGCGACCGATTTCTTCAGCGCTTCAGAACCCTTCCAGCACAATCTTGCCCTTGGATTTTCCGCTTTCCAGCAGCGCATGGGCTCGGCGCAGGTTCGTGGCATTGATCGTGCCGAAGTGTTCCCCGACCGTGGTTTTCAGTGTACCGGCGTCAATCAACTGGGCGACTCGGTTAAGCAGTTTGTGCTGCTCGATCATGTCGTCGGTTTCAAACAGCGAGCGGGTGTACATGAACTCCCAGTGCAACGACAGGCTCTTGCGTTTGAGCTTGGTCACGTCCAGCGACTTGGGATCATCGATCAGCGCCAGTTTGCCTTGGGGCGCCAATGCCTCGACCAGTTGATCCAGGTGCTGGTCGGTCTGGGTCAGGCTGGCAACGTGGGTCACCTGATCAATGCCGGCCTGTTTGAGTGCTTCGCTCAAGGGCAGGTTGTGATCGATGACCAGATCGGCGCCAAGTGCTTTCACCCAGCTCTGGGTTTGCGGTCGCGAAGCGCTGCCGATGACGGTCAGACCGGTGAGTTGTTTGGCCAGTTGCACCAGAATCGAACCCACGCCGCCTGCGGCACCGACGATCAGCAAACGCTGGCCTTCGTCGGTTTCTCCTTCGCGCACTTGCAGGCGTTCGAACAGCAGTTCCCAGGCGGTAATGGCGGTCAACGGCAGCGCGGCGGCTTCGGCGAAGCCGAGGGTTTTCGGCATATGCCCAACAATGCGTTCATCCACCACGTGCAGTTCGCTGTTGCCGCCAGCGCGAGCGATGGAACCGGCGTAGAACACCTTGTCGCCGGCCTTGAACAACGTGACTTCGCTACCGACGGACTTGACCACGCCGGCCACGTCCCAGCCCAGCACCTTGGCGGCACCGTTTTCAGGCTGGACGTTCTGGCGAACCTTGGTGTCCACCGGGTTTACGGAAATGGCTTTGACTTCCACCAGCAGGTCGCGAGTGCCGGCGACCGGTTCCGGCAGCTCGATGTCTTGCAGGGCTTTTTCGTCGCTGATCGGTAATGAGGCGTAGTAGGCAATGGCTTTCATGGTCAGTTCCTGAGCATTAATAAAGAAGAGATTCGATGGCGCAGATGATTAGCTATTTTTCCTGGAGATAAAACCGGCTAAAACAGCAGTCTCTTTCAATGCTTTTTTGATAATCGGTATTCTGGATGCTACGTTTCGATGACTTGCAGTTGTTTGTCCGTGCGGCGGACCTGGGCAGTCTGTCTGCTGCCGCAAGGGGCATGGACATGTCGCCGGCGGTGGCCAGTGCAGCATTGAAGCGAATTGAGCAGCAACTCGGTGCCCGGTTGCTCGCCCGCTCGACCCGCAGCCTGCGCCTGACCGCCGAAGGTGAAGGCTTTCTTGAATACGCCCGGGCAGCGTTGAGCAATCTTGACGAAGGCCGGCGTCTGTTGGCCAGCGGTCAGGATCAGGTCAGTGGCGCCTTGCAGTTATCGGCGCCGTCGGACTTCGGGCGCAATTTGCTGTTGCCCTGGCTGGACGAGTTTCAGCGCGAGCATCCGAAACTTACCGTGCGCTTGTTGCTGGGTGACCGTATCGCTGATTTGTTTCGCCAGCCTGTGGATATTGCCCTGCGCTATGGCGAGCCGGAAGACTCCAGCCTGGTAGCCCTGCCAATCGCCCCGCAGAACCGTCGCGTGCTGTGCGCGGCGCCGGAGTACCTGGCCCGGCATGGCGAGCCGCGGCATCTGGAGCAGTTGGCGCAGCACAATTGCCTGTTGTACATGCTGGGCAGTCGCGTTCACGACCATTGGCGTTTTCACGACGGCAAGCGAGAGGTCGGCCTGACCGTCAGCGGTGATCGTTTCAGCGACGACGCCGATGTCGTGCGGCTGTGGGCCGTGGCCGGTGCCGGTATCGCTTACAAATCCTGGCTGGATGTGGCCGGTGATGTCCTTGCCGGTCGCTTGACAGTGCTGCTGCCCGAATTGCTTTGTGAGCGTGCACCACTGAATCTGTTGTGCGCCCATCGCGCACAATTGAGTAAGCCGGTGAACTTGTTGCGAGAAATGCTGGCCAGTCGATGCAGCCGCTTGAGCGTTCATTTTCCGGGGTTGACGGCTATCGACGATTAGTCGCAGGAAAATAGCGAAATTTCCTTCAGGAACTATCAGCACCCTTGGTTTGCGAAGGGCAGGAACCGGAGGTTAACCCGCCTATACTAGCGCTCGCCTCAGGTATGCAGCGTCGATCGCAATGACGAGGCCTCGCATACCCCGAGCCTGACCTCTGCAGTCGCTGCCCGTTGATGGCTCAGGTGCGCGAAGACTTTGCCCGGGTAAAGGCGGTTTCCTCGGATTGGCCTACGACACATTACTGTTCAAGGGGTCTCTGGACAGTGGACGAAACGATTCAACAGGGAGTGAATACATGGAACATGCACCTTGCATCAGCCAGATCGCCACATTGCTGGCTGACCCAAAGCGCAGCGCAATGATGTGGGCTTTGATGGATGGCTCGGCGCGGCAAACCGAAGACCTGGCCTTGTTGGCCGGCCTCTCACCGTCTTCGGCCAGTGCACACCTGGGGCGTTTGTCCGCCGGAGGTCTGTTGAAAGTTGAAATCCGAGGGCGCAAGCGTTTTTTCCGCCTCTCGGCTCCGGAGGTCGGTGCGGCGATCGAAGCACTGGCCAGTGCGACGCTGGCCAGCACGCCCCAGGACATTCCGCAGATTTTCAAGCGCGCCGCTCCGCTGGCCAAACCTCAGGTGGTGCGTTCGTCATTGTTGAGCGCGCGGCTTTGCGACAACCACTTGGGCGGGACGCTGGCTGCTGATCTGTATCAGCGTTTGCTGGATGCCGGCTGGATCGAGCAGTTCGAAAGGCGTGTGACGATCACCCTCAAGGGCTCCACCGAATTGGCAGCACGCGGTGTCTACATTCAGGCACTGGCGCATCACAACGGCAGGGCTGCGTGTGCCTGTCCTGACTGGAGTGAAAGACGTCCGCACCTGGGGGGATCATTGGGGGCTGCGTTATTGCAGCTGTTCATGCAGTCCGGCTGGTTGACGCTACCGAACGACTCACGGGCCTTGCAGGTCACCGCCATCGGACAGCGGGAAATCCATCGGCTCGCCACACAAGGCGAACTGGAAATGGCGCTGTAGGCGCCTGGCTTGCTGGCGAAGGCGTTCACCGGCAAGCCAGGCTCTACAAAATGTAATGCGCGCAGGCTTACGGTTTTACCAACCGTGCGTCCAGGCTGTTCTGCGCCAAGCGTTTTGCCTGGTCCTGTGTCATGCCCAAATGGGTATGCAGTGCATGGAAGTTCTCGGTGACGTAGCCGCCGAAGTACGCTGGATCATCTGAATTCACGGTCACCTTTACGCCACGCTCGAGCATGTCGAGGATGTTGTGCTGCGACATGTGATCGAACACGCAGAGTTTGGTGTTCGACAACGGGCACACGGTCAGCGGAATCTGCTCGTCGATGATCCGCTGCATCAGGCGCTCGTCTTCGATGGCGCGAACACCATGGTCGATTCGCTGGATTTTCAGCAGGTCCAGGGCTTCCCAGATGTACTCGGGCGGGCCTTCTTCGCCGGCGTGGGCAACGGTCAGGAAACCTTCACCACGTGCACGATCGAATACGCGCTGGAACTTGCTCGGTGGGTGGCCCATTTCAGAGCTGTCCAGGCCAACCGCTACAAACGCATCGCGGAACGGCAGGGCCTGGTCCAGGGTTTTCTGCGCTTGTTCTTCACTCAAGTGACGCAAGAAGCTCAGGATCAAGCCGCTGGTGATGCCCAGTTGCTGTTCGCCATCCTTGAGCGCGGCGGCGATGCCATTGAGCACCACTTCGAATGGAATGCCACGGTCGGTGTGGGTCTGCGGATCGAAGAACGGCTCGGTGTGAACAACGTTCTGCTGTTTGCAGCGCAGCAGGTAGGCCCAGGTCAGGTCGTAGAAATCCTGGGAGGTGCGCAGCACGTCGGCCCCTCGGTAATAGAGGTCGAGGAACTCTTGAAGATTGTTGAAGGCGTAGGCCTTGCGCAAGGTGTCGACATCGCTCCACGGCAGGGCGATCTTGTTGCGTTCGGCCAGGGCAAATAGCAACTCGGGCTCCAGCGAGCCTTCCAGGTGCAGGTGCAGTTCTGCCTTGGGCAGGGCGTTCAGCCAGTCGTACATAATTCTTTTCTCATCAGGTGCAATGGTCGCCATTCTACAGAGGCTAGCGGCGACATTTGGTAAAACCTGACCAGCCGGTTCATTACACGGCTTCCTGTTCCCGTCGATAGGCGTAGGTATCAGCGAAACGCGAGAGCAGGAATTCGGCGCAAGTGGTGGTCGGATATTTCGCCGGATGCCGCTCATCCTGACAACCGGGCAGACATTCGATCCGAGTGTCGGGGTGTGGCTCGGCAAAGAAGGGCATCGAATAGCGGTCCACACCGAGCGGGCTGATCACCCGGTGCGGCGTCGACAGGTAACGGTCATTGCTCCAACGCGCCATCATGTCGCCGAGGTTGACCACGAACGTACCTTCGATCGGCGGCGCGTCGATCCATTCACCTTTGACGTTGCGTACTTGCAGGCCACCGGCGGCATCCTGGTAGAGCAGGGTGATGCAGCCGTAATCGGTGTGGGCGCCGGCGCCTTGTTGCTCATCGGAACTGGCGGCATGGCGCGGCGGGTAGTGGATCATGCGCAGGACGCTGACCGGCTCGCTGAAGCGCGAATCGAAAAAATCCCGTTCGATGCCGAGCGCCAGAGTCATTGCCCGCAACAATGTTTGCGCCAAGGCCTGCATGTCGACGTAGTGCTGCTCCATCAGCGCTTCCCAACCGGGCAGTGACGGATGACGGTTGGGACCGCGCAAGGGTTTTTCTGCC
The DNA here is from genome assembly GCF_001269805.1 of Pseudomonas sp. P1.8. NCBI lineage: Bacteria > Pseudomonadati > Pseudomonadota > Gammaproteobacteria > Pseudomonadales > Pseudomonadaceae > Pseudomonas > Pseudomonas sp. P1.8. Next base: position 281,361 of record NZ_LHVM01000004.1, read on the forward strand.
AGCACATCGGGATGTTCGAGCGGCAAGTGAAGACCCATGTCGAAGGTTTCTTTCAAGTCGCTCGGCTTGCTCGGATCGAGTTGTTCGGTGGCGATGGCGCCGTAGCCACGATGATGGCGCGTCTGGGTGATATCGATCTTGAGCTTTTCAGCGCAAGGTTGGGCGAAGAAGTGTTTGGCATGGTCTAGCAGTGCATTGATGCGCTCGGCGCTGATGGGATGCCCCTTGATGTAGAAAAATCCCCAATCGCGGCAGGCACGGTCGATGTGTGCGGCGACGGCTTGCCAGGCGTTTTGGTCATTGCTGTAGAGCGGGCTGATATCGATGACGGGAAGGCTGTTCATACACAATCCTGAATACGCTGAATATCAACTGTGGGAGCCAGCCTGCTGGCGATAGCGGTGTGTCATTCAACAAAAAAGTCGCCTGATACACCGTCATCGCTAGCAGGCTAGCTCGCACAGGGTTTGTGTGGGGAGCAAAATTTACTTCGGCATCTCGGCCTTCATGCCTTCCACGTAGTAATTCATCGACGCCAGCTGCGCATTGGTCGCGCTCACGCCTGCCGGTATTTTCTCGACGCCGGCCTGATCCTTGATCGGTCCGGTAAACGGATGCAGGGCACCGCTCTTGATGTCAGCGATGATCTGCTCGGCTTCGGTTTTTACCGCAGCCGGCACCAGATCGCTGATCGGCAGTTCAACCGTGCCTTCTTTCAAGCCACCCCAGTAATCCTGGGGTTTCCAGGTATGGTCGATCAGACTTTGGGTCGCCTGGATGTAGTGTGGACCCCAGTCGTTGACGATGGAGGTCAGCACCGCTTTGGGCCCGAAGTGCGCCATGTCCGAAGCGTAGCCCACGGCGTACACACCGCGACGCTCGGCTGCCTGGATCGGCGCCGGGCTGTCGGTGTGCTGGAACACCACGTCCACGCCCTGATCAATCAGCGCGTTGGCTGCGTCGGCTTCCTTGCCCGGATCGAACCAGGAGTTGACCCACACGACTTTGATTTCGGTGCCAGGGTTGTATTTGTTCAGAGCCAGTTGGATGGCGTTGATGTCGCGGATCACTTCCGGAATCGGGAACGAGGCGACGTAGCCGACCTTTTTGGTCTTGGTCATCTTCGCCGCAAGGAAACCGCCGACGTAGCGACCTTCATAGGTACGCGCCAGGTAGGTGCCCAGATTTTTGTCCTGCTTGTAGCCGGTGGCGTGTTCGAAGGTCACTTTGGGAAATTGTTTGGCGACCTTCAGTGTCGGGTTCATGTAGCCGAAGGACGTGGTGAAGATCAGGTCGTACTTGTCCTTGGCCATGTTGCGGATCACCCGCTCGGCATCGGCCCCTTCGGCGACGTTTTCCACATAGTTGGTGGTGATCTGGTCGCCGAATTTTTCAACCAGTTCCTTGCGCCCCTGTTCATGCTGATACGTCCAGCCGTGGTCACCGATCGGGCCGATATAGACGAAGCCGACTTTCAGCGGGTCGGCCGCATTCGCGGTCAGACTGGCGCTCAGACCGATGGCCGCCGCAACGGCGCAAAGCAGCTTCTTCAACGGACGTTTGTGCATGAATTGAAACTCCATTTTGTTGTGTGGTTGGCTGGGCGCTTGGGCCTGACAAGGCCAATGCAAAATGCTGACCAACAAGACAACAAAAGGCTTTGGACCGAGGCGCGGCCTTCGCGGGCAAGCCCGCTCCCACAAAAACGCCGCGATCCTTATAGGCGCGAGCCTGCTCGTGATAGGTCCTCTGAGACCGATAAAAGTGCAACGCCTGGCGCAGCTGCCATCCACTGGTGCGCTAAGGTTTAACGAAACGTTAGCTCCACCGCGCAGTCAGTCACTTATCCGTTACTCCACGGCAAAAGGCCCGACATGCTCTCTGTTCTCAAGCAAGAAACCTTTCTGCTGCTGGCCCTGATTGCCGCCGTGGTGGCCTATCCGCTGGAGCACTGGATGCTCCACAGCGGTCAGGCTGTTGCATTGACCGCCGGGCTGGTGCTGATCGCGTTCATCGTCGCGGCCTCCATGCGCGTGGCCCATCAGGCTGAACTGCTGGCGGAGAAAGTCGGCGATCCCTACGGCACGATGATCCTGACCCTGGCCGCCGTGCTGGTGGAAGTGGTGATCCTGGCGATCATGATGAGCAATGAAGCGTCGGCCACGCTGGTGCGTGACACGATTTACTCGGCCGTGATTTTCTAGACAGACACCGCCTTGGTGTCAAAGCCCTTAGGCTTTGACACGCTCTTGCTTCTGTCTTTAAAGCAGTTAAAGCCTGCTTTTGATTGGGAGTGCTCTTGCCTTGACCTTCCTGACACACCCCGATCTATGGCATATCCCGGAAGCCCGGAAATTTTCCTCGGCCAGTGTCTGCGACTCTGCTTGAGGTCTATGGATAACTTGCTGTGTAGGGAGCATCCTTGCCCTGAGCTCATACAACATCAGCGACACACGGCTATCTGTTAGGCGTTTGGCTGAGCGGAAAGAAATGGAGTTATGTAGGTGACGAACTCTACATGAGGAGTGCGATGCTCATTCCACCTTTGAGGGTTTGAGGCCGGTCGATGGCGTAAGTCGCATGTCGTGATCATCAACCGCTCCTTGGCGCGTGAAACACCTACAAAGAAGCCGCAACGCTCCTCTTGGGCTTTGCCCCAAAATGTCTGTGTTTCTACACCGATCATGATTACAGAGTGGAATTCCAATCCCTTACTTTTATGAATCGTCAGAAATCGAACTGCTTGATCGTTGGAGAACAGATCAAGTGCTTTGAGCAAATCCGGTTCTTGCTCGAGCAATTTTTCAATCTGCTGTCTTGTGTTCTTGATAACCTCGTTCAATCTGGCTTTTGCTTCGTAGTCAGAAGAAAGGGTGGCCAGCACAGGTAGGCCGACGTTCTTTAGGAACGTCATGGTTAAATCCCACCACCCGTTGTAAGGCGTGTCAGATCGGGAGCACTTTTTCACCTCCTTGAGATGAGCAAGATAGAGCCGCTCGAAGCTTCTCTGAAGCTCTGATTCGCCTTCTTCATCATTAAACGAAACCAGTTGCTCCATCAAACTAATCCACGCCTTTGGCTCTCGCTCGCGATACAGGCATGACAAATAGTCAATTATGAGGCGAGCGGCGGGCTCATTAACCAAGTCCTGAGACTCATGCTCGTTGCGATAGGGAATTCCCCTAGCTGCCAACTCTTGCATGAGAGGGGTGCCATATAGGTCAATCTGCCTTGGAAACAGAATCGCTATTTCATGTAGGGGGATTTCCTCTTCATCTATCCACTGTTTGATAAGCTTGGCCAGTGCGACCGCTTCACTGTGACTGGTGTCGTAGTTTCGGGCGAAGAGTTCGCCGTCGTTCCCGATTATCAGGTCGTCGGCCATAACAGCAGCAGGATCAAGCGTTCGGATGATTTCGTTCTGCATACGCAACAGGCGAGGCTTGGATCGGAAGTTACGATACAGATTGAGTGGCCTAGCGCCGAAGTCCTTTGCGTACTCTACGAATATGCCATCCAGAGCCCCTGCCCACCCCATGATCTTCTGTTTGGTGTCACCGACTGCAGTTAGACGAATCGGCTTATTCATGAATACGAGCTTTAGAAGTGTGTACTGCTCAGTGGTGCAGTCCTGAAATTCATCGAGGAATACATCGGCATAAGTCTGACAAATCGCATTCCTCGCAGTCTTTGAGTCGCTCAAAATTTTCGTGGCGAGTGGTATAAGCTGCGCGAACTTAATCTGCTTTCCTGGGATTTGTTCGGTGCCTACAGAGTAGTTGGGCTCTAGAGAATCCTTGCCTGTAAGTACCGGTCTAAACCTGTCGATAATGCGCTTGGCGAAGCCATGAAACGTGTAGCTGTCGAAGCGCGCAGCCAGGTCAAGGCCACATCTGCGACGAATCCGCTCCTTGAGATTTTTACTGGCATCGACCTTGAAAGATATCGCGAGTATTCGCTTGGGATATCGACAGTTTCCGGTGCGTAGCAAAAAGTCCGCACGCTGTGCCAGAACCTCGGTTTTACCAGCGCCAGGGCCGGCGGTGAGCGCGAGCGACTTTCCGAGTTCCTTCACAGCAAGAAGTGCATTTGTTTCCAGGGTTAATCCATCGGCGACTTTCCATGAGTCCTCGCTAATCATTCTGGAATGTCCTCCAGCGCTGCAATGATTGCGTCTGCCAAGCGGTCAAGCGAAGGAGGAAGACTCTTTAGCAGGTCTTCATCAGTCAGCTTTGCAAGAGCGGAGATGTGTGCTGCCGGCTTACTACCTAATTTAAACTTGGAATGGTAAGTGCCAAACAACCGCTGCTCTGCTGCGGTGTACTGTGCAGGGTTATGGTGGCTTTTCCCGAGAACCGCCTTGAGTGTTGTCTCGTCAGGATCACTTTGCTCAACAGAATACGCGTCTGGATAGGCGCTAATCATTGCGAAATCTAAATCCATCGGCTCAGAGAAGAAGACGTTGCGCTTCTCCAATTCGAGAAACAAACTCGCGTCTTCGAAAGTATGATGTGTTCGGATAGGAGGCTCTTCGTTCCACTTAACAATCTTCCAATCATCAGGAAGTATCTTCTCTGGAGAAAACTTGGCTAACTGATTGTTGACATTGCGGATGCGGCCCCAGCCACCTTGATGTCGTGCGACGTCGAGATCCAATAGGGTCACATACGGCGTTTCTAATGCAGCCAGCAGCCGCCAGAAATGATTGACGTGGCGCCCCCCCAGTGGAGCGATAGTCACTGCTGACTCATCAACAGGCGCGCCTTTCGCTTGAAGTATTCTTGGAAGGACTATCTCCTCACTGTCGCCTTCGCCCAGTACAACCAGCCTGGAGAAATAAACTTCAGGAAAAGCCTGCACAGCCTCTCGGACAAATTTATGAGCCTCATCTTCCTTGTCAGGCAGGGCTATGCAGGTGACCTTGGTTGAACGGCTCGCGGCCAGGCGTAGATAGCGGATGTTCTCGGGATCCACGCGGCGGAGCATGGACGGGGCATGGGTCGCAATGATTGCCTGGGAGTCAGCCCCTCCAATTGAGCTATTGAGGGCGTTCACGATGCGCCCGAGGTAATGAGGTGAAAGGCTGTTTTCTGGCTCCTCCACTGCGATTAGCGTAAATGACGGCGGCTTCAGTTTTTCAGCGTCGAAAGAAACGTCCTTACCGGTAAGGACTGCACGCCCGATGGCGTGAGAGGACAACACCAGTGATAGGTAAAGCATCGACTTCTGTCCATCACTGAGGCGAGAGAAGTCGACTAGGTTTTCGTCGTGCCCTGGTGAGAACGACACTGACATGTGTCTGAGAAGAGACTCAATTTCGGAGGTAACGAAAGTGAGCTTGGGGTCGGTGAAAAAGGTGCCCCTGTGAAGTCGCTTCCACATCACGTTCAGGCTTTCACTGAATGCACTTACCGATTGGTTTCCTGACAAGCATTCGCTGATTTCGTCAGTGAGTCCTTTGATCCGCTCGCGGTCATCCGCCCAATTGACGGCTCGTAACAAGCGTCCGAGCAGGGCATTAGCGCCGTAGGTTATGTGGTCGGCAGGGTCTCGTCTGGCGGGGAGGTAATGCATTTGAATGGTATTGCGATGCGCCCGAGTGACTACTGCGGTCGACAGTGGGTTGGCGTCTTTATCAACATCAAGGACATACACTAAATTCTCTTCAATGTCCCCATCAATCCCCATGGTTGCGCTCAATCGATATCTAACACGCGGGATGCCGTCGGCTGTATCCAATCGCATATGAGCGAAGTGCGGGGCCACGGTAGAGTTGTCTTCATCCTCCAGAAGCTCTGGGAATTCGAAATCCGCTTCCAGCCACAGACTGCGTTCCTCAGGTACCAAATCCTCATCAGCAGGCACATGGAAGTCAGATCGCTTGATCCGACGCAGGCTTGGATCAAAGGCAAACAACCTGCAGAGCGCTTGCAGGACTGCTGTCTTTCCGGAGCCATTGGGGCCGATAAGGTAGGTGACATCCTCGAATGTGATTACCGTAGGCCCATTGCCGAAGGACTGAAAATTACATAGCCGAATACTCTGCAGCTTCATTGCTCACCGCCCATCGTCCAGGATGTGTACGCCCCGCGTCTTCTGACTTGGTTCGCGTCGCCGGTAGCCGAACGGCTCGGATCTCGGTTACGTAGAATAGGCGGTTTGATCTTAAGGATGGTAGTAGGCCAGCATTCAATAACGAATATTTGGGGGCAGTCTTCAAACCTCATATTGCGGCCCGTTTAGGGATCGAGGCTTCATGGAGTCGCCCTGCGCAGTGGTGGTCGTTGTCAGGCATCTGGATGATCTAGTCACCCCGCTGGTGAGCTTTTATTTCACAGGAACCACCGGATCAAATTTTTAGACGCGGCGAATGAAGTGACTTAAATCGCGAAGCATTCAAGGACGGGAATATTCACTTTATCCATTGATGAACGGCAAGGTGTGTCAATTGTCTAGAAAGGTGCTTTCCGTTGCCCCATGACGACAGGGTAATCCCAAGCATACGGAGGGACGGTATTCGGGGCGTTGGTGTCGGCATGCCTATGGTGTCGGGAAACAGAATTAACAACGGAAGGAGCCTTAGATGGCCGGCAGCAGCTTGTTCGCACTATTGGATGACATCGCCACGCTGCTGGACGACATCTCTCTCATGAGCAAGGTCGCTGCAAAGAAATCGGCTAGCGTCCTGAGCGATGACCTGGCCGTGAATGCTGAGCAGGTTACCGGCATGAAAGCTGACCGAGAGCTGCCGGTGGTATGGGCTGTATTCAAGGGGTCGTTGAGAAACAAAGCAATCCTGGTGCCTTGTGCCTTGGTGTTGAACGCACTGTTGCCTGCGGCGGTTCACTGGCTGCTCATGATTGGGGGAGCATATCTTTGTTATGAGGGATTTGAGGCTATCAAGGACAAGCTCACGGGTAGTCGAGGCGATGGTACAGGCCAACCAAGAAAACCGAAGCCCAAGACACCAGAAGAGCTCGCGGCTTATGAAAAGCGGAAGATAGCTGGGGCGGTACGCACAGACTTTATTTTGAGCGCCGAGATCATCGTTATCACCCTGAATATCGTTACTGATGCCCCGATACTCCAGCAGATTTTGACGCTAGCGCTTATTGCGGTGGTCATGACCGTGGGGGTTTACGGCCTGGTCGCGGGGATCGTACGTATGGATGATGCAGGTCTGATTCTCCTTAAATCCGAAGCAGCAGGTGCATGGGGTTCGGTGGTCAGAACTGTAGGGGGATGGCTATTATCGGCTGCACCGAAGCTTATGAAAGCATTGTCTTGGATCGGGACTGTGGCAATGTTCCTGGTTGGGGGAGCGTTCATTACAGAAGGCATCGGGCCGATGCAGCATTTTGCTGAAGGGCTAGTCGAAAGTGCAGGTGCTTGGGAGCCAGTTGCCTCTCTGGGAATTCACTGCCTAGTCGGTGCGCTTGTAGGAATGACTGCCGTACTTATCGTCAAAGGCATCACCACTATCTCAGGTAATGCATCAACGTAGTCCGCCTGAGCTAAATTGGCGCACTCGCTCCCGCCCTCTTTCAGCAGAAATTCGAGGATAGTAGTCAGCTGACCTCTAGAAGCCATCACTTCGGTTATTTTAGCGTTTACCGTTAATGAGGAGCCTTGGCTAGATACCGTTGTACCGTGGACTTAGAAACGTCCAATTCTCGAGCTATCTCTGAATTAGATAGGCCTTTTTGCTTCAGCTGTGGAGCAAGTTTTAGTCTTTCCCTCGCAGCGAGGTTGGAAGGTCGTCCATGTTGGCGTGGCCTACCACCGCTAGAGATCAGCTCGATCACTCCAGTCTCTTTCAGCGTCTCTAGCTTCCTTGAGAGCCGCTCCAATGCCACATCTGTCGCCTCCTCAGAAAGCAAAGAAGTTGTTAGGAGCATTAGAACAGTGGGTTCAGCGTCCAGCATTGTTGAAATTTTCAAGAGCATTTCAATCGAGACGTTCCCCTTACCGCGCTCCACGCGACTTAGATAAGAGCGATCAAGTAAAGATAGGTCGTCTTGGGACATTCCTGATTGCTGCCTCAAGGCCTGGATAACGACCGCAAATGCTTCGCTGAGAGACATTTATGATCCTCTACAAAACAGAGGATAAAGCCACATTGCGTCGACCCATAACACGTCATATAATCCTCGTTAAGGGTCGATTGGCGTCGTCAGTCATGAGAAGGGAATGCCCGAGGTGGCGTTGCTTCCGTGGGCTTTCCTACGGTGATGCGTTTAAACATATGACATGTATTGACGGGAATGAAGCATGGAATTCGAAAAAATCCAAGCAGCCAGCGAGCTCCTCTCCACCACTGGAGAGCCACGCTCTGGATCTGAAGAAAGCCAAGAAGCGCTAATTCATATCGCGCAGACCCGCTTCCCCGACAAAGGCTTTTGCATCGTCCAGCAGTGGACGATCGTACGCGCGATAGCTAGCGATGCGGATCTCACCAAAATCCACGTTCATGGCCACTTGCCGCTCTTTGTTTTCGCCGAAAAAGTCATCTTAGACAGCCGGGGGGCGTTTCGATTACGGAATCTGGGTGCGCAGCACCATGGCCATTTCATTTCAAGATGGATTTCTCTTTGAAACCAAAAACACGGTGTACGTTTTGGTGGGAGACGGCGACGAAAAGTCAGCCAGCCTCGCCGCGATACTGTCTCTTTATCAGTGATGTCAGCTGCAACAGCGGCCTGTAGATCCACGGGAATGTGAAATGTTTAGAAGTCATGAAACTGTTGCCGAGGGCACTCCTAATATTTTTGGGGATGGGTATTCGAACTGGCGGATGTTTGAACGCCACTTGGCTCATCCTTGGTATCACGTCGTCCTTCAGGAGCGCTTGGAGGGCACGGTATGGTCAAGCACCATGATGATTAGTGACGTCGATATGCTCGAAGAAATACTTTCCAAACAAACCAGCGAGTTTGTCGTTACGGAAATTCAGGTCGTCACGCCTGGGTGGATGAACAAAGCCGGCAAATGGATTATGGAGGGGCTTTCGGGGTTGCTGGTCGGATATGACTCTAGTGGTGCTCGTGTTTGCCTTCATAACATTGGCGACGAAAAGGCTTATACGGATGCCCCAGGCTGTCTTGTTGACCCTCACTCTCTCAAAGGGCTTCGAGTGATTTTTTAATCCGAGTACGTAAATCGCAGCCTCTCCTGGCAAGGCGCGCCATGGTCGGAGGCCGCCCGCCACAGCTGTATGCAATGTACAACTAAAACGAAAGTGGTCGTCTGCTATGAAAATTCAGATTTACTCAGATCTGCACCTCGGCTTCGCTCCATTCGATCCAGCCCCAAGCCACGCGGACGTAGTCATTCTCGCTGGCGATATTGATATCAAATCGCGCGGCGTGGTTTGGGCGAACGACACATTCCAGTGCCCGGTGATCTACGTTTGCGGAAACCATGAGTACTACGGCGGCCACATTGATCGCACGCTTCAAAAAATGAGGGACGCCGCAGCGCCACATGTTCACGTCCTCGAAAACCAGGCCTTGATCCTCAACCAAACTAGGTTTTTGGTCACGACTGCCTGGACAGATTATTCGTCAACTGGAGATGTCGTTGCCGCGAAACGTATTGCGTGGGATTGGATGAACGATTTCACCGTGATCAGAACCGATGAAAATTTCCGACGTTTGCGTCCTGATGACTTGATCGCTAAATCACAGGCGGCGTACACCTGGCTTACTGGAGAACTGGACAAGCCCTTCGCTGGTAAAACTGTTGTCGTCACGCACCATGCCCCTACGTCGGAATACGTAAGTGGGGATTTTCCAGAACACCTCGTTGCTGCGTACGCAAACAACTGGCCGGAGCTTCTGGAGAATGCCGATCTGTGGATTTATGGACATACCCACATCGCTGCGGATTTCGTTAAAGGAGGATGCAGAGTTGTGTCAAATCCTCGCGGATACCCGAGTGAAGACACCGGTTTCGATCAGGATTTTTTAGTCGAGATTTGATGTGCGTCATTAAGCGATAAACGTCAGCAATCTGATTTTTCCCTACGTTCTAGCGCTGGGATGAATTCCATTTGTGCGATCTAAACCTACATCGATCGAGAAACTCATATGGTTACGTTAGAAGAGATTTCCCAGCTCCTTTACGGCGCCGGCGAAGAGGTGGCTGGCTGGCAAGGAGCCCAGGACGAGCTAATTGCCTTGGCAGCAAAGACGTTTCCAGGCAAAGCATTCTGTGTTGTTAAGCAGTGGATCCTGATCGACCTTACTGTGACACCTGCTGAGAAGGAAAAACTCACCGGGCTTGGTCTACTTCCCGCGACGCTTTTCGCCCACGAAATTGTCCTCGACAGTCAAAATCGCTTCCAGCCTTCGATGTGGGTGCGCAGTAATTTCGGCGTGTCTTTCACTGAAGGCTGCATGTTTGAAACCAAAAATACTGTCTATCTCCTGCTTGGGCCAGGACTGAGCAAAGAGGCTAGCATTGGTGCCGCTTTTTCAATGAGGGCCGGTTAAGCAATGACCGTTGCGCATACATATTGAGTCATTTTCTTGGAGCATTGGCCGGATGGCTGAAGTAATCGAACTGGAGTTTCATAGTAAGGATGTAAGCGACTTTCAAATGAGGCGCTTGGTGAGAGCCAGTCTTCGAAAATACAGCGTACCCATCACAGCTTTTATCAGCGACGCGATGATCGCAGATGACACATGCTTCGGGGTGTCCTTTGACCATTCGAAGCATGACGATGCTTACCACAGAGCGGATGGTTCCATTCTCCTCACAGGTAAAATTCAGTCAGCGAGAAAAGAAGGCCGGTTTTGGTTGCTCGAGACTCAAGCTGGTAATTACGTCATCGCTAGCTTCAGGCGCGACCTCGGGAGAGCTAGCTTTCTAAATCTCCTTCAGTCTGCCAACCCTCTCTAAATGATGGTGGGAGAGCCAGTCTTTACTAACTCGGGATAGGGGCCGGAAATGGCAGGTGAACGATGGTCAGTCACTCGGGCAATAGCTCACTTTGACGAATTGCTCGACCAGGTGATCACGACCCGCAAACCAGTTTTCGTTGATGGAGCTCGCAGGACTGCGGTGCTCATTTCCATGGAGGAATGGGAGTCGATTCGAGACAGGCTCATCGCTCGCGCCCCGTCAGACCTTTGAAATCGCCTGCTATCCCTTTTAAAGTTTTAATCAGCGGCGCTCCGAGTTACCTCTGCGGAGCGCTCCAAACTGACTCTATCGTACGAAGTTCTTTTTACGTCGGACGGATTCACATCTCGCCTTGGCTCAGTAACCGTACTCGTTCAGTAGCTTTTGCAAAAACTCACGCCGCCGTTGGACGATACTCAAAACGAGATAGTCGCGATCAGTGTCTCTCGTCGACAAATGCCCAGCGTCCACAAGACCGTGGATATAGCCTTCGGCTTTGCCCCTGGCTTCAAGCAACGCCTCTTTGGATGTGCTTTTGAAGATGTCATCAGCGATGAGCTGCCAGCGCTTCATTTGACGCCGACCAACTGGGTCGTCCGAAAATTTTGGTGCATTGATCAATGTGTTGAAATCGTTGGATGCGGTGGCAGTGCTCAAGGTGGGTACTCAGAACGGTGATGTCTGGAGTCGAGGTTATCATGCGCACACTTAACCGCTTGCTGCTGGCTGGCTCATAGGTAGTCCTGCTTTATGTTGTTGGATGGTCTTTGTAGGCGCTGGCGCGAAGGGACGATTTCAATAATGGTGCACGCTATCGGTGGCACCTTCGAACATTGCGGAGCGTACAGGCAGTGCTATTCAGTGAGTACGTTCCTAGCCCGGAGTCCGATATGGGATACCTCAGCCTAGAGGACATCTACCCCGATGACGTAGAAAAATATGGCCATATGCGAGTAGGAATGACCGATCTCTATGTAAAAGACAATCACGGCATTTATGGTGTGGTTACGCGTGGTGAATACCGCGAGCTGACTAGAAGGTTGCTGCGTGATGAAGCCGTGCAAATGATCATCAGCGCGAAGCTCGCTGCGTTGCCCAAGGGCTACGATCCATGGATAAGGCGGATCGAGCGCAATCGCGCCTTATACGCTAGGTATGGGGACAAATTCGATCCCTGGGGAGACGACTGAAAGCCCTCACGTCCAATCACAAATGCAGCGCCTCATCTTACTCAGCCGGCTTGGCTCGCAAATCCATCGGTACCCTAGGTAGGGAGACGAGCATGGGCGCCAATGACAGCCCACGCTAACAATCGTTGAAAAGGACTAGGTCGTTGAAGATATTCCTAGATTGCGAATTTACTCAACTCAATCAGGACTCAAAGCTGATATCTCTAGCGCTGGTATCAGAGTCAGCCGAAGAGTTTTACGTTGAGTTGACGGATACCTATTCGATTGACGATTGCAGTGACTTTGTCATCCAGAACGTTTCACCGCATCTCGATCCTTTGCGGTATGGTCAGTCGTTTGTCGAAGCTCAAGTCTCTCTTCGAGGATTTCTAGGGAGCTTCGCCGAGGAGCTTGAGGTGTGCTCAGATGCGCCGTATTGGGACTGGCGATTTTTCTGTGATCTCGTCTGTGCAGGTCATCAACCCTGGCCAGTCCAGGTTATGAATCAACCAACTAACCTGGCGATCCTTTTTAATAAAGTAGATGCGGAAGCTCTTGAACAGGTAGAGCTGTCTGATCCGCCCCACCATGCATTGCTCGACGCGCGAATGCTCGCAGAGCTTTTCAAGACCTTGGCCTCCCGGCTTGTGCTGTCACTATAGAGGCGCATTACGATGTAGGCCGATCAGCTTTGGACGGTGTACTGCTGGTGACTCGGCCATCGGTGGTGACGCGGAAAAACTGGATTATTCCAAATTATGGCTCAGCAATAATTATTGCTGAGCCATAATTTTTCGCATCAAAAAGGGATAGGAGCAACACGCCGTCATCAAAGCAGACGGAACCTCCTGCTGTTGCCGTAAGGTCGGACTGCAGATAAGGTTTGGTCATGAATGACCCCTTTATCCCCAACTTCACGTCTGCGAACCGCGTTGAAAGCGAGACCGCGCTGGAGCTTATTGAACCGATGGACGCTCATCTTTGCGTATACCGAACGCTCGAGCTTCTGGCGGCTGACATAAACGCGCATCCGGAGCTCATTCAACCCATAGATACGCGTCTGGTCGCTCGCATCTTTTCCCTAGTAGGTCAGGTAGATGTTGACCTCAATTCACCGCTCTCAGCGGAAGACGAATGAACCGGCGAACCTAGGCTCGCATGTTTCTAAAAGGGGTTGCAGCGACGTTTTCATTTCATCAAAACCACTGACCTTTAATTGAGCTGCAGGTTTTGGTGTATTGTTAGTCAACTCACTACGCAGAGATCCAACATGTCCAAACTCGCTGAATTTCGCCAGCTTGAAAAACACCTCGCCGAACAGCTTCAAGCCCTCGAAGCTCTCAAAGGTGATGCTGGCCTGAAGCAGGAAATCGAATTTGAAACCAAGCTTCGCGCCTTGCTGGCCAAGTATGGCTACAGCTTGAAAGACATTATCAACCTGCTCGATCCGCAAGCCGGTCGTCGTGCCCCAGCTGCCCACGCGCAATCTGGAGCCCGCAAGCCTCGCGAGGTTAAAGTCTACAAAAACCCTGAATCCGGCGAAGTCGTGGAAACCAAGGGCGGCAACCATAAAATTTTGAAAGAGTGGAAGGCGAAATATGGCTCAGACAAGGTCGAGTCCTGGCTGACCAAGTGACTTGGTTTGAATACAAAGGGCCCTTAAACAGACTGTGTGAAAACCTAGCAATCTGCGCGGCGCTCAAAGAAAATGCTCCGTATCGAAAGATACGGAGCATTTTTCGTTATGGCTTACATCCAAGGTGAGTCCCGCAGCCAGGCCAGTCTGTTTCCGGTCTCGCTGGAAGAACTGATCCCCGAGGATCATCTCGTTCGGGTTATTGACCTGTACGTCGCCAAGTTGGATCTGGTGCAACTGGGCTTTGATAAAGCGCTGCCCAAAAGTACAGGTCGCCCCTCTTATGATCCTGCCGATCAGCTTAAACTCTACCTCTACGGCTACTTTCAGCGGATCCGCTCATCGCGGCGGCTCGAAGCCGAGTGAGTACGGCTACAGCTTGCGTAACATCATCGCCATCCTTGACCCACAAGCTTCGACTCGCAGTGCTCCTGCCGCTGCAGAGTCCAAGGTAGGAACTCGCAAGCCTCGTGACGTTAAGATCTACAAGAACCCGAACTCAGGTGAGCTGATAGAGACCAAGGGCGGCAACCATCGCCAATTGAAAGAATGGAAAAACGAGTTCGGCGCGGACGTTGTTGAGTCGTGGCGCACTCAGTAAGACTGTTTGAGTACAAACAATCGGGGCCCTGCGGGGCCCTTTTTTTATGAGATACGGATATGTTCGAATTTCTTAAGGGGCGGTTTGAGATAAAGCTACTTGGCTCGGCGTCTCACTCCTTTGTCTGCCTCTCTGCGATCAAGGTGAAGTTCCCAGTCAGGTTCGACCATAACAATCTTTAAAGATACCGAAACTACTGCTCTGCGCGCTGTCTGGTCTCATTAGATGGACTTACCCCTACAAAACCGGACACCAACTCCCCGTTAAATGATGCAGCTGCCAAGCGCCTGAACTCCCTCGGTGAGCGATAGTTCAAAGCGCTGTGCGGATGCTGCTCGTTGTAATGCTCAAAGGCAATTGCCAGGTTACGCAGCGCCGTTTCTCGATCCGGCTTGGGCATGTGCGCCACATAATCCCGCTTGATCGTCTTCACGAAGCTCTCGGCCATGCCGTTGCTCTGCGGGCTGCGCACCGGTGTGGTAACTGGCTGCAAACCGATCTGTCGAGCAAACGGGCGTGTCTATTCGGCGGTGTACGCCGAGCCGTTGTCGCTTAGCCATTGCACCGGCGTAGCGGGCAGTTGATCAGCAAAGCGCTTCTCCACGCTTTCCAGCATCAAGTCGCGGATATCATCGCCGCTGTAGCCGGTCGGGCTCGCGACCCAGCCGATGGCTTCGCGATCACACGTACCGACGCGCTGCAAAAGGAAACTGAGTACCGGAACCGACGTTGCTCGGGATCCAACCCGGTTCTGAGCCGTGTCGCACTACGGGCTGCCGATACAGCCGAGCCAGCGTCCACAAGCCAATGCTGCGTTATCTACGGCAACGTAACGCATGCGAGCAAGTCAGATTTAAATTGTGTTTGAAGAGAGATTTAAACTTGAGCGGCTAGAGTTACGCTGACATCGCGAGTGCATCAAAAGACATGATATTTATTTCAAAACAATAATTTTTGAAACAAGTTCAGCGCTATTTTTTGCCTTCAGCTTTTTCATAAGCCGCCCACGGTGTACCTCTACAGTACGATGTGAAATATCGAATTTACGCCCGATTTCTTTGCATGTGAGCCCATTGACGATATGAACGGCAATCTCCCGCTCTCGGGGCGTGAGGTTGACGGTCGGACGAACAGCTTGGTCAATCCGCTCAAAATGCCAAACCATGAGATGAAAAGGATCTTCTGGCGTCAACGTGTACCCCTTAGCCCTCGCCCAAAAAACCTCACCGCTCTGGTGCTGCATGAAGCGTTCGTCCGAGTACGCACCATTCTGGGCATGCCGTAACCAATTCAGGCTGCGATCACCGATGATCTTAAAGTCCGCCTTAGACGGGTAAAGCTTCAGTAGAAGCTCGCCGAGCAACTCCTCGCGCTTGAATCCAAATAGGGCCAGGAACGCATCATTGAGCTCTAGTATGCACCTATCTCCCGTAATCACCTGCGGTGCAGGAGAGACCTGGAAGGCCAGACGCTCGAGGTCTTGTAGCTGTCGGCGCGTTGGGTCAGTCATCGTTCTCAACCCTGAAAGTAAGTGGTGGTAGGAGAATCAACGACCTCTAGGTTACCAATCCCTGTACGTAGTTGCACGAATAGCGAAAGCTCTCGGCATTGCGGCAATCTAGGTACTCGTTACCGAACGACGCTACGGAAATGTCATAGCGGAGCATGAGATCTCGGCACATGCAGTCCTAGATCACGTATCACAGATAAACCGGGGTGTGTTGTCATCGTCATACAAGTCGCTTTGGTCAATCGTTGTCGAAAATACTTCGATGGATTGATAGTTGAGCATCTGACACGTCCTGTAAGAGGCTGCCAGTTACTGATTAAAAGCAAGCCGAAAAAAGATCGAGAGCTACAACAATGAGTGAACTTCTTCTTGCGCGTATTCGTTCTGCTGGTATTGCGGTAGCATATAATCTTTCGGTGGCCTTACTTGGCGGTAGTGCTCCATTTGTCTCTACTTGGTTAATTGAAATAACTGGAGATATATCATCGCCCTGGTATTTCTATGTGGGTACCGGATTGATCTCGATTGTGGCCTTGTTAATAATGCGCAAAGATGATTTTGTGGCGTGCTCGAGCTTTTCCCGGATTGTCGCTCTAGATAATAGGTAGAGCAATACTATTGGTCGTCAGATTCAGCGATAATTTAGCTAATAGTTGGTGTATGAATCAGCGATGATTGGTGCGTTAAAATAATTAAAAACATAGCCTGAGGTGTGCAGTATGACTTTTGACAACAAAACTGCCTTTGTAACCGGTGGTGGTTCGGGTATAGGCGAGGCTGCTGCGGTTGCGTTGGGGGCCAAAGGTGCTCAAGTAGTAGTGGCTGATCTGAACCTAGAGAACGCATCTAAAGTCGCAAACTTTATTTTGAATCAAGGTGGTAACGCCATTGCTGTATCGATTGATGTGTCGGACGCAAATTCCGTGGATTCTGCGTTCAAAACTGCTGAGGAATGGTATGGAGGCACCACCCACCTGCTAGTCAACAGCGCTGGCATTCTGGGAATTCACGCGTTTATCGACTATCCGCTTGAGCTGTTCAACAAGGTGATGGCTGTGAACGTCACGGGTACTTTTCTGTGCTCACAGCGTGCCGGCAAAAGCATGATAAAGGCGGGGTACGGTCGTATAGTCAACGTTGCGTCGGTGAGCGCCGTACGTGCTGGGATTGGGCGTACCGCTTATGGCACTTCTAAAGCAGCCATGGTCGGGCTTACTAAACAGCTTTCAATGGAGCTAGGCCCTCATGGTATTACAGCAAACGCTATCGCCCCAGGCCCAGTTCTCACTCCATTAACTGAGGCGAGTTATACGCCCGAGACAATTGAAGCGTACACCTCAATGATCCCAGCACGTCGCCTAGGGGTACTTGATGACATGACAGCGACAATTCTTTTTCTGCTGTCTGATGGTGCAGCATATATCAATGGCGCATATTTGCCGGTTGATGGTGGGTATCTCGCTAGCGGTGTAAGCAAGACGGGAAAGTTGAATTAACTAGCTA
>NZ_LHVM01000040.1:0-869 GCF_001269805.1 Pseudomonas sp. P1.8
CAACTCGACTGCGTGAAGTCGGAATCGCTAGTAATCGCGAATCAGAATGTCGCGGTGAATACGTTCCCGGGCCTTGTACACACCGCCCGTCACACCATGGGAGTGGGTTGCACCAGAAGTAGCTAGTCTAACCTTCGGGAGGACGGTTACCACGGTGTGATTCATGACTGGGGTGAAGTCGTAACAAGGTAGCCGTAGGGGAACCTGCGGCTGGATCACCTCCTTAATCGACGACTCAGCTGCTCCATAAGTTCCCACACGAATTGCTTGATTCATTGAAGAAGACGATAGAAGCAGCTTTAAGCTCCAAGCTGATAGCTCCAAGCTAACAGTTGCGCGCTCGAAATTGGGTCTGTAGCTCAGTTGGTTAGAGCGCACCCCTGATAAGGGTGAGGTCGGCAGTTCGAATCTGCCCAGACCCACCAATTTTGTTATGGGGCCATAGCTCAGCTGGGAGAGCGCCTGCCTTGCACGCAGGAGGTCAACGGTTCGATCCCGTTTGGCTCCACCATATAACTGCTTCTGAAAGTTTAGAAATGAATATTCCGATGTGAATATTGATTTCTAGTCTTTTGATTAGATCGTTCTTTAAAAATTTGGGTATGTGATAGAAAGATAGACTGAACGTTACTTTCACTGGTAACGGATCAGGCTAAGGTAAAATTTGTGAGTTCTCTTAGTTGAGAAATTCGAATTTTCGGCGAATGTCGTCTTCACAGTATAACCAGATTGCTTGGGGTTATATGGTCAAGTGAAGAAGCGCATACGGTGGATGCCTTGGCAGTCAGAGGCGATGAAAGACGTGGTAGCCTGCGAAAAGCTTCGGGGAGTCGGCAAACAGACTTTGATCCGGAGATGTCTGAATGGGG
>NZ_LHVM01000041.1:0-1410 GCF_001269805.1 Pseudomonas sp. P1.8
GTGATCGCGCTGCGGAACGACCCGACGCCTGAGCTGGATCGTGTCCCGCGCTACCGGCTCGGCGAGGATCATCCCGGCGCCTCTTACCTGCAACCCAGGGACAAACCATGAGCACGCCCGAGGCAGGCACCACAAAACAACGGCTGTTGTCGCGCAATGATTATTTGGCGCCGCTGCCCATCCCTACCGGAGAAAAGCCGTGTGATGTGCTCAACATCATCTGGCGCAAGAACGAGGTGTTTCTCGACATCGGCAATTACAGCATTGGTTCAGCGGTGATGGTGCTCTGGCCGATGGTGGTACTGTTTGCATTTATGGGTTATCTGTTCAGAAATGATCACGATGAAATGCACCTTTTTGCGGTGATGACCACCATCATTATTGGTGTGCCTACCGTTCTCTTGATCCAGGCCCTATTCCGCGAAGTACCGCTCCCTGTGCGCTTCAACCGCCAACGCCGCGAAGTCTGCGTCCCACGCGATAACGGCGAATACTGGCTCGTTCCCTGGGAAAGCGTGACCGCCGCCGCCACTCAGCACTCTTCCGTCAGCCAGGCTGGCCGCAACACGATGGGCTTGCTGGTCATCGGCTTCGAGAATCCGGATCCCCATGCAGAGGAAGACAACAAGCACTTTTCGCTGGGCTTCCACTGCGGCGGCGGCACCACGGCCATGGCGTTGTGGGAGTGCATGCGCAGCTATATGGAGATCGGGCCGGCAGCAGCGCCGGAGGCGGCTGCGCTCAACTCGGGAGCGAACCTGCGCTACTACATCGATTACATGAGCGACAAGGCCAAAGAGCGCGGTTGGATTTTGACGCTGTTGTGGGAGGGCGTGTTCGGCGTATTCATCTTCAATGCTCCTCTCGCCACCTATCTGCAAAGGAAAAAGCTGTACCCACCGCCCGACCTGCTCTATCCCGACATCATCGAATGGTCCAAACCACTCCCCCCGGAACAATGGGCCAAACCCTCCCCGAAACTCGAAGCCGCCATCGCCAAACGCGAGGCTGAACTCGCTACCCAGCAAGAGCGAGAGCCGGCGTGACGACGAATCCTCAAGGCCGGTTGCCCGGCAGCGTTTCCCTGCGGTTGCGCTATCGCACGCCACTCCTCGCCATGCTCGGCGCCCCGACCTTCATCGGCGGCGAAGCAGGGCTGGCCTTTACCCTGAACGATCGTGTCCCGCGCTACCGGCTCGGCGAAGATCATCCCGGTGCCTCTTACCTGCAACCCAGGGACAAACCATGAGCACGCCCGAGGCAGGCACCACAAAAAAACGGCTGTTGTCGCGCAATGATTATTTGGCGCCGCTGCCCATCCCTACGGGAGAAAAGCCGTGTGATGTGCTCAACATCATCTGGCGCAAGAACGAGGTGTTTCTGGATGTCGGCAACTACAGCATCGGTTCG
>NZ_LHVM01000042.1:0-2287 GCF_001269805.1 Pseudomonas sp. P1.8
TCCGTCAGCCAGGCTGGCCGCAACACGATGGGCTTGCTGGTCATCGGCTTCGAGAATCCGGATCCCCACGCCGAGGAAGACAACAAGCACTTTTCGCWGGGCTTCCACTGCGGCGGCGGCACCACGGCGATGGCGTTGTGGGAGTGCATGCGCAGCTACATGGAGATCGGGCTGCAAGTTCTCCCGTTAACCAATGATTTTGAAGGGGAGCGAGAGAGACTGCGTGGAAGGAATGTTTTCTGGGGTGTTTTCTGTGACTACTTGAATGGCATCAGACAACATCTGGCAGCCTGGGAAATTGACAAGGCATTGTGGCTTATCATCGGCGCCGTACTGTTCGGGGCACCGCTGGCAATGATGCTGCAAGCGTGGAAATTGTCACCGCCACCCGCGTTGACCCACCCCGATATCATCGAATGGTCCAAACCACTCCCTCCGGAACAATGGGCCAAACGCTCCCCGAAACTCGAAGCCGCCATCGCCAAACGCGAGGCTGAGCTCGCTACCCAGCAAGAGCGAGAGCCGGCTTGACGACGAATCCTCAAGGCCGGTTGCCCGGCAGCGTTTCCCTGCGGTTGCGCTATCGCACGCCACTCCTCGCCATGCTTGGTGCCCAGACCTTCATCGGTGGCGAAGCAAGGCTGGCCTTTACCCTGAACGATCGTGTCCCGCGCTACCGGCTCGGCGAGGATCATCCCGGCGCCTCTTACCTGCAACCCAAGGACAAACCATGAGCACGCCCGAGGCAGGCACCACAAAAAAACGGCTGTTGTCGCGCAATGATTATTTGGCGCCGCTGCCCATCCCTACGGGAGAAAAGCCGTGTGATGTGCTCAACATCATTTGGCGCAAAAATGAGGTGTTTCTGGATGTCGGCAACTACAGCATTGGTTCGGCGGTAATGGTGCTATGGCCGATGGTGATGTTGTTTTTAGCCATGTCTTTTTTTACTCGAAATCTCAATTCTGACTTCAGTCAAGAGATTTTGATATTGGGCGCAGTTATTATGGCCATTCCTATCTGTTTGGTAATCCAAGGCCTCTTCCGCGAAGTCCCCTTACCCATACGCTTCAACCGCCAACGCCGCGAAGTCTGCGTCCCACGCGATAACGGCGAATACTGGCTCGTCCCCTGGGAAAGCGTGACCGCCGCCGCCACACAGCACTCTTCCGTCAGCCAGGCTGGCCGCAACACGATGGGCTTGCTGGTCATCGGCTTCGAGAATCCGGATCCCCACGCCGAGGAAGACAACAAGCACTTTTCGCAGGGCTTCCACTGCGGCGGCGGCACCACGGCGATGGCGTTGTGGGAGTGCATGCGCAGCTACATGGAGATCGGGCTGCAAGTTCTCCCGTTAACCAATGATTTTGAAGGGGAGCGAGAGAGACTGCGTGGAAGGAATGTTTTCTGGGGTGTTTTCTGTGACTACTTGAATGGCATCAGACAACATCTGGCAGCCTGGGAAATTGATAAGGCATTGTGGCTTATCATCGGCGCCGTACTGTTCGGGGCACCGCTGGCAATGATGCTGCAAGCGTGGAAATTGTCACCGCCACCCGCGTTGACCCACCCCGATATCATCGAATGGTCCAAACCACTCCCCCCGGAACAATGGGCCAAACGCTCCCCGGAACTGGAAGCCGCCATCGCCAAACGCGAGGCTGAACTCGCTAGCCAGCAAGAGCGAGAGCCGGCTTGACGACGAATCCTCAAGGCCGGTTGCCCAGCAGCGTTTCCCTGCGGTTGCGCTATCGCACGCCACTCCTCGCCATGCTCGGCGCCCAGACCTTCATCGGCGGCGAAGCAGGGCTGGCCTTTACCCTGAACGATCGTGTCCCGCGCTACCGGCTCGGCGAGGATCATCCCGGCGCCTCTTACCTGCAACCCAGGGACAAACCATGAGCACGCCCGAGGCAGGCACCACAAAACAACGGCTGTTGTCGCGCAATGATTATTTGGCGCCGCTGCCCATCCCTACCGGAGAAAAGCCGTGTGATGTGCTCAACATCATCTGGCGCAAGAACGAGGTGTTTCTCGACATCGGCAATTACAGCATTGGTTCAGCGGTGATGGTGCTCTGGCCGATGGTGGTACTGTTTGCATTTATGGGTTATCTGTTCAGAAATGATCACGATGAAATGCACCTTTTTGCGGTGATGACCACCATCATTATTGGTGTGCCTACCGTTCTCTTGATCCAGGCCCTATTCCGCGAAGTACCGCTCCCTGTGCGCTTCAACCGCCAACGCCGCGAAGTCTGCGTCCCACGCGATAACGGCGAATACTG
>NZ_LHVM01000043.1:0-1453 GCF_001269805.1 Pseudomonas sp. P1.8
TTCCCAGGCTGCCAGATGTTGTCTGATGCCATTCAAGTAGTCACAGAAAACACCCCAGAAAACATTCCTTCCACGCAGTCTCTCTCGCTCCCCTTCAAAATCATTGGTTAACGGGAGAACTTGCAGCCCGATCTCCATGTAGCTGCGCATGCACTCCCACAACGCCATCGCCGTGGTGCCGCCGCCGCAGTTGAAGCCCAGCGAAAAGTGCTTGTTGTCTTCCTCGGCGTGGGGATCCGGATTCTCGAAGCCGATGACCAGCAAACCCATCGTGTTGCGGCCAGCCTGGCTGACGGAAGAGTGCTGAGTGGCGGCGGCGGTCACGCTTTCCCAGGGGACGAGCCAGTATTCGCCGTTATCGCGTGGGACGCAGACTTCGCGGCGTTGGCGGTTGAAGCGTATGGGTAAGGGGACTTCGCGGAAGAGGCCTTGGATCACAAACAGCGCTGGGATGCCAGTGATCACGCCTCCTCCAACAAGAGTAAATGTACTAAGTTCAGGCGAGATATTTCTCAATCCATAAGCCAGAGATAAAAACAACATCACTCCTGGCCACAGCACCATCACCGCTGAACCAATGCTGTAATTGCCGATGTCGAGAAACACCTCGTTCTTGCGCCAGATGATGTTGAGCACATCACACGGCTTTTCTCCGGTAGGGATGGGCAGCGGCGCCAAATAATCATTGCGCGACAACAGCCGTTTTTTTGTGGTGCCTGCCTCGGGCGTGCTCATGGTTTGTCCCTGGGTTGCAGGTAAGAGGCACCGGGATGATCTTCGCCGAGCCGGTAGCGCGGGACACGATCCAGCTCAGGCGTCGGGTCGTTCCGCAGCGCAATCACGCCGCTGCTGTCGTTCAGGGTAAAGGCCAGCACGGATTCGCCGCCGATGAAGGTCTGGGCGCCAAGCATGGCGAGGAGTGGCGTGCGATAGCGCAACCGCAGGGAAACGCTGCTGGGCAACCGGCCTTGAGGATTCGTCGTCAAGCCAGCTCTCGCTCTTGCTGGGTAGCGAGTTCAGCCTCGCGTTTGGCGATGGCGGCTTCGAGTTCCGGGGAGCGTTTGGCCCATTGTTCCGGGGGGAGTGGTTTGGACCATTCAATGATGTCGGGATAAGGCAGATCAGGCGGATGTGAAAGCTTCAAATTCTGAACTTTCTCCGCCAGGTACGTCCCCAAAATCGTAATGCAGAATATCCCCCATAAAACACCTATGAGGTCCCCCTTGCGCAGGTCAGAAATGATCGAACCGATTTGCGTTTCTTCGTAGGGTGCAATTCCTACTCGGCTATCAGGTACAGCCTCCGACCCTACTTCCATGTAGCTGCGCATGCACTCCCACAACGCCATCGCCGTGGTGCCGCCGCCGCAGTTGAAGCCCAGCGAAAAGTGCTTGTTGTCTTCCTCGGCGTGGGGATCGGGATTCTCGAAGCCGATGACCAGCAAGCCCATCGT
>NZ_LHVM01000005.1:0-48835 GCF_001269805.1 Pseudomonas sp. P1.8
AAGACGGGAAAGTTGAATTAACTAGCTATACTCCTTGGGCTCTTAATGGGCCTAAGGTCGCCTAAATCAACAAATTTTTTAAATAATAATAAATCTAATTAGGTGTGAGATATACCATGTCTGTGCTGATTGCTTTAGCAGCGTTAGGTTTCCTCATGTTCATGGCCTACCGGGGGCACAGTGTCATACTGGTAGCTCCATTGGCGGCCCTCGGTGCTGTTTTTTTTGTCGATCCATCATCCGTCGCGCCTATCTTCTCAGGTGTATTTCTTGAAAAGATGGCGACATTTCTAAAGCTGTATCTGCCGGTGTTTTTGCTAGGCGCTGTATTTGGGAAGGTCGTTGAAATATCTGGATTTTCTGAAGCTATCGTAGCTGCAGCAATCCGCTATTTTGGTCGCTCTAAGGTTAACTTTATCGTAGTGGCCGCGTGTGCGCTGATGACTTACGGTGGCGTTTCCGTATTCGTTGTTGTCTTTGCTGTATATCCGTTTGCGGCGGAGCTTTATCGTCAAAACAATATTCCCAAGCGTCTGATGCCTGGTGCACTAGCCTTGGGTTCGTTTTCTTTTACTATGGATGCCCTTCCCGGTACACCACAAATCCAGAATATAATCCCAACTACTTTTTTTAATACAACTTCTTGGGCTGCTCCGATACTAGGTGTTTCGGGTTCCATATTTGTATTAATTGTAGGTTTGATCTATTTGGAGTATCGACGCAAATCTGCTATGTCCGCGGGTGAAGGTTATGGCGAGGCTCATACTAATGAACCTGAACGTGTCCAGTCCGCTAATCTACCTAATCCCATTCTTGCGTTGGCTTCTTTGCTAGTAGTGGGGGTTGTTAACTACTGTCTCACCGTATATATTCCGACTTGGTACAGTGCTCTATACTCAATTAGTCCCGAATTTTTTCCAGGGCTGCCGGCGCTTATTACTGGAAAAACCTCTAGCACAGCCGCTATTTGGGCAGTACAGGGCGCGCTACTTTGTGGCATCTTATTTGTGGTCGCTGTTGCATTTAGGCAGATCCGCGAGCGCTTTGTAGCGGGTGCCAAACAAGCTGTTTCCGGCGCTTCTATGGCAGCGCTCAATACAGCGTCTGAATATGGCTTCGGTAGCGTCATAGCAATCCTGCCAGGGTTCCTCGTGGTTAGTAGTGCTCTCCAATACCTCCCCGATCCCTTAATAAAGGCTGCTGTTTCGGTAAGTACGCTAGCAGGGATCACAGGATCTGCGTCAGGAGGGCTGAGCATTGCCCTCGCCGCAATGGGCGATCAACTTATTGCAGCGGCTAACGCTGCAAATATTCCGCTTGAAGTTATGCATCGCGTCGTATCGATGGCAAGCGGTGGCATGGATACGCTACCTCACAATGGTGCGGTGATCACATTGCTTGCCGTCACTGGACTCACCCATAGACAGTCATACAAGGAGATATTTGGGATAACCATCATCAAGACCATTGCAGTGTTCTTTGTGATTGCGATGTTCTATACCACCGGGCTTATTTGAATAGTGTAATAGTGCCAGTAGTGCCCTTTTTTGGTCATATCTCAGTAGTATGTTTTTAAAAAGCATGTTGGCTAAAGTTTTTGTAGCGTATTTCGTAGTCGATCGAACCATAAATATGGTTCACATGATTATCGCCTAGTAAAGTAAGGAGAGAATAGATGCAAGCTGAATCGAAAGTCTCACTGGAACTCCCCGAATCTGTTGCCGAGTTGGCAAAAAAATTAACATATGTCACTCCGCAAAACGCCCCTTTTGTTCCTGGTCGTCGTGCTTTTTTCAAATATCGCGATCTTGGCTTAACCGATGCAACCGCCGGTGTAGCTAGGGCGCAGGTCACCTGCGCAACTGATGTAATGGAGCAGACTGGATGGCATTATCATATCTGCGATGTTCATTTTATATACGCACTTCGGGGGTGGATTGAACTTCAGTTTGAAGACGGGCGCACTATCCGTGTTGAAACTGGCGAATCGCTATTTATCCCGCCAGGACTTAAACACAATGAAACGGCTATCTCATCAGATCTTGAGCTGTTTGAAATG
The DNA here is from genome assembly GCF_001269805.1 of Pseudomonas sp. P1.8. Taxonomy (NCBI): domain Bacteria; kingdom Pseudomonadati; phylum Pseudomonadota; class Gammaproteobacteria; order Pseudomonadales; family Pseudomonadaceae; genus Pseudomonas; species Pseudomonas sp. P1.8. Next base: position 2,060 of record NZ_LHVM01000005.1, read on the forward strand.
TCAGTGCCTGCAAAAATGGGAACAGTCGCCTGCGAGCGGCCAAGTCACTTGCCAGCAGGTTTTTAGTCAGCCACCAAGCAATTTAGATATGTGTGAGGCGGAACCTCAATTGTTCCACCTCATCTGAACTTTCAGATTAACTTTTTATAAAAGTGGTGAAAATGAGTAAGAAGGGCTACCTTTTTGCGGAGCTTACAGTTACCGATCCAAATGCCTTTTACGAGGAATATATGAGCAGGGTGAAGCCGGTAATAAAGAAATTCGAAGCAAAATTTTTAGTTGCAACCGATTCGCCTGAAGTGATTGAGGGTGAGCGAGTCGTGCCGCGCGTGATTTTTCTTGAGTTTTCGTCCGTCGAGAAAGCTCGCGAATTTTATTACTCCCCAGAGTATGAAGATATTATCGATTTCAGATTCAGATCCTCATCAGCTCATCTGTATATCCTTGATGGGGTCGCCGGGTAGTGTCCTCTACTTGCTCCTGCGATTTTGGATTCCAGACTGCGTTCAGATTGCTATGGATTTCTTTAGAACTGTTGCTTTGGGGTTGGTCAGAAGTCGTCGGTGATTAACCGACTGGAAGGAATGTTTATACCCCGCTCTACTTGGTGAAGTGAAAAGCACTGCAATGTCAATAGATGAACCGCAGTTGTGTGGTTCATCCCTCGCACAAAATAAAAACAAGGTGCCAGTGATGTTTAATTTTTCTCAAAGACTCGCGTGTGTCTGCTCGTCTCTGTTAGTTGCCCCTTTCGCTTCCGCAAATTTTGTCGATGATTTCAAGGGCACCCTTGAACTCAGGAATTTTTATTACAATCGAGATTTTAGAAATGAAGGCGCAGCTCAGTCCAAGCGTGATGAATGGGCGCAGGGTTTTATCTTAAATCTTCAGTCGGGTTTTACCGATGGGGCGGTGGGCTTCGGTGTTGATGCCCTCGGGTTACTCGGCGTGAAGCTGGATTCGAGTTCGGATAGAACGGGATCTGGCTTGCTTGCTTTTGATTCCGATCGCAATGTTGAGGATGAGTACGGTAAGTTTGTTGCCACGGCAAAAGCGCGTTTAGGGAAATCGGAAATGAGGATAGGTGGTGTCAATCCTCTTATGCCCTTGCTCTGGAGCAACAATAGCAGGCTCTTGCCACAAGTTTTTCGTGGCGGCCTACTAACTGTCAATGACATCGACAGACTCACGGTCACAGCGATACGCATCAATGCTGTCAAACAAAGGAATTCAACTGATTTTGAATCTCTTACGGCTACTGGGTATGCTCCTGTTGAAGCGGACAATTATAATTACTTGGCCTTCGACTTTAAACCAGCAAGTAATGTAGCGCTAAGTTTGCACGCGGCGGAACTTGAAGATCTTTACCGTACCTATTTCGCTGGTATAAAAACTACTCAGCCACTCCTTAAAGGGAATGTAATAGCCGATGTGCGTTTTTTTTATTCGGGGGAGAATGGGTCAAATAAGCTTGGCCGCGTTGATAATCAAACGTTAAGTAGTTATTTCGCTTACAACCTACAAGGGCATACCTTCGGTGGCGGTTATCAGAAGGCGTGGGGCGATACGCCATTCGCTTTCGTTAATGGCGCTGATTCTTACCTCTTCGGCGAGTCGTTGGTAAGCACGTTTACTGCACCAAATGAGAAAGTTTGGTTTGCTCGTTATGACTATGACTTCGCGGCGTTGGGTTTGCCTGGCCTATTACTCACAACCAAATATGTCAAAGGGGATGACGTAAATCCAGAGTCCCTCACGACTCGGCAAGCTGCTGCTCTGCGCCTGGTCGGAGATCAGGGAAAAGAATGGGAGAGGGTAACCGATATTTCATACGCCATCCAAAGTGGGCCTGCGAAAGGCCTTGCATTACAATGGCGTAACTCGACGAATCGCTCAACTTATGCAGATAGCGCCAACGAAAATCGCTTGATCATGCGCTATACCTTCAATTTTTGAGTAATCGCACGCCGAGCGTTAGCAGATGATCCTGCTGGTCGCTGTACTCCGGCGATCTCCGGGGGGCACTTCCAGATCTGCTCGACTTGTAAGGTCATGCCTTCCTAGCTATCCATTTTAGCTGGATACCTCGCTCTACGCGTTGCCTCACGATTCAATGATTTCTTTGATGCGACATGTGCGTTAATGCTCTGCAGTCAATCCATCTTGTTCATATGGGATGGTGCTAATAACAGTCTATTCATTTGTTCTAATAGCTTTTAAAAAGGAAGTAATGATGGTGTCTGCAATCCGGGTTAACCAATTTGGCAATCCTGAACTACTGATGCTGGAGGTACAGCACCAACAATCTCCAAGTAAAGACGAGGTCTGGCTTGAACAAGAGGCTATTGGTGTCAATTTTCTTGATGTGCTTCAACGTAAGGGCGCAGTGGCCATTGCGTTGCCATCGGGAATTGGGCTCGAAGGAGCTGGCCGCGTCGCTGCAGTGGGTGTTGGGGTAACTAATGTGAAAGTCGGTGATCGCGTCGCTTATGCCACCGGGCCAATTGGTTCGTATGCTTCGCATAGGCTTTACCCGGCAGCGCGGCTAGTCAAAATCCCGGATGCACTGTCGTTCGACGACGCCGCTGCCGTTATGTTCAAAGGTATTACTGCGCAGTACTTATTGAAAACCACATTTCCCGTTGGGGATGGCACAACCCTTCTCCTCTACGGCGTAGCGGGAGGGCTGGGGGAAATCATGGTGCCGTGGGCAAAGCACTTGGGTGCGACCGTGATCGGGGTGGTTTCGAAGCAGGCCAGTGTCGAAAAAGCCAAGGCGTCAGGCTGCGATGAGGTCTTGGTGTTCGATGCCGATAGCCTGGCGTCGGACGTCGTGCGTATCACCGATGGCAAAAAGGTCGATGTAGTTTATGACCCCTTAGGGCGCATTTCCTTCCAAGCGTCTCTCGACTGCCTGCGACCACGCGGTTTGATGGTGTCGTTCGGCGCGTCGTCGGGTGCCCCTTCGCCCGTGGAGCTATCGATGCTCAACGCCAAGGGCTCCCTGTTCCTGACGCGTCCTTCGTTAGCAGCTCATACGACGACTGACGCTGAGTATCAGGAGCGTGCCCAGGACGTCCTGGCTGCTGTAGATGCGGGCATCATCAAGCCTCGGATCTGGGCGAGCTACTCGCTAGCAGATTCCGCATTAGCTCATGCTGACCTTGAATCCGGGCGTTCATCAGGTGCGATCATTCTAAAACCATGAATCCTCAAATTCTGAGTATTCAGCATAGTGATCTGTCGGCGCTGATTGAAAACTGACCTACCAGCCTTTACTGCAGAGATGTCACTGACCCAGTCTTATTCCTCGCGAACTATTGCCTATGCTGGATTTCTACCTACTTGGGTAGGGGCAGACTTGCGGCGGCACGTGGGTCAATTCGGCGTCAGCGTCTACAGATCAACGTCTCCAGGTAAAGACCCACCCTGACCGCCCCTGCGCAGAATCAATACCGTCACCTCATAAACAAGGACGGTTTTTCCCGCCATCGTAGCGACGTCGACTTTAAACACAACCCACCCTCGCGCATGGTTTCCTGCGTGTATGAGTGATCGAACGACTTGAGCTGAGAGCTTGAGAGTGTCTCCAGGTACTACTGGAGCAACCATCCTGAATCCATCGATCTTCCCACCCGCAACGACGTTTGTTTGAAGCAGTAAGGCATCACACATCAACCGTTGTGAAAAACCGAAGGTTTGTACCCCGCTGGCGCAGTGCACCCCAAGCGGACTCGAACGGGCAAGGTCAGGATCAATATGTATATCGAGAGGGTCGTACTCGGCAGCAAAGGCGATAATTTGTTCTGTTGCGATAGGAGCAGATTGCATGGCTGTCCAAATTCTACCTAGGGTGAAGTCTTCCCAAAACAGCTCTTTCTCTGCCACGGTATCTCCTCGATTTTGTAGCGTTAAACTCGCGACACCGCCGCTCAAAATTTAGCTGTGCGCTTCTCCACAAATGCTCGAATCCCTTCTGCCTGGTCAGGCATTGTGTTGATCGCATTCTGCTTCTGGGCGGTGAAGCGTGATCAAGCCAACCCCGTCCGCTCAACTGTTAGGATCTGGTATTTCGCAAGCAGATTCTTCGTGCAAAAAAATCTGCGAGGCACGGCAGGAGGCTTATTACCGTCAGACAACGCTGCTCTATGAGAGAAGCTCGATAGCAATCGCGGTGGCCTCGCCGCCGCCAATGCACACAGAAGCGATGCCACGCTTAAGCCTGTTCTGCCTCAAGGCATTTACTAACGTAACAACCACGCGCGCACCTGACGCTCCAATCGGGTGCCCCAAGGCGCACGCCCCACCGTGGACGTTTAATTGCTCATGTCCGACGTTCAAGTCTTGGATAACAACCATGGGAACCACGGCAAAGGCCTCATTGATCTCAAAGAGATCAACATCCTTTATTGACCAGTTGGTTCGCTCGAGCAAGCGTTTAATCGCACCGACCGGAGCGGTGGCAAAGAGGCCGGGAGCGTGCGCGTAGGATGCGTGACCCGCTATCCGGGCTAACGGTGTAAGGCCTCTACGCTCGGCTTCAGACAAGCGCATCAGCACGAGGGCAGCCGAGCCATCCGAAATAGAACTGGAGTTCGCCGCAGTCACCGTCCCGCCTTCGCGAAATGCAGGTTTCAACGTAGGAATTTTGTCGATCCGGGCCTTACTCGGCTGTTCATCGCTTTCGATCGAAACCGTCTCACGGCCAGATGAAGCCAGCACAGGGATAATCTCGTCCTGGAAACGCCCTTCGGTGATTGCCTTCTGAGCACGCGTCAACGAGCTGATCGAAAACTCATCCTGCTGGCTTCGAGTGAATCCATAACTCTGAGCACAGTCTTCGGCGTATGTGCCCATGAGCCGGCCTTTCTCATAGGCATCTTCCAACCCATCGAGAAACATATGATCAATGATTTTACTGTGGCCCATGCGATAGCCTGAGCGAGCTCGCTCCAACAGGTAGGGAGCGTTTGACATGCTTTCCATACCTCCGGCAACCACCACCTCCGCGCTCCCGGCATGGAGAAGGTCGTGGCCGAACATCAGCGCTTTCATGCCAGAGCCGCACATCTTGTTGACTGTTGAACACACCACTTGCTCCGGTAGATTCGCCAACAAGGCAGCTTGGCGAGCCGGAGCCTGGCCTTGCCCAGCTTGTAGCACGCATCCCATGATGACCTCATCAATGTCACTGGGCTGCAGGCTGGCTCGTTCCACGGCGGCACGAATTGCAACCGCACCCAGTTGCGCAGCGGTGACTTCCTTGAAATTCCCAAGAAAGCCTCCTAACGGAGTTCGGGCAGCACTGACAATGACGATAGGGTCGGTATGGCTCATAACTGAATCCTCTGTTTCCGGTTGGGGGGCTTGTGCCCGATCACAGACCTTTAGCTGGATCTATTTCGCGGCCATTCTCAAAGCACCATCCAAACGAATCACCTCACCATTGAGCATGGCGTTTTCGATGATGTGCGCTGCCAACGCCGCGTACTCGGAAGGCCGTCCCAGCCGTGGAGGGAACGGCACATTCGCTGCCAATGATGCCTGCACGTCCTGAGGCATACCCGCCATCATCGGGGTCTCAAATATTCCGGGTGCAATGCACATAACACGGATACCTGAACGAGCCAGGTCGCGTGCCAATGGCAATGTCATGGCAGCAACACCACCTTTCGACGCGGCGTATGCGGCTTGGCCCGTCTGACCGTCAAAAGCTGCGACAGAGGCCGTGTTTATGACTACACCGCGCTCACCTTCTTCATTTGGCTCTCCTCTCACCATCGCCTCAGCAGCAAGGCGAACCACGTTGAAGCTACCGATCAAATTGATCTCGATAGTTCGGCGAAAACTCTCAAGCCCATGGGCGCCATTACGGCCTAAAACCCGTTCGGCCGGTGCAACACCCGCGCAGTTGATTACTCCATGCAACGCGCCAAAGACACTGACTGCAGAGGCAATTGCTGCGCGGCATTCAATTTCACTTGTGATGTCGGCTCGCACGAAAATCGCACGTTTTCCCAGCTCATCAGCCAGGGCTGCACCAACGGCTTCGTTCACATCGACCAGCACCACGTTTGCACCCCGGCCCGCCAGCTCTCGCGCCGAAGCCAGCCCGAGTCCAGAACCTGCGCCAGTAATTAGGAAGACTGAGTTTTCGATGCGCATGATGTTTCCTCATGAAATTGGTTTTGCCGAATAAGCGGACAATTGGCATACAAAAGGCCCGCAGACCAAATTGTTGGCGGCCGCCGGTTTTAACTTAAGTTGTAATCAACGCTGTAAATTCTAAAAAAGTACATCCGCGAGGCTACACACGCTGTCCGGTACAGGGCGCGCCGGGGCCGAGCTATGGCTTGGCTATGTTCACTTTCGACATTGGAATGCCTATTTATTCTCTAGCTGGATCTCACGTAAAAAATGCCAGGCCTCTCTTTCGATCAGCTCTGGCAAAAGTGGAGCAAGCATTAGTGGATGTAAGTTTTAGAAGTTAAATGTATAACGCACGATAAACCGATTTTCATTAGCACTGTCGGCGTAGGTGGAGCGGTTTGTTGAATTGCGCCACTGTACCGAGAGACCTTTGATCGGGCCGCTCTGAAGAACATAGGTGAGGTCGGTCATGCGTTCCCATTCCTTTCCGTCTTCGCCCTCTAAGCGCAGACCTGCTGCTTGGCGAGTTGTAAGCAAGGTAGGATCGACATCCTCACCTTTCGCATATTTTACTCCCAGTGTTAGCCCTGGAATGCCTAAAGCGACGAAGTTGTAGTCGTAGCGTGCAAACCAAACTTGTTCTTGCGGAGCGGTAAACGTACTGACCAATGACTCAGCGAAGAGGTAGCTATCTGCACCATTGACCATGGCAAAGGAAGTGCTTCCCCATGCTTTTTGATAACCCCCGCCGATCGTATGACCACCCAGGTTATAAGCAAAGTAGCTGCTGAGAGTGCGGTTATCGACTTCACCTATTCCCTTGTCACCGGTTTCTTTTGCATCGAAATAGCGAATATCGGTAATAAGCGCGCCCGTCGACAATGGCTGATTAAGTTTCAAGCCGAAGTAGTTCGTGCGATAAAGGTCTTCCAAATCCGCAATATGATAGCTCACTGCGAGGGTTGGTAGCACCTTGTAGTCAAGTGCGAGGTAGTTGAAGTGATCGGCTTCAACCGCCCGGTAACCGAACGCGGTAAGAGATTGAAAATCAGTGGAGTTGCGTTGCTTCACCGCATTGATGCTATAGGCCGAAATCGTCAAGGGATCAAGGTCGCTGGATACCAGTGATCCCCCCCTGAACACCTGTGGCAGGAGGCGACTGTTATTGCTCCACAGCAATGGCATGAGGGGGCTGATGCCGCCTACCCGCAGTTCGCTTTTTCCCATACGAGCTTTGGCTGTAAGCATGATCTTGCTATATTCATCTTCTACATTGCGTTCGGAGTCGTACGCGAGAATTCCGGAGCCGGTGCGATCTGGGCTGGAATCCAGCTTGATACCCAGCAGGCCTTGCGCGTCAACACCGAAGCCAACTGTCCCTTCAGTGAAGCCAGACTGTAAGTTGAGAATGAAACCTTGTCCCCATTCATCTCGCTTCGATTGGCTGGCGCCATCGTTACGAAAGTCACGATTATAATAAAAGTTACGTAGCTCCAAACTTCCTTTTGCATCCTTCAAAAAATCGGCCGAGGCGAATGGAGTTGGGAGTGAAACAGCTAAAGCTATTGTTAGTTTTGTTGCTTTTTTCAGCATGACAAACACCATTTGTTTTTGTTATATGCGCGGTAGCTTGCCGCTTGTGGAGGGCGGAGACCATGTCGCCTTCGCCCAAGCCCCGGCTCGCCAGGGCCGAGGCGAGGCGGAAGCAGCAATCGCTCTTCAAGTAAAATCGAGTGGAGTCAGCCAAGCTTCACTCAGCTGAGAACGCCAAAGATTTCTTTGCTCGAGTGGAATCAGCACAAGACTGGTTGATCAATGTCACCGCCACTGCACCTATCAATCCGGCCAAGCCAATGGCAATGAAGTTGTGCTCAAGTGGCAGGTTCATTGACACCAGCCAGCCGATCAGCACTGGTGCAACGATCGCCCCGATGCGTCCGACACCTGATGCAAATCCGACACCCGCCGAGCGTATCGTGGAGGGGTAGAAGTCACCTGCATAGGCATAGGCCAGCAACTGCGTACCCAGTGTGGATGCCCCAACAACGAAGACGACTGCGTACAACAGAGAGACATCGCGTGTATAGCCCATGAGGGTCAGAGCAATGGCTCCGACAATGTAGAAGCTGACCAGAACGTATTTGATGTTGAGCTTATCGGCCAGCCAGCCACCACCTAGACCTCCAGCGATCGCACCGAGGTTGAATACGATAACGAAATTGAGTGCTGAGCCCAGGCTGAAGCCAGCCATCGCCATGAGTTTGGTTAACCAGGAGTTGAGCGCGTAAACCATGAACAGACCGGTCATGAACGCTGTCCAAATCATCACCGTGCTGAAGCCACGGCCATCCTTGAATAGATTGCGTACTGGAGCGTCCAGCTCAGCCAGAATCGCTAGGTTGCCGGTCATCTCAGTTTGGCTGGTGATATTCAATGTTGGCTCAATACGCAGCGCAACCTTGCGCAGCTCATCCTGACGACCTTCCTTCAGCATGTAACCGATGGAATCAGGCATGGTTTTCAGGATGAAGGGGATCAGCAGCACCGGTAGTGCGGCTACGTAGAACACCCACTGCCAACCATGGCTCTCAATTAACTGCTTGGACGTAATGGCAACCAAAATGCCGCCTACCGAGTAGCCAGCAAAGACCAGAGTGACCAGGCGAGTACGGAGTTTCAAAGGGGCGAACTCACTCATTTGAGCAGTACACACAGGCAATACGCCGCCAATACCCAAGCCGGCGATGAAGCGCATGATGCTGAAACTGACAGGGTCGTTGGTGAAGCCCGCACCGGCTGTGAAAAGGCTGAACAGTGCGACGCACATAGCAACCATTTTCGGACGGCCAATACGGTCGGCAAGTGTTCCAAGGAAGATCGCTCCAAGCATCGTGCCGAATAGGGCGGAACCCGCCATAATTCCTGCGCTAGTGGGGGCAATCTGCATATCTTGCATAATAGCGGGAAGGGCCGCACCGACGATGGCAAGGTCGTAACCATCGATCACAAGAATTAGCATGCACCAAAAAAGTATGAGTCGGTGAAAACGGTTGAACTTTGAATCGCTGGCGAGCGCGTACACGTTAACTTTCTGCATATTATGTATCCTTCAGTATTGTTGTATTTATGAAGTGCACATCGATTTGGGCGTGTGATATTAGGCCACTTCGTGAGAAGAGCCTCCGAGCTGGCAGTCTGCTGTAAGAAAAGTTTGCATTCTTTTCACAGCGCAGCTTGGAATTAGTAAGCTGCTGTCTGTATGCGTAGTGTATTAAGATGCCCTGTTCCATAAGCATCTAAAGAATTTTTCAAGATCGTCAAGTACATAAATGATGAATCATCAAGTCTGTCAGGTAGTGAGCTTAGAACTTTCGCGTATTTCTGACTCTTAATCATCAAGCTTGCTGCTTAGCAATCTCCTGGTTACGCAGGATGAAACGTTGTAGCTTGCCGCTAGGTGTTTTCGGCAATTCATTGACGAACTCGATTTCCCGGGGGTAGGCATGAGCCGCGAGGCGCTGGCGGACATGTAGCCGCAATGTTTCGGCTAGTTCTGGGCTTGGTAGATATTGCTTGTTTAGCACCACGAAGGCCTTAATCAACTCTGTACGCTGCGGGTCGGGTTTTCCGATTACGGCTGACTCAATTACGGCAGGATGCTCCACCAGCGCGCTTTCAACATCAAACGGCCCTACCCGATAGCCGGAAGTAGTGATCACGTCATCATTACGGCCTACGAAGCTAATGCTGCCATCGTCGTTGAGTTCTGCTGTATCGCCGCTCAAGTAGTAACGCCCCACGAAGGCCTTGGTTGGGATGCCGAAGTAACCACTGAACCAATACTGCGGCGAGCGCTCGCGATCGACTGCCAACGTACCAGGCTGGCCGGGCGGTAACTCCTGATGCTGGTCATCAAGCACTACAATTCGGTGGCCAGGAATGGCGTAGCCAGCAGAGCCTTCACGCACAGTGTGGCTTAGGCCGTGGTGGTTGCTAAGCACCATGCCTAGCTCGGTCTGCCCATAGTGGTCGTGGATGACTACACCTAAGTTCTCGGCAAACCAGCGGATGACTTGGGGATTGAGAGGTTCTCCGGCGCTACTAACCGCGCGTAATCGACCTCGGATGCTATCGGCGAATTCCATGCCCGTGGAGATAAGTAACCTGAAGGCCGTCGGGGAGCCGGCGAGGTTAGTGATTCCATATTTGTTGATTACCCAACAGGTGCTATCGACCGAAAACGGGCCATCGTAAAAAAGTGTCGAGTGACCCAAAGCCAGGGGCGCGGTGACCGCATAATAAAGGCCATATGCCCAGCCTGGATCGGCGAGGTTCCAAAAGCGATCGTCCTCTCGCAGCTCTACTGCATCGCGTATGTAACCTTTGAAAGCCAAAATGGCCCGCAATGGTACTTCCAGTGGCTTGGCTGGCCCGGTGGTACCGGAAGTGCACATGAGTAGGAACGGGGCTTCGCCGTCCTGAAGCAACGGCTCGCAGTCGTTGCTCTGGCGCTGCAGGGTACTCCAAAAATCATAATCGCCGATGCATTGTGGATCAGCGCCAACAGTGATCACGGTCGGGCAGCCGATGACGTCGTCTAGTTTGGATCGGTTGCGGGTGTCTGTGACAACCCATCGTGCGCTAGAACACTCCAGTCGTTGCTCGATCGCCTTCGGCCCGAACGCGGTGAACAGCGGTTGGTAGACTGCCCCAACCCTCCAAGTTCCAAGGATAGTTATCAAGAGCTCGACAGTTCGCGGCAAAAGCCCTGCGACGCGGTCTCCAGGTCGCACACCCTGCTCATGGAGGAAATTGCCGAATCGAGCGGCCTGATCCTGTAGCTCGCGAAATGTGTACTGCGAGGCGGTACCATCCTGAGCTTCGCAGTATAAGGCTACATCTTGGCCGGCAGTATGTCGGTCACAGCACTCCACGCAGGCGTTAAGGCCGTCCAGACTACCGTGCAGTTCTTGCGCGGCGGTTTGCAGGTAATTGAACTGGCTTGCGGCGGTGTGGTAGTCGTACATCCCGAAATCCTGTAATTGTTATTAGTGTTGTTGAGCTCTGATAATAGCTCCGGCTGCTGCGGGTAACTATGTTCTGAACACTCAATCTTTCTGACTGGTTTGGCCAAAAGGTTAAATGCGGAAATGCCTGACACAGCCGTGTAGCTTAATTATGCTTATGCTCATTCGCTTCACTCGGATGGTGTTGCACACCATCGCCGTAACTCTGGCATTGAGATATGCTTGAAGATTGTTAGGTGGCTAGCTAAGCAGTCGTTTGCACTGCCTGATGCTGAAGATATTTTTGGCGAGAATAACAGCCACCAGTACTGTGACACCGACCAGGGGTGCGGTTCAGACAGTTATAATTACATTGTCTTTCATAGAGGGATTTGCATGTGCTGAGTGTATCAAGCCCGTATCAAAAAACTGACTATCTTAATCATGATGGTGTAGGCGGTTGGCTGTGTTTTTAGTTTCCGGTGAAACTCGCACTCCTACGCTCCAAGAATGAATTAACTCCCTCTTTGAAATCATCGCTCCCCAAGATCGGCAGTAGATCCGGTATCAACCGATTTATCGCTATTTGCTCACCATGACTGATGGACAACCGTGCACTTCCGAGAGTCGCCGCGACGCCCAGCGGAGCCTGCTGAGCGATGCGTTCTGCAATTTTCATCGCCTCTTCGAATTGCTGGCCAGCAGGGCATACAGCCTGCACCAAACCCATACGATAGGCTTCATTTGCATCAAATTCGTCGCCGGTCAATAGGTAGCGCATCGTGTTACCCCAGCCGATGTTCTGAACGAATCGAACCGTCGCACCTCCCACGGCATAAAGACCTCTCTGCACTTCGATCTGGCCGAAACGACAATTGTCAGCTGCGACCCTAATATCAGCAGCTAGCATTAACTCCAACGCAAGTGTGTAGCAGATTCCATGCGCCGCCACGACAATGGGCTTGCTTACCCGGTGTGCCTGATTTAGGCCAAAAGGATCGCAGGCCCCTGCTGGAAGCTCAGGAAAGCACCCCTTATCGAACTGACCGACCCACTGCTCCAGTTCCAAACCAGCGGTGAAGTTTTTCCCTTCGCCATATAGCACGCCGCAGCGTAGTGTTGGGTCTGCATCCAAGACACCGTATGCCACGGCCAGCTCGATATAAAGCTCGATGTCCATCGCGTTCGATTTTTCAGGGCGATTTAACCCGATGCACAGCACCCGCCCCCGCCTTTCAATTTTGATTTTATCGACCATCAAAAACCCAACCCGTTGTCAGAATTTCGTTAATTTGAAACTGAAGCTTTGCAAGGAGAACCATTTTTGCCGCTTGCCCAAATGATCGCTTGCTCCACCAACTGTGAGTAATTCACATCTCGATATGTTTCAGCGTAATGCCCCAACGCAGAATAAAATGCTCGCCCGTTTCCGAGGCAGTGCTTCCATATCATCGGATGATCGATACCCATACTGATATCTTTGCCAGCCATCTTTGGCGAATAGCTTGTTTCGTCGATGCTTAGCAGCACTTCAACGCCTGGACGAGGGCTTTTATCGAATGAATACCACTCATCATCCATAACCCATCTGGATGGCAGGTGGGCAACTATCGGATCGTCGGGAGATTCGATAACTAAAGTGCCTGGTTGTTTCTGCGGAAACAGCGGATGCCCTTTAAACTGAGCCTTAATGAGATCATTCACATACCAACCCCAAGCGTACTGGGGGTCTCCACCTGAGGCATGCAATGCCACAAACCCTCCACCATTGCTCAGGTAGGTTTTTAAGGCTTGGCGTTGCGGCTCAGTCAGCACATCTCCAGATACGTTATTCCAGATCACTGTCTGAAATTTTCTTAGGTCGTCTGGGTTGTGCACAGCCGCATTATCAGTGTGGTAGAGAGACCAGCCATTTTTCTTCGCCAACAGGCTGAGCATATCATTGGCTGCAGGTATCGCGTCTTTGTGAATGAAACCATTAGTCTTGTCGAACACTAATATTGCTGGTGTATTGATATTCACATCGGTAGGACGATCTTGATCATATTGCGGCTCGCGAAACATTCCTTGCGAACGCAGGAAGAAATACACAAAGGCGCCAACGCAGATCACGATCAGAAACAGAAGGAGCGATAAGCGACGTACAATTTTCATGCATACACCGAGGTTCATAGTTAGATCCGACCTGCCTGATATTCGACCACGGCGTGATCCACGGCTCTGACGGTGAGCGCCATCAAAGTGAGCGAAGGATTCACGCATGAGGCAGAGGTCATGCAGGAGCCGTCCGTTACGAACAGGTTTGGCACCTCGTGACTCTGGTTCCATCGATTGAGGAACGAGTCCTCGCGGTTGTGCCCCATACGTGCCGTCCCCATCTCATGGACACTCGCGCCAGGAGGTGTACCGGAAAAGTCTTGAATCATCACCGCTCCGGCAGTTGCCAGCATCTGGTGCGCCTCGGAAACAATATCCTTGATCATGGCCTTCTCGTTGTCCCTATAGACGTAGTCAAAGCACGCCAATGGAATGCCATACGAGTCTTTTTGTGTTGGATGCAGAAACATGTGATTTTCACGGTTTGGAAGAACTTCACCAAACCCGGCCACATACATGAGCCACGGGCCAGGGCCTTTCATGGCCTCCTTGAACTTCGCTCCGACTCCAGGAATCATCGAGAACTTAGAGTTCCAGCCCAAACGTTGAGCTGCCGCCTGGTAGCCATAGCCACGTAGAAAGGGTTGATCGCTGTTCTGTAAATTCTTGAAACGCGGGATGTATATCTGGTTTGGCCTATAACCGTAGGGATACTTATCTAGGTAACCAGGCATCACTCCGAGAGCGCCATTGCCATAGGTATGATCCATCAGATAGCGTCCCAATACACCACTGGTGTTACCGAGGCCGTTGGGGAACGACTCACTTTTGGAATTGAGCAGGATTTGCGTACTGCCGACGGTTGAGCCGCAGAGAAATATCATCTTAGATGTAAAACTTAGCTTCTGACGGGTATTTGCGTCTATTACTCGTACAGCCGAAGCACGATTGGTTAGAGGGTCGTAATCAATACTCTCTACAACACTATCGCAGCGTATTGTCAGATTGCCTGTAGCCTTGGCGGCAGGCAATGTCGAGACAATACTATTGAAGTATGCTTTGAAGGTGCAGCCACGCTCGCATTTATAGCAGTATGTGCAGGAGCCCCTGTTGTTTTGCGGTTCGGTCTGGATAGCCATACGCCCCATCGTCACACACCGCGAATTCCCATACGTCTCCCTAATTCTAGTGGCGAACACTTTCTCAACATGGTTCATTTCCATCGGCGGTTGGAACTCCCCATCCGGGAGCTGCGGCAAACCTTCTTTCTGTCCGCTCACGCCGATGAATTTTTCTACATAGCTGTACCAGTCCTTAATATCGCTATAGCGAATGGGCCAATCGCAGCCATGCCCATCCGTTTTATTCGCTTCAAAATCCAAATCGCTATATCGATAGACGTGTCTTCCCCATACCAACGATTTTCCACCTAGCACACCGCCACGAGTCCAAACAAAGGGTTTTTCTGGATTGAACGCGTAGGGGTTGGCTTTGTCGTTATTGAAGAAGTGGCGAGTAGTCTCGTCGAAAGCATAAATTTTACTTTGGACGGGGTACTCAGAGTCGTAAAGATCACGCAGGGGCTTGCCGCCAAAAGGTACCTTCCATGGCGGTTGAAACATTCCCTTGTAATCGACGTCATGCTTGATCTCTCTGCCGCGCTCCAGCACAAGAACTTTGAGACCTTTTTCACAGAGTTCCTTTGCAGCCCAGCCGCCAGTGATCCCTGAACCAATGACAATTGCATCAAAATTAGTCTGCATAAATCACCATTAAAAAGCTGCCGAGCACAGCGCCTCACGCACCGTGGCTGGGAGTTACCAGATGTACTGGCGTCCGCCATTCGCTTGCAAAGTTGCCTCACCGTCGTATCTGCCAGGCACAGGCAGATATTGCATTTCCGTGTTGGAGGCTGCTTCGGAGGTGTAGTAGCCAACCACTACTAACTCCTTAAGCTTGGTGAAGAAAGGAGCCTCCTGGTCAATGGCTCCCTTGCCCATCAAAGTGGCGGGGGTAACAGGTTGTGGATGCGCCTTTGTATATGCTTGTGCCACAGTTTCGGCGTCATGCAGGCAGGCAAGCTGTTGTGCTGAACTCGAATTCAGGAAGCTTGTTCCAAATTTGTTCAAACAATACTCATCGAGCTCAGTGAGCCCATCAAGGAAGATCGTTCTTTCTCGATGGGTATACCAGTCGGAAACCACACTCTCGATGAAGTTAGGAACATTGGCATCTACTGCCCCAGGTGTATCGGTACGGGGAATAACGATGTCCGATAGCACCGAGCAAAGCTGGGCTTGGTGCGAGTTGAGTGGAAAAGTAAGCGGTTGCTTATCGCTCCCCGCCAATGCATTCACCAACCCGCTGGCGGTTATCCCACCCAACAGAGCACATGTGTTTGCCAGAAAATGTCGACGAAGCATTGTTTCATCCCCTTGGAACTGTTTGAAATTGAGTAGCACCGGATTGCGTTAACGCACTCCGGCCTGCCTCAGTCGTGCGGGGGTAAAATCCTGCAGATCGGGCTTCGCGTCGAAGTTGACTGGCGTTTCTTCCTGAGCAAGGGCGTTGATCGTATAGCGTCCAGAGATGAGGTCGTATTGGGCTTCGCCTGCAGTCCACACGATTTGATGGTCGTAGTAGTTGATGATGTAGGTCTCGGCGAGACGCCACAATTCACCTCGGCTATCACGGCTTTCAGCCACCAGTATCTGATAGGAGTCTTCATCGAAGTAGAAGTCGCGCTGGGAGTAAACGTGGCGCATTCCTGGCTTCAACTTGGCTCGCACATGCCACACTCGGTGCAGCTCATAACGAGTGAGATCCGGATTAACATGGGCGGTCTGAATGATGTCTTTGTATGTATTGGTGCGAGATGCAAAACGGTAGTTGTTGTACGGGACATACATCTCTTTCTTGTCCAGAATCTCCCAAGTGAAGCGATCCGGGGCACCATTGAACATGTCTACGTCGTCCACCGTCATCAAGCCCCCTGCGGTAGGAGTGTCATAGCCGACAGTGGGGGATCGCCGAACGCGACGTTGACCCGGTGTGTACACCCAGGACTGACGCGGAGCGACCGTCTGGTTGACGGTGTCTTGGATCAGTCGTACTACACCGGCATCGCGCGGTGGGGCCAACGTCTCCTGAAGGTAGTAGAAGAGCATATTCCCTTCAGTTGAGCCGTCGTTACGAAAGTCGCGGTTGTAGAGGTAGATATCCCGGTTTTTGTTTAGGGTATAGCTACCCCCAGCCTGGATATTGGCCCCTGCATTGGTTCGCTGTACTGCATTTCCACGGTAGCGCAGCAGATGGTTCCATAGCACTTCTAAGCCAGACTTCGGTACCGGAAACGGCGTGGCCACCTTCACTTCCGATACACCATTGCCATCCTCTGTCAGCTTAGTGTGCTCGGCATTCACCTTAACCGCGTCGTATACGAATTGCGGGAAGGACGCAGATCTGTGAGTTGGATAGACGTTCATCTTCCAGGTATCGGGGTGTCGGCGCAGCATCGCCAACTGTCCCTCACTGATTTTGTCTTTGTAGCTCTCCGCGTTGGCAGCGGTGATAGTCAGCAGCGGCTTCTCTGCTTCATATGGGTTCTTGTAGCCCTTTACCGAATCAAAGGCATCCTTGGTCATTGTTAGGCCGCCAGTCCAGGCGGGAATCGTACCATTGGCATTGCCGGCTTTTAGTGCACCAACAGGAGTGAGATCCTTGCCCAGGCGTTCTACATCAGAGGCCGCGAGCACATGGCTACAGGACACCAACACGAGTGCAGCAACAATTTGAGTCTTATAGAATGCATTCATCACTAAACCTCAGAAACTGTACTTGAGATTGAAACTCAGAAAATCGCGGTCACGGTTGTAGCGCCCTCCGCCGTTGAACGCCGTGTAGCTGATGCCGGCACCAATTACTTCTTTATAAGTGGTATCCACTTTTGCGGTGTAAGCGCGTTCGCCTTTGTTGTTAGCGCCGTTACGCCCGTTGATGGCGCTGTAAACGCTTACGCCAGGAGAAACGGTGAATTGCCCGAAGATGTCGTTGTAGGTTAGAGAGCCAGTGGTTGTAGCGCCCCATGAGCTGTTGGTCATGCCGCCGGGCAGGTCTGGGTTGTCAAACGTCTGTTGGGGCAGACTTCCATAGATTCGGTTAGCACTTACTTCGGCAACGATGCTTCCAGAGTCCGCACTCAACACGCCGCTGGGTAACAGATAGATACCGGAAAGAGTTGCTTGTGCCCGATCCCTTTTCACATAGCCAGGGATGTATGTCCCTTCGGGTAAGCCCCCAACCACAGCCGGAGAGATCACAGCTCGAGAGGTGTACTTGCTGACAATCGAATCGGGGCGATAACTAAGCTCACCAGCGACAGCCAAGCCATCCAGCGGGCCGCCGTTGACTGTTGTATTGAAGCTGAAGCCGTAGAGATCACGCTTGCCTAAGTACTCAGCAAAGTAGGTCGCGCGATTGGCAAACGGAATTTCGCCAACACCAGGCACTGCCACGATGGATCCCGCTTTCGCGCTCACTACTGGTGTCTGTGTGCTATAGCGAAGGTAATAAAGACCGAAGTCCGATTGGTTCAACTCTGGAGCCGTCCAACGCAGGCTAATGCCATATTGAGCATCACCATCCGGCTCGACATCATGCGAGCGAGGCACAAAAGTACTCATCAGCAGGGACTCAGCGAGAGACCTCGTGCCGGCAGGCACACCATTGAGATAGGCACGCACTTCGTCCGGGCTGTCGAATGCAGTGGATCTACCAAGCAGGCCCGTAACAGACTCTTGGATGGCGGAGACGGGCAGATAATCGCAATCATCGTCTCCGATCACATCAGTGGTCGAGAAGAAGGTTCCGCAGGCGTCCAGCTTCGCTGCTTCCCAAGATGAACCCGGCTGCCAGTAGCCCTCAAGGGTCATGTTCTCGGTCAATTCAAAAGAGAACGAACCCATCAGAGTCGGAAGAAAGGCTTCCTTGATTTCTGATCCAGGTGCACGGAGGGCGCCTACATCATAGGGGTTGGTCGCTGAAATGCCGCCTTGAGCGAATATCGACTCGCCCCAGTTGATGACTTGTCGGCCCAAGCGAGCCGAGAACTGATGATCCCCTAGCTCCCAAGAACCATAAACGAATGCATCAAGCAGATCAGCGCTCGAGCCAGCAAGATCCTCACCATCGTCACTGAGTTCACGTTGACGACGGGAGTCATCCTTTAGCTCGAAATCATAGAACGCGCGACCACGTACAAACACACCGTAATTTTCCTGGAAGCGCAGATCCAGATCTGATACGACTTTGGCCACCTCGGATACCAATTCTCCCTTGCGGAAGTTCAGATCACCGTCGTCATAAACGATGGGGCCATTATCCACACTGCCTCCATTGGAGCGTGCAATCAGCTTCTTTGAGGCAGCCTGCGTACGATAAGTGGTGCCGTAGGAGACCGTAGTGTCGAGCGAGCCAGACACTGTTTCGCCTTCAAACTGAAAAGCGAAAGCTGATCCGCAAGGCGCCAGGCATAGAGCCAATGCCCCAAGAGCCAGACTGGGGCGGGAGTTGCCATGGACTGCCACACGTACTGCTCGGCTTAATTTAGGTGGGTTATGCATCCTATGTCTCACTTGTTTTTATTATTGAGCGCAATCCATGTCTGTATTCGGTCGGCAGGATTGCAGGCGCGTTTCAGCAGCATGAGCCCTCTGTGCTGGCCGGACTCATGAGAGAGCTGAACACTACGTCTCAGGTATGCTTGATCGCATTAACCCCAAAGCACCAAATTAATAGATTGTAGATAAACCATTGATATATATAGTTTATTTGTGCTTTTTAGGGTGTATAAACGTAACCGTAGTTCTTTTGATTTCGCTGTTAGTGCTTTGGGGTGATTGGCGTACAAGAGGGACTGGCCGCATACTATGAGCTGAGAGATTGGACAGGCTTCATTGCTATGAGATAAGTGAACCCATGATTCCAGCAGCTTCCCCTTTTAACTCCTCGCGTCCCCAGCTCCCACGAAAACCGAGATCCCACATCATTCGCACGCCACTGATGAACAAGGTGCTCTCTCGGGACGTCCGACTGCGCTTGTTTTGTGCGGCGGCAGGTAGCGGCAAAACCACCTTGATGGCGGACTGTGCGCGGACTAGGAATACGGGGCGAATTATCTGGCTTTCTATGCATGGGGCGGAGCTAAGCAGCGAAGCATTTCTTCAGGACATCCTTACTGCTTTAACCGATAGTGCGCCAGAGAACAATACCGAATTGCTCTTGACCAAAACGTTGATGGCGGTCTCTGATTCTCTCTGGATTATGCTCGATGACTACCCGCATCGACCTACGCCTGAGCTTGACGCCTTGCTGGGGCGGCTACTGAATTTGCCCAATAACTCTGTGCAATGGTGGGTTACTACCAGGCGGCGGATTGGTATCAACTTGGCGAAATTGCTTATTGCTGATGAGCTTCTTGAAGTAAACGGTGTAGATCTCGCTATTACCGAAGGCGAACTGCCCATTCTTTTGGGCGAAGTGAGCGATACCAACGCTTTCGAAAGCACCTTCCGAGAGACTCAAGGATGGTTTGCTGCTGCCTCAATCTGGCTCGCCGCGCAGCAAAGTCGGCGTAACCACCTTAGCATTAACTACCAACTCGAATCGTTGCTACGCGATTACGTTGAGATCGAGTTACTTGGCACGCTGCCCGAGAAGCTTCGGAGGCAGCTGGCCGTTTTGGCCGTTGCTTCAGCTTTCAACGACGCGCTTTGCTCGTACCTCCTCGAGCTTGAAAACAGCCACGCGTGGTTCCGTGATTTGGAAAGCCAAGGCGCTTTTCTTTACCCCATTGCTGAGCATCCCGGCTGGTTTCGGCTAATGCCTACTGCAGCATCCATTCTGACGATGGAGTTGACTGCAGAGGAGGCGGAGCGTATTCACTTACGGGCATGTAACTGGCTGGAAAATCGAGAGCAATACCGCTTCGCAATCGACCATGCGCTTGCTGCAGGCATGCATGTCCGAGCTACGAAATTGCTGGAGCAGCTTGCCAATAGACGTTTGCTATATGGGTTCCAATCCACACAGGTTTTTGAATGGTTCAATGACTTGCCTGTCAGTCTTACCCATAGCAGCATCGACCTAGTTCTACTCAACGCTTTTGCATTTGGAGCAACCTTTCAGGTTGAGAAAGCAGCAACCTGCCTAGAAAGTCTTAACAAATTTTTACCTGTAGCAGATGCCGAGCACCAGCGGCGAACGTTAGGTCGGGCTCAAGCTCTGCTAGGTCTTCTAGCCCAGGCATCGGGTGATCATTTGAACGCTGGGCGACATTGCCGAGAAGCCATTGAAGTCTTACCAGTGCAAGATTGGGCGGTACACCTGGTTTGCCGCTCAAGTTTAATCAATCACGCATTGTTTGCCGGTCAGCTTGAGGTTGCTGATAACCTATTAGTGTCTGCAAGACAGTTCTTGAAGTTGTTCGAAAGTGATCTGCCAGCGCTAGTAGTGGATAACTATCAAGCTGACGTGATGATGGTGCGAGGGCAATTGGCACCAGCGGAGGCAATGCTTGAACGTAATTTGTTGCTTGTCTCCAACACCATTTATTCCGAGCGAGGGTGGGTTGGCCGCACTTATCTAAAGCTTGGACAGGTACAGATGCGGCTTGGGAAAATGGCTTTAGCTGAGGAGCAATTCTGGACGAGCTTTCGCATTATGCATAATGCTTTAGAACCTGCCGCCTATCAGTCTCTTTTAGCGTTGGTAGACTTGGCACTACTGGACGACGAAGTGGGCAGGGCCAATAGTTTGGTTGATAAGGCAGCCAAACTATTGGCTGAAAGCGGAATGGTATCATCGAGTTACTTGGCTTGCCTAGAGTTAGCGCAAGCCAAGGTAATGATCCGTCGTGGCGAGCCCGAACGTGCATTGCCGTTGCTCGCCAATATTCAGCAACGGCATGCGTCGGGAAATAGCACTCAACCTCTTTCCACCATGGAACTGATGTTCGAGTGTGAAGGTTTAATTGTTGAGGTTGGCACGTGTGATTACTTGCAGGCTAGCAGTAAAATCCAAACTATAATCACTAAGGCTTATTCCCATGGCTATCTTGCCAGCGCCGCCGACTTAATTTTCAAGCTGGCACGTATTGCTTACAAAGCCGGCAATAAAGAGGAAGCGAAATTATGGCTGCAAAAAGGACTTGAGGCTGCCAAGCCAATACAGCATCGTTTGCCAATGGAGTATCTGGAGAGAACTTTTCCAGAACTATGTTCCTTGGTGGAGCGGGATAAACAAGATGGTCTGCTTTCGGAGCGAGAAAAAGAGGTCTTGCGTTTGGTTGAAGCTTGCCTATCCAATGCAGAAATTGGGCGGCGCTTGTACATCTCAATGTTTACTGTGAAAAGCCATATACAGCGTATCTGTGGCAAGCTCGGGGTTAGGCGCAGGGCTCAGGCAGTAGCGAAAGCTAGATCAATGAGTCTTCTCTAAGGATCTTGAATTCGTTGGCTTCAAGATCCTACTCTCAGGATCGCATTTACGTCGCTTTCTGATACCAACGGATTAGGCATGAGGCCAGCTCCAGGACTGTTTGGAGCTTCGTGTCATGATGCGTTTGCCGAGCACGACGTCCGTCAGTACCTGGCAAACCTCGCGTGCGGTGAGAGGGGAGGTTGTGTTCAATTCATTTTGCTTTCGAGCCATCGCTTGCTAGTAGCTAAGCTGCGGTATGAAGTGGCGTCAACGGGGTGGTCGATCCTTCGGGCCAACGAGGCCCGGCTAGCCTCACAAACTCGAAAACTACTCACTCCGGCGACATCAGCACCGCAAGTGTCATGTTGACGAACTCTTCGTTCTTACTGATTGTGTCCAAAACGCCGCGAACGTTGGCGGCGACCTCCGCTGATCCGCGTTGTTCGACCCAAAGCGTCAGCTCCATTATCGCGGCTTCGAGAGCCAGTTGATTCTGATTGATTTTGAAGAGTAGGGAAGGGAGTAGGTCTGCGTTCGACATTATGATTCCTCCTTGGAAGAGGACAGCGTAGCAGTGAGGGTGGTTAAGAGCACTTCTTGAACCCTGGAACGACTTCATCCAGCGTCTATTGTTCAGCCATGTCCCTCATCGGAAACCATCAGTGATTCCTTGCTGTAGTGGCCAAGAGCCGCTAATAGTGAATGGGTAATCGATGAGGAGATGAAGATGATTTTGAGGTTCGTTGTTGTCCCCGCAATCCCAACAGAAACGGGATCTACACGCAGCGGAGCGCGCTTCTACTGCGAAACCGCTCCGATAGGTTTCAACATTTACGACAACGAAGAAAAGCTGCGTCTGAAAACTCTCTATCAAAAACGTGCTGAAGCTGAGAGTGCTTGCGTAGAGCTTAATCGGGAGCGGCTGCAGAGCATGATATCTGGGCGTGAGTCCATGCCGTCCCTATAGCGACTTTATCAAGAAAGCTCCGTGCTCTCCTGGCTTGAAGCTAATAGCCTATTGAAAGGGAAGCTTCCGATGCAGCACGGTTTTTATCCGGTAATTTAGAGCCTTCAGCGTTCAGCGCTGAGCAAACAGCGTCTGCCTCAGTCCTAACTTTGAACACACCATGCTTGCTGGCTGAACCGCCCTCTACGAGATCAACAACTCGATATAGCTTGCTGCCATCGTCCAGTGTGGTGGTTTCAATCACTCTGAATCTTGCGTGCATGGTTGCTTTCCGTGCATGAGATTGGTGTCTTACAAGTACCGGCAAAAGGAGACCATTTCAAGCACGGGACGGGCTTCAGCTGAGACAATTTATGACAGTGCAGTGCGCTCGTCTTTGCAGGTAGGCCGGCTCAGTAACAGGTGGTGCGTCGATTTATTTTCTTAAAGTCGCTGCTTCGGGCCGACGGGCCCGGCTGAGCCAGCTTCAATGACTTCGAGGGCTCTGACTGGAGACGGTAGTATGGTGCTGTCATCGATCAACCAGCTCCAACCTTATGAGCTACTGCTTGTCACATCCCGTCAGAATAAACACCAATCAAGAACCTGCTGAGACGAAGGATTAAAGATGGAATGTACTTTCACCCTGACGTACCAATTGCTGTCTGACGACAACGATATGGATGCGATTATGGATCGCTTGGCGGAAGCAGGCTGTGATGATGCATTGGTCGGAGTCGGACAGCCAGGTCGACTGGCGTTGGAGTTTGTCCGCGAAGCATCCTCTGCACATGACGCAATTGAGGGCGCCATAGAAGACGTGCGCAGAGCCGTGCCTAACGCACGCTTGATTGAGGCAGCTCTCGCTCCGTGACTGACTGCGGGCGCTATATATATGCGCGGGTGGCTCGTGTGAGATTCGATAGGTGAGCTCGCCCGATGGTTACTGAAGATCAACACCCTGGGGCGCTGCCCCAGACCCCGCTCTACACCGCCCGAGGGGCTCTGGGAGCGTTCACCCAGAGCCTACGGACTCAGAGCCCAGAGCTCCCCACCTTCGAGATTTTCTCCATCAGCGAACGGTGTCATATGTGCTTCCATGACCCTGAGGACGCGCTACACTCATGCGCTGAAACCGTGAGGACGCTTCTTATGTCGATGCTAAGGAATGCAGTGGAATCCATCCAGGTTGGGATGGAGGATTTCCACGAAGATGATGATCGCAGAGTGCTTTCCGCAATTCGAAATCTGTACGCGGGAATACTTCTGCTATTCAAATACAAGCTACAGCAGCTAAGCCCTATAAATTCAGATGAAGCACTTCTTAAGACCAGGGTTATCCCAGTGACTGACCCTGCAACCGGAGAGGTTATTTGGATCGGAAAGGGTAAAAAAACTGTTGAAGTTCAGGACATCATTGAGCGACTGAATGCCTTGGGCATTACTGGAGTGGACTGGAAGCTCCTCAAAGCGCTGCAAGATATTCGCAACGATATTGAGCACTACTATAGCCAGTTACCTGTCGAGCGCATGAAGGAAGCGGTTGCGAACGCGTTGCACCTTATAACACAGTTTTGTGAGCCTCACTTAGATGAGAGGCCTGTGGACATTCTAGGACAGGAATGTTGGGATCTCATGCTTAGTGTCACGGCGGTTTTTGAAGCAGAGCTGAGAGCTTGCCAGGAAAACCTCAACTCGGTAAGTTGGCCTTTTGATGCTGTAACGGAATCTATTGATTCCATGGTTTGCCCTGAATGTGAATCTCGGCTGGTGAAAGTAGCTGATCCAACAGCAACGCGTGACGCTATCACGTTCATCTGTAGCAGTTGTCAGGAGGAAGCTTTATACGCAGCCGTCGTTGGGCCGGCTGTTTCTGCTCGTATGGCGGGTCGAAATCACTGGCGCGTTAAGGATGGCGATGAACCAGTCACCTGCGCATGCCCCGAATGTGGAGAAGATGCGTTGTTGGTTGACGAGGGTGAATGTGCGGCATGCTTCAGTGAGCTGGAGTACTCCAGTTGCGAAGACTGCGAAGAGCCACTATCCCTGGAAGAACGGTTGTACTCCGAGGGTAAATGTAGTTACTGCCAGCATCGATGGGACAAAATTATGGCTGAGTAACCGTTTTCCATAGGCGGATATAAATTGTTACGAGAAATCGTTAAGGCATATAGAGCGCACAGTTAATGCATTTGCACTACGCGTAACTGTACGCCTACCATCTTTGCGCTTGAGCCTTGCTCACTCAAATCCGAACAGCTTTGAATGCATTTCATTTATACGAGTTCTTATCAACTGGAGTTCTGACGTCAAATCGATTTTTCGTAGCCGCGATTGATGCTCCAGATTGACTAAGTCCTCTTTAGCCGATTCGAGTTCATCACGAATCCTCAATTTTTCACTATAGCTAGAGATCGAAGTGATGGCCTTATATTCTGCGTAAAAATAATTGTACAGTGAGTCGGGATCAGCGTGCCCTGTAAGTTCAGCCACCTCCAGGCATACGCTATCCCTAAGTTCAGGCGTCCATCCATTTTTTAGGTGCGGATTTTTAGCGAACCGTGCTTCAAGCCTAATGTTGATTTCGCGAGTAACAAAGCGATGCCTAAACATTGAGAGGCATACGCGTGAACTCGTTAGGCCTGCACCTTCGCACAATCGATCAAACTCCTTGGTAATTGACGATTTCTTTAGCGCCTTGCCGTTTTCACCTATAAAAAAATTATTTGGATGTAAGCAATAAATGCCTTTTGATTGTAAAAAATCTATGTACTCTTGACGAGCCTCTAGATATTGATTGAAACGTCGGGCGGACGGAAAGTCGATTTTAAATCTGCGAACAAGGCTTGGGTCGCCTCGTTTCCTTGTTGGGGCTGTAATTTGCTTTGTCCTCGTGATGTTGTTATTTAGCTCCAAAGGGAGTTCATGCAGCTCTTCTGGGCGAAGCCCCATAAGTTTCATCGTCCTAATAAGACACATTCGCCGCTCATATAAATATATGTTGGTAGCTGTGAACAGGTCGATATCTTTTATCGATTTGAGTTTTGAGCGAACTGGCAAATGTTCCACGTCGTGCTTTCGGATGATCTCATTTTGGAGTTTTTGGATGGTTTCTTCGTCGATTGGCACTTTGTCATCGTTGTAAGGGACTGGCGAAACTATTTCTGGGTGATATAGATAGCTTCTTCCATTCCACTTGCTAAATTTTACCTCTACTGTGATGTTCGCACCAGTATCCTTGACCCCGACGAGTTTAAATATTGATACTTCTGGGTGATTGTCGGTTATCCAGTGCAGGAAATCTAATGTGCGTTTTTGAATCTGTATTGTTTGGTTGTTGTTACGAGCCAGCCGTACACCGGATGGCGTCACAATCGTTTCTTGAACTAAAAATTCCTTCATGGCTACGAAATTGTGTTCGGTGAACTCTGTAATTGAAACTTGGTTCCTGTAGCAGTATCGAACGAATGATGAAATTTGAGCAGCATATGTTTTGGCGGTTTCTGTTGCATTGGTAGTAGCACATATATTAGTAAGCCACATGTTTATCAAATGGCACGGGCGTCCATTAGGCCATCGAACTAGCACCAAATTATTAATTACTTTGGTTTTTCCTATGAAATTATCTTTGTTTTTTTTGTATATGGGTATTGCCTTTCCGGGCAGCCTAGCTTTCTCATAAATGGTATATAATTGCTTACCCACCGTCTTTTCCTCCTTTGATCACAGTAAGGCTGGATGCGGTAAAGTTGTTGTGGTGTATCAGAAAAGAATAATGTTTTGCCTTTGAGGTCTGAAGTTTTATATCAATACTTGCCAATATTTCGCTTGCATTATTTGAGTTTTGCTGGACGAGAAGCGACATAAATTTGTAAAGTTCAAAATAAGCCATAGAGCTTATGTGCGCATCTAGTAAGGCGCTTTTTGCCTGGTCTTCAGCGGAAGGCATAGGGGCGGTTGGCGGTGTAGCGGCGTTGGGAACATGCAAAGCGAAAGCTGCTGCCCTCATGGACTTGAGATCAATCCAGAGATCCAGTCCACGTTGCTGCTCGCTAAGTTCTAAAGCAGCGCTCTTTAATGAGTTCAACGAGATTTTATCGAACCATTTTGATACCCTCAGGCCACAAAAAAGACGCATTGTGCTTAGCGCATTTATTTCCAGTTTAGATGGATTAATTTTTCTCTCGGTGATCTCTGCTAACCACTTTAGACGAAGTCTAAAATTATCACTTGTCGTATTTCTCATCTTTTCTTTCGCCTAGTTTAATAGCAAAATCGATGGCATAGACATCAGCGTCGTAATTTTCCAGCCTGATTGAATAAGTTTTCATATCAAAGTCGGAGCGATATCCCACTTTGTCTAGATATTTCATGAATTCGCTTTTGCTTATGGTTGATATGCTCGTTGCATCGAAGTGCTTAAGTGCCTCGGCGTGGAGAGCGACTAACCCATCATTTCCTTCTTTTGTTAATATTCCCAGTTCTAAAGCAATAAGCTTGTCGTCGATACACTCGGATTCGTACCGTATCGCTTCGGCATCGGATATGTCATAAGCAGTATAGTCATCAATGTTCCTCCGGTCAGCGTGCCCTGCTAAATATCTAAGCAACTCTTTAGACCCGTCCCCGTAGTGGCGGTGAGTTATCAGGAGGAAGAACTTTCGCATTTCGTGCACGCGGATATACCAACGTCGACCTTTTTTGTCTATTGGCGTGTTAATAATCTCGCAAAAGCTATTCAAGCATAAGTTTACTTTCCACATATTGCATTTCGGTGGCGGGAGCTTGAAACCCCTGCCGGGTATATAAAACAATTTCTCGGCGTGAGGCCGTTCATCATTATAAATTTTAGAGAGTCCAACACCAAGAACTTGAAGGAGTTGAATGGCTCGGGCAGTCAGTGATGGTATCGGGCGTATGATATCTGGGTTAATTCCTATCTGGCCCGCTTTCCCGGCTTCATGTTCCAAGAATGCTCCGCCGCCAGGATTATCAAGCCATAGGCACGCCCGATCGAGATGGCTTATTTCCTTGTTGCGAATTGGCTTAAGCATACCGATGACTAGTGCGCAGGCGCCAAAAAAGCTCTCCATAACAGCTTTATAGTGCGTTTCGCCAGTTGGGAATTTTTTTTTCTTTTTGGTTTGCAGTTTGGTAATGTTTAACGCTTCATCTAAGCGCTGGGCAGGCAATCCCTCTATATCCTTAGTCATCCATAGATGTTTAGTTTCTTCAAAAAGCTCTTGCTTCTTCACGGATTGTTTAGAAAGTGAATAATTTTCGTCGATTTCTCTGAATTTCTCGATGTAAAAAATCAAGGAGTTTACAACTGCCTCGCCATATACCGTTACCCACTTCGCTGCTTCATTTAGCGCGTCCAGACCAATGGTGAGCGGGATTAAATTAGTGTGTCCCGGACTTTTGAGGTTGGTCGCATATTCTTTGACCAAAGATTCAATATCGATATCTATTTTTGGGATGTCATCAGGTAATTTGCTATGCCCGTTAAAAAACAACTTCATAAAGTAAAGCTGATCTTTGAAGTGTTTAACGCTCAAACTGGTATCGGCTGCGTCCTCTATCGATTTGGTATTTTGGGTGTAATGAAGGTTTTTGCGCGTGCCGACCTGCAAAACATCTGCGTTTGTAAGTTTTGGCTCGAATTGCCTAATAAATAATCTGAAGCTCGGCGCGTGAAGTGCTGTAGGTGCTTTTCCCAAGACTTCTGCAATATATTCTCGAGAAAGCATTCCTTTCGTGTAATTACTGTCTTGTGCGATACCTACGTACAAATTATTATCCTGAAAGTAGCGAATGGCTGATGACTTGAATTGCTCATCAAGCTCGTCTAAATTGTCTAGGATTGCTTCAAGGGTACACTGCGTCTCAATCACTTGAAAAAGATGTGTAATGAATCTTTCTTTGAGTAGCAGTGCCGAATTCCAGCCCCCTGTACTCAGCTCATCAGCTATCGCTTCACAAGCATCAGTATCAAGCAGCATAAATCCATTTGCTTCAGGCTTATAAATGAATCGGTGTAGCTTTATCCAAGATGCTAGGTTGAACGAGAATTGGAGGTAGTTCATCCAGCGACCTGGAGCGACGAGTTTGCCGGTAAGAGTACCCATTCGACAGTGGTAGAGCCACTTTTGTAGTGTCGTCAAAAGCCGCTGATTACTTTCGTCGGCTAAGTTGCTCCCGTCCGGCATTAGACGATTAAAGTCAATAAAGGTAGGTTCATTAATATTTGGAAAGTTGACTTCCCATTTATCACTGCCTATTTCACCCGACACCAACCAGTCAGCCTTATACGTAAGATCACGTTTGTTCAATCTACTTTTCGATTCGGCCTGATCGATCATGGCTCGGATGCGTGCTTCGTTTAAATCTGTTTGGAGATCATTCATGTAGAAGTTACCATCAGTGGGTTCATTATAAAGTCTCAACTAATGGCTGGAATTTCTTGGCTAGGTTTTGTGCTTCAGTGTGTGCTTTTTTTAATAAACTCAATGAATCGCCTCCAATCCTGTCCGCGATTGCGATTTCTGCGTTCGAGGCAGTATTGAAGTCCAGATTAGCGGTTTGGGTAAAAAGTTTTTTTAGGATTACATAGACCCAGAGTGGGAGATCTGTTCCGGGATCAATTTTCATTGTTTCCTCGCGTGGCATTTTTTCAATCACGTCTGCATACGCATAAATCGCTGCGAGGCTTTTTGGACATAACTGAAACAATATCTCACTTTCTACGAACATCTGAATAAGCGAGCTTGGATCAGCAGCGTAATGCCCCAGTCGAGAGCGGATGGCTTCGCTCAAAGCGTCACCCCTGTTTAGGCCCAGGAGTACTTTTCGAATAAAGTTCTGAAGATCTTCTCTTGTTTCAAAATCAGAAGCCTCCTGTTGCCATGGGCTACCCTCGGTGGAAACTAGGATTAATTTTTGATGTAGGACTCTTAACAGTCTAGTATTCCAGCGGTGAACCATCCATTTAGGAATGTATTTGGCCTCAACAACTTGAACGGAATTTCCTAATAAATCAGCTACTGCCTGGAGGCTTCCTGTACGTAAAAATTCCAGCATTCCCTGCGTGCATCTAAGTCGATACAGGTTAACCATGGGTGGAGTTATGCCGACATTTTTTAGCTGCGATGTGTAAATGTCGTACAGAGAAAGTCCTGGATTGGTAGAGAGCGATTTAGCAAAGTCGGGGTTAGACCCTACTTGGTTGCGTGTTGAAATTAGGAAGAGTTTCCGGCAGCCGCTTTTCTTTTTATCAAGAAGTCGCTTCCTGACATTTCTTGTACACCGAATCACATCTTGGATAATTCGTGTACTGAGGGATGGAAGAACCGAAACTTTACGCTCTCTACCGCGAGGCTTGCTCACGCTTAGTGTAATGCGTTTCGTATCAGAATTTCCTCGAAGATAAAATTTTCCATTTTGTGTGTAAAGCTTGACATTGCCTAGAGCAGTTGGATTGAACGTTGGGTTTTCAGTGATGATGATTGCGCAAGCAACCGCGCAATCTCTAGGTGAGAGGTTTCCAAGTAGGCGATTAAACGTTTCATTTACCTGGTTGTTTTCAATTCCATCATCTTGCGCGACCCTCCATATACCAGAAGTTATTTTCGGTCTGGTGTGTGAGTTTTGTATAACGCCGTGAAAAAATGGTATTTTTTTAAGCTCTTTGTAGGTTAAGGTTGGGAGCTCGTCGGTAAAATTTAAGTAATAGTGCGCTGCAGCGAGAAACCAGCGCATTCCGTCTTCCGTAGAAGGATCTGCAATATGTTTACCGTTTTTGCGGAAGCAGCCTGACGACAACACATCTTCAATTTCTTCAATTGAAATGCTCTCAATAATAACTCTACCTTTCTCATGGCACCGAAGCATTTTTTCCCAGTAGTCGACGCAGCAATCAACAACTGTGCCTGTCCGAAGGTCTAGGGTCTTTTTGAGATTCAGAAGATATGCGTCATCATTTAGACTTAAGCCATCCTCGATTAGATATTTTTTTGGTAGCAAACATTCGATGTCCTTTGGTATGGGGGCCCTTTCACGTTGATGGCCAAGGGGGTTGCCATTGTTACTATCTGATGTCGCATTAGAGGAAAGCGTTTCATTGGGGATATAAACATCTGAGGGAATAAATCCGCTGCGTTGCAGCTTCTTGTAGAGAAAAGCAATCCCTGACCAATGGTCAATTCTCGTTTCGTATTTCCGCCGGGAATCTGTAAGGAAATTACCGTAATGCGATAAGACAAAGTTGTCCCAATTTTCTGGTTCTGGCGGAAACGGTCGGGAATCGCTTTTAACCTGGCTGAAAATGTTTCTTGCAGACCTGAAGTGGCCCCTGTAGCTGGTCACAGCATTACTCAGGCACAAGCTTTTGATTCCTTCAGCCATTTGAATGAGCGCAGCTCTGTCAAAACAAGAGGGAACGGCCAGGGTAGAAGAGCGAAACCCGAGTATCGTCTCGTCGTCTGGCCAACTGAAATATAGGGAGTCGTCGGTGATTTCGTAACTGAGCATTTGAATGAGGCCCGTAGCAGAGGTCTTCTTCAAAAGTAGCCGCTCGTTTGACGGTGTCAAATTTTCAGTGTCAAAAAATGCTCGTAACCCATTGATTTTAATGAGTATAGGTTTGGTATACCCATTAATATGTCTAGAAAACACTTATGCTCGACATCAACGGCATCCTTGGCCTGGCCGCATTGATGGGCGGGCTCAAGCATGGCGAGCAGTCCTACAACGATGATTCTGCGCGTAGCTATGGGGTGATGATTCTCACGGCCATGGGCGTGTCGATGGTGGTGCCGGAGTTCATTCCAGAAGCCAACTGGAAGCTTTATTCCGCGTTTACCATCGGCGCAATGGTGGTGCTGTACGCTTTGTTTTTGCGCATGCAGGTCGGTCCGCACAGCTATTTTTTCAGTTACAGCTACCCGGACAAACGCCGCAGGAAAGAGCCAGGCGAAGAACCTCAGCCGGTCAATCTGACGCTGTCCATCGGGCTGTTGGTATTTGGCGTGGTGGTGATTGGCGCGCTGGCCGAGGTAATGTCCAAGACCCTCGACCTGGGCCTGGAAGGAACGGGTGCACCGCCGGTGATCACGGCGATTCTGGTCGCGGCGATTTCAGCGGCGCCGGAAATTCTGACCGCGTTGCGCGCCGCGTTGGCCAATCGCATGCAGTCGGTGGTGAACATCGCGTTGGGGGCGTCGCTGTCGACGGTGATCCTGACGGTACCGGTGATGGAAGCGATGGCGCTCTACACCGGCCAGCCCTTTCAGATGGCGATGACCCCGGTGCAGACCGTGATGATTTTCATCACCCTGATCGTCAGCGCGATCAACCTCAACGACGGCGAAACCAACGCTATCGAAGGCATGACGCATTTTGTTTTGTTTGCGACGTTCATCATGTTGTCGCTGTTGGGTCTTTAAAAGCTTCGCCAGCAAGCAGGCTCCTACGAAAGCAACCCTGTAGGAGCCGGCTTGCTGGCGATGGCGTCCTATCAGACGCCGCTGATCAACTGCCGAGCCGCCTGGCTGTGATCGGCAATCAATCCCTTCAGATCCAGCCCTTCAACCTGCCCGTCAATCACTCGCCATTTGCCACCGACCATCACCCGATCCGCGCGATCCGCACCGCACAGCAGCAATGCCGAGACCGGATCATGGCTGCCGGAGAAGCGCAGCTCATCAAGCTTGAACAATGCCAGGTCGGCCTGCTTGCCCACGGCCAATTCGCCGATATCGGTCCGTCCCAGCAGACTGGCCGACCCCTTGGTCGCCCAACCCAGCACGCGCTCTGGCGTGATCTTTTCGGCGCCGTAACGCAGGCGCTGGATGTACAGCGCCTGACGCGCTTCAAGCATCATGTTCGACGCATCATTGGACGCCGACCCGTCCACACCCAGGCCAAGCAGGGCGCCGGCATCGGTCAAGTCAATGCTTGGGCAGATGCCCGAAGCCAGACGCATGTTAGAGCTCGGGCAATGGCAGATACCGGTTTTGGCGTCGCCGAGGCGGGCGATTTCGTCCGGGTTGAAGTGGATGCCGTGGGCCAGCCAGGTGCGTGGGCCGAGCCAGCCGACGCTGTCCAGATAATCCACGGTCCGCAGGCCGAAACGCTGCAGGCAGAAGTCTTCTTCGTCGAGGGTTTCGGCCAGGTGCGTGTGCAGGCGCACGTCGAGTTTGTTGGCCAGTTCGGCGCTGGCGGACATGATTTCCGGCGTCACCGAGAACGGCGAGCAGGGCGCCAGGGCGATCTGGATCTGCGCACCGTCGCCGCGTTCGTGGTACTCGGCGATCAGGCGCTGGCTGTCGTCGAGAATCACCTGACCTTCCTGCACCGTTTGCTGGGGTGGCAGGCCGCCGTCCTTTTCGCCGAGGCTCATCGAACCGCGCGTCAACATGGCGCGCATGCCCAGTTCGCGAACGCTTTCGACTTGCACGTCAATCGCGTTTTCCAGGCCTTCGGGGAACAGGTAATGGTGGTCGGCGGCGGTAGTGCAGCCGGACAGCAGCAATTCGGCCAAGGCGACTTTGGTGGCGAGGGCGAGTTTTTCCGGGGTCAGGCGTGCCCAGACCGGATAGAGGGTTTTCAGCCATGGGAACAACGGCTGATTGACCACTGGCGCCCAGGCACGGGTCAGGGTCTGGTAGAAATGGTGATGGGTGTTGATCAGGCCCGGGAGGATCACATGTTCGCGGGCATCGAACACTTCATTGCATGGCGCGGACGGTTGCTGGCCGACGCCGAGCACTTCGACGATTACACCGTCTTGCAACACCAGGCCGCCACGGGCATCGAGCTCGTTGGAGGTGAAAATGGCGAGGGGATTTTTTAACCAGGTACGGGTCGCAGGCATGTTGGCCGGCTCCTCTGAAAGTTGGGTTCAGGGTTGCCAGCTCAGTGTTGCCCTGTCTGCTGATCCAGGGTCGCCGGGGAGGCGAGGGGCGCAGTGTCGATCAAAACGTCGATGCCGGCAAGCCCGGCCCGACAAGACAACAAATAACCTACAGGTGGGCGGTAGTGTTACCAGGGAATGGTCTCACCCCGGTAATTGATGAAGTGATGCCCACCTTTGCCAACAAACGCATTCACCTGATCGACCAGGCCGCGCGTGCTGGTGTCCACATCGATATCCGCGCCTTCACCGCCCATATCGGTTTTCACCCAGCCCGGATGCAACGACAGCACGGTAAGTCGGGTGTCGCCCAATTGAGTGACAAAGCTGTTGGTCATCGAATTCAGCGCCGCCTTGCTGGCCTTGTACAGCGCCAGCTCCGGCGCGTCGGGCATGGTCACGCTGCCCAGCACCGAACTCATGAATGCCAGCAGGCCAGTATCGGGACGAAGCTGCCCGACAAAGTGCTGGGCCAGGTTGATGGGCGCCACGGCATTGGTAAAAAACAGCTGACCGACTTCGGCCATCGTTGCCCCACCGTTCGGCGTTTGAACGTCCGGGCCTTTGACGCCGGCATTGACGAACAGCAAGTCAAATACCTCGCCATTGAGTTGCTGGCTCAGGGCAAGCACGGCTTGCTGATCGTCCATGTCGAGTTTTTCGATCCGCACCTTGCCCAACGCCTGCAGGGCTTCGGCATTCTGTGGATTGCGTACGGTAGCGGTGACTTGCCAGCCATCGGCCAGCAGGGTTTTCACCAGGCCGAGGCCCAACCCGCGAGAGGCACCAATGATGAGTGCGTTTTTTGCCGTGGACATGAGTGGCTTCCTTGAAAAGTCAGGGTCGTGGATTCAATGGACACTGTTGCCCGAGTCGTTGTTGCAACTCATCGCGCAACGCGCCGAGTTCAGCCATTCGGGCTTCGATCAGTTTGAGTTTGTCTTGCAGCAATTGCGTGACAGCGCTGTCGGGATCGGGCGACTGCCAGATTGCCGCGACGCTGTGGCCAATCTCGCTGAGGCTGAAGCCCAGCCGTTGAGCGGTCTTGATGTATTGCACCAGCTGCACCATGTCCGCCGGATAATCGCGATACCCATTGGCGCTGCGTTGAGCCGCGATCAAACCGCGCTGCTCGTAGAAACGCAGTGTGTCGCGGCTGACGGCGCTGGCCTGGGCTAATTCACCGATGCGCATCATGACGTCTCATGGAGGGGCTTGACCCTGGAGCATACTCCAGGCTTTAGCCTTGTTGCTCCCTGAATTGATGGAGCAATGTCGATGTGGACTACTACGCAATATCGTCGTTTGGTGCAAGGCAGTGCCTGGTATGACCTGATCGTGATGGTGGCGTTTGTCACGCCGTGGAGTTTTGCGGCATTGCATGGGGTTTTGCTGGGGATAAGTCAGGCGCTGGGTCTGCCCGGCGAGCTGCCGTCGTTCGAACCTGTGCATATGTTGCTGGCAAATTTGTTGGGGTCGATTGTCTGCGTGTGGGCGGTGCTGCGGATTCGTGATCCCCGGGCGATGTATGGTCGATATGACGCGGTGGCCAGATTCCTGTTTTCGACTTGGCAGGCATACGCGCTTATCCATGGCGCGAGTTCGATTCTGATGGCTTTTCTGATGTTTGAACTGGCGTTGGGCATCGCTCAGGTGTTGCCTGTTCGGCAGCCATCGCGAGCAGGCTCACTCCACATTTGATGGGTGTGAACTCGGTCAAATGTAGGAGCGAGCCTGCTCGCGAAATGGCCAGACCCGTCAACCACTAGTGCCCGGCCTGCCAGGGCTGCCCCAACGAAACCGGCGCGAACAACCGAGTACGCAGCGCATCCCGGGACAGCAACACCAACACCACAATCGTCGCCACATACGGCAGCATCGCCAGCAGACTCGACGGTATCGCCAGCCCCAACCCCTGCGCCACCAGGTGCAGGATGCTGGCGAGTCCGAACAGGTAAGCACCCAGCAGCAAACGCCAGACTCGCCAACTGGCAAACACCACCAGCGCCAAGGCAATCCAGCCACGCCCGGCACTCATGTTTTCTGCCCACATCGGTGTGTAGGCGAGGGAAAGGTACGCCCCGGCCAACCCGGCCATCGCCCCACCAAACAGCACAGCCAATGTACGTACCGCCAATACCGGCAAGCCCATGGCACTGGCCGCGTCCGGGTTTTCCCCGACTGCCTGGATAATCAGACCGACGCGGCTTTTCAGAATCACCCAGG
Source organism: Pseudomonas sp. P1.8 (assembly GCF_001269805.1). Classification (NCBI taxonomy): domain Bacteria; kingdom Pseudomonadati; phylum Pseudomonadota; class Gammaproteobacteria; order Pseudomonadales; family Pseudomonadaceae; genus Pseudomonas; species Pseudomonas sp. P1.8. Next base: position 37,875 of record NZ_LHVM01000005.1, read on the forward strand.
CCACCAGCGCAAACAGTGCGAAAGACAAATACACCAGCAGGTCCTGGGCAAACAGCATTCGCCCGATCAACGGGATTTCACTCAAATAAGGGATTGCCAAGGGTTCGAATCCCGCCAGGGGTTTGCCCACCCACGCTGCGCCTATGAAAGTCGACAGACCCACTCCGAAGATCGTCAACGCCAGGCCGGTCGCGACCTGATTGGCATTGAATACCAGCGCCACTAATGCGAACAGCGACGACAAGAGCATCCCGGCCAGCATCGCCAGCAGCACGCCGAGCCAAAGATTGCCGGTGCTGAATGCGACGATAAAACCGGTCACCGCACCCAACAGCATCATGCCTTCCTGGCCCAGATTGAGGACGCCGCTTTTCTCGCAGATCAGTTCACCCAGTGCCACCAGCAGCAGCGGCGTACCGCAGCGGATCATGGCGTAGAAAATATTGCTCAACAGATCGATATCCATCACAGCGCTCCAGCGTGTACGGCGGTGGCGGGTGCGCGGCGTGCCCAACGCAGGTTCAAACGGGGTCGATAGAGAATCAGCACATCACAGGCCAACAGGAAAAACAGCATCATCCCCTGGAACAATTGGGTGATCGCTTGGGGCAGGTTCAGACTCATCTGCGCACTCTCACCGCCGATGTACAGCAACGCCATCAGCAGGCTTGCAAACAGAATGCCGACAGGATTGAGTCGGCCGAGAAACGCCACCGTGATCGCCGCGTAGCCATACCCTGGGGAGACCTGCGGCACCAATTGCCCGATCGGCCCGGTGACTTCGCACACGCCCGCCAACCCCGCCAACCCGCCGCTGATCAACAGCGCGAGCCAGATCAGGCGCTTCTCGCGAAAACCTACAAAACTGGCCGCGCGTTTATCCAGCCCGAGCACCTTGATCTGGAAACCGACAAAACTTTTCTGCAGCAACACCCACACGGTCACCAGCGCGAGGAGGGCGAAATACACCCCCGCGTGCACCCGGCCATCTTCCATCAACAGCGGCAAGCGGCTGGCGTCGCCGAACATCGCCGATTGCGGGAAATTGAATCCCTCGGGGTCTTTCAGCGGCCCGTGGACGCAGTACAGCAAGAGGTTCAGGGCGATGTAATTGAGCATGATGCTGGTGAGGATTTCATTGGCGTTGAAACGCGTGCGCAACCAGGCGGTCAGCCCGGCCCAGGCTGCACCCGCGAAGGTCCCCGTGAGGAGGACCGCCACTAGCGCCCAGCGGCTTTGCACGCCAATGATATTGACCGCCAATGCACTTCCGGCCAATGCGCCTAACAGCAATTGGCCTTCTGCGCCGATATTCCAGATCCGCGCCTGGTAGGCGACGGCCAAACCCAACGCACACAGCAAGATTGGCAAGGCTTTTACCAGAAGTTCAGAGACACCGTACAAGTCGCTGATTGGTGCGATCAGCAACGTATGCAAGGTCAGCAGCGGGTCATGCCCGAGCGTAAGAAACAGCAGCGAGCCGCAGCCCAGTGTCAGGGCGGCTGCCAGCAACGGCGAGCACCACAACATCAGGCGTGATTGCTGGCCGCGAGGTTCAAGAGAAAGCAGCATGTGTGGCTCCGTTAACGCGTGGCTGATGCGGATGATGGGGGCGCGTCGAACTGGCCGGCCATCCAGCCGCCGACATCGCTCAGGCAGGTATCGACCGCAGGTTTGAGCGTGGATAACCGACCACCGCACAGTGCGCCCAGGCGGTCGCTGATCTGGAACAGTTCGTCGAGGTCTTCGGAGATCACCAGGATCGCCGCGCCAGCGTCGCGCAAGGCAATCAATGCTCGGTGAATGGTCGCGGCGGCACCGACGTCCACACCCCAGGTCGGGTGCGCCGCCACCAGCAACCTGGGTTGCTGAAGGATTTCACGGCCAAGAATGAATTTCTGCAAATTGCCGCCGGACAGGCTGCGGGCCGGGGCTTGGCTGTTCGGCGCCTTGACCCCGAAGCGGTGGATGATGTCTTCGGCGAGCGCCTGAACCTTGCTGCGCGAAATAAGTCCTTTGCTCACCAACCCTTGTTGGAACGCGGTAAGCAGGGCGTTATCCGCCAGGCTCAGTTCCGGTACGGCACCATGGCCCAGTCGTTCGGCAGGAACAAACGCCAGTCCGAGTTGACGGCGTGCGTCGGGGCGCAGATGCGCGACGGGCTCGTGGCCGAAACTGATTCTGGCGCTTTCGTCGCCGGTCAGTGGTTCTTCACCGCTGAGTAACGCGAGCAACTCATCCTGGCCATTACCGGCCACTCCGGCGATCCCGACAATTTCGCCACTGCGCACTTCAAGCGCGATGTCCTTGAGCGAACAACCGAACGGGTCCGGGTTGTGCCAGGACAATCCGCTGACCTCAAGAAAGACATCCCCCCCGGTCACCTTCGGATAGTCCGTTATCAAGTCCGCCGCTTCGCCGACCATCAACCTCGCCAGTTGCTGATCCGAGCACTCGACCGGTACACAATGCCCGGCTACTCGCCCGGCTCGCAGCACCGTCGCGCTATGACACAACGCGCGAACTTCACCCAATTTGTGGCTGATAAACAAAATGCTGCAGCCCTCGACAGCGAGGCGGCGCAAGGTCACAAACAAGTCATCGGCTTCCTGCGGGGTCAACACCGAAGTCGGTTCGTCGAGAATCAACAGGCGAATGTCCTGCATCAGGCAGCGAATGATTTCGACGCGTTGCCGTTCGCCGATGGACAGGCTGTGGACAAGTCGCTCTGGCTCCAGTGCCATGCCATAGCGTTGCGACACTTCGCGAATTTTCGGTTCAAGCTGTGTCGGCGTGCCCGCTGCCGAGCCCATGGCCAGGGCAATGTTTTGCGCCACGCTCAGGGTTTCGAACAGCGAGAAATGCTGGAACACCATGCCGATCCCCAACTCGCGAGCCTGAGCCGGGTTGCGCAGGTTGACCCGCTGTCCTTGCCAGATCACTTCGCCCGAATCAGCGTGGGTAACGCCGTAGATGATCTTCATCAGCGTGCTCTTGCCTGCGCCGTTTTCGCCGAGCAGGGCATGGATCTCGCCGGGCGCAATGCTCAGGTCGATGGCATCGTTGGCCAGGCAGCCGGGGTAGCGTTTGCTGATTCGACGTAGTTGCAACCGTGGAGTTGGATCAAGGGTAGAGGCAGGATTGGACATGGCAGGCTCGGTGCTGTTGGACTTGTGCCTGTGGATAAAGCAATTTTCTGGCCACTAGGTCAGGAAATTGCTTAAGCCCCGTCCGCCGAGTTGCTCAGTGCGCGGCTTCGCTAGCAGTCGATCTGGATCCGGCACCACTTGAGGGCAGAGCCCTCGGTCAGGCCCCGAATTTGATCGTGGTGTTTTGATTAAAAAATGATCAATCGAATGCAGGCCATACCGTGCGTGGCGCCGGGACCGCCATGAACGGGTTATCCACAGATTGCTCCACAGTATTTGTGCGCAAGCGCAAAGCTCGGGCATAAGCACTGTGTGGCTTTCTTCTAAAGGCGATAAACCACTGTAACTGATTGTTTTTGCGAGATTTTGGTGTTCAGAACAAAAAATTGGATGAAATTTGAACAATGCCCGCAAAGCCGCATGACAGAAGGGTTACAGACGTATGTGCTCAGGTTATCCACAGCCGGGTGCACAGTAGATGTGGGCAAATGTTGAATGGGCGAAAAAACGCCGTGCCCCAAAAGATCGCAGTTCACCGCTGCAACAGAATCCGCCCGCGACTCAGGTCGGCAAGCTGCAATTGCAAGGAGTCGATGCGCGCTTCACCCACCGCCAACCGCAACTCCACGCCATTGGCGGTAAAAGTTTCGTCCACAACCAGTCCACCTGCCTCCGCCACCCGAAGCTTCACCAGGGGCAACTCGGCAAAGGCGCAGGCACAACTGAGCGGTACCCGGCTGATCAGCTCAACCTTCGGTGCCGCTTGCAGGCATTTATTGGCGCCGCCACCGTAGGCTCGGGCAAGGCCACCGGTGCCGAGTTGAATGCCGCCATACCAGCGAATCACCAGCACCACGACCTGGTCGCAATCCTGCGCTTCGATTGCTGCCAGGATCGGTCGACCTGCGGTGCCCCCAGGTTCGCCATCGTCGGTGCTGCGATATTGATCGCCGAGTTTCCACGCCCAGCAATTGTGGGTGGCATTCAAGTCGCTGTGTTGTTCGATGAAAGTCTGGGCTTCAACTGGGCTGGAGATTGGGGCGGCGAATGTGATGAAACGGCTTTTGCGAATTTCTTCGCGGTATTCGCAAAAGTCGCTGAGGGTAAAAGGCATAAGTACTTAAATGGCAGGTGTCAGGCCGCAGCCCTTGAGAATGATTCGGATCAGGTTATTGCCGGCGTCTTCCATGTCTTGCTTGGTCAACCGGGAACGACCTGTGACTCGGCAAATCTGCGTGGAAAAGTCGGCATAGTGCTGGGTGCTGCCCCACAGCAGGAAGATCAAGTGTACCGGATCGACCGAGTCCATCTTGCCAGCGTCGATCCAACTCTGGAACACGCTCGCTCGTCCCTGGAACCAGGCGCGGTAATCCTGGTTGAAATACTCGGTCAGGCACTCGCCGCCACTGATGACCTCCATCGCAAAGATCCGCGATGCCTGCGGCTGTCGACGGGAAAACTCCATCTTCGCGCGAATGTAGCGGCTCAGGGCTTCGGCCGGGTCATCCTCGGCGGTCAGGGTGTTGAAGGTGCTGTCCCACAACTCGATGATGTTGCTCAACACCGCCACGTACAAACCGAGTTTGTTGGTGAAGTAGTAATGCAGGTTTGCTTTGGGCAATCCGGCATTCTGGGCGATGGTGTTCATGCTCGTGCCTTTGTAACCGTGACGGGCGAACTCGTCTTCGGCGGCTTTGATGATGGTCTCTTCGTTCTTCTGACGAATGCGGCTGGCGGGTTTTCCGCCGTGGGCTGGGACTTCAAAGGTCATGGGCACTTCCGAACGGGTGGGTGGGTGCAGCCTGTGCGTTGATAGCGCACCCACCGGTTTCAGACAAGTCCTGAAGCGATAAAACCCTTATACCTGCTCGATCGGTTCGTGACTGTTCGCACGTGTATCGGCTTTCGACTCCGGTAGCAACACGCACATCAGGATTGCGGTCAGACCGCCGCTGGTAATGGCCGAGTCGAAAAGGTTTTGCACCACTTTTGGCAACAAGTGCAGCAAGTTTGGTTGTGCTGCAATGCCCAGGCCGACGCCGAACGAAGTGGCGATGATCAGCATGCTGCGCCGATCCAGTGGCGCCTGGGCGAGGATGCGCACACCGGCCGCCGCGACACTGCCGAACATCACCAGCGTGGCACCGCCGAGTACGGGCTTCGGAATTTGTTGCAACACCGCACCAATCAACGGAAACAGCCCGAGACAAAACAGCAGCACGCCGATGTACAGGCCGACGTAGCGGCTGGCGACGCCGGTCAATTGGATCACGCCATTGTTTTGTGCAAATGTGGTGTTGGGGAACGCGCTGAACGTCGCGGCGATCAGGCAGCTGACGCCGTCGCCCAGCACGCCGCCCTTGAGTCGCTTGATATAGGACGGGCCGCTGATGGGTTGTCGGGCAAGCATGCAGTTGGCGGTGAGGTCGCCGACGGTTTCAATGGTGCTGATCAGGTAAATCAACGCCACCGGCAGGAACGCGCTCCAGTCGAAACTGAAGCCGAACTTGAAGGGCGTCGCAAGGCTGACCAGCGGCAGGTCGGGCAAGGGCTGCGGGACCAGTTTTCCACTGAACCAGGCTGCCAGGCTACCCAGCGCGAGCCCGATGATGATGGCGGACAGGCGAATCCACGGCGTGTTCGAGCGGTTCAGCAAAATAATCGTCAGCAGCACGAACAGGCCCAGGGCCAGATTGCCCGGCGCACCAAAGTCCGGCGCATTGAAGCCTCCCCCCAGGTCGGTAATGCCGACCTTGATCAGGCTGATGCCGATCAGGGTAATGACGATACCGGTCACCAACGGTGTGATCACCCGGCGAAGTTGCCCGATAAAGCGACTGAGCACGATTTGCACCAATGCACCGAAGAAGCACACGCCGAAGATCATCGCCAGAATGTCTTCCGGACTTCCACCTCGTTGCTTGACCAGAAACCCGGCGGACAACACTGCACCCAAAAACGCAAAACTGGTGCCTTGCAGGCAGATCATTCCGGCGCCAATACCAAAAGGCCTACGTGCCTGTATGAAGGTGCCGACCCCGGAGACCATCAGCGCCATGCTGATCAGGTAAGGCAGATGAGCGGTCAAACCCAAGGCTGAGCCGATCACCAGCGGCGGCGTAATGATGCCGACGAAACTGGCGAGGACATGCTGCAGGGCGGCGAGGAGGGCGGCGGCTGGTTTTGGGCGATCGTCGAGGCCGTAGATCAGATCACTTTGGCTTGGAGTTTCTGGCTGCATGGGCATGGGTCTTCTTTTTCGCAAGCGGGACGTTTGTCCATGTATTGCAAAAAGCTGTCCAAGTGCTCAGGTTATTGAATCTTTATTACTTCCAGAGCCTTTGTTTGCTGGGCTTTCGGTGGTTTCTATCGCGTCGCGGCCAGGCTCTCCAGAAAGCTTTCCAGCACCAAATGAGGGCGGCGACCCTTGCGCGTGACCGAGGCGAGGCTCAGGTCATAGAACCGCGCCTTGGGTTTCAGCGCACGCAGGCGACCTTGTTGTACCCAAAGTGCAGCGTAATGGTCCGGCAGATAACCAATGTAACGCCCGGTCAGAATCAGGAACGCCATGCCCTCGCGGTCCGAAGCGCTGGCGGTGCAGTTGAGCGCCTGATAGTGGGCCTGGATGTCCGCCGGCAACCGAAAGGTCGGCGCGATGGCGTCCTGGCTGTTCAGGCGCGAGTCGTCCAGTTGTCTGTCATCAACATAAAACAGCGGATGGCCGACGGCGCAATACAACAGCGAGCGCTCGCTATATAACGGCTGATACTCCAGGCCAGACAGCGCACTGGCCTGGGGCACCACGCCGACATGCAAGCGACCGTCGAGCACGCCTTGTTCAACTTCATTGGGCGCGATCATGCGGATCTGAATCTGTACGTCCGGGCCACGTTCTTTCAGTTGTGCAAGGGCGTGGGTGATGCGCATGTGGGGCAGGGTGACGAGGTTGTCGGTCAGGCCGATCGTCAACTCGCCGCGCAAGTGTTGGTGCAGTCCATTGACCTCGGTGCGGAAACTTTCCAGCGCACTCAATAGCTGCAAGGCCGATTGATAGACCTCGCGGCCTTCTTCAGTCAGGGAGAAGCCGGCCCGTCCACGCTGGCATAGGCGCAAACCGAGTCTCTGCTCCAGATCGCTCATTTGCTGGCTGATCGCTGAGCGACCGATGCCGAGCACTGTCTCGGCCGCGGAGAAACCACCGCACTCGACGACGCTGCGAAAGATCCGCAACAGGCGGATATCAAAGTCGCTGACTTGCGCCAGAGGATCGGGTCGGCGACTGGACATAGTTTAGTGGAGTCCTGACTGAAGGTTACAAAAGTTGGATTTCACAGACTTTATCTCCGTGGCAATTTAGCTGCAACAACGGTTTTTAATCCTTACGCCGCTTATTGCCTTGCGAGGTTTCGCTCATGAACTTGCCCGAAAACGCACCGACTTCTCTGGCCAGCCAGCTCAAGCTCGATGCTCACTGGATGCCGTACACCGCCAACCGCAACTTCCAGCGCGATCCGCGCTTGATCGTTGGTGCTGAAGGCAGCTGGCTGATCGACGACAAGGGGCGCAAGGTTTATGACTCGCTGTCCGGTCTGTGGACCTGCGGCGCCGGGCACACCCGCAAGGAAATCCAGGACGCGGTCGCCAAGCAACTGGGCACCCTCGATTACTCGCCAGGCTTCCAGTACGGCCATCCGCTGTCGTTCCAGCTGGCTGAGAAAATCACCGACCTGACGCCGGGCAATCTGAATCACGTGTTCTTCACCGACTCGGGTTCCGAGTGCGCCGACACCGCCGTGAAAATGGTGCGTGCCTACTGGCGACTGAAAGGCCAGTCGACCAAGACCAAAATGATCGGCCGTGCCCGTGGCTACCACGGCGTGAACATCGCCGGCACGAGCCTCGGCGGCGTGAACGGCAACCGCAAGCTGTTCGGTCAGGCGATGATGGATGTCGACCACTTGCCGCACACTTTGCTGGCAAGCAACGCTTACTCCCGTGGCATGCCGGAGCAGGGTGGTATCGCCCTGGCCGACGAACTACTGAAGCTGATCGAACTGCACGATGCGTCGAACATCGCCGCCGTGTTCGTTGAGCCGCTGGCCGGTTCCGCTGGCGTACTGGTTCCGCCACAGGGTTACCTCAAGCGTCTGCGCGAGATCTGCGATCAGCACAACATACTGCTGGTGTTCGACGAAGTGATCACCGGTTTCGGCCGTACCGGCAACATGTTCGGTGCCGACACCTTTGGCGTGACTCCGGACCTGATGTGCATCGCCAAGCAAGTCACCAACGGCGCGATCCCGATGGGCGCGGTGATTGCCAGCTCCGAGATCTACCAGACCTTCATGAACCAGGCGACGCCTGAGTACGCAGTGGAATTCCCTCACGGTTATACCTACTCCGCACACCCGGTGGCTTGCGCCGCGGGCCTGGCAGCACTCGATCTGCTGCAGAAGGAAAACCTGGTGCAGAGCGTGGCCGAAGTCGCACCGCATTTCGAAAATGCGCTGCATGGCCTGAAGGGCACCAAGAACATCATCGACATCCGCAACTTCGGCCTGGCTGGCGCGATTCAGATCGCCCCTCGTGACGGCGACGCGATCGTGCGTCCGTTCGAAGCCGGCATGGCGCTGTGGAAAGCCGGGTTCTACGTTCGCTTCGGTGGCGACACCCTGCAGTTCGGCCCAACCTTCAACAGCAAGCCGCAGGACCTGGATCGTCTGTTCGACGCGGTCGGCGAAGTGCTGAGCAAGATCGACTGATTTCTCCTTCTATATACCTATAAACAACGGGTGCCCGGTAACGGGTGCCTGTGGACAACTTTTCAGGAGCTTCCATGAGCGTTATTCCGCATTTGATCAATGGCGAACTGGTGACCGAGAACGGTCGCGCAGTGGATGTGTTCAACCCGTCTACCGGTCAGGCAATCCACAAGTTGCCACTGGCGACCCGCGAAACCATCCAGAGCGCCATCGACGCCGCCAAGGCAGCATTTCCGGCCTGGCGCAACACCCCGCCGGCGAAGCGCGCCCAAGTGATGTTCCGCTTCAAGCAACTGCTGGAGCAGAACGAAGCTCGCATCTCGCAATTGATCAGTGAAGAGCACGGCAAGACCCTGGAAGATGCGGCCGGTGAACTCAAACGCGGTATCGAGAACGTCGAGTTCGCTTGCGCTGCACCGGAAATCCTCAAGGGCGAATACAGCCGTAACGTCGGCCCGAACATCGATGCCTGGTCGGACTTCCAGCCGCTGGGCGTGGTCGCCGGTATCACGCCGTTCAACTTCCCGGCCATGGTGCCGTTGTGGATGTACCCGCTGGCGATCGTTTGCGGCAACTGCTTCATCCTCAAGCCATCCGAACGTGACCCGAGTTCGACGCTGTTGATCGCCCAACTGTTGATCGAAGCCGGCTTGCCGAAAGGCGTGCTGAGCGTGGTGCACGGTGACAAGACTGCGGTGGACGCATTGATCGAAGCTCCGGAAGTCAAAGCGTTGAGCTTTGTTGGCTCGACGCCGATTGCCGAGTACATCTATTCCGAAGGCACCAAGCGCGGCAAACGCGTTCAGGCTTTGGGTGGGGCGAAGAACCATGCGGTGCTGATGCCGGATGCGGATCTGGATAACGCCGTCAGCGCACTGATGGGCGCGGCTTACGGCTCTTGCGGCGAGCGCTGCATGGCGATCTCGGTTGCCGTGTGCGTGGGCGATCAAGTGGCTGATGCGCTGGTGGCCAAGCTGGTTCCGCAAATCCAGGCGCTGAAAATCGGTGCCGGTACCTCCTGCGGTCTGGACATGGGCCCTTTGGTCACTGGTCAGGCTCGCGACAAAGTCAGCGGTTATGTAGAAGACGGCGTAGCTGCCGGCGCGACACTGGTCGTAGACGGTCGTGGTCTGACCGTCGCGGGTCACGAGGACGGCTTCTTCCTGGGTGGTTGCCTGTTCGACAATGTGACGCCAGAAATGCGCATCTATAAAGAAGAGATCTTCGGGCCGGTGCTGTGTGTTGTCCGGGTCAATAGCCTGGAAGAAGCCATGCAACTGATCAACGATCATGAATATGGCAACGGCACTTGCATCTTCACCCGTGACGGCGAAGCCGCACGGTTGTTCTGCGACGAGATCGAAGTCGGCATGGTGGGTGTCAACGTACCGCTGCCAGTGCCAGTGGCTTACCACAGCTTTGGCGGTTGGAAGCGCTCGCTGTTCGGCGACTTGCATGCGTACGGTCCGGATGGCGTGCGTTTCTATACCCGCCGCAAGGCTATTACCCAGCGCTGGCCGCAGCGTGCAAGCCATGAAGCTTCGCAGTTCGCGTTCCCTAGCTTGTAAGTAGAGGGGCACAAAAGGCCGACCCATTGGGTCGGCCTTTTTGTTTTCGGGGCGGTTTTGACCTATATGACAGATTTGTGAAAATAGGTGTTGACGGCAGATTTCAGATGTCTATAATTCGCCCCACTTCCGGCGCAGTAGAAACTGAAAACTCCTTGGAAAACAAAGAGTTACGCAGTTTTCGGCAGCGGGTTGCTTCAGGTCATCGAAGCTAGAAAGAAGTTGAAAAAGAGGTGTTGACAGCAGCGTGTAACGCTGTAGAATTCGCCTCCCGCTGACGAGAGATCTGAAGCGCAAGTGGTTGAAGTTGTTAAGGAAATCCTTGAAAACTTCTGAAAAATACCACTTGACAGCAAATGAGGCTGCTGTAGAATGCGCGCCTCGGTTGAGACGAAAGATCTTAACCAACCGCTCTTTAACAACTGAATCAAGCAATTCGTGTGGGTGCTTGTGGAGTCAGACTGCTAGTCAACAGATTATCA
>NZ_LHVM01000006.1:0-309884 GCF_001269805.1 Pseudomonas sp. P1.8
GGTCGAAGATACCAGGCCGCTGCGACTGTTTATTAAAAACACAGCACTCTGCAAACACGAAAGTGGACGTATAGGGTGTGACGCCTGCCCGGTGCCGGAAGGTTAATTGATGGGGTTAGCTAACGCGAAGCTCTTGATCGAAGCCCCGGTAAACGGCGGCCGTAACTATAACGGTCCTAAGGTAGCGAAATTCCTTGTCGGGTAAGTTCCGACCTGCACGAATGGCGTAACGATGGCGGCGCTGTCTCCACCCGAGACTCAGTGAAATTGAAATCGCTGTGAAGATGCAGTGTATCCGCGGCTAGACGGAAAGACCCCGTGAACCTTTACTATAGCTTTGCACTGGACTTTGAATTTGCTTGTGTAGGATAGGTGGGAGGCTTTGAAGCGTGGACGCCAGTTCGCGTGGAGCCAACCTTGAAATACCACCCTGGCAACTTTGAGGTTCTAACTCAGGTCCGTTATCCGGATCGAGGACAGTGTATGGTGGGTAGTTTGACTGGGGCGGTCTCCTCCTAAAGAGTAACGGAGGAGTACGAAGGTGCGCTCAGACCGGTCGGAAATCGGTCGTAGAGTATAAAGGCAAAAGCGCGCTTGACTGCGAGACAGACACGTCGAGCAGGTACGAAAGTAGGTCTTAGTGATCCGGTGGTTCTGTATGGAAGGGCCATCGCTCAACGGATAAAAGGTACTCCGGGGATAACAGGCTGATACCGCCCAAGAGTTCATATCGACGGCGGTGTTTGGCACCTCGATGTCGGCTCATCACATCCTGGGGCTGAAGCCGGTCCCAAGGGTATGGCTGTTCGCCATTTAAAGTGGTACGCGAGCTGGGTTTAGAACGTCGTGAGACAGTTCGGTCCCTATCTGCCGTGGACGTTTGAGATTTGAGAGGGGCTGCTCCTAGTACGAGAGGACCGGAGTGGACGAACCTCTGGTGTTCCGGTTGTCACGCCAGTGGCATTGCCGGGTAGCTATGTTCGGAATAGATAACCGCTGAAAGCATCTAAGCGGGAAACTAGCCTCAAGATGAGATCTCACTGGGACCTTGAGTCCCCTGAAGGGCCGTCGAAGACTACGACGTTGATAGGTTGGGTGTGTAAGCGCTGTGAGGCGTTGAGCTAACCAATACTAATTGCCCGTGAGGCTTGACCATATAACACCCAAGCAATTTGAGTCGAAAGGCCAGATTGCGGTGTGTGAAGACGCAATGAACCGAAAGTTCGAAATACTCACAAAACACCAAGCTATCACATCCCCAATTTGCTGAAGCGCGGCCAGCTGGCCACGATTCGGTACCCGAATTTCTTGACGACCATAGAGCATTGGAACCACCTGATCCCATCCCGAACTCAGCAGTGAAACGATGCATCGCCGATGGTAGTGTGGGGTTTCCCCATGTGAGAGTAGGTCATCGTCAAGATTAAATTCCGAAACCCCAATTGCGAAAGCAGTTGGGGTTTTGTTTTTGCGCCTTTTTTTCCTGCGCGAGCGAGCTTGCTCGCGATGGACTCAGGAGGGCTGCGTTTAGTCAGTAAGTACGCGTTACCGTTAACGACCATCGCTCGCTCCTACACATGAAGCAAGTCGCCTTCAATGCTAAAGTCGTCCCTCGATTTGCGCTTTCCAAGGAGGCCTTTATGCCGGACGCAACGTCCCTCAGTGCTGGTTTTATGGTGGTTCACGGTAACCGCCTGGACGAGTTACGCAGCCTGGTGGTGAGCTGGATGCGGCGTTACCCGCTGGCCCCCCTGGAAAATGAAATCGCCCTGGTGCAGAGCAACGGCATCGCCCAATGGCTGAAATTAGCACTGGCTGAAGACGCTGAAGATGACGACATGGGAGGCTGTGGAATTGCCGCAGCCATCGATGTGCAGTTGCCCGGCAGTTTCATGTGGCAGCTCTATCGTATGGTCCTGGGTCGAGACGAAATCCCGGTCAAGTCCTTGCTTGATAAAGCGCCGCTGACCTGGCGTCTGATGCGCCTGCTGCCGCAATTGATCAATGAACCACACTTCGAGCCGTTACAGCGCTTCTTGACCAATGACTCCGATCTGCGCAAGCGCTATCAGTTGTCTGAGCGGCTAGCGGACCTGTTCGACCAGTATCAGGTGTACCGCGCCGATTGGCTCGAAGACTGGGCAGAAGGTAGGCACCAATTGCGCAGCGGCAGAGGAGAAACCAAGCCACTGACTGCAGCCAATTGCTGGCAGGCTGAGCTGTGGCGTGCACTTCTATTGGATGTTGGTGAAGAGGGCATGGCGCAAAGCCGTGCCGGCGTCCATCAGCGGTTTATCGAGCGCATCAACAACCTCAATGATGCTCCACCAGGGTTGCCTTCACGGGTTATCGTTTTCGGCATTTCCTCACTGCCCGCTCAAGCCCTTGAAGCTCTGGCGGGGCTGGCTCGCTTCAGCCAGGTTCTGCTGTGCGTACATAACCCATGTCGTCACCATTGGGCAGACATCGTCGCCGATAAAGACCTCTTGCGGCATCAATACAAGCGTCAGGCTCGCAAGAGTGGCATGCCGGTTGTACTCGATTCCACAACGCTTCATCAGCATGCCCATCCGCTACTGGCTGCCTGGGGCAAGCAGGGACGGGACTACATCAATCTGCTGGACAGCTACGACGATCCCAACAGTTATCGCTCGGCATTTCGCGACGGTCGCATCGACCTGTTCAGCGAAAGCCAACCACTGAATATGCTCAACCAGTTGCAGGATGACATCCTGGAACTACGTCCCCTGAATGAGACTCGCGAGTTATGGCCATCTGTGAGCCTGGACGAGGACGAGTCGATCCGTTTCCACATCGCTCATAGCGCTCAGCGCGAAGTAGAGATCCTGCACGATCAACTGCTCGCGCGCTTCAGCGAAAATCCCCTGTTACGTCCTCGTGACGTGATCGTGATGGTCCCCGACATCGACAGCTATGCACCGCATATCCGTGCAGTGTTCGGTCAGCTTGAGCGACATGATCCGCGATTCATCCCCTTCACACTGGCCGATCAGGGGCAGCGTGGTCGTGATCCGTTGCTGATTGCCGTCGAACATTTGCTCAAGCTGCCGGACAGTCGTTTCCCTGTTAGCGAGATTCTTGATCTATTGGACGTTCCTGCATTACGTGCCCGCTTTGGCGTAGAGGAGCGTGACCTGCCGACCCTGCACCGCTGGATCGAAGGCGCGGGTATTCGTTGGGGCATAAACGCGCAGCAGCGTGCAGGTCTTGGCCTGCCGCAAGCGCTGGAGCAAAACAGTTGGCGTTTCGGGCTGCGGCGAATGTTGCTCGGTTACGCGGTTGGCAACGGCAGTGCCTGTGGAGAAATCGAGCCATACGACGAGATCGGTGGTCTTGATGCTGCGCTCATAGGTCCGTTGGTTGCATTGCTGGATGCACTTGAGATCGCTCACCACGAACTGGCACAACCAGCATCTCCCCAGCAATGGAGCCTGCGCTTGCAGGCATTGGTAGCGCTGTTCTTTCAGGCCAGTAATGAACACGACGACTATTTGCTGAGCCAGCTGGAAACGTTGCGCGAAGCCTGGCTTGAGAGTTGTGAATCAGTAGGACTGCTAGACGAACTGCCGCTGACCGTTGTCCGCGAAGCCTGGCTTGCCGGTCTTGATCAGGGGCGCTTGTCCCAACGCTTCTTGGCGGGAGCGGTCAATTTTTGCACCTTGATGCCCATGCGTGCGATCCCGTTCAAATTGGTTTGCCTGCTAGGCATGAATGACGGCGACTACCCGCGGGCACAGCCACCGCTGGACTTCGATCTCATGGGCAGTGATTACCGCCCCGGTGATCGCTCGCGGCGCGAAGACGACCGCTACTTGCTGCTCGAAGCGCTTTTATCCGCACGTGAGCAGCTCTATATCAGTTGGGTTGGCCGAAGTATTCGCGACAACAGTGAAAGACCCGCATCGGTGCTGATTGGCCAGCTACGGGACCACCTGGCCAGCGGCTGGCAGCTTGCCAATTCCGCGGGAGACCTGCTTGACGCGATTACCCGGGAACATCCCCTGCAACCATTCAGTGCCCGTTATTTTCACGAAGGCGATGACCTGTTCAGCTACGCCAACGAGTGGCAAGTGCTTCATCGATTGACGGAGCCAACGGTCGACATCGAGTTGCTTGGCGCCCACGTTCAGGATGAGCCGCTTACGCTCGGTCAGTTGCAGGATTTTCTGCGCAACCCCGTGCGACACTTCTTCAGTCAGCGGCTGAAAGTGTTTTTCGAGGCTGCCGAAGCGCCTCTCGCCGATGAGGAGCCCTTTGTCCTTGATGCCTTGCAACGCTACAGCCTGAGTGACCGTTTGCTTGAAGCCGCAATGGCAGACCTGGATGACACCGATCAGGCGTTGCATCTGCAGGCCCGGCGTCTTCAGAACAGTGGATTGCTGCCAATGGCGGGCTTTGGTGAATGCCTCCAGCGAGAGTTGATTGAGCCGTTGCCGGATTTGCTGCAACGCTACCAACAACTCCTGGCGCTATGGCCAACTCCGCTGACCAGCGCATTACCGGTAAGTCTGTCGTCGCATGCCTTGCGCATTGAGGGGTGGCTCAGTGGTCTGCATCAACGGGCAGACGGTGGTTTGCTGTCTGTGACCACAATCCCCAACAGCATCGGTTCGATCAAGTCCCGCAAATGGCATCGTCTGACTCGGCCGTGGGTCAATCATCTGGTTGCTTGCGCCAGCGGTCTGTCGATGACCACCGCGTTGGTGGCCAGTGATGACAGTCTGGTACTCGCTCCAATGCAGGTGGAGTCAGCACAACGAATACTGGAAGACCTGTTGCTCGCTTGGCAATCGGGCATGCGTCAGCCACTTCCGATCGCGATCAAAACCGCTTTTGCCTGGTTGGGTCAGACCGATAGGGTCAAAGCCGAAGCAGCCGCTCGAAAAGCCTATGAAGGTGATGGATTGACTACCAATGGAGAGCGACGTGAAAGCCTCGCGCTTGCTCGACAGTTTGCCGATTACGACGCGTTGACCGCCGACGAGACGTTTTTCGACTGGTGCGACGCTCTGTATCGACCGTTGCTCGAAGCCTCTTGGCGTTCATTGTCCAGCGACGAGGCCCGCCCATGACCACCAAGACACCGCTGGCCCTGGCATTTCCGCTGCGCGGCAGCCAGTTGATCGAAGCCAGCGCCGGCACCGGCAAGACTTTCACGATCTCTGCGCTCTACCTGCGCCTGGTCCTCGGCCATGGCGGGGAGTCCAATGGTTTCGGACGTGAGCTGTTACCTCCGCAAATCCTCGTTGTGACGTTTACCGACGCTGCCACCAAAGAACTGCGCGAGCGCATTCGCACGCGACTGGCTGAAGCCGCACGATTCTTTCGCGATGAAACCCCCGCTCCGGATGCACTGATAGGCGAACTGCGTGATCAATATCCGGCCGAGCTCTGGCCAGGCTGTGCAAATCGCCTCGACATCGCCGCGCAATGGATGGACGAAGCAGCCGTGTCGACCATTCACAGTTGGTGTCAGCGCATGTTGCGCGAACACGCGTTCGACAGTGGAAGTCTGTTCACCCAGACACTGGAAACCGATCACAGCGATCTGCTCGGCGAAGTGCTGCGCGACTATTGGCGATTGTTTTGCTACCCCATGCAAGGCGATGCCCTGAGCTGGGTGCGCGGCAACTGGGGCGGGCCGGCTGCTTTGCTGCCGCGAATTCGAGGACTGTTTTCCAGTGAGCGGGACACCTTAGCCGGTAAAGAGCCCGCAACGTTGATCAGCGAATGTTTGCAGGAACGACGAGCCGCATTGCTTGAGCTCAAGCAGCCCTGGTGTCGATGGGCCGACGAGTTGTTGGCGATCTGTCACGAAGGTGTCGCCAGCAAAAGTGTCGACGGACGCAAGATGCAGGTCCGTTACTTCGAATCATGGTTTGAAAAAATCAAAGCCTGGGCTGAAGACGAAACCATCGAGCAACTGGATATCGGTACCGGCTTCACGCGTCTTACACCCGACGGTATGGCCGAGGCCTGGAAGAAGGGTGAAGTGCCCAGCCATCCTGGTCTGGATGCCATGTCCGGTCTGAAAGCCAGTCTCGACAGTTTGCCGACGCCCGATGCCGCCGTATTGCAACACGCTGCCCATTGGGTTGGTGCGCGGTTCGAGGAGGAAAAGCGTCGCCGTGCCGAAATGGGTTTTGACGACATGCTGCTGCGCCTCGACGCGGCATTGCAGTCCGACGGTGGTGAGCGACTGGCGACCTTGATCCGCGAACAGTTCCCGGTCGCGCTGATCGATGAGTTCCAGGACACCGACCCGGTGCAATACCGAATCTTCGAAAGCATCTACCGCGTTGAGGACAACAATCCAGAAAGCGGTCTGTTCCTGATCGGCGACCCGAAACAGGCGATCTACGCCTTCCGCGGTGCCGACATCTACACCTACCTTCGCGCCCGTCAGGCAACCACCGGGCGCCTGCATACATTGGGCACCAACTTCCGCTCCAGCCACGGCATGGTCGATGCCGTGAACCATGTGTTTGAGTATGCCGAGTGTCGCGAGTCCGGACGCGGAGCTTTCCTGTTTCGCGAGAAAGACGGTGATAACCCTGTCCCGTTCCTGCCGGTCGATTCGCAGGGGCGCAAAGAAGTTCTGCAGATCAACCATCAGTGCGTCCCCGCGCTGAATATCTGGCACTTGCCCGCCGAGCAACCGTTGTCCGGTGCGGTGTATCGAAAGCAACTTGCCGCGGCGTGTGCCAGTGAAATCACGGCATTGCTCAACGGTGGACAACAAGGTCGAGCGGGCTTCCTGCGTGACAACGAATTCAAAGGCCTGATGCCCGCGGACATCGCGATCCTTGTCCGAGATGGCAAGGAGGCGCAGGCCGTGCGCGCAGAGCTGGCTGCCCGAGGCGTGCGCAGTGTTTATCTGTCGGACAAGGATTCAGTGTTCGCCGCGCAGGAAGCTCACGACGTTCTCACGTGGTTGAAGGCCTGTGCCGAGCCGGATGTCGAGCGACCGCTGCGCGCCGCATTGGCCAGCCTCACGTTGAACCTGTCGCTGGCAGAGTTGGAGCAGTTGAACCAGGACGAACTGGCCTGGGAAGCGCGGGTCATGCAGTTTCGCGGATATCGTGAGCTGTGGCGCAAGCAGGGTGTCTTGCCGATGCTGCGCCGCCTGCTGCACGACTTTCGGTTGCCCCAGTCATTGATCGCCCGCAACGATGGCGAGCGGGTGTTGACCAACCTTTTGCACCTGTCCGAGTTGCTGCAGCAGGCTGCCGCTGAACTGGATGGAGAGCAGGCGTTGATACGGCATCTCTGCGAGCATCTGGCGTTGTCCGGTCAGGCCGGCGAAGAGCAGATACTGCGGCTGGAAAGCGATGAGCAACTGGTCAAGGTGGTGACCATTCACAAGTCCAAAGGACTTGAGTATCCCTTGGTGTTCCTGCCGTTCATTTGTTCGGCGAAACCGGTGGATGGCAGTCGCCTGCCGTTGCATTACCACGACGCCACGGGCAAGGCTCAAGTGACGTTGAGCCCGACGCCCGAGTTGATCGCCCTGGCCGACGACGAACGTCTGGCCGAAGATCTGCGCTTGCTCTATGTGGCACTGACCCGGGCGCAGCATGCGTGCTGGTTGGGGGTGACCGATCTCAAGCGCGGCAATAACCACAACTCGGTGCTGCACCTGTCGGCATTGGGTTATCTGTTGGGCGGCGGCGCTTCACTGGGCGAATCGGCGGGGCTGAGTATCTGGTTGCGAGACCTGCAACAGGACTGTCCGGCGATAGGTTGCAGTGACCTGCCAGAAGCCAGTGCCGAGCTTTACCATCCGCCGCAGAACACGGCGGCGTTGCTGGCCCCGTTGATTCCCAAGCGCAAGGCCAGTGAAAACTGGTGGATCGCCTCCTACAGTGCCTTGCGCATAGGTGACAGTCTGAGTATCGGCAGCGATGAGGCGCCCGAGAGCCCGCAGGCCCAGAAACTCTTTGACGACGAACGTCTCGATCCACAGGCTCCCCGGGAGATGATCGCTGGCGGTGCCGATATCCATCGATTCCCGCGTGGTCCGAATCCCGGTACTTTTCTCCATGGTTTGCTCGAGTGGGCGGGTAACGAAGGTTTTTGCGCCACGCCCAAAGCCGTGGAAGACGCTATCGCCCGCCGCTGTAATCGCCGTGGCTGGGAAGGCTGGATTACCACGCTCAGTGACTGGTTGCAGCATCTGCTCAAGTCCGCACTGCCTGTTGGTAGCGGGCAGGCTCCCGTGGTTCTTGAAGAGTTGAGTCAGTACCAGGTCGAGATGGAGTTCTGGTTTGCCAGCCACAAAGTCGACGTGCTCAAGCTCGATGCATTGGTCTGCCAATACACCCATGACGGCGTGGTCCGTGTGGCGGCCGAACCGGTGATGCTCAATGGGATGTTCAAGGGTTTTATCGATCTGACCTTCGAGCACGACGGCCGCTATTATGTCGCCGACTACAAGTCCAATTGGCTCGGCGTCGATGACGGAGCCTATACCGCGCAGGCGATGGAGCAGTCTGTTCTCGACAACCGATATGACCTGCAATACGTGCTGTACCTTCTGGCTTTGCATCGCCAACTCAAGGCCCGGCTTGCCGATTACGACTACGACCGACATGTCGGAGGTGCGTTGTACCTGTTCCTGCGGGGGTCGCGGGCGCCGAGCCAGGGTGCGTATTTCGCCCGACCGCCAAGGGAGTTGATCGAACAACTGGACCGGCTGTTCCAGGGTAAACCGCAACCCAAGGCCGAACCCGCCTGGGAACAGGGAGTATTGCTATGAGCCGCACTTTCGCCGACGTGCTGACGGTTGCCGACAGCCTTGTAGATATCAAACCTTTGGATCGCGCCGACGATTTGCTGAGATTGCTCACACGCTGGGTCGAGCGAGGCTGGCTGCGGTCGCTGGACAAAGCTTTCGTTGCCTTTCTCCATGAGCTGGCTCCCGATGATGACCCGTTGGTGTTGCTGGCGGCAGCGTTGACCAGTCACCAATTGGGTCACGGCCATGTCTGCCTGGATCTGTTCGAAACACTCAAAGAGCCGGACTTCGCGTTGTCGTTGCCTCCGGAAGGTGATCAGCAGAGTGGCGTGATGTTGCTTCCGTCGCAGTTGCTGGAGGCCGTGGACGGCGGGCATTGGTGCAAGGTGCTGGCATCCAGCAGTCTGGTTGCATTGGCGGCAGACCCGCGTGAAGCGGTACAGCAGCGGCCGTTGGTCTTGTCAGGAAAACGCCTGTATTTGCGCCGCTATTGGACCTACGAGCGACGCATCGACAACTTGCTGCGTGAGCGCCTGGCCGCGCACGAAGCGACGCCGAGTGATCTCTTGCAGCGCCTCACCGAGCTGTTCGGTCCGGCCAGGACCGGTGAGGTCATCGACTGGCAGAAACTGGCTTGCGCACTGGCGACCCGAGGTGCTTTCAGCATCGTGACCGGCGGTCCGGGGACCGGCAAGACCACGACGGTCGTGCGCTTGCTGGCTCTACTTCAGGCACCTGCTGTGGAAGCTGGCAAGCCGCTGCGTATTCGCCTCGCTGCACCGACCGGAAAAGCGGCGGCGCGCCTCACCGAGTCGATCAGCCAGCAGGTCAGAACGCTGAAGGTCACGCAAGCCATACGCGATAAAATCCCGTCGGACGTTACCACCGTTCACCGTTTGCTCGGCAGCCGTCCCGGGACGCGACATTTTCGCCATCACGCCGCCAATCGTTTGCCACTGGATGTATTGGTGGTGGACGAAGCCTCGATGATCGACCTGGAAATGATGGCCAATTTGCTCGATGCGCTGCCGCCTCACGCCCGTCTGGTGTTGTTGGGTGACAAGGATCAGTTGGCGTCGGTGGAGGCCGGTGCCGTGCTCGGGGATCTGTGTCGCGATGCCGAGGGCGGTTGGTACAGTCCGCAGACGCGTCAGTGGCTGGAGGCCGTCAGCGGCGAAAACCTCGAGGCCAGCGGGTTGCACGAAGATACCCTCAATGTTCATCCGCTGGCCCAGCAAGTGGTAATGCTGCGTCACTCGCGGCGATTCGGCGAAGGCAGCGGAATTGGCCAGTTGGCCCGATGGGTCAACCAGCAGCAGCCCGAAGAGGCCCGCAGATTGTTGGCGGCACGCAGCCACGAGGACGTGTTTTGCCTGTCCCTGAAGAATGAGCAGGATCGCGCGCTGGAGCGCTTGTTGCTCGACGGCCATGGT
Source organism: Pseudomonas sp. P1.8 (assembly GCF_001269805.1). NCBI lineage: Bacteria > Pseudomonadati > Pseudomonadota > Gammaproteobacteria > Pseudomonadales > Pseudomonadaceae > Pseudomonas > Pseudomonas sp. P1.8. Next base: position 10,192 of record NZ_LHVM01000006.1, read on the forward strand.
GAAGGGCCGCAAGGTTATCGCCATTATTTGAACGTGCTGCGCAATCAGCGGCCAGCACTCGATAGCCCGCTGGAAGATTCGTGCTGGACCGAGTGGGCGCGCCAAGTCCTGCAGGCCTTCGACGCATTTCAGTTGTTGTGTGCCGTGCGCAAAGGGCCATGGGGCGTGGAGGGCTTGAACCAGCGAGTGGCCGGAGCATTGCTCAAGGCGCGGCTGATTGACAGTGACCAGCAGTGGTATGAGGGTCGTCCCGTGCTGATGACGCGTAATGATTATGGTCTGGGTTTGATGAACGGCGACATCGGCATTGCGCTCAAACTGCCTGAGCGCGAGGGTTCCCAAGCAGGCAAGCCTGTCTTGCGGGTGGCCTTTGCGCGTAACGATGGGCAGGGCGGTGTTCGTTTTGTTCTGCCAAGTCGGCTCAACGATGTTGAAACCGTGTATGCCATGACCGTGCACAAATCCCAGGGATCGGAATTTGCCCACACCGCGTTGATCCTGCCGGATGCCCTGAACCCGGTGCTCACCAAGGAACTGATCTACACCGGGATCACCCGGGCCAAGGACTGGTTCACCTTGATTGAACCGCGCTCCGGGGTTTTTGAAGAGGCGGTGCGGCGCAAGGTCAAGCGTTTGAGCGGCTTGATGCTGGAGTTGAAGGAAGGGGACGGCTGACAGCCCTTGTGCTGGCCAGATCAGTCGGCGAACCGAATCTCCCGGCTCTCACCCATCAACAGTGCCTGATTACGCTCGGTCACCTCCCGGATGTAATCCCACAGCAGGGTAATCCGCTTGAGCTTGCGCAGGTCCTCGCGGCAGTACATCCAGAACTGCCGGGTGATGTTGATCTCCTGCGGCAATACCGGCAGCAAACGCGGATCCTGGGCGGCGAGGAAGCAGGGCAGGATCGCCAGTGAGCGGCCCTGCTGCGCCGCCACGAACTGCGCGATCACGCTGGTACTGCGCAAGTTGGCGCTGGCACCGGGCAAGACGTTTGCCAGATACAGCAGCTCCGAGCTGAACGCCAGATCGTCGACGTAGCTGATAAACGAATGTTTGGCCAAGTCGGTGGATCGGCTGATCGGTGGGTGGTTGTCGAGATAGTCCTGGGTCGCGTACAGCTGCAATCGGTAGTCGCACAGTTTGCAGCAGACGTATGGACCATGCTCCGGGCGCTCCAGGGCGATGACGATGTCGGCCTCGCGCTTGGACAGGCTGATGAAGTGCGGCAGCGGCAGGATATCCACCGAGATCGCCGGGTAGGTGTCGATGAAGTGGCTCAGCTGCGGCGTGATGAAAAACGTGCCGAAGCCTTCGGTGCAGCCCATGCGCACGTGGCCCGATAGCGCCACGCCGGAGCCGGACACCTGCTCGCACGCCATGTGCAGGGTGCTTTCAATCGACTCCGCGTAACCCATCAACCGTTGGCCTTCGGCGGTCAGGACGAAGCCGCTGGTCCGGGACTTCTCGAACAGCAAAGTGCCCAGTGCGGCCTCCAGCGAACTGATGCGCCGAGACACGGTGGTGTAGTCGACCGCCAGGCGCTTGGCGGCAGTGCTGGCCTTGCGGGTGCGGGCGACTTCCAGAAAAAACTTGAGGTCATCCCAGTTCAGTGAACCGAGGGAGGTGATGTTTTTTTGCATGTTGGACCGGTTTTTATGTGCGTTCTTATTAGAAGTTTGCACATCTATACTCCAAAAACAGTCCGTTAACCAATTCGCGGCACACGCCTCATCTCAAGGCGACTTTCTCGCCTTGGCTCCCCTGATAACAACAACGTCCAGGTGACCCACATGAACGCATCGCTTACGCCCAACGACACTACCGTACAAAAGGTCAAATTGTTGATCGACGGCGAGTGGGTCGAGTCCAGATCCACCGAGTGGCACGACATCATCAACCCGGCGACCCAGCAAGTGCTGGCCAAAGTGCCGTTTGCAACCGCCGACGAAGTCGACGCGGCCATCAGCGCCGCCCATCGCGCCTTCCAGACCTGGAAACTCACGCCCATCGGTGCGCGGATGCGCATCATGCTCAAGCTCCAGGCGCTGATTCGCGAGCACTCCAAGCGCATCGCCGTGGTGCTGAGCGCCGAACAGGGCAAAACCATTGCCGACGCGGAAGGCGACATTTTCCGTGGGCTGGAAGTGGTCGAGCACGCTTGCTCCATCGGCAGCCTGCAAATGGGCGAGTTCGCCGAAAACGTCGCTGGCGGCGTCGACACCTACACCCTGCGCCAGCCCATCGGCGTATGCGCCGGCATCACACCGTTCAACTTCCCGGCGATGATTCCGCTGTGGATGTTCCCGATGGCCATCGCCTGCGGTAATACCTTCGTACTCAAGCCGTCCGAACAGGACCCGATGTCGACCATGCTGCTGGTGGAACTGGCCATCGAGGCCGGCGTTCCGGCCGGTGTGCTCAACGTCGTGCACGGCGGCAAGGACGTGGTGGACGCACTCTGCACCCACAAGGACATCAAGGCTGTGTCCTTCGTCGGCTCGACTGCGGTCGGTACGCACGTTTACGACCTGGCCGGTAAGCACGGCAAGCGCGTGCAATCGATGATGGGCGCCAAGAACCACGCCGTGGTGCTGCCGGACGCCAATCGCGAACAAGCGCTGAATGCATTGGTGGGTGCCGGTTTTGGTGCTGCCGGTCAACGTTGCATGGCTACTTCGGTAGTGGTGTTGGTCGGCGCGGCCAAGCAATGGCTGCCTGATCTGAAAGCGCTGGCACAGAAACTCAAAGTGAATGCGGGCAGCGAGGCGGGTACCGACGTCGGTCCGGTGATCTCGAAAAAAGCCAAGGCGCGGATTCTTGATCTGATCGAAAGCGGCATCAAGGAAGGCGCCAAACTGGAACTGGACGGTCGTGAGATTTCGGTTCCCGGCTACGAGAAGGGTAACTTTGTCGGCCCGACCCTGTTCTCCGGCGTGACCACCGATATGCAGATCTACACCCAGGAAATCTTCGGCCCGGTGCTGGTGGTGCTGGAAGTCGCGACGCTCGATGAGGCGATTGCCATGGTCAACGCCAACCCGTTCGGCAACGGCACGGGCCTGTTCACCCAGAGCGGTGCGGCAGCGCGTAAATTCCAGAGTGAAATCGACGTCGGCCAGGTCGGTATCAACATCCCGATTCCGGTGCCGGTGCCGTTCTTCAGCTTCACCGGTTCCCGTGGTTCCAAGCTTGGCGACCTCGGTCCGTATGGCAAGCAAGTGGTGCAGTTCTACACTCAGACCAAGACTGTCACCAGCCGCTGGTTCGATGACGACAGCGTCAATGACGGTGTGAATACCACCATCAACCTGCGATAAGGAGCCGGACATGAAAATCGCTTTTATCGGTCTCGGCAACATGGGCGCGCCGATGGCGCGCAACCTGATCAAGGCCGGCCATTCCTTGCGCCTGGTCGACCTGAACAAAACCGTGCTGGCAGAGCTTGAACAACTGGGCGGCAGCATCAGCGCGTCGGCCCGGGAAGCGGCAGAGGGCGCGGAACTGGTGATCACCATGCTGCCCGCCGCCGTTCACGTGCGCAGCGTCTGGTTGGGTGAGGACGGTGTGCTCGCGGGTATCGGAAAAGGCGTGCCGGCCGTGGATTGCAGCACTATCGATCCGCAGACTGCACGCGATGTGGCGGCTGCCGCTGCCAAACAGGGTGTGGCCATGGCCGATGCACCGGTTTCCGGTGGCACGGGTGGTGCGGCGGCCGGGACGTTGACCTTCATGGTCGGCGCTTCCCCGGAACTGTTCGCCACGCTGCAACCGGTACTCGCACAAATGGGCCGCAACATCGTTCATTGCGGGGAGGTCGGCACCGGGCAAATCGCTAAAATCTGCAACAACCTGCTGCTGGGGATTTCCATGGTCGGCGTCAGCGAAGCCATGGCACTTGGCGATGCATTGGGCATCGACACCAAGGTGCTGGCGGGGATCATCAACAGCTCCACCGGGCGTTGCTGGAGTTCGGAAATGTACAACCCGTGGCCGGGCATCGTCGAAACGGCGCCCGCCTCGCGCGGTTACACCGGTGGTTTCGGTGCCGAGCTGATGCTCAAGGATCTGGGGCTGGCGACCGAAGCGGCGCGCCAGGCACACCAGCCGGTGGTGCTGGGTGCGGTGGCTCAGCAGTTGTATCAGGCGATGAGCTTGCGCGGGGAGGGAGGTCAGGATTTCTCGGCGATCATCAACGGCTATCGTAAGCCGCAGTAAAGGATATTTCCGGGAATCCGCGTCGGGCGGGTTTCCGGTTTTTTATCTGGCAGAAAGAAAAGATCGCAGCCTTCGGCAGCTCCTACGGGGTGCATACATTCCCCTGTAGGAGCTGCCGAAGGCTGCGATCTTTTGCTTTATCAGGCAAACACGAAATATTTGCGCACGGTCTCCACCACTTCCCACGTGCCTTTCATTCCCGGCTCGATGACAAAAATATCCCCGGCGCGCAGGTGGATCGGGGCCATGCCTTCGGGTGTGATGATGCAGTAGCCTTCCTGGAAGTGGCAGTACTCCCACTTCACGTATTCCACGTACCACTTGCCCGGCGTGCAGATCCAGGTGCCCATGATCTTGCTGCCGTCTTCGCTGGTATAGGCGTTGAGGTTGACGGTGTGCGGGTCGCCTTCGAGCTTTTCCCATTTGCAGGCATCGAGAACGGGCAGCGGGTGAGTGTCGCGAAGAACGGTGATCGGTGCGGTCATGATGACTCCGGGCAGTGGGTGCTGGAACTGAAGTCGCACCCTATAGCGCGGGTCTGCTCAGCAGTTGTCTGTGCTCGACACTGAGCTATCCAGAAACGCAGTGAGCCGGGGTTGCGGGCAGTGTCAGGACATCCAGCAATGCCTTGGCGTAAGGGGCAAGCGTCGTGAAGTCTCGTGCGCAGAGTAAAAGTTTTCGCTGCGCCCAAGGCTCTTGCAGGGTTATTTGCTTCAGCGCAGATTCACCGAGCCAACGTTCGATGGCTGCAACCGGCACGATCCCAAGCCCGGCTCCCCGGGCCACCATGCGCATGACCCCTTCGAACCCATCGGCACGGATACGGATCTGCAGGCGCAACCCGGCGTGCAGTGCCTGTTCCTCCAGGTACACGGCCAGTGCACTGTTGGCGTTCAGGCCGATGTAGTCGTGATGCAGGGTGTCGGTGAAGCTCAGGGGCGCGGTGTTTGCGAGTGGGTGATCCCGGGGCATGATCAGTACCAGCGGATCGGCGCGAAACGGGCGGGTTTGCAAGTCATGGGTGTCTACCGCGTCCGAGACAATGCCGAGCTCCGCCGCACCCTGGCGCAAGGCATGAGTGATGCGCGTGCTGGGTAGCTCTTGCAGGTCGATGTCGAGGTTGGGATGGTCGCGCAGGAAATCCGCGAGCAGCTCCGGGAGGTACTCGGTGATCGCTGTGGTGTTGCACAGCAATCGAACCTGGCCTTTGACACCCTTGGCGTATTCGGCCAGCTCTTGTTGCATGCGATCGGCCTGTTGCAACAGCACTCGCGCATGTTGTGTCAGGGCATTACCCGCTGAAGTCGGACTGACACCGCGCCGATTGCGCTCGAGAAGCGCGATACCCAAGGATGCTTCCATTGCACGGATCCGCGCGCTGGCCGCCGCCAGGGATAAATGACTGCGGGCGGCGCCCGCGGTGATGTTGCCGGTCTCGAGGATGTTCAGATAGAGGCGAAGGTCGGTCAGGTCGAAGTGCATCGGCAGCCTCAAGTTCGTTGTTGGACGGACCGGCAACTTCGCTGGCAAGCCAGTACCTGCAGGCGATCAAATCCAGGAACTGGCTTGCCAGCGAAGACGTCATTAGCCGCGATACTATTTCAGTCTCTGTATAAACAAGAGGCAGCCTCAGTATATGGCAGATTTTCAACCGTCCCGGCCGGGCTCACCATAGTCCCATGAATACACTCGCATCCTTCTACCAAAACCTCGGTCTGGCCCTGTCACTGCTGGTGATCGTGACTTTCCTCCTGGCCGGCATGGTCAAAGGTGTGATCGGCCTTGGCCTGCCGACCATCGCCATGGGGCTGCTTGGTCTGGCTATGGCTCCGTCGCAGGCTGCGGCGTTGTTGATCATTCCCGCGACCTTGACCAACCTCTGGCAACTGGCTTTCGGTGGGCATCTGCCGGGGCTGCTCAAACGGTTGTGGCCGATGTTGCTGGCGATCTTCATCGGCACCGCGGCAGGCACCTTGTGGATCGGCATGGCCGATGGACATTGGATGGTGCGGGGATTGGGCGCGGCGTTGTTGCTCTATGCGTTGAGCGGATTGTTCCTGCCTTTACTGCGTGTCAGTGAACGCAATGAAGGATGGCTCGGGCCGTTGTGCGGCGTGCTGACCGGCGTCATCACCTCGGCCACGGGTGTGTTCGTGATTCCGGCGGTGCCGTATCTGCAAGCCCTGGGTTTGAGCAAGGATGAGCAGGTGCAGGCCCTCGGCCTCTCGTTCACCGTCTCGACCCTGGCGCTCGCGGGTGGGCTGTTATGGCGCGGCGAACTCGGTGGGGGCGAGTTGAGTGCATCAATGCTGGCGCTGATCCCGGCCATGCTGGGCATGTGGCTGGGACAATCGCTGCGCCAGCGAATCAGCGCCGTGTTGTTCAAGCGCGTATTTTTTCTAGGCCTGGCCTTGCTTGGTGGCCATTTGCTTGTCAGCGGCTAGCGGACGACGGGCTGATCATTTCGATGGCGCGGATCTCGAAGTCCCGTTCCAGGTACTCATCGCGCTGATCCAGAAACTGTTTCATGTGCGGCAGATTCGAGTGCACATCGAGATGGGCCTGGGATTGCCAGATCTCATAAAAGATGAACAGCGACGGGTCCTGTTTGTCCCGCAGCATGTGGTATTCGATGCAGCCGGGCTCGGCGCGACTCGCTTCTACATAACGACTGAAAAACGTTTCAAAAGCGTCGGATTTTTCCGGGCGGGTCTTGGCGTGCAGGATAAAGCCTTGGATTTCACTCATCAAAAAATCACCTTGAACTCAGAATTGACCAAATTCTAAGTCAATAATAAACAGTTGATTCGTGCGTATTGGTCAAATGAGTTTTGCCGCTTCGCCGCTTACTCCGCGTGAGTCGGATCGATATTCTGCCGCCATCGAATTCAACTCTTCCCGAGATCCCCCATGAAAAAAGTCCTGTTACTCAACGGCGGCAAAAAATTCGCCCACTCCGATGGCCGCTACAACACCACCCTGCATGAAGCCGCTTTGAGCGTTCTGGATCGTGGCGGTGTTGATATCAAAACCACCTTTATCGACGAAGGCTATGACATCGCCGAAGAAGTGGCCAAGTTCCTCTGGGCCGATGTGATCATTTACCAGATGCCCGGATGGTGGATGGGCGCGCCGTGGACCGTGAAGAAGTACATCGATGAAGTCTTCACCGAAGGTCATGGCAGCCTTTACGCCAGCGACGGCCGCACACGTTCGGATGCTTCGCAGAAGTACGGCAGCGGGGGCCTGATCCACGGCAAGCAATACATGCTGTCGCTGACCTGGAACGCACCGCAGCAAGCCTTCGACGACCCGGCTGACTTCTTCGAAGCCAAGGGTGTAGACGCGGTGTACTTTCCGTTCCACAAGGCCAACGAATTCCTCGGCATGACCCGTTTGCCGACATTCCTGTGTGTCGATGTGATGAAACGCCCGAACATTGACGCCGATGTGGTCCGTTACGAGCAGCATTTGACCGAGGTGTTTGGTCTCAAGGCCTGACACTCGGCTACTATCCGGTGCAACGGCTGAAAAGATCGCAGCCTTCGGCAACTCCTGCAGGTGTCGATCCGTTGTGACTGCCGAAGGCTGCGATCTTGCCGATCCGGGAAAGAGGACACACGTGAAAGCCAGATCCGATGAGTTGCAGATTTTCGTCTGCGTGATTGAGTGCGGATCGATTTCTGCAGCGGCCGAACAGGTCGGGCAAACACCCTCGGCGGTCAGCCGTACGCTGTCGCGGCTGGAAGCCAAACTCGATACCACGCTGATCAACCGCACCACGCGACGCATGGACCTGACCGAGGAGGGCAAGTATTTCTTCGAGCACGCCAAGCTGATTCTCGATCAGATGGATGAGCTCGAAGAGCGCCTGACCTCACGCCAGCAAACGCCGTCCGGACGCTTGCGGATCAACGCCGCGTCACCGTTCATGCTGCACGCCATCGTGCCCTACGTCGCTGAATTCCGCCGGCTCTACCCGGACATCCAGCTCGAACTCAACAGCAACGACCTGATCATCGATCTGCTGGAGCAAAGCACCGACATCGCCATCCGCATTGGCACCCTGACCGATTCCACGTTGCACGCCAGATCTCTGGGCTGCAGCCCGCTGCACATTGTCGCCAGCCCGGCCTATCTGGAAAATCACGGTAGCCCAACGGCGGTGGCGGATCTTGCCGAACATACTTTGCTGGGCTTCACCCAGAACGAAGGCCTGAACCAATGGCCGCTGCGTTATGTCCATGGCGACCGCTGGCCGATCCAGGCTTCGCTCAGCGCTTCCAGCGGTGAGACCATTCGCCATTTGGCGTTGGAGGGGCAGGGCATTGCCTGCCTGTCGCATTACATGACTATCGAAGACATTCGTGCCGGACGACTGAAAGTGCTGCTGGCGGAATTCAACAGCGGTTATCGCCAGCCAATTAACGCGGTGTATTACCGCAACTCGCAATTGGCGCTGCGGATTCAATGTTTCCTGGACTTTATCCAGGGAAAATTGGCGGCGTATGCGTCGGCAGATTTCAGTGGTTGATTTTAATTTCGCTTGAGACCGCGTCATCGTTCATCGCGGGCAAGCCACGCTCCCACAGGAACTCGCGTTCTTTGTAGGAGCGAGCTTGCTCGCGATGGCGTTTCCAGGGTCTCAACAACTGGCCGGGTCGCCCACGATTCCGTAACATCCGCACACTCTTTTCGCGACTTCCTGCATGCGGTCTTCCATGAAACCAAAACGTCTACGCGCCGATGTCCTGGCCGGGCTCACCACGTCTTTCGCCCTATTGCCCGAATGCATCGCCTTCGCGCTGGTGGCTCATCTCAATCCGCTGATGGGGCTTTACGGGGCATTCATCATCTGCACGCTGACCGCGCTGTTCGGTGGCCGACCGGGCATGGTGTCCGGTGCTGCCGGATCAATGGCGGTGGTAATCGTCGCGCTGGTGGTGCAGCACGGTGTGGAGTATCTGCTGGCGACGGTGTTGTTGGGTGGGGTGATCATGATGGCGTTCGGGCTGCTCAAGCTCGGCAAGCTGGTGCGGATGGTGCCGCACCCGGTGATGCTCGGTTTCGTCAACGGCCTGGCGATCATTATTGCGCTGGCGCAACTGGAACACTTCAAGAACGGTGAGACCTGGCTGAGCGGAACACCGCTGTACATGATGCTCGGCCTGGTTGCCGTGACCATGGCCATCGTCTACGTACTGCCACGCCTGACCCGCACGGTGCCGCCGGCACTGGTGGCGATTCTCGGCGTGGGGCTGGCGGTGTATCTGCTCGGCTTGCCGACCCGAACCCTGGGCGACATGGCGCACATTGCCGGTGGCTTGCCGACCCTGGCGCTGCCGGATATTCCGTGGAACCTGGAGACCCTGCACATCATCGCACCCTACGCGATCCTGATGGCGCTGGTCGGCTTGCTGGAAACCCTGCTGACCCTGAACCTCACCGATGAAATCACCGAGAGCCGCGGCTATCCGGATCGCGAATGCGTGGCGCTGGGCGCCGCAAACATGGTGTCCGGTGCGTTCGGCGGCATGGGCGGTTGCGCCATGATCGGCCAGACCGTGATCAACCTCAGTTCCGGTGGTCGCGGGCGGGTGTCCGGCGTGGTGGCCGGGGTGTCGATTCTGTTGTTCATCCTGTTTCTGTCGCCTTTGATCGAGCGCATTCCCCTCGCTGCGCTGGTCGGGGTGATGTTCGTGGTGTCGCAGCAGACATTTGCCTGGGCGTCGTTGCGCGTGCTGAACAAAGTTCCGGTGAACGATGTACTGGTGATCATCGCGGTGACGGTGATTACAGTATTCACCGATCTGGCGACTGCCGTGCTCTGCGGGATCATCATCGCGGCGCTGAACTTTGCCTGGCAGCAGGCGCGGCAGTTGTACGCCGACAGCCATCTGGAAAACGACGGCAGCAAGCTTTACCGCCTCCATGGCACGCTGTTCTTTGCCTCGACAACCCCCTTCCTCAACCAGTTCGACCCGGCCAACGACCCGGCACAAGTGACGCTCGATTGCCGTCACCTGAGCTTCGTCGACTACTCGGCCATCGCCGCGCTGGACACCTTGCGCGAGCGCTACACCAAGGCTGGCAAACACCTGCGGGTGTTGGGGTTGTCCGAGCGCTGCAAGAAGCTGTTGAAGCGCGCCCGGGTCCATCACGACTGAAACAGATCAGGGGCAGGCGCGATGAAAATCCGCCTGCCGGATTTTCATTATTCGCGACACGCCATACCGCTGAGCGACCTCGCATATCTCTGCACGAAAATTACTTTCACCTCGTTTGAAAGTCGCGCCTCGACATGTTTTTAGAGTTTCACAAACCATTCGACGTGATCCTTTCGAGGAGTACCGCATGAGCCCGTCCTTAGGCTATTGGCTGCTGGTGTATGCCGCCGTTGCCATCATCGCGCTGATCGTTCTGATCGCCCGTTACCGGCTCAATCCGTTCATTGTCATCACCGGTACCGATTCCCCGCTGACGCAATTGGCCGACACTGTCCTGCCCCTGCAAACTGCCGAGACCTCGTTCATCTACAAACCGACCGCCGCACGCTACGGCATACTGCTGGCCATCGACGTGCTTGCCACCGAGCTGGCACTGGCCAATCCTGAAGACAATCAAGAACGTTTGCGGCGGATCAAACTCGCCCTCGACGATTACCGCGGCGGCGACGATCACTTGCCGCTGGGAGACTGACATGCAGTACGACACGCTGATTCGCAATGCCCTGATCATCGACGGCAGCAACAGTCCCGGCTATCGCGCCGACGTAGCCATTCTGAACGGGCGAATCGAGCGCATTGGCGAGTTGCACAATGCCCATGCGGCGCAAGAAATTGATGCTGGCGGCCAGGTGCTGGCGCCGGGTTTCATCGACGTGCATACCCACGACGATACGGTGGTGATTCGCCAACCGCAGATGCTGCCCAAGCTCAGTCAGGGTGTGACCACGGTGATTGTCGGCAATTGCGGGATCAGCGCTTCGCCGGTCAGTCTGCGCGGCGATCCGCCGGACCCGATGAACCTGCTCGGCACGGCCGCGGCGTTTGTTTACCCGACATTTCGAGACTACCGTGCGGCGGTCGAAGCAGCGAACACCACGCTGAACGTCGCCGCGCTGGTCGGTCATACCGCGTTGCGCAGCAATCACCTCGACGACTTGTTCCGCACCGCCACCGCCGATGAGATCACGGCGATGCGCGAACAGCTGCGCGCGAGTCTGGAAGCGGGTGCGTTGGGCCTGTCCACCGGCCTTGCCTACGCCAGTGCCTTCTCGGCCTCCACCGATGAAGTGATGCAACTGACCGAAGAGCTGACGGCGTTCGGCGCGGTGTACACCACGCACCTGCGCAGTGAGTTCGAACCGGTGCTGGAAGCCATGGACGAAGCGTTCCAGATCGGCCGTCACGCCAAATCCCCGGTGATCATTTCCCACCTCAAATGCGCCGGCGCCGGTAACTGGGGCCGAAGTCCGCAACTGCTGGCGTCCCTGGAGGAGGCGGCGAAAACCCATCCAGTGGGCTGTGACTGTTATCCCTATGCGGCGAGTTCTTCGACGCTGGATCTCAAACAAGTCACCGATGCCCACCGCATCACCATCACATGGTCCACGCCGCATCCGGAGATGGGCGGTCGAGACCTGATGGACATCGCTGCGCAATGGAACCGGTCACTGCTCGATACCGGCCGCCAACTGCAACCGGCTGGCGCGGTGTACTACGGGATGGACGAGGCGGATGTGCGAAGAATCCTCGCGCATCCGTTGTCGATGGTCGGTTCCGACGGTTTGCCGGAAGACCCGTTTCCGCATCCTCGGTTGTGGGGTGCATTCCCTCGGGTGCTTGGACATTTCAGCCGCGATGTAGGGCTGTTCCCGCTGCACACCGCCGTCCACAAGATGACCGGTTTGTCGGCGGCGCGATTCGGTTTGAAGCACAGAGGCGAGATCCGCGAAGGTTTTTGGGCTGACCTGGTATTGTTCGACCCGGCGACCGTTCGTGATGTCGCGGATTTCAATGATCCGCAACGGGCGGCGCAAGGTATCGAAGGGGTGTGGGTAAACGGTGTCCTGAGTTACCGCGACGGTCAGGCCAATGGTCGCAGGGAAGGGCGGTTCCTGGCACGGGAAGGGGATTTGCGCGAAGGCTTCCTGTGACGTTTGAGTGGTGTGTCACAGTGGTGGCATTTTGAGACTAAAGAATGGCATGTTCGGGCCGAAGGAGTGTTATCAAACCCGACTACCATTGCTGATCGTTTACATGTTTTGCAGGAGCGGGCCTGCTCGCTCCTGCAGGTCTTTCATTGTCTGGGAGCAACTCGATGAGCTTCGGTAAAACCACTCCGATCCTGCGTATTTTCGACGAAGCCAAGGCTGTGGAGTTCTACGTCGATTTCCTGGGTTTCAAGATCGACTGGCAGCACCGCTTCGAAGCCAACTTCCCGCTGTATTTACAGGTTTCCCGTGGTGATTGCGTGCTGCATCTGTCAGAACACCATGGCGACTGCTCGCCGGGTTCGGCACTGCGCATCGAAACCGATGAACTGGAAGCCTTCCAGCAGCAACTGCTGGCCAAAGCATACAAATTTGCCCACCCACAGATTCAGGCCATGCCGTGGGGCAGCCAGGACATGACCATCAGCGATCCATTTGGTAACCGGTTGGTGTTTACCAATGCGATCAGTGTTTGAGAGTGCAGTAAAAACTGCGTCTCGTGATCTTGTCTTCTATCCGATCGCAATCGCGGGCAATCCCGCTCCTACAGGTTCAGCGCAACCCTGTGCGAGCTTGCCCGCGATTGGTTTTATGATTCAGCGTTGAGCTGACGTCAAACCCGGAAATGACTCACCATCATCTGCAACTGATTCCCCAACCGTGCCAGTTCAACACTGGACGCAGCCGTTTCATCGCTGGCGGCGGCGGTCTGTTCCGACACGTCGCGTACGTTGATGATGCTGCGGCTGATCTCTTCGGCGACGGCGCTTTGCTGCTCCGCGGCGGCGGCGATCTGCTGGTTCATCGACTGGATGTTGGACACCGTGCGGGTAATGTTTTCCAGTGACACGCCGGCCTTGCGGGTCAGGGCCACGCTGCTGTCGGTGAGGGTGCGGCTGTTGTTCATCACCGCCGACACCTGTTGAGTGCCGTTTTGCAGGGCAGCCACCAGGCCTTCGATTTCCTCGGTGGATTTTTGCGTGCGCTGGGCAAGGCCCCGGACCTCGTCGGCCACCACCGCAAAACCACGACCGGCCTCACCGGCGCGGGCCGCTTCAATCGCGGCGTTGAGTGCCAGCAAATTGGTCTGTTCGGCCACGGCCTTGATCACGTCCATGACGCTGCCGATCTTGTCGCTTTCCTGTTGCAGCACGCTCATGGCATCGGTGGAACGCACCACTTCGCTGGCCAGCCGCTCGATCTGGGCGATGGCTTCGTTCACCACTTTGTCACCCTCGCGGGCTTCGCCATCGGCTGCCGCGGCGGCTTGCGAGGCTTCTTCGGCGTTGCGCGCGACTTCCTGCACAGTGGCCGTCATCTCGTGCATGGCAGTGGCGACCTGATCTGTCTCGACCTTTTGGCTGTTGACTCCGGCGCTGGTCTGCTCGGTCACGGCGGAAAGCTCTTCGGCGGCGCTGGCGATCTGGGTGACGCCGTCGCGGATACCGCTGATCAGGTCGCGCAGGGTCACGCCCATGCGTGCGATGCCTTGCTGCAATACACCCAGTTCGTCGCGACGGGTGACCTGGATGTTCTGGGACAGGTCGCCGCTGGCGATGCGGTCGACCACGGCCAGGGTTTCGCGCAACGGGCGGGTGATCTGACGGGTGATCAACACGGCGGCTATGATGCCCACGAGCAACGCCAGCAACGTGCTGATCACTTGCAGGGTGCGTGCCTGGGCGCTTTCGATGTCACGGCGGTCGACCTGGATCTGGTATAGCTGATCGCTCAGGGACACGATGGCAGCGCCCTGATCGGTCATTTCCTGGCGAGCCTGTACCGCATCGGTGTTGGCGGCTTTGTACGCCTGCAAGGCGCTGCGGTAGTTACCGAGCGCAGCTTCCAGTTGACGCAGGGCGTCTCGCTGGGTGTCGGCGAAATGCACGTTGAGGGGGCTCAGACTGGCGATGGCCGCATTCAGTTGGCCAACGGCTTTTTGCTCAGTCTCGGTGTTGGTGGTCGCGGTGTAGCCTCGCACTTCGTAGCGCGCGAGCAGGAACGCTTCCCTGGCGGCGGTAATAGCCTGGAATTGTTCGAAGCGCTGGTCACTCGGCGGCATCTGTTGCACGCGGGTGTTGATGTCGTTGATCAGACTGTTGGCGGCTTCGGCATTGGCGGCCATGGCGTCGCGAGCGCTGTTGCCGCTGCGGTAGGCGTTGCGCATCTTGGCCAGGGACGTCTTGTAGGCGTCGATGACCGTGCCTTGCTCTTTCAGTCGCTTGAGGTTTTCCGGGCTCTTGAATTTCTCCAACAGCGCTTGTTGCTGGGCGGAAAAGGCTTCGAGAGTGGTCTGCACGTTTTGTGCGGCGGTTTCGTCGCCATTGGTCAGCATGTATTGCAGACGAACCACGCGCAATTTGGTCAGGCCGGCGTTGAGCTGGGTGATGTCGCTCATCCAGTTGCTGCGGTCAATCAGACCGCCCAGGCTGGTCCAGCCGGTAAGGGCGAGGACGCAGGTCAGTGCCAGGACCAGGCCGAATCCCAGGCCCAGTTTCATGTTCACGCTGATGTTGCCAAACCAGCTATTCATCAAATTCCTCCAGGAACGTGGTGCTTCTTTATCGTCGGTTGGCTGGAAGATTGTTTTTTTTGAAAGCCAGCAAGGTGTGTAGCAGCTTGTATCGGCAGCATTCCCCGGAGCTGAAAGGTTTTTGCAGGACGGATTCTGTAACAAGGTTTTTGCTGGGCTTTTAAGCTTTTTTTCACATGGCTTTCACCCTCAGCCAATGCAGGCCTCTCTAATCTCGCGTCATCAAAAGACAGCGTTGTATGCCGGTGAGGCGGCTTGATGTGGAATTGAGACTGAGTTTTTTCGGGGTTTCCCGCTCAATCGATCTGAGCCGTTTTGCCCGCTATCGCAATGCAGCGGTGGTGCTGGCGTCAGCTGTGCTGGTGATTCCATTGACCCTGTTTTTACTGCGACCCGCCGCTGTGCCGGACTTGGCCCACGGTAACGTGGCGGGTGCTCAAGCGCTGATGGCGGGATGGGCCAAGGGCGACATGATCGTGCTGGTGCGCCACGTCGAACGTTGCGATCACTCCAAAGCCGCCTGTTTGAGCGGAAACGATGGCATTACCGATCGCTCCCGCAGCATTGCAGTGAGTGTCGGAGCGCGGTTCGAACGGCTGGGCCTGGCACGTGCCGATATCTACAACAGTCCGATCCTGCGTACGGCGCAAACGGCGGGCTTCATGTTCAACAAGGTCGATGTTGGCGAGGATTGGTTGATCAATTGCAAGGGCACGATGTTGCGGGACGCATTGGCGCACAAGGTGGCCGGGCGCAACCTGATTCTGGTGACACACAGCGAATGCATGGCGCAATTGCAAAAAGACCTCAAGTGGGCGTCTTCGACACCGGGTTACGGAGCCTCATTGTTTATCTCCGCCGCAAACCCGCAGGCACCGCACATGTTGGGGGTCATCGAAGCTTCGGATTGGCGCTCGCTTACCACGAAATGAATTCCCCTTCTGGATCAACCACCACCATGCAGACAGCTTCCCGCCCCCGTTTTTACTGGATGAACTTCGGCATTCCGCTGGCCTGCGCGGTCGTGGTGTTTCTGATGTTCGACCTGACCAGAATCGATATCGCCTTCAACGATCTGTTTTACGATCCGCTCACCCGGACATTCCCGCTGGACCATGTGCATTGGTTCGAAAAGATTACCCATAAATGGGCGCGGATCATTCCGAACTGGACTGGCGAGATAGCGATCATTGGCGCCTTGCTGTCGTTTCTCTGGCCACGCCTGAAAGCGGAAAAACACTCGAAACTCATCGCCTTTCTGGAAAAAATCAGAGTCGCGCCCGTGCTGCGCTTTGCCAACAAGCATCGCCGGGATTTTCTCTACGTGGTCTTCGCGTTTTCCATCAGCACCGGTGTGATCCATTACCTGAAGGGGCACACCAGCGTGTATTGCCCAATTGAAACCACACAGTACGGTGGCAAGATCGAGCACAAGGAATGGTATGAGAATTTCGACCTGCTGAAGGTCGCCGGAGACGGTCGTTGCTGGCCGGGCGGGCATGCCTCGGGTGGCTTCACCATGCTCGCGTTGTATTTCGTGGCGCGTCGTTATCGCTGGCGCTATTGCAAGGCGCTCATGTACGGCTCGCTGTCGCTGGGGTTTGTCTTTGGCACGACACGGGTGCTACAGGGCTGGCACTACATGTCCCACACCTTCTGGGCCGGGATCTTCGTGTGGCTCGCCTGTTTGCTGACAGCACTGGCGTTTTATGGGCGCGCACGGCTGGAGCTGCCGGTGCTGCAAGAGGCTCCCGGCCTCACAAAAGGGTTCGCGCAGCCGCGCTGCTCCGAACCTTCCTGAACCGGTTACGGCGAGCCGGATCCTGCGGATTTTCAGGCAAAAAAAAGCCCGCGGGAGGGCGGGCAAACCGTAGTTTCTTGAATGAGCGAGTGAAATGTACAGGCTGGCGCCGGGCACCGGGGTGAAGAAAAATTCATTTCGATGAGACCCCCGGGCCAGGCACGCCGCAGCATCAAGGCAAATGATCGGCGGCAAAATCGGCCTCGGACCGCGCACGGAAACTCCCTTTGCGACAGGCTTGCTGGAATCGTTCGAAATCGCGCTCGTTCTGTTCGGTGTAGCCAAGAGCGTATTGGTACAGCGCATCGGCCAGTGCTTCGCCCTTGCCGATGTAGCCGCTGATTACCGCCGCATGTCCGGAAGACTTGGCATGGGCGCGTGCCAGGGCCCGGCCACAGACCCGCCCATAGGCTGTGAAGGTGTCGCCGTCGAAGGTTTCGAGTTCAGCCGAGACTTTCATGTCGCGCAATTGCCGCACATAGAAGTGCCTCCCGCTCGGACCGGTGGTCCAGCCGAGGAACAGATCACTGGCCGATTGCATGAGTCGCTGGCCGTCGACCACCCGCTGGCCCTCATGGCGTATCCGTGACTTGGTCTTCACATAGTTCGCCAACACCGAGCGACGCGCCTCCTTGAATTGCAGGAACAGCGGAAATTCCTGATCGTCGGTCAGCAGGGCCACCAGGCAACGGGTGCCGACACTGCCGACACCCACTACTTTGAACGCCATGTCATGCACATGAAAACGTGACAGCAAGTCACGTCGGTCGGCTTGCAGCGTGCCTTTGTAGTCGCGCACGAAGGTGTCATAAAGCGATCGCCAGTCCGCGAGGCGCAACCAGTCGTCATCGGGATCCAGCAGTGTGGTGTTTTTGTGCAGGTGAAATATTTCCGGCAAGTCATCGCGAATGACCATATGGCCGTCGGCATGACGTTCGCTGATTTTCGGCAGCAGCTCGGCATGGGTGCGACGTCCGGCCTTTTCGATGGCGCGTTGCACATGGTCGATGGCGGTTTTGCGAGCCTTTTCCAGCATGTCGTCGTAGCTGATCGATTCGTACCAGGTTTCCATGGCGCTTTGCAGGGCGCACTCCAGCATCGTCTCCTGGTAGGCACCGACAACTTCATGGCACAAGGTTTCTTCAACCGATTGGCCGTGACGCAGGTCTCGGGCGGCCACCATGCAACTGGCCACCAGACGCTTCAAATCCCACTCCCAGGGGCCTGAATGGGCTTCGTCAAAATCATTGACGCTAAATAGCAGGTTACGTTCCGGCGTGGCGAATCCACCGAAATTCATCAAGTGACAATCACCACAGATCGGCGAAACCATCCCCATGTCCGAGGTGCCTGACAGGTCGTGGGCCTGCAGCAGCGCATTGCCGCGATAGAAGGTAAATGGCGACACCAGCATGCGGCCGTAGCGCAATTCCACCAGCGACCTGACGCGCCCTTCACTCGACGCCTTGATCAATGCCAGTGGATCGCGATCGATGTTGCCCAAGGCCGAATGCGAACTGCGTGGACAGTGCTTGCGAGCATCTTTGCCTTGCTTGAAACGGTCTGTGAGGGTGGTCATGAGGCCTCTTCTACGGGAGGTGTCGGGCATGTGCGAGTTGAGTGTAGAAGGGCTTTGGGGGTTTAACTGAAGTGTTGTGAACTGAAAAACCGTACTTCAGGTTTCAAGATGAAGGACACAAAGGGCTCTGGGCCGTTCAACGGTAAGCCGGTTATGGCGGCTTTGTGGCTTTATGCTAGCATCTGGGCGCGTAGAGGAATGTCGGTTCGCCCAGATACCCGGTTTAAGGAAGACCACGTTGAGACCCATCAGAGCACTGCGAGCACTGGCCAGCCTGGTTACTCGCGGTTTGTTGCTTGTACTGCTGTGCAGCGCGTTCGGGGTGCAGGCCGACCAGGTGATCGGTCGCTTCAATTCGGTGGCCGGGCCTTTCAGTCACATGGAAACTCCGGCTGGCAGAGCATACTTGAGCCTGCATGAGCGCAAGATGCAGGTGCAACTGCCGGACGACTGGCGTGAAAGCACCGTTGAAACCACGATGGAGCTGGACGGCGACACGGCGGTGGTCATGAGCTATCGCACCGCCCAGTGCGACTCGCAAACCGCCCTGGTGGTGATCTCCGGGAAGACAGTCTGGGGTCCTTATCGACTGGGGGGCTGTGGCGACATGCTGGCCTTCCAGCGCAGTGAAGACGGCAAGAGTTTCGTCGCCATGCAGATGAATGGCCCACGCTCCGAGGCCTGGACCTATTCCTCGCAGGATAAGAATTTCCGTGGGCCGATGAAGGTCGACCTGCCGGGGCTGCTGCAAGGCCTGTCCAAGGCCCGGCCGGCGGTTGCCGCCGCACCGGTGCCCAAGACCGCAGCGGCCCCCGTGGCCTCTACGCGCGCCGCGCCTTCCGCGCCGCCGGCGCCCAAGCACGTGGCGAGCGTGCCTACCCCTCCCAAGCCCGCGGCCAAACCGCTGGCCAAAGTGTCGATTTCTTCCGCGCTGCCGCAGCCGGTGGCCAACGCGGTCGTCGAACATGCCCAGGCCACTACGCCCCCCAGGCGCCGAGTAGAAATCAACCTGATCTCCAAGATGGAGACCGAGTCGTGACCAGCCTGACACCGCTCCAGCGATTTGGTCCCCGTGCGCAGCGCCGCTCGCCGGCCAGTGCGTTGATGCACTGGCTACGGGAAGACAAGAACCCTCTGCCACGGCGCCAGGAACGTGTGCTGGTCCTGGTGATGCTGACTCTGACGCTGCTGTACCTGATTGTCGAAATGGGCTTCAACGCCCGTTTGCTGGACGTGGTCGGCGGCCTGGCCAGTCAGCATCAAGTAGAGTCCATCGAGGTCTACGGACGCTTGATCGCCGGCACGGCGGTGGCCCTGCTGGGGTTGGGCTCGGTGCTGAAGAAAAGTTTGCGCCTGGGCTGGAGCCGTCTTCGCACGACGATCTGGGCGGTCCTGGTGATCG
Source organism: Pseudomonas sp. P1.8 (assembly GCF_001269805.1). NCBI lineage: Bacteria > Pseudomonadati > Pseudomonadota > Gammaproteobacteria > Pseudomonadales > Pseudomonadaceae > Pseudomonas > Pseudomonas sp. P1.8. The sequence continues at coordinate 29,940 of NZ_LHVM01000006.1, forward strand.
TCGGCTGCGTGGGTACTACGTACTTTGCACAGTTGGCGCTGGTCAATCACCTGGTGGATCGCTCGACGCCCGATGAGCGCGCACGCGCGGCCTTGGGCGTGCCGATGACGTACTTGATGGTGCACCACGATTTCGGCTTGACTGGCCTGGACCTCACGGCAGAGGATTTGCAGCGCCCCGAGGGCAAGACCCTGCTGGCGACGTTTCCCATCATGCTGTTGTCGGTGGATCGCCTGACGGATCGCATCAAGCAACAGGCGCAGGCGTTCTTCGAGTTGTTCGCCGAAACCGTGCGCGGCGATGCCGAGGCTAATTATCGCCACTACCAGGACTCCCTCGCCGAGCTGGATGACAGTTATCGCCAGTATCAACAGGGCAGCATTCGCTACCTGGAGGCGATCAGCGCGGCTTCCATCGCCCGGCACCAGCAGCAGGCCTGGAACGATTACGTGCAGAACCTCAAACAACGCAATCGCCGCCTGACCCCCAACAATGTGCCGAACCGCCATGCCAATACGGTGCGTCAGTCGCTACGCGAGAAGGGCATCGCGGTGGCCGACGATTGGCGCCCCAACGACCGTGCGGCTTTCAATCGAGCCGTGGCCCGGCGCGTGCAACTGGATGCCCGCAACGCCTATGCCTCGGGGTTACAGTCGGTTGGGCGGTGGATCGATCCGGGCTTGCCGCGTGGGCAGTTTTTTGCGCAGCTGCCGATCCAGAACAAGTGGCGCGACGCGTTGCACTTGCCCTACTTGATCACCTTGCAACCCGACCTGTCGGCCAGCGGCTTCGAGCAAACCGTGTACCGGCCGACCATCAGTTTCGATGCCAAGCAGTTGATCGAAGATCGCATGGTCGACCCGCAGAACTACCGCGACAGAGGCGAAAAGGCGCAGATCGGTCGTGACAGTTATCGAGCGCTGATTGTGCCGATGATTGCCCTGATGTTTTCCCTGCTCGGCGCCTTTACCCATATCTTCAAGTGCCTGGGCTTTTTCACCCGGGCGCTGTGTTATGTCCCGCCGAGGCTCTACGTGGCCGCCTTCGTCGGCTATGCGCTGGTGGTGCTGACGGTGCCGATGTTCTGGACCAACAAGGTGACAGAGCAGCCGCTGTTTCTCAGCCTCAAGCAGCAAAGCGGCTCCTCGCTTGGGCTCATGGGCTGGATCATTGCCCATGGCGTGCAATGGACGGCGCAGGTCCAGCCGGTGTTTTACCCGCTCAACGAACGGGTGCGCCTGGGCCTGCTCGGTGGCCTGACCTACGGTTATCAGCCTCAATGAATGCTCATGTTCAGTCTCGAAAGGAGTCGCCCTTGTCGCGCGCACTTGTTGTATCGACCGTGTTGCTCGCCTGCACCGGTTTGTTGTTGAGTGGTTGCCAGAACTCGCCGGTGGGCAGCACAGCGGTCGGTGGTGTGCTCGGTTGCATTGGCGGTGCGGCGATTGCGGCGGGGACGGGCGGCCACCCTGGCACCGGTTGCGCCATTGGCGCAGCCCTGGGCGCGCCGACGGGTTACTACGTGGGTCGTCAGAAGGACCTTGAAAACGCCCGGCAGGCCAAGGCGGCCATCGAGCGCCAGTCGAGTGATGTCGCGGTGGTGCAACTGACGACCCGCCAGGAAGCGGTACCGGCGGATAAGCGCAACGACGTCGGGGCCGCGAGTGTCGAAAGCATGGACTCGATGCAGGTCAACGTGCCGCAGACCCTGGTGAAAAAGCGCGACAAACGCCTCAAGCAGCCGCTGTCGCAAGTGGGCAACTACGTGTCCAGCGCCAGCAGCAAGGCCAACATTGTCGTCACCACCCACAGCAAAAGCGACTTCAACTACATCGTCGCCAACATCAAGAAGGGTTACACCGGCAAGGTCACGCCTGACAAGGTGACCTACGAGTATCGCGAGCTGACGCGTGGCACCCAATCGGCGATCCAGGTGATGCCGAGCGCCCAGGTATAAGGACGCCAGGCAAGCGGGACTCATCCGCCTCCAGGCGGAAAAAAGGCACTGACGAGTAACATCCAGTGCCTTTTTTTCGCCCGTTCGACGCATAAAAACGCCGACCTTCCAAGGCTGTGCTGGATGCGGCGCTACTGGACCAGGGTTTCACTCGCGTCACGGCGCCCATCAGTAGGCGTGTCGGGCAAACGCTGGTCTGAGCGGCTGTATCTAGAGCGGACTGGAGGAAGCTTGCTGTTTGGCGTGTTTTATCCAAGGCTTTCCCGGCGAGCAGACTCATCCCGCTACGCACGGTGATGTCGGCGTAGAAAATTGGGAGCCATGACTCTGCCGAGTGGATTTTCCACGCAGGCGTAGTTCCAGTGGTAAGCAGGCCAGGCGGTTATCTGGCCATCACCGCAGCATGAACGTACTGATCGAGCGCATCCGTCAGCTCACGCGTGAGCAATGGTATCGCCGTCCGAAGGGAGACCGACGTCAGCAAGCCAGGGGCATGCGGTGCGTGTCTGCGACTACTCAGACGCGATGCTTGCTCGTTAATCGCGGACTCTGATCATTCGGGTCAACCTGTATTACTTCCAGCAGATCCAGGTCAGGTTGCGAGTCGAGCAAGTATTCGATGATCTTGACCGGTTGCGTGCTGAGCGCGAGCGTAACCCGATATTTGACCACCTCATTGGCTATATCTGCGCAGTTGAGCAGGGGGAGGATCGTGGCTGCCACATCCATGCAGCCTTCTGCTTAAACGGTAACGAGGTGCACGGGGAAAAGTACGAGGACGAGCTGGGTATAGGCATCATCACTTCAGAGTGATCGGAACATCCGTGCGCATGTCCATTACGCGATGCGTTACCTGGTCAAGGATGCTCAGCAGCTGCGGTTGAAGCCCTTGAGGGCTCGATGTTTGCGGATGGGGCAAATAAGCCACTGGCAAAGGCTGCAGTTCATCTAGGTTCGCTACGACGATCTGCTGCGCTGTAGCTTTTGCGTGCATCTTGGCCGAATCGATTTGGTAGCGTTGCAGCACGTACTGCACCAAAGCACCACGAGTATCAATCACAAGCTGATCGTCACTCATGCCAACATCAATTTCGATGATTGCTGCCTGCTCGGCTTTTAGGCGTGAGCCCGACTGGATGATGACGTGGATCAGGCTGTTCCATCGCCGTCCTGCTTACGGGGGTACTCAGAATGGTTCCCTGGCGGATCTCTCGGTGTCTGGAATCGGCTTTGCAGTATCGAACAGGCAGTGCCCCCGGATGCGCACATCAGGGCCCACAGGTATTGGTCGATGGCGAACCGGGTGGACAACGTCTGCGGCGATCGCAATCTGTTCTGCGCCTGTGTGCCGGTGGAGGAATATCGATGAGGTCTTAGGAAATTTCCAGCATCGTTTTCAGACGCTTCTTAAATCTAATTTTTTGACAACGTTGAATACTCGTATCCATCAAGGGATCAGTGGCTCGAAAAAGGCGTCGTGGGTTCCTTCAAAAGACTGTTGGCCGACTCGGCACAGTCAACGTTGCATGGATGGAATCAACATGTCGGTATTGCGCCTCCGGAAGAGGTCATGTTCTTTTGTTTTGTTGGGTTGCCTGGGTTGCCTGGGTTCTGCCTGGGCCGCTCCCATTCTGACGCCCGGTGATCAAGGCCTGATCCGTGAGCGACAGGACCGGTTGCTGGAAGAGCAGCGACGTCGGCTCCAGGAGCTCAAGGAGTTACCGGGTAAAGAGACCGTTCCCTCTGCGCCCAGCGCCCCGGCCGACGGTCGTTGTTTTCCAGTCCGGCAGATCTTGATCAACGGCGCGGATCACCTCTCTGGGGCCGATCGCGAGCAGCTGATACGGCCCTACCAGGATCAATGTCTGGGTACCTCCCAGCTCAATGAGCTGCTGAAAGTCATCACCAACCGCTACATCGACAAGGGGTTGGTGACCAGTCGTGCCTATCTGCCACAGCAGGACCTGTCCGGCGGACAGTTGACGGTGCTGGTGGTCGAAGGGCATCTGGAAAAGATTCAAACCACACCAGACAGTGGACTCTCGGTACTCGAACTAGCCATGAGTTTTCCTGGTCGTGAAGGTGAACTGTTGAGCCTGCGCGAAATCGAGCAGATGGTCGATCAGCTCAACCGGCTCCCGTCCAATCAAGTGCAGATGGAGTTAAGCCCTGGCCAAGCGCTGGGCGGCAGTGATGTATGGGTCAACAACACTGCGCAAAAGTCTTGGCGTGCATCGTTGGCACGCAGCAACGACGGCCAGGACAGTACCGGCGAACAGCAATGGGGCACCTCGCTGGAATGGGACAGCCCGCTGGGGCTGTCTGATCAGTTGATGTTGCGTAGCGGTCACGACGCAGTCAGTGATCATCAGCGTACCTCCAGCAACGCATTTTTGAATTACAACCTGCCGTGGGGTTGGTGGAACTTCAACTACAGCTATAGCCAGAGCGACTACCGCTCGCAAGCGCACGCCAACGGTTTTGACTTCAAACAGACTGGCAATAGCCAGAACCACCAATTGCGCGCCGAGTGGGCGATTTACCGCGATGCGATGAGCAAGACGACGCTCAATACCGGCCTGTCCTACCTGCGCACCAACAACTTCATCGAAGACAGCAAGCTGGCATTGAGCAGTAACCGGATCAGCGAAGCGCAGTTTGGGGTCAACCATGGCCGGCGTATCGGCAACGCATTCGTCAACCTCGATCTCGGCCTGCAGAACGGCATCGGTGCCTTCGATGCCCAAGGCGATCATGACCCTGGCCCCGGTCAACCCACTTCTCGCTACCGCAAGTACACCGCCACGCTGAGCTATTTGCAGCCATTCAGCCTGTGGGGCGAGTCTTTCAGCGTCAGCAGCCTGGCCACCGGCCAACGCAGCGAAGACGTGTTGTTTAGCTCGCAGCGCATGAGCCTGGGTGGGCTGGGTTCGGTACGCGGCTACAAGGATCATTTGTTGTCCGGCGACAGTGGGGGGTACTGGCGCAATGACCTGCGTTGGAGCCGTCAGGTGAGTTGGTCCGGGTTGCGCACGGTACTGAGCCAATACGGTGTCAGCCTGGGTTATGACCAGGGCGTGATCCGAGGTGATAGCTACAACGGTGATCAGCATGGGCGAATGTCCAGCAATTCGCTGGAGCTGTTCGCCCGAGGCGCCTACCTGGCCAGCAGCGTGACCTTCGCCCATTCACTGGAGCGCCCCGATGCGCTGACCGATCGCGAAGCGCCGATCTATTTCAGCCTGAGTGTCTTCCTGTAGCCATCAGCGGCTACCTGCTGCGTTTTTAGAGAGTACCAACATGGACGTCCGCCAATTTGCCTTCCAGGTTCGCCAACCTTACGCCGCGCTATTGAGTCGTGAGCGATTCCGGGGCATGCCCAAACGTGGGGTGGCATTCCTGCTGGCCAACGTCATGCTCTGGCAGTCGTTGTGGGTGCAGGCCAACGGAATTGCCGTCAGTGCTCCGGGAACTACGCTGGATCATGCGGGCAATGGCGTACCGGTTGTGAACATTGCCGCGCCTAATGCCAGTGGGATGTCGCATAACCAGTTTCGGGATTACAACGTCGGTAGCGAAGGCGTGATCCTCAACAACGCCACGGGCCGTACACAGACGACCCAGCTGGGTGGGATCATCCTCGGTAACCCGAACCTGCATGGCACGGCGGCCAGCACCATCCTCAATGAAGTCAACGGCGGCAACCCGAGTCAGCTACGCGGCTATACTGAAGTGGCGGGGCAATCGGCGCGGGTGATCGTCGCCAACCCCTACGGCATCAGCTGCAATGGCTGTGGTTTTATCAACACCCCGCGCGTCACCCTGAGTACCGGTAAGCCCATTCTGAACAATGGCCGTCTCGATCATTTCCAGGTCGAAGGTGGCAGTGTGGCCGTTGAGGGGGCAGGGCTCAACGCCAGCAACGTCGACCGCTTCGAGATCATCACTCGCAGCGCCAGGATCAACGCCGAGATCCAGGCGCGAAACCTGACCCTTATCACCGGGCGCAACGATGTCGATGCGCGCAGCCTGAATACCACGGCGCGGGCGAATGACGGTAGTGCCAAGCCGGAACTGGCGATCGACAGTTCGGCGCTGGGCGGCATGTATGCCGGCGTGATCAAATTGGTGAGTACCGAAGCCGGGGTCGGCGTGCGCTTGGCCGGTAACCTGGCGGCCAGTGGTGGGGACATTCAGATCGATGCCAATGGTCATTTGAGCCTGGCCCAGGCGGCGTCTTCTAACGCCATCAACGTCAAGGCGGCGAGCCTCGATGCGCACGGCCCTGTCTTTGCCGGCACCACCCTGGATGTACATACCAGCGGTACATTGAGCACCCAGCACAGCCTGGCTGCCCGTGATCGCATCAGCCTGAGCAGTGGTGGTCCGTTGAGCAACAGCGGCATCATCGAGGCCGGCGTAAATGCCGATAACAGCCCTAATACCGTCGGTGACGTTACGCTGAACGTGCAGAACCTGCGCAACGCCGGCAGTGTAACGGCCAACCGCAAACTTGATGTGCGCGCGAGTCAGTCCCTCGACAACCGTGGCGGTACGTTGAGTGCGCAGAACTGGACTCAGGTCACTACTTCAACCCTGGACAACCGTCAGCAGGGTCGCGTGCTCAGCAATGACAGTCTGGATTTGAGCGCCGAGCGGGTGCTCAACCACCAAGGCTTCATCAACAGCCGTGGGACGCTCGGTGCGCAACTGGGTTACCTGGATAACAGTGGTGGTGAGTTCTCCAGCCACGCTGCGACCTATCTCAATGTGGCCGCCCTGGATAACGTCGCCGGCCTGATCATGGCCGGGCAGAACCTGAGCCTTGCCGTCAGCGGCGCAGTGAACAATCGTAACGGTCGGCTGGGCGCGAACCACGCCGTGAACCTCTCGGGCACCACGCTGGATAACAGCCAGAACGGTCTCATCACCGCAGCACATGACTTTAACCTCAGTCTCACGCATCTGGATAACCACGGCGGTCTGGTGAATGCGGGTGCGGCCCGTCTGCATGCCGGTACCGTGGAGAACAGCGGTGGACGGATCGCGACCAAGGCAGACCTTGTCGCCACTTTCGGCAGCCTCACTCAGCAAGGCGGTGAGTTGATCGCCCAAGGCAACCTGAGCCTGACCGGAACCACCCTTCACAACCGCAAAGGGGGCCTGGTTGGGGCCGGCAAAGCGCTGACAGTCCAGGTTGACACCGTTGATAACCGTGGCGGTGAGCTCTCCAGCTCGGCTGCACTCAATCTGGTCGGCCAGCAGCTGAATAACAGTAACGGCGGCAAGGTACTCGCCGGGATGGATCTTGGGCTGATGGTTGCGCACGTGATCAACCAGGCCCAGGGACTACTGCTCGGCCAAGGTCGCACCACAATCATTGGCCAGACCCTGAATAACAGCGGCGGTACATTGAGAGCGTTGTCGGCACAGGATCTGCGCCTCGACGGAGCTCTGAATAACCTCAGCGGCCTGGTCAGTAGCGAAGGCGCACTCACCGTCAGTGCCGCCAGCCTGTACAACCGCCAAGGCAACCTGTCCAGTGCCGGTCCACTCAGCCTTACCAGCAGCGGCGCGATCGACAACCAGGGCGGTCAACTGGTGACCGACGCCGGCTTCAACCTGCAAAGCGCCAGCCTGGATAACCGCCAGCTCGGCAGCCTCAGTGGCAAGGGCCCGGTACAGATCCACACCGGTGCACTGGATAACAGCCACGGCGGTCGCCTGACCAGCAGTGACAGCCTCGATCTGACCGCGACGCAAGTGACCAACCAGGACAATGGTCGCATCGCCAGTGAGCAGGCCTTGACCGCCAACATCACCGGCCTGGACCAACAAGGCGGAGTGTTGTTCAGCAACAGCGCGCTGACCCTGAACCTCAATCACGGCCAACTGAACAACCAAACTGGCCTGATCACCGCACCCTTGTTGATGCTCAGCAACCTCAATGGAGTGAACAACCAGGACGGTGAAATCTCCAGTGCCCAGGCGTTCACCCTCGCGGCCAGTAACCTGGATAACAGCAACGGCAAACTGCTGAGCAATCAGGCACTGACCCTGCGTATCGATCAGGAAATCCACAACCTCAAGGGCTTGATCGCCGCCGCATCTCTCGACGTGCGTGCCGCCAGCCTCAACAACCAGGGCGGCACCCTAACCAGTCGCGACAGCCTTGATTTAAAGGTCACGGGGCTCCTCGACAACCAGAATCAGGGGCTGGTCAACGCCACGAATCGACTCAACATCACTAGCGCGACGCTGAACAACCAAAGCGGTGGTTCGCTGTTGGGCGATGCCATTGGCCTCGATTTCGGCACGGCTGGTGGTGACCTGAACAACGCCGGTGGACTGATCACCAACGCTGGCCCGCTGAGCATTAACCACCTGCGTGACCTGAACAACCAGGGCGGTGAAATCTCCAGCAGCCAAAGTTTCTCATTGAGCGGCCGCCACCTCGATAACCACTCCGGCAAGCTGATCAGCAGCCAGCAACTGGCGCTCCATGGCGCTGGCGTGTTCAACCAGAACGGGCTGATCTCGGTCTGGGAAGGTCTCACGGTAAGCGCCAACAGCCTGGACAACCGCAACAACGGCACGCTCTCAAGCCGCCGTGGTGATCTGACGGTTGATGTCGCAGGCACCTTGCTCAACAGCGGCGCCGGGGCGCTGGTCAGTCAGAAAAGCCTGACAGTAAAAACCGCCAACCTCGACAACAGCAACGGTGGGATTCTCTCCAGTGCCGGTCACCAGACCCTGACCGTCGACGGCCTGCTGAACAACAGCCAGGGCGGCCAGATCGACAGCGCTACGGCCCTGACCGTCCAGGCCACGACGCTCGACAATAGTCGCGGCGCGATCAGTGCCCAGCAAGCGCTCGAGTTCACCGGCACTGCGCTGGATAACAGCGCTGGCAACCTGATCGGCAATGCCGGCATCACCCTGAACCTGCTCGGTGCGTTGATCAACAGCAACGGCAAACTCGCTAGCGCCGGGCCGTTGCGTCTGAGCGCCAACCAGATCAATAACCAGGGTGGTCAACTGGTCAGCCAAGGGCTGTTGACCCTGCTCACGAGTGGACTGGACAACCGTAATCGGGGCACCGTCGCGGCCAATGATCGGCTGAGCCTGACGGCCAGCGGTCTTGTGCAGAACGGCGCTGATGGCCTGATCTATAGCCAGTACGGCGACCTGAAACTGCAAGCCGCGAGTCTAGCCAACGACCAGGGCACGTTGCAAAGCCAGGGCGCGCTCGCCCTTGAAGTGACCGGGGATGTCGACAACCACCACGGTCGCGTCCTCGCTCAGGACGGCGAGCTGATCCTCTCCGCCGTCAACCTCGACAACCGTGGCGGTGTATTGGCCAGCCTGCGCGCGGCATTAACCGCCACCCTCAGTGGTTGGCTGAAAAACGAATTGGGCGGCATCACCCAAGCGGAACACCTGAACCTGACGGCACTGGCCGGGATCGACAATCAGGGTGGCCGCATTGCCGCGCAGTCGGGCGACGTGACCGTCAACACCACTCATTTCGATAACCATGATGGTGGTCTGTATGCCGGGCAGCGTATCGGCGTTACCGGCAGCAACCTGGATAACCGTGGCGGACAGATCGCCGGCCAGCAGATCGATCTGAGCCTGACCGGCGCCCTGAGTAACGGCCAGGGCATAGTCGAAAGCGACAGCACACTCAGCGTCGCTGCGGCCAGCCTGGACAACCAGAACGGGCAAATGCGCGCGCTCGGCACGAGCGGTGCCACGGTATTCCATATCGGCGGGCTGTTCGACAACCATAACGGCACCCTCGAAAGCGCCAACACCGACTTGAGCCTGCTCATGGGTGGTTTCTTGAACGCTGGCGGTACCGTGCTGCACGTCGGTAATGGCACGTTCGATATCGCCACCGCTAACGTCATCGACGCCGGTGGCAACCTGGTCACCCGGGGTGGCCTGACCCTCAGTGCCGACCGCTGGACCAACAGCAGCGTCATTCAGGCCGGGCGTTTGAGCGTCAACGTCAACCACTTCACCCAGACCGGCAGCGGTCAACTGCTGGCGGCCAACAGCCTGATCGGCAGCGGTGTGAACTGGAGCAACGACGGCCTGATCGCCAGTGACGGTAGCCTCGATCTGAGGCTGACCGGATTGTACAGCGGTAATGGTCGACTGAGCAGCCTGGGTGATTTGACCCTGTATGCCGGGCAGTTGAATCTGCCGGAGGTTGCGAGCATCGCTGGTGGTGGCGACAGCCTGATCACGGTGGGCGGTCGGTTGACCAACTTCGGTCGACTGACCTCAACGAATGACCTGACCCTGAACACCGGCACCCTAAACAACTACGGGGCCCTGGGCAGCGGCCAAGACCTCACGCTCACTACCTCGGAACTGCTCAACGAGCACGGGCTGATCTTCAGTGGTCGGGACATGGGGCTGCGGGTCGGCTCGTTGCTTAACAGCTACGCCAGTATCTACAGCTTGGGCGACCTCAACATCGACCGTGACGGCTACGGCGGCTGGGCCACGAGCATCGTCAACAGCTCCGGCCTGATCCAGAGCGACGGTAGCCTGAGCCTGGCGGCCAGCACCATTCACAATGTTCGTGCGCTCTTGACCATCAGCAATGGCGGTATCTACACCGCCAAGATTGAACAGATCCAATGTATCGAGGGCGTGAATTCCGGTGACTGCAGCGCTAAGCGCAACCGCGTCTGGGAGATCGTGCAGCGCGACAAACTGGAAGTGACCGCTGCCAGTGCCGCGTCCAGCATCACCGCTGGCGGTAACCTGAACATCAACGGTGGTGACCTGCTTAACCAGAGCAGCACAATCGCCACCAGCGGCAACTTCACCGCCACGTTGAACAACCTGACCAACACCGGTGTGGAAACCTCTGATACCGAAACCGTGCGCGTGTTTCGTACGCAGCGCTCCCGTGGCGATAGCTGGTCCGGTCCGGCACAAGATTTTACCGATCATTACTGGTTTGAAAGCAGCGGCTACGACGCCAATAACCTCGGCGGCCTCGAACAAGCGATGGCCAACTTTATCGGCACCACCGAAGCCGAGTTGCCGCAGTTTGGCCGGACCACGCAACTGACCATGGGTGACCAGACCTACGCCGCGATTATTCAGGCAGCGGGCAACGTCAACATCACCACTCAGAACAACTTCGACAACAGCGTGGTACACGGCGACTTCGAGTACGTCGGCAACGGGCCGAACACCAACACCGAGGCGCCGGGCAGCGAGTTCTCCACCCGCGTCACCCTGAATCAGCAACTGCCGCCGGATCTGGCCCAACAGCAGGTCAACCCGTTGGCCCTGCCAGGTTTTGAACTGCCCACCGGGCAGAACGGCCTGTTTCGTCTCAGTGGCCAAGGCAGCACCAAGGGCGATACCGGTCCACACAGCTGGAACCTGGGCGACGCAAGCGTGGGGAGTGCCCAGCGTCAACAAGAGGTGCCGGGTACTCAAGGCCGAGACATTGGCCCCCAAAATCTTGGCAACCTGAATATGGCTGGCATGGTGAGCGTCAACAAGGTCCAGGGCCTGCCGAGCAGTGGTGGCAGATCCAGTCCGCACAAATACCTGATCGAAACCAACCCGGTGCTCACCGACCTCAAGCAGTTCATGAGCTCGGACTACCTGTTGGGTAACCTCGGTTATGACCCCGACAACAGTGCCAAGCGCCTAGGTGATGGTTTTTACGAGCAGTCCCTGATCCAGCAAGCGGTGGTCGCCCGCACTGGCCAGCGCTTTCTCGACGGCCTGACCTCAGACGAGGACATGTTCCGCTTCCTGATGGACAACGCCATCGCCAGCAAAGACGCCCTGCACCTGTCGCTGGGCGTCAGCCTCACCGCCGAACAAGTGGCGGCGCTGACCCATGACATTGTCTGGATGGAAACGGTGCTGGTCGACGGCCAGGCAGTGATGGTGCCGGTGTTGTACCTGGCCAACGCCAACAACCGCCTGGCCGCCAACGGCGCGCTGATTCAGGGCAAGGACGTGACCCTGATCGCCGGGAACAACCTAAGTAACGCCGGTACGCTCAAGACCAGCCACAACCTGGCCGCGATGGCCGGCAACAATCTGCTCAACAGCCGACTGCTCCAGGCCGGCAACCGCCTCGACCTGCTGGCGGGTAACGAACTGAGCAACAAGGCTGGAGGCACCATCAGCGGGCGTGACGTAAGCCTGACCAGCCTCACCGGCGATGTGATCAACGAACGCACGGTCACCGGTTATGACAGCAGCAACGGCTACAACAGCCAGCACCGCGACTTCGTCGACAACACCGCGCGCATTGAAGCGGCCAACGATCTGACCATCCAGGCCGGGCGAGATGCCAGCTACATCGGTGGTGTAGTGCAGAGCGGCCGCGACACCCGCATCAGTGCCGGTCGCGACGTCATGCTGGGGTCGGCGACTCAGGTCAACAGCAACAGCCATGGCAAGAACAGCCGTGACCTGACCATCAGCCAGAATGGCTCCAGCCTGGAAGCGGGTCGCGACCTGTCGATCAGCGCCGGGCGTGACCTCAACGTAATTGCCAGTCAGGTCGATGTTCAGCGTGACATCGCCTTGACCGCCGGCAACAACCTCACTCTGGCCTCGGCCGCGGAGGAGGAGCACAGCTACAACAAGACCAAGAAAGTCACCAGTCAGGAAGACCACATCAGCCAGGTCGGTAGCAGCGTCAATGCTGGCGGCAACGTCGCACTGACCGCCGGCAAGAATCTGACGCTGATCTCCAGCAAGGTCAGTGCCGGTGATGAAGCCTACCTGGTGGCCGGTGGCAATCTTGAGTTGCTGGCTGCGCAAGACAGCGATTACTCGCTGTACCACATGAAGAAAAAGGGCAGCTTCGGCAGCAAGAAGACCCAGCGCGACGAAGTGACCGATGTGAAAAACATTGGCAGCGAAATCAAAACAGGGGGTGACCTGACCCTGGTCAGCGGCGGCGATCAACGTTACCAGGGCGCCAAGCTCAACAGCGGCAACGACCTGACCCTCGACAGCGGTGGCAGCATCACCTTCGAAGCGGTGAAGGACCTGCACCAGGAGAGTCACGAGAAGAGCAGCAGTGACCTGGCGTGGACCAGTGCGAAGGGTAAGGGAAATACGGATGAGACGCTGCGCCAAACGGTAATAGTGGCGCAGGGGAAACTGGCCATTCAGGCAGTGGATGGGCTGAAGATCGATATCAAGAAAATCGACCAGCACTCTGTCAGCGAGACCATCGACGTCATGGTCAAAGCCGATCCGCAACTGGCTTGGCTGAAAGAGGCCGAGGCTCGCGGCGATGTGGACTGGCGGGAAGTGCAGGAAATGCATGACTCCTTTAAGTACAGCCACTCCAGTCTTGGTCAGGGAGCGATGTTGGCGATCATTATTGTGGCCACTGCACTGACAGCGGGCGCTGCTAGTGGAGCGTTAGGTGCGGCGGCAGGGGCGGGTGCCGGGTCTGGCACCGCAATGGCTGCGGCGGGTAGTTCTGCGATGGTTACAGCAGGTACTGCGGTCGGGACGGCGGCGGCTGGATGGGGGAACGTGATGCTCACCACGGCTTTGTCCTCAATGGCAGGGACAGCGGCTGAGAGTACCATCAATAACAAAGGCAACCTCGGTCAGGTGCTCGATGACGTAACCAACGAAGATAGCCTGAAGGGGTATGCAACCGCCTCCTTGATCGCGGGCTTTGGCGCGGCCTTTACCGATGGTTGGGGGCGAGAGTTGACGACTGAAGGTAACTACAAAACGGTGAGTTACGCCGAGCGTGTCAACGCCTACACCGCGAATACCGCACTGAAAGGGGTGCTCAGTGGGGAAGATAAGGATTCCTGGATGGCCATTGCCGGAACTGGGGCGTTGATGGAGATATATCAGTATTCGGCCGGGCGGGCTCCTGATGTCCAGTCGGGCGTAGATAGACAAGGAGGCGCTCAGTACGCTGCAGGATTAGATAAGTTCGTCCCGATGGAATTGGTGGATGGTGTTATGCGAGAAGGAAACAACATTGGTCTAAACAGAATTGATGATTGCGCTAGTTTTTACGCTGTTTGTCATGGCACGCCAATTAGTAATTTGTTGAATAAGGTTCCTGGCTTTAACGCATTCGCTACTTTGCATGATGGATGGATGATGGATTTAGAGGCCCATAAAGGCACAGGAATGTCGGTTTTCGAAAACCTAGGCAGTATGCCTCCTGCATTGCTCGTTAACTACGGCGCTCTGTATGACAAGTATCTCCCACTGATTGAAGTGGAGAAAAATCGTGAGAAAAAATAGTGGCATATTCTTAGCTTCTATTTTTCTAGCTGGGTGTGCACCGTCTCACTCTGCATGGACTTCTAGTAGAGATACTTGGCCCGGAGCAAGTTTTGACTCTCATGTGTATGAAGTATGCTCTCGGACTCCAGGTGCATGTAAGGACTCATTTTGGTCTCCTGTAAATAACAATAGAACATTTGATCGTGTTCTCGAGGAGGCCGGTGGAAGGCGTTATTACATTACTTGGATCAGGGATTGTCGATACTCCGTTCTCGTGTCACCGAAAGGGGTCATCGTTTCGTGGCGATATGAGACCGACAATACAAAAAGTTGCTATATTTTCTAAATCAGTGGGGCGGGTCCTGAAGAAAAAGGGCAGCTTCGGCGGAGGTAGCATGACCCAACGCGACGAAGTCACCGAAGTGAAGAGCATCGGCAGTCGAATCACCAGTGGCGGTGATCAACATTACCGGAGCGCCTAGCTCACCAATCGTAATATCCGCACACAGAGTCACAATTTGATAATGCAAAATTCACTCAGAAGGTTCCAGGTTTTGAGAGGTCAATGACTTCACTATTTCTGTGAATGAAAACGTTGCAAGAAATATACATTTGGAGTTGCATATGGAAGTATCAAGGACATCGTTGCTGGTACGCCGTGTAGGGGCCTTTACCATTGATAAACTGGTGATACTCATACTCTGCCTAGGCATGCTGGAGGCAAATCTTGCTTTTGACGGCCTTAGGGATGGTCTGAAGTAGTCACGCTTTTCTGGCTGACTTCAGCCTCCGCTGATTTTGAAAACGGCGAATCGACCAAAACGATAAATCATCCGCTTATTTCTGAGCTTTTAGCCGCCGCGAGCACCTCGAAACGGCTATTTCCCACATTACAGGCACACCTCTCCTGTACTGGTCAGTAAATGTCGGCGTGCCATCCACAGATTCGACAGCGCGAATAGCGTCACCAGTTGCGCGGTGTTTTTGGCCAGACCACGGAAGCGCGTTTTCACAAAACCGAACTGGCGCTTGACCACCCGAAACGGGTGCTCGACTTTGGCGCGTGCCTGGGCCTTGGCCTTCTCGATCTTGCGCTTGGCTTTGTATAGAGCGCTACGCTTACCCAGCTTCTTGTAAGTACTGCGGCGTGCCGGGGTAATTTGAACAGGTTCTGTATGTTATTGATTTAAAATAAAAATATATTACTGACTTTTGTAGTGGAATACTGTTTGGAATGCCATCGGCTGAGGACTCCACCGGTTTGTACTGCAAATGAGGTTACCTGTAAGTGAGTCATCTGCAGTTGTAGTTCAGTGCGACGCAATCTGTCGTTCCCCCATGAGCATGCTCCAGCCATCGAACAATGGAGGGTGTCACGTGCTGAAAGATATTCTGGCTGCTGTCGGAATCGTTGTTATCGCAAAGAAAGGGTATGAGGTGTATCGGCAGTACAAGTCAATGGAGGCGGAGTGTGAAATCTTACGCAAGGGGCAAAGGGGGCTCAGTGTCGCCCTCTCGCAACCCGTTTCCAGAACTGACTCAATGCGTGACGCGCTGTGTCACGCATTGAGTCAGTAGCTGTTAGATCACTCATACAACCAAGGCTTCAACTCATCCAGGTTCTTCACCACGATCTGCTGTGCAGCGGGTTTGGGGTCGAGTTTCTTCGGATCGATCTGAAAGCGTTGTAACACGTACTTGACCAACGCCCTGCGTGTTGGAATGACCAGCACACCATCCATCATCCCGAAGTCGGCTTCGATGATCGCCTTCTGTTCCGGCTTGAGGCGTGAGTCGGGCTCGATGATCACGGCCACTTCGGTGTTCCAGTCTTCATCGTCTCCGATGAGGTTCTCGGTCTTGCGCTCGAACTCCGGTTGGCCGCGCAAACGACTTAATACAAAATCCCGGTACTCACGATTCTTCTCGCAGTACGCCCGCACATGCCAGCGCATGCCGGTGTAAATCAGCGTGTGCGGCGCGATCAGGCGAATTTCCGGGTTCGGGTTGGCGAGCGAAACGTACTCGATTTCAATTACCTCGCTATCGCGGCAAGCCTTGAGCAGCGGGCGCAACACTTCGGGCCGAATCGTCCGGTCCGGCACTTCCAGGACCATGGTGTGTGCGTAGGCCAGTGCCAGGCCTTCCACATGCGGTGCGCGAGAATGGGTCTGGTTCAGCAGGTGCAGATAGGCGTTGGCGCTGTCGTCAATGAACCGCGGCTTGAACTGCTTGCTTGGTACATAGCCCTTGAGATGCTTGTCATATGTAAGATTTTTAGGCGCATGGTCCGTTATGTAGGTGTTGATGTCCTTCGACGCCTGCTGACGACTGATCCCGAAGCTCTGGATCAAGTGCCCTGTGGTCAGGCGGCCCTCCCACCATGCAACGGTTTCGATTAAACGATAGCGAAGTGCCAGATCCCAGCGGACTTGTTTGATGTCTTGTGTGCGTTTCATGACCACTCCATCTGCTCGTTTTGTTTACCTGTATAAGTCTACATTCTAGACCTGTCGCTCATCACTACATATATTTTCTCTGTCTTCGAAGTCGTTCGAACTCACTAAGGAAATGGATATGAACACGTTGGACATGGTTTCGGCAGGTGCGCTGGCGTTGCTCGGGCTGATCCTGTTGATCTTGTTGTTCCAGTACCTGCGGCTGCGTGGCATCTGGCAGATGATGCTTGTCTGTCGGACTGCAACTCGCTGGGCCCGAACCTGGGAAATGGAAAACAAGGAACTGCGCTCTGCTCTCAGAGCAGAAAAAGCACATGTCGAGCAGCTGAAAAGAAAGATGGTGCTGCTGCAAGCATTGATTCCGACACCATAAGGAAGCAGGCATGAATAGGCTCGAACGAATCAAAGGCTGTTTGCTGGGCGGCGCTGTCGGTGATGCTCTGGGCGCACCCGTCGAGTTTCTCGAATGGTCGGCCATCGAAGCGAAATTCGGTCCGTCCGGGATCGTCGATTTTGTTCCTGTCTGCGGCATCACCGGTGCCATCACCGACGACACGCAAATGATGCTCTTCACTGCCGAAGGCCTTCTGCGCGCTTACGTTCGCGGCAGCTCCCGTGGCATCTGTCATGTGCTCAGCATCATCCATCACTCGCTGCTGCGCTGGTTGCTCCCCCAAGGCTACCGGCCGGCAACGTCAGTCAGCCGGGATGGTTGGCTCATCAAAGAGCGCTTGTTGTGGTCGAGAAGAGCACCGGGCAACACCTGTCTCAGCGCATTAAAAGCGAGCAAGTGCCTAGGTGTTCTCGCTGAAAACAACAGTAAGGGCTGTGGCGCGGTCATGCACGTCGCACCCTGCGCCTTCTTCGGCAACGCGTTCGATTACGCCGCAGAATCCGGTCGCCTAACCCACGGTCACCCAACGGGCTACCTTGCGGCAGGCCTGTTCGCCGACATCCTACGGCGCATGGCTGACCGGCAGGACAGACTCGAACGCGCCCTCACAGAAAGCCTTGCCACCCACGGCGACAAAACAGGCCTGGAAGAAACCCGCACCATCCTTGAACGCGTGTTGTTCTACTACTACGAGGGCTATCTCCCCACGCCACAACGCATCGATGAGCTCGGTGGCGGTTGGGTCGCTGAAGAAGCACTCGCCATCGGTATCTGGTGCGCCCTTACCGCCACTTCATTCGAGCAAGGCGTCATCAGCGCCGTGAACTATAGCGGTGACAGCGACAGCACCGGAATGATTGCAGGGCATTTTTTGGGGATCCAATACGGTTCCGCCGCTATCCCGGCGCGGTGGTTTGAAGGGGTGGAACTGAGAGCGGTGATCACACAGATTTCCGAGGATATCGATGAAGTGCCACGTCGCAACTCCGGCGGTGTCAGCGCGAAATACGATGAAATGTGGAGGCGTTATCCGGGATGATCCTTGCTACATGCGGCTTATGTCGATTTGACATCACGCCTCCTAAGAAAGAAAGTGTGCAAGACCTGCTAAGGACAGTAAGTGATAATGGCATTTTCCCCAATTAGCCCCTTTTTCTTTGTGTTCGACAAACAGAAAGATCAGTGGCGTGTAGCAACAAGTGATGCCATGACTACCCAGCAGTCTCTGACCAATTTCGGCTTTAAATTCGGCAAAAGCGGGGCGCACGACTCGCGCACCATGATGCTGCCTGAGTTGCGAGCGCTTTTTTCTCGTACCGATATCAATACAAGTCGACAGCAGTATCGCGAGCATATCGTTGATCTTAACTGCCTGGACAAGCCCACCAGCAGCGCCCGAAAACTCACCGCAGGTCACTTAGTTGATCTCTATGGCTTGTCTGAAGACATCCCATTGTTCCGGATTTTTCGGCGTCTCTGGGAGCTCCGTCCTGAGGGCCAACCTTTGCTGGCCCTACAATTAGCAGCGGCTCGTGACCCCCTGTTTCGTCTGTCCGTGCCCCTGATACTGGAGTTGCAACCGGGTGAGCCTTTGCAACGTGAACAAACCGAAGCCGTACTGATGGCCCAGGATCCCAATCGCTTCAGCCCTTCGTCGCTTAAATCCTTTGCCCAGAATATCAATGGCAGCTGGACCCAGGCGGGTTTTCTGCAAGGGCGGATCAAGAAGAGCCGAGCCGAGCCTATAGTCACAGAAATCAATGTCGCCTTCGCTCTGTTCCAAGCCTACCTCAATGGCCTAAGTGGACAACGGTTGTTCAGTACTGAGTGGTGCAAATTGCTCGATTGCCGCTTTGAACGACTGCTGGAGTTGTCGCGCCTTGCCTCCCAGCGTGGACTGATCACTCTCAAACATTCTAGTGAGGTCATCGAAGTGGACTTTCCCGATTTCCTCACTTCTACCGAAAGGGCCTGGCTTCATGAGTAGTCGCCTGAACAAATTGGTCAAGAATTTTGCCCATCATATCGGTTTGCCCTGGCAGGCCGGTTTATCCCATGAGCAGCGGGTGTTGTTTGCCGTCTACTACAAAGAAGACGAGCTAAAACTGCGCGCGCGTATCGAAGAATTCAAGGTCGCTACTGAAGGGGCTCGGCATCTCTGGCTGCCGCTGGATATCACCAATGCCTTTGCCAATTGGATGGCTGCCGAAGAGTACCGGGACTCTTACTTTGCCGAGCCCAATGACCTGATCGGCAACTACCCGGACTTCATCCATGATCAGCTCGAATACCTTCAGCAGCAGATCGTCGAGCAGGCTGATGCCAACACCCTGGTAGCCCTTATCGGCTGCGGCACCTTGTTTGGATTTGGCTCGGTCGCTGGATTTGTCAAAGAGCTCTCCGTACATGTTCCAGGACGCTTGCTGGTGCTCTTTCCGGGCGAGTACATCGATAACACATACCGCCTGCTGGATGCCCGCGACGGCTGGGGCTACCACGCCACACCGCTGACCGCCGACAACTGAATAGCTGTTTTGCTTTAAGGGATTAACCATGTTGAACCGCGATATTTACTTGAACGACCCGCTGGAAAACGATCTGGCCAACAACGGTGTAGCTGAGGTTAAGGACGATCTGTCCGAGCAGGCGCTCAACACCCTGCGCTACGAGTTGAAAACTTTCGTTTGCGAAGGTGAATACCAGGCCGGCATGGACAAGATCCTATCTACCTACCTGCGCAACCTTGGTAGTAACCACGAACAGCCGGGCGTATGGATCAGCGGGTTTTTTGGTTCCGGTAAGTCGCACATGGCGAAAATGTTGCGCACACTTTGGATCGATCAGACCTTCCCCGATGGCGTTACGGCGAGGCATATCGCTAATCTGCCGCAAAATGTCTCAGATTACTTTAAAGAGCTCAGTGTCCAGTCGCGTCGCTACGGCGGATTGCATGCCGCCTCTGGCACTCTCGGTGCAGGTGCCAACAACAATGTTCGATTAGCCTTACTCGGCATTATCTTTAAATCAGCCGGCTTGCCCGAGCAGTATCACCAAGCACGCTTCGTGCTCTGGCTCCAAGAGCAGGGCTACTACGACATAGTCAAACAGGCAGTGGAAGAAGCCGGTAAGCCCTGGGAGCGTGAGCTGAGCAAACTCTACGTTTCGCCTTTGATCGCCAACGCTTTGCTCAAGGCCTATCCCGGCATGGCAAGCGATGCTCAGGGGGTACACCAGTTGCTCAAAGGCCAGTTCCCCACCGTCACAGACGTCACCAATGACCAGATGGTTCAGGCTGTTGCCGATGCTTTGGAGCAGAACGGTGAGTTCCCGCTGACTTTGGTTGTGCTCGACGAAGTACAGCAATACGTTGGCAGCGATGTCGATCGTGCGCATATGGTGCAGGAGGTAGTGGAGACCTGCTGTAAACATTCTGCTTTCGGCAACCGACTGCTATTTGTTTCTACTGGCCAGAACGCTCTGTCCGGTATGGCAAACCTGCAACGTTTAATGGGCCGCTTCCAGATTCCCATTATGCTTAGAGATACCGACGTAGAGTCAGTGATCCGCAAGGTCATTCTGCAAAAGAAAGAGTCCGCTCGTGCTGAGCTGCAGAGTTTACTCACCAAACACCTAGGCGAAATCTCCCGGCATCTGCGGGGTACCAAGGTCGAGTACCATCAGGATGACGAAAAAGTCATGCTCGCCGACTACCCACTGTTGCCAGTTCGCCGGCGTTTTTGGGAGAAAGTGCTGCGGATCGTCGACACCACTGGCACCGTTTCTCAGTTGCGCAATCAACTCAAGGTCATCCATGAGGCTGCTAAAGCCACCGCCGACAAGGCACTGGGAAATATCGTGCCTGGTGACTTCATTTATCAGCAGATTGCACCCAATTTGCTGCAAACCGGGGTCATCTCCAAGGAAGACTACGAGCGAATTGCCGAGCTTTCTGCCGGCTCGGCCGATCAGCAACTGCAGTCCCGATTACTTTCGCTCATTCTGCTGATTGGCAAGTTGCCAACTGATTCAGTGGCAGACAGCGGGGTGCGTGCGACGTCCGACATGCTCGCCGACCTACTGGTGGACGATCTCAACCAAGGTAAGGACGAACTCCGCGCGCGGATTCCTGGCCAACTGGAAGTCATGGACAAAGCTGGTCAGTTAATGGCAATGAATACCAGTGCTGGTGTTGAGTATCGCTTGCAGACTCAGGAAAGCGCCCAGTGGTATGACACCTTCCGTCAGCAGGAAGCAGATCTGCGCGGCAATATGCAGCGCGTTGAGAACTATCGCATCGACCTGCTGCATAAACAGATCAAATCCGAGTTGGCCAAGGTGCGCGTTACTCAGGGCGTGAGTAAGGAAATCCGCCAGGTCATTGCCTGTTTTGATGCTGAAGTACCCAACGATGCTAGCCAGAAGATTTACCTTTGGGTGCAAGATGGCTGGAGTCTCAACGAAGCTTCGTTTCTTGCTGAAGCACGTAAGGCCAATCCGGATCTGCCGACTATTTACCTTTACATCCCCGCTCGAAACCGTTCTGAGCTAAACAACGCCATCATTCATCAGCAGGCTGCCGATGCGACCCTCAGTCTGCGAGGTATCCCCAATACTGAAGCAGGGACCGACGCGCGTAGGGCAATGGAGACTCGTCAGCGCGATGCGCAAAAACAGGTCGAGCAACTACTAAAGGAAATCCTCTCGGGTGTGCAGGTGTTGCAGGCTGGCGGTGCGGAAGTAGACGGCAATGCCATTGCAGAGCGTATTCAGAACGCCGCTCAGGCCTCTGTCGTGCGACTGTATCGCGAGTTTGATCTCGCCGACAGTCCACACTGGAGCAAGGTCTACGAGCGGGCACGCAAGGATGGCGGGCAGAACGCCATGGAAGCTGTTGGCTTCAGTGGTGACACCGAAAAGCATCCAGTTTGCGCCGCTATCCTGCGTTACATCGGAAGCTCTAAGAAAGGCAACGAAATCCGAGACAACTTCCTCGCTGCCCCGTGTGGTTGGCAGCAGGACACCATCGACGGTGCGCTCTTTGCTTTGGTTGCCGCGGGTGTATTGCGCGCCACTGATGCCAGTGGGAAACCGCAAACCGCCCAGACCCTGGAGCGGCAGAAACTAACCCAGAGTACCTTTCGCCCGGAAACGGTCACTATCCGCCCTGTGGATCTAATCAAAATTCGCGGCCTGATAAGCTCTCTGGGGATCGACTGCCCTCCAGGTGAAGAACAGGTCCGTCTGCCGATACTTATCAATCTGGCGCGCGAGCTGCATAACGCCGCTGGCGGAGAAGCCCCGGCTCCGGCCCGTCCAGACGCCAAGCTGATAGATGACATCGCTAAAGAAAGTGGCAACACCCAGCTCAAGCTGGTGATCGACCACAAAGACCAGATCAAACCCTTGCTTGATGCCTGGCGTGCCCAGGGCGAGCAATTGCGTGCCCGTCGCAGTGACTGGGATCTGCTACAAACCTTGGTGCGCCTGAGCAAGGGTCTTGCTTTCCAAGACAAGCTGCACACCGAAGTCGAAGCAATTAAGAGTAACCGCAGTTTACTAGCTGACCCCAGTCCGCTCGACAACTTGATTAGCAACACCGTTAACCAGTTGCGCGATGCCATTAGCCACCATTTTCGTGCCTACCTGGGCGAGTACCGAAAGCGTCATGCCGAACTCGTTGCTGACAGTCACTGGCAACAGTTGCCCGCTAGCCAGCAACAAGAGTTGTTGACCCGTCGCAATCTGGTTGAGCCCTCTGAACTACTACTCGGTAGCCGTGAGGAAGTGGTCGACAATCTTGAAAGCGCCAGCCTGGAACAGTGGAGCGATCGTAAGGATGGGCTGGCTGCCAAATTTGAAAGTGCCCGCCAGGAGGCCGTCAAGTTGCTGCAACCCAAGGTGCAGCATGTGTCCTTGCCCAAGCGGACCTTCGACAGTGAAGCTCAGATTCGCCAGTGGCTGGTCGAAGTTGAAACCGAGCTACTGGCCAAACTGGTTGAAGGCCCAGTGATGGTGTAACCCGGCAAGTAACATCAGCTGTGTCCAAGACGGTAGCGCCGCAGAGCGGCTTGTACCCCGAAATAGACCCCGTAGGTTGGGTTAGTTGCAGATCGGCTAACCCAACGGATACCCCCGCACCTATTGCGGCAAGGAAGTACCTGCATATGCGCCACGCCCTCGAAAAAAAGCTCCGAAAGAAACTGGAAATTACCGTGATCAAGGCACGAGAAGTCGCCGAGCAGGCTGCTTTCGAGGCTCTGACCCGCCTGAGTGTCGGCGAGGCCAAAGCAGCCGACTACCTCGATGATCAACAGCGTGCCCTGCGCAACCGCTTGCGTGCCCATGGTCGTCAGCTGGGGGACGAACGCAACAGTAACGGTCAGCAGCAGATCGAGCGCCTTCGCGTGGAAATCGCCTATGAGCACTGGCATCGCATGCTGTTCGCTCGCTTTCTCGAACAGAGTCACCTACTGATGTATGACCAGCACACTGCTCTAACCCTCGACGAATGTCAGGAATTAGCGCCCGACGAAGGTTGCGCAAATGGCTGGGAACTGGCTGGAAAGCTGGCTTCCCGCATGTTGCCGCAGGTGTTCCGCGAAGGCTCGCCGGCACTGTCCGTGCCCCTTGCCTTCAACCATGTGCGTGACTTGGAAAAACTGATCGCTGGCCTTGACGCCGAAACCTTCCAGGCCAGCGATAGTTTGGGCTGGGTCTACCAATACTGGCAGACGAAGAAGAAGGACGAGGTCAATTCCTCCGGAGTAAAGATCGGTGCGGACGAGCTCTCAACTGTAACCCAGCTGTTCACTGAGCCCTATATGGTGCAGTTCCTGCTGGACAACAGCCTTGGTGCTTGGTGGGTCACCAACTATCCACAGTATCGCAACCTGCTGCCACTCACCTATCTGCGTACCGTCTACGCGAATGCAGAAGCAGCTTCATCCGCGAGCGATTTCAATGCCATTCTTCCCGCCGCTGGAACTTTCCATGGCTGGCCAGAAAACCTGGCTGACTTTAGGATGCTAGACCCCTGTTGCGGCTCTGGTCACTTTTTGGTCGCCACCTTCCTGATGCTAGTACCCATGCGCATGGCTGCTGAATGCCTCGATGCTGATCAGGCAATCGATGCCGTGCTTAGTCAGAACCTTCACGGCTTGGAACTGGATCAGCGTTGCGTCGAACTGGCCGCATTTGCCGTAGCTCTGGAGGCCTGGCGATACCCGCAGGGCAGTGGCTATCGCAGCTTGCCCGAGTTGAACATTGCATGTGTCGGCCAACGCATCCGTACTCCGCGCGATCAGTGGCTGGCCTTGACTGGTGATAACCCCGAACTCAAGGCCGGTATGGCTCGTCTCTACGACACCTTCAGCGATGCGCCCATTCTCGGCTCATTAATTGATCCGGCCCGCAGCCTTGAGGGCGATCTATTGACGGCTGACTGGGCTGAAGTTCAGCCGTTGCTAACCAAAGCGTTGACCGTTGCGGGGGAGGAAGAGGATCTGCATGAGGCGGCTATTACCGCGCAGGGCCTGGCTCGTGCCGCCGAGATGCTGGACCAGCGTTATCAGTTGGTGATTACCAATGTACCTTATCTCGCTCGTGGCAAGCAGGCCAACACTCTCAAAGACTTTAGCGAGCGATACTACGACTTTGCCAAGAACGATCTGGCCAATGTATTTCTTGAACGCTGTTTGGAGTTGGTTGCGACTAGCGGAACCGTGCAGGTCGTAATGCCGCAGAACTGGCTGTTTTTAGGTAGTTATAAAAAGCAGCGTGAGAAATTGCTCAAGTCTGTCAGCTGGAGTTTGGTCGCATTATTAGGTGCGAAAAGTTTTCAAACTCCAATGTGGGATTTTAATGTTCAGTTGTTGACTCTTAACAATGAACTACCTCCCGAGGCTTTTCTGTTGAGAGGTATGGATGCAAGTGGGCCTAGTACGGCGCAGGAAAAGGCCGAGGTGCTACAGCTAAGTAGTCCTATATCAATCAGTCAGCGGAGACAGCTGCTAAATCCAGATGCGCGAGTTTCATTAGTCGAAGCGGTTGGTGAGAAATTACTAGAAGAATATGCTCTTGCATTGGCAGGTATTAATACTGGCGATTACCCTCGCTGGGGCAGAACTTTTTGGGAGTTTTCAGAGCGAGGGAGCGAGTGGGAGTTACAGCAAACGACCTCTACGGGCTCTTCGCTTGATGGTGGTCTCACGCAAGCTGTTCGCTGGTGTAATGGGGAGGGTGATTATTTAGAGTACATTAAAAGTCTCGAGGGGCGCCTAGGAGGGTCTTGGCGTCGAGGTGTTGATGTATGGGGTAAAACTGGAGTTGCTGTCAGTCAGATGAGCGCTCTACCTGTGTCACGGTACGCAGGAAGTGCATTTGACAGTAATGTGTCTGCTGTCGTTCCAAAAGATCAGCGCGACGTAGCTGCAATATATGCATTTTGTTCGTCCGAGGAGTTCTCTCAAGCAGTGCGACGAATTGATCAAAAAGTTAATGTCACCAATGCGACGTTTGCAAAAGTCCCGTTCGATCTAGCCCATTGGCAACTAGTTGCCGCAGAGCTTTTTCCTAATGGTCTGCCAAAGCCCTATTCTGACGATCCTACTCAGTGGATATTCCATGGTCACCCCCAACCCGCTTCAAACCCTTTGCAAGTCGCCGTTGCCCGTCTGCTGGGCTACCGGTGGCCGGTGGAGTTGGACGACAGAATGGAACTTTCCGACGAAGCTCTTGCTTGGAACGACCTCTGCCCTAGCCTTACGCCTTTGGTCGATGATGACGGTATCGTCTGTCTGCCACCTGTAAGGGGCGAGAAGTCTGCAGCCGCTCGCTTGGAATATTTGCTTGAAGCCGCCTTCGGTAGCGATTGGAGCGCCCCGTGCCGTAACAAGCTGCTCGACGAGGTCGGCGCCAAAAGTCTTGATGCCTGGCTGTTTGACAAGTTTTTCGAGCAGCACTGTAAGCTGTTCCACCATCGCCCGTTTATTTGGCATGTCTGGGATGGCCTCAAGGATGGCTTCGGCGCTCTCGTCAATTATCACAAACTCAACCGCGCTAACCTCGAGCGTCTGATATTCACATATCTAGGCGACTGGATTCGCACCCAGCAGCACGGCGTTGAACAGAAACTTGATGGCGCCGACGCACGTCTGGCTGCGGCACAAAATCTTAAATCTCGCCTTGAGCTTATCCTTGAAGGCGAAGCCCCCTACGACATTTTCGTACGTTGGAAGTCTCTTGCCGAACAAGCTATAGGGTGGGACCCCGACTTTAACGACGGGGTGCGTCTCAACATTCGCCCCTTCATGACCGCTGAGGTGCTGCGCCACAATAAAAAGCCAAAACTTAACATAGAGTGGAAGAAAGACCGCGGCAACGACGTCCCCAGCGCCCCCTGGTTTACCTTGGGCCTGCAATACGGCGAAAAAGAAGGCGCCCGTATCAACGACCACCACTTGAAATTGGCTGAAAAGAAAAAAGCGTGATAGCCAGTCAGGTACAGCACGAGGCTGAGTGGACTCCTGTGGTTGCGGAATGTCGTCAGAAAAGCATGCTTGAGGCGCTCAAGAGGGACTGGCGATGAGTGTAATGGGAGACATCCTCCTCCTCCTGATCGAGAGGGCCGGATTCCGAACCTGCTAACGTTGAATACGGTCACGCTCAATGTGGGTTGGTGAGCAACGTATTCACTCTGGAATGCAAACGTCACGAGAAAAAGCTATCGGCATACTTCGAACCATTAAAGGTGCCTGGTGGAAGTGTTTTGATCGCCTGGCTCCGCTTCAGATTTTGGGCCTTGGATTGTAGATGTGGCGCTTGCCTCGAGGATAACTGGTGTTTTGAAAGCTTGAAGCTCAATGGATCATCCCTCAGGATCTGACGATGCTGACGACCGGCCAGTACATATGGATTGCGAGCAACAGTAATGAAAGTAATTGAAGCCCTGATTAAAAGCCTGCGTTCAGCAGCGCAGTACAACGCGAGTGCCCAGGTTGCGCCAGCGGCAATCCTTTGGACTGACAAGGAGTGTGAGTGGCTACCGGTAATAACTCAGTTGCAGAGCGCATTACCCGAGCTTTTCTGTCTAGGTAGCTATAAACCAGAGCGTCGGCAAGGTCCGGCCATCTGGCTCAAATGCGTGCTTGCAGATGCCTTGCCTGAAATTTCATTGCCTACTGGTCTCATTCCAATTATCTATTTACCTGGCGTTAGTCGTCAGGATCTTCGAGCAATTTCAGCCTGTCCAGCCGATTTGCAGCCTTTGGCCGAATTGCAATATCGCGGAACCTTATGGAGCCAGGTAAATGCCAAGGACTGGACGCTTAATGCATTTCTTGTTTCTCGCAGTGGCGGTCTGGCGTTGGATGTGGCTCAAGATGGCAAGACCCAAGCGGCTTTGTTGCGTGCTTTAGAGCCGTTATTGGACAGTGAGATAGCTCAATTACAGAATCATCGGCTTGAGGCCAGTGATTTCAATCAGTTGCTCAGTACCGATGCGGTGCGAGACGTCTTAACCTGGATGTCCGATTCCAAGGCCGTACAAGAAAACTGGGCTGGGCCGCGCTGGGAAGCATTTGTAGGGATTTGTCATAGTGAGTTTCATGTCCACCCTGAGCGAGACGGAGATCTCGTCGCTGCAGAAAATTTCTGTGGGCGGCTGGGGGCCTGGGCGAGGGTTTGGGAGCGCTTTGCCGAAAATACTGCGGCTTATTCTCGTTTGCCAACCTTATTAATGCGCTGTCAGCCTGATTTGGCAGCTGATGTGTCGAGTTTCCCAAACTATAACCACCAGCAAGAAGCTGAGTTGTTGAAACAGCTCAAGTCACTAGTTGGGCAAGGATCGTCTGTGTTACGTCAGCGTCTAATCACGCTTGAACAACATCATGGCGTGCGCCGGAGTTGGGTATGGGCAGAAATGGGGTTAGCGCCTGTGGCTCGGCTGCTTGAACCTCTGGTGTTGATTGCCGGGCTGGTTGGCGATAGCGGTCTTTCAGGAACAAGTCCTGAAGAGATGGCTGAGCATTACCGCCACCATTACTGGAAGGTTGATGATGCGTTGCTACGCGCCTTGGCAATGGCTCGTGAGCCTTCGTTGCAGGCTGTGGTGCAAGAGTTGCTGAATAACCTGTATACCCCTTGGTTGCATGAGACAGCGCTCAACTTTCAGCAATTAGTGAGGCTTAAAGGGTATCCCGGTAGTCGAGGGGTTAACGAAGCAGTTGCGGCCTACCAGACTGCTGGTGAGGTTGTGTTCTTCGTTGATGGTCTGCGCTACGACGTGGCACAGCGCTTTGCCTTGCAGTTACAGGCGCTGGGAGAGGTTAGGCACGGCTATAACTGGTCGGCATTGCCCTCGGTCACGGCTACAGCAAAAGCAGCGATCTTGCCAATTCACCAACAGCTTACAGGGCGAGACACTGACAGCGATTTTCAGCCCAGCCTGAAAAACGAAGACAAGCCCTTTAGTGGATATTACTTGCGCAAGCTTATGGAAGAGAGTGGTTGGCAGGTGCTTGCAGCTGATGAAAACGGTGATCCTAAAGGGCGTGCCTGGGTGCAGACTGGCAATATCGACGAAGCTGGACACACTGATAAACTACGTTTGGCTGGCCGCATTGATTCACTCCTGCAGGATGTGTACTTGCGGGTGCAGGAGTTGTTGCAAGCAGGTTGGCGAAAAGTACGAATCGTTACTGACCATGGGTGGTTGCTGACACCCCTGCCGATGAGCAAAGTTGACCTGCCCAAGCATCTCACCGAGATCCGCTGGGCACGTTGCGCGGAAATCAAAGATACCGTGCAGACAGGTCTGCCTACGGTCAATTGGTATTGGAGTCCTGCACAAACGATTGCAGTTGCGCCTGGCGCCAGTGCATTCCTGGCTGGTCGTTACTACGACCATGGCGGTCTGAGCCTACAGGAGTGTCTGACCCCGATTTTGGAAGTGATCAATACCGTAGCCCCAGCCAAGAACCTCGCTCTGGCGACGATTACCAAGGTTCAGTGGTTGGGACTGACTTGCCGAGTTGAAGTGCAGAGTAGCGCTGAAAATCTCCAAGTGGATTTGCGCAGCAGTCCCGCTGATGCGGCGAGCTCGATTGTGCGGTCCAAGGCTCTGAAGGGGGGTAAATGCAGCTTACTGGTGGAGGACGATGAGCAGGTAGGTGCAGCATCTGTGGTGGTGGTTCTGGATGAGGCCGGTAATGTATTGGCACGACAGGCGACTTTGGTGGGAGATGAAGCGTGATTGAACTAGATGTCCTCGACTCGAAGGCCGCGACAGCTTTCGAGGGTTATATCGTGCGCAAAGACCTCGTCCGTACCTTTGCCCGCCAATTTCCGGTGCCTACTTACGTGGTTGAATTTCTGCTGGGGCGTTATTGCGCCAGTACTGATCCGGAGGAGATCGAGGAAGGCATCGAAATCGTTGAACGGCAACTCTCCTCGCGTACCGTCAAGGCTGGCGAAGAGGAGCTGTTCAAAGCTCGTGCCTATAAGAATGGAACGGTTAAGCTGATTGACTTGGTCAGTGCCCGCTTTAGTCAGAAGGACAATGGCTATCTGGTGAGTCTGCCCAGCGTACAACTTAACAATGTGCGTATCGCAGACAAGCTTGTGGATGACAATGAGCGTCTGTTGACCGGTGGCTTTTACGCTGAAATCACGCTGGAGTATGACGCAGCCATTGCAGAAGAGCGAGGCAATCCATTCGGTGTTCAGGATCTGCGGCCAATTCAACTCTCCAAGCGTGATGTGTTGGACAGCCTGGGTGAGGCGCGCAAGGTATTCAGCAGTGCTGAGTGGAAAGATTTCCTTTTACGCTCCATTGGTCTTGAGCCGGATAATCTGAATCCGCGGGCGAAAGATGCTTTGTTATTGCGCATGGTTCCTTTTGTAGAGCGCAATTACAACTTGGTTGAGCTGGGTCCTCGTGGAACGGGTAAAAGCCACCTATTTCAACAAGTTTCGCCTTACGCTCACCTGATCTCTGGGGGGAAGGCGACCATTGCCAAAATGTTCGTCAACAATGCTAGCGGCCAGCGCGGCCTGGTTTGCCAATACGACGTAGTCTGCTTTGACGAGATCAGCGGTATTTCCTTCGACTCGAAGGAAGGTATCAATATCATGAAGGGCTATATGGAGTCTGGTGAGTTCAGCCGCGGCAAGGAAAGCATTCGCGCTAATGGTTCACTGGTGTTCGTGGGCAACTTCGATGTCGATGTCGAGCATCAGCAACGTGTCGGACATCTGTTCGGCCCGTTGCCTCCGGAGATGCGTGACGATACCGCCTGGATGGACCGGATTCATTGCTTTCTGCCAGGTTGGGACGTACCAAAGATGAATCGTGAGTTGACCACCGATCATTTCGGCCTGGTCAGCGATTTCTTCTCCGAGTGCCTGAGCCGTTTGCGCTATGAGAGCCGGGTCAGTGTCATGCAAAACCGAGTGCACTTGGGCGGGGCGCTTAGCGGCCGCGACACCAATGCAGTGAACAAGACGGTCTCCGGTCTGCTCAAGCTGCTCTATCCTGATGCCTCCTTGGAGGTTTCGGATGAAGATCTTGAGTGGGCCGTTCGGCTGGCGCTTGAGGTGCGTCGCCGGGTCAAGGAGCAGCAAAAACGTATAGGTTCGGCCGAATTTAGGAACACCCACTTCAGCTATTTCATCGGTGACGATGGTGTAGAGAAATTTGTGGCCACTCCAGAACTGCGCGCCGATAACGAGATTGGCGGTGATCCCCTAGAGCCTGGTCAGATCTGGACCATCAGCGAAGGTGGTGCCGACGTTGACGATAACGTCGGACTCTATCGAATTGAAGTCAATGAAGGGCCAGGTTCAGGAGTAAAAATTCTCAATAACCCGGTGCCCGCGTCCTTTAAGGAGTCGGTACGTTACGCAGAGCAGAACTTGTACGCTAGGGCTGGTCAGTTAATAGGTGATCGTGATCCTCGTGCTCACGAGTTCACCATCCAGCTACGTGCCTTCGATGCTGCAAAGCGCGGATCAAAGTTGGGCATCGCGGCACTGATTGCCATGTGTAGCGGACTGCTGAAAAAGTCCGTGCGCGGCGGGCTTATTGTGGTTGGCGAGATCAATCTGGGTGGATCCATCGAGCCTGTCCATAACCCGGTGACTATTGCTGAGTTGGCGGTTGAAAAGGGCGCAAGCACACTGCTTATGCCTGTCACCTGTCGTCGCCAACTGCACGATCTTTCTGATGATATGGCGACCAAAATCGACATTCAGTTTTATCAGGACGCGCGAGATGCTTTCTTAAAGGCCATAGTCGAGTAATTGCGTGGATGGACGAGTTTGCTCTCTCAAATAAAAAGGAAGTTTTGGTGATTTTTAATCCCTATAGATAACCTCGCTCTGCCAGCGATACGCAGCCGTCACTTCCCACCATCACATGATCCAATATTTGGGTGCCGACCATGTTGAGGGCATTCTTGAGGGTTGAGGTCAGCGTGCGGTCGGCATGGCTGGGTTCGGGGTCTCCGGAGGGGTGGTTGTGCATTAAGATCACGGCTGCTGCGTTATGTTCCAGTGCTATCTTGACCACTTCCCGTGGGTACACGTTGGCACCATCCAATATACCTGGCGTATTTTTACCTTCAAAACTAATCCAAAGGGATGGAGGGGATGACCGCCCGGAAATTGTTGAGATAGATGAAGTCTGCCTACTCACGATTCGAGCGTCAGATCAGCAACTGCTTTTTTTCCCTAATCGCTTCCAGACCAATGAAGCGGTGAGTCGATAGTAATACCGGGTGGCGGCGGAATGGTCTTTCAAGTGCTGAGTGAGAAACCAACGCACATGCTTGAGCCGCCAACTCCAGGGATTATCTCGTTGCCATCGCTTTTGAATGGCCGCTTGCATGACTCGAGCTTGCCGTAGGTGACGATGCTGCGTGACCTTCGAACCAGTCAGAACGCCGCTCAGGAAAAGCGCCATATCGAAGGGAGTGGTCACGCTCGACCTCCAATGTATGCCGAAACGACATTGATCCGGTTATGCCCGAGCTCAAGGCTGATTTGTAGGCGCGCCTGTCGATCCAGGTCGGGGTCAATGCGATAGCAGTGGCCACCATTGACCGGTGCAGCGTGGCCGGTGAGTTGTTCGTAACGCTCGCAGGCGTAAGCTGCTCGCAGTTCATGAAAGCCCTTCAGTCCTTGTTCAAAGAGTATTCCGCGGGCGGGACGCACGGTCTGTTGCAGGAACGCGGCGTAGCTTTCGTCTCGGGCCAGCAAGTTACGACTATGGGGCGGCGACGCATGACGAGCCAACTGCAGCGCCGCCTTGAACTCTTCATTGGCCACAACCCATCGCGGGGCTGATGCCCCTGAGCGGCCGCCTTTGGTGCCGTCCTGGATGTTGATGCGACCTAAGTGTTCGGCTTCTCGTTGCAGTCGTGGCAGGTCAGCCAGGATCGCTTCGCGCAGGCGCATACCGGTTGTTCGGGCCAACATCACAATCGCGGCCACCCGTTCGTATTGCTGTTCGCCGAGCACCTCGAGTACTCGCTGCATTTGTTGGTGGTCTTGGCCATCCGGTGCACGGGTGCGTACGTTCGAGCGCTGTTGTCCCAACGCCTGACTCGGGCTGGCGATCCTCACGTCCTGATCACCACGCAGCGCAGCGAGGGTGCGGTTGACGCTGCTCAGGCGGTTCTGCGCGGTGGCGATGCAGAGTTCACCTTGCTGGATCTGCTGGTGCAGGTAAGCGGCGTAGTCTTGCAGCGTCCGGTGATCGATCCGGCGCGCATCGTTGTAACCGGGGCCGTCCTCTGACCGACACCAACGCACAAACGCTTGCCAGCGATCGCTATGCGCTCTGACCGTGGCAAAGTGGCCACCGGCAAACAGATCCTTGAGCGCTTGTGGGCCGGCGTAGCTCAGCTGGCGGCCATAGCCAAAGTTGCGACCATCACGCCGACCGACCAGTGCCATCGTCATCACCGTTTTCGTTTGTTTGCAGAAAGAGCAGCAGGGCTTTCCAGTGGGGGCTGAGCCTGTCCACCTGCTGCCAGTGTGTCGGGCGGACCAGGAGGGCGTTCTCCTGGTGTTCCAGCAGTGCCCCTTCCTCACGCAGTTGTTCGATCAGCAGGGCTATGTCGGCGGGAGCAATTGGTGGTGTGGCGACAGCGGCGACAGTGGCGACAACCCGCGCCATTCCTGGCCTGGCGTGTGGCGACAAGGTGGCGACAGAAGCGGCGACACGCCGTGTTTCTGATTGCGATTGATGTTGCGCCTGGTAGCAGCGCACCGCGTCATTGAGGCGAAACATGGCGGACCTCGAACGTTTTGGCATCGCGACTGTTCAGCCAGTTATGCGTGATCAGCTCGACGAGCAGTGTGGCGGTGTGATGGCTGCTCTTGCGGGCAAAGCGAGGGCCGTTGCGATTCAGGTCGCGGATGGTGAATTGGGTCCAGCCTTTTTGCGTCAGCCAGCGCAGCAGTCGATCCGCTTCCTCACGTAAAGTGTTGATTGGCTCTTGTTCGGTCAGGCGTTGGATTTCCGCCAGGTAGTAATCCATCAGTGTTGAGGCGCGTTGAATATGGGCCTCACTCACTACATTCGCATCTTCAATTACCGCGAGCACACCGGCGATGCGCAGCACATTGGCCGCCGCTTTTCCTGCGACGGATTGGACTCCTGCCAGCTCACCGAATTCGCCAGACTGGCATTCGATGGTGTCGTGAATATCAATCCAGGCAGTGCGAGCGCTGGGCGTCAGTTCCAGCCTGGCGGGGTTAAGTGAACCGTCTTTGTACAGCGACAGTGGCTTATCCAGCAGGGCGGTGATGCGCGTTTGGTAGCGCTGGACTTTGGCATCTCGCGTCAGGTCGACTGCCTTGTACAAGCGCTGACCGACCAGACGTTCGGGCCAGCTGATCAGGCAGCGGCCCAGGATGCCTTGGCCTTTGATCACCGAGTCTTTGAGTAGCTGGTTGGCCAAGTAAGGCTGCAACATCAAATGCAGGCTGAGGCGGCGGTCGTAGGCGCGGAGGCTTTCTCCGGCCATAGAGCGCGCCCGGTCGATCGGACTGCCATCCCACAGTGTCGACAAGGTGGTGATCGCCTTGAGCAGATTCTCTTTGCTCATGGTGCTGCTGCCCAAGAACTGGCCACCTTCATCATTGAACAAGCCCATGCTGGGCAAGCCATTGCACAGACTTTTGACCAGGGCCTCAATGGTGGGCTCGGCAATGATTAGTCTCGGCGGTACGGGCTCGGACAGCTCACCGCCTTTCGCCTCTGCACGCTCCGTTGAGGTTTTGGGTTTGGCCATGAGGCTGGTAGCGGCGCGATAGGCTTTGAGCTTTTCCGCATACAGGGTCCACTGCTGTCGTTCCCAGTCGCGCGCCGCCTTCAGTGCCAGATGATCCACCGCGCTTTTGCGATCACCCGAGGACGCCACCGTCAGTAGGTAGAGGGACAATGGATAGGTTCGGCCATCGAGTTCGACATTGGCATGACCCTGACTCACCAGGGCAGCGCTGGCCAGCACCGATTGCGCGGCCATGGCGCAGGGCACGCCGATCACCTCGGCCAGTCGTTCGACCGCAGGGCCCAACAATTCCCCCAGTGCTTCGACCGGGTAGGACAGTGGCGCCTGCTGATATTCCAGCAACGGTTGTGGTGGCTCGAACGCTTCGCACAGTTGCATCGCAACTCTCCTGAGATTATCGACTTCGTCCTCACTCATCCCGCCACGGTTGTTGAGTGTTATCAGGGATCTAGGCCCCTGCGACCTGTGAGGGTTGTCCACTAACGCGGGACTGGCGGCTCCTTACGACCGGGAGCTTGGGCATCTCATGATCTGGCCTCCTGGGCACTTCCGAAGAAGTGGGCGGGTGGAGGCTGCACTGGCTGACGAAACCGGTGCCGCGAGATCCTGAGTCAGGTGAAGGCAGTGAGGCGATGATTGGGGCATGCCTGACTGTCAGTCAGGTGCAGTCCATTCCGTGGGCTGCGGCACCATCATCGGCATCGCTGTGGCGAGTGAGCATTCGTTCGGTGTTTGTCACGCCGATTGTCACGAGGGGGAAAGCCGCAAAGCCCCATGCGAGCGGGGCTGCAGCAGTGGTAGGAGCGCCCGTCTCTTTAGGGGGCAAAGAGACGGGCAACAGGTTGGCGCAAGAAATGGCCAAGCGGATAAGTTGCTGCAGAGCAGCCAGGGAGAGTATGAGCTGCCGCAGTGGGCATTCTGGAAGAAGTGGCATCCATCACATCGCTGTGACCGTGCGAGCCGCCGGACGCTAATCGCACTTGGGGGGAACCACCACGATGTGGCGTAGCCTCAAAGGTTCTGGCTACCTGGGTGCTGTCGAGGACAGCGCTGGTACGGTTTTGGTTTAGCGCTCGTTCTGCTAGCGGTCAACAGTATTTTGGGGGTGACTCTTGCGCCATTTGGTAGCGCTGGAAGACCTTGGAGGCCGGTGGTTTTCCATGGCCGGGTGGTCGTTGGTCGGTTTTTAATGTGAGCCCATGCGAGTGGGAATGCGGAGCCTTCCCGCTCGCGTGGGCTTGGCCGAGAAAGTCCCAAGAGAGAGGCTTGCAGCGGCGACAGTCGCCACCTCTGTCGCCATGTTGCAGACCACGTATTACGCGGGCTGTCGCCAGTGTCGCCGCTGTCGCCAAATAAACCATCACTCCATCTGGGGTGTCATTTTCGGTCACCGGCGGCGTTCGGTGAGCGCTCACCGTATCGGCACGACATTGCAGTTCCTGGTGTCATTGATGGCGGCTGTCGACAGACTGCCCGTTGCTGCTTTTTGGATGTGCTCACTACACCAAGCCATCATCGGACGCCGACGTTCAATTTAGTCAGCTCGGCTGTAAGCGCTTTGGACTTCGTCCTTGTCGACATGCGCCAGCGCGACCTCGATCAGCTCCGGATCCCACCCATGCTCGTTCAGGATGGTGCTGGCCATGGAGCGTATGTCGAGGCTGAACAACCGGCCTCGAAGCCCATGCGTTTCACGGCCATGTTGGCGGTCTGGCTATTGCTGCTCTGGCGATCTACGAGTGGACAGTTGTCAGTCTAATACCGGCAGCTCAAGTCCGGAGGTAATTTCCCTTTGCGTGCCCTTGAAAACTGCAGTAAACGGAGCACTGCCCGGAACCAAAAGCTGGCGTGACTTCAGGCAAAAGGGTAGTACCCACAGCCGCAGACCGTCTACCTTGGGGAACTCGAATACTGAGAGCGGCAGGTCGAATGCGGCCGTCTTAGGGTAAATCAGCACCACATCCCCCTTTCCGTTCAGATAGCTCTGTCCGTAGGCCTGTAATTGGTAGAAATCGCCTTGCGCGAGGCCGTATTTGTTCGTGCCATTCGCTTTCAGCCCATCCAAAAGTTTCCATTTTGTGTCGAGAACCAGCAGATCCTTGTTGGTATCCCGAATCAACAGGTCTGGCTTTAGGCAAAACCAGTTCTGCTCTCGATGGCGAACCAGGTGATGACTGCGTGCTTGGGTTTTCAAGACAAGCGGTCGCGCCAGTTGTTTCGCGAGATGCTTGGAGACGAACGCTTCGAACACTGCCTCCATTGGAAACAGGAGTGATGGAGCATTGTGACCGCCGCCGCCAGTCAAGGGCGACTGCTCTTCTAGAATCAATCTCGCCCAAGCCAGCGCATCGCTGTAGTAGCCCATGCCCCGGTCAAGCCGCACCCGCTGGAAATCGATCCGTGGCTGCATTGACATCGGGACCTCTGCAAACACGAACTCCAACTCACAGGCCAATTGCTGATGAGTCTGAGAGGCCGACAGCATTAGTACTCGTCGCAATGCGGTGTGCAGCAAGCGGTTTTCCGGGCGATCGATCGAAAACTCGTCGTGCTCTGTGAAGAAACGGTCTGCCCGATATAGGTTTTGCCGCAGATGCGATGCCATCATCAGCTTGCCGCGAAGTGCAAACAGGTTGTCCTGCCGACAGGAATAGTTGCTGCGTAACCCTCGTTTGACGATGTGCTCAACCGAGCGCAAAAACTCGGCAATAAAAACTTCTAGCAAGGGCATTCGTGTCGCCGAGAGCTTGGCGCTGTCGGTTTGAACGTGGCGGAAGCCTTGAAGACAGCAGAGCATCTCAATTAGAAGCTGACGCGCCTCCATCGCGCCTCCGCCTATTGCTTTGCCGACTTTGGGTAGCACTTCGATCTGGTAACCGTCCGGTGCACGGATCACTCCGACAAAACTGGTGACCTGAACGACACGATACCCACGCCGCTGAGTCAGACGCAGCCATTGTGAACCACTTTCGTTGGCTGTCCGTAGGCACTGGCGTTCGAGCCATTCGTAGACCTTGTCCGGGACCCTGTGCAAACCCTCGGAATGCGCATCACTCGACGTCGCAGCTGTTAGCACGTCAAATTCGTAGATCGAGATGCCGCTCACGCGCCCCTCACCATTCAAGTCGACAATGTCAGGTAGATGCCGATGTAGGCATCCGGATTTGAGAACGCAGCCTCCTGCACAGCGTAGTGGCGCTTAGTGGAGTAGCTATCCATGCCATGGTCGCTGCCGAACAGTCGAGCCAAATCGTCCTCCTGATCCTGCCCCTCAACAACAAAACTTGCGGTGGGAGATTTCTGGTTGTCCGCCAATACAAGACGGATCTTTTGCCAGTCTTCAAAAAAGTACTCTTCGAGCAGGGGCAAAATGCGAGTACTGAACACCTGTTGCAATGCTACAAATCGTTCATCCCCATCAGGAACATGCGCTAACGGTGTGAAGTATGCGTGGCCGATACAATGATCACGGTCGTAGAGCATCTCAATGCGCTGGTTTATGGCATCAAGCATGCGAGGCACATCTACCAGTTGCTCGCCCATACTGACCCGAAGGCCTGCGAGTGGTGCACCCGGCTCATCGCGAGCGTCCGGCATCACTGGCACAAATTCGAATCGACGGCGCAGCGCAGTATCCAGCAACGCAAGCGATCGGTCTGCCGTGTTCATTGTGCCAATAATGTCGATGTTGGCTGGCACCGAAAAACTTTCGCCGGAATACGGCAACGTCACCGAAATGGCGTTTGCTGCTCCTTCGCGCTTATCAGCTTCAATCAGGGTGATCAACTCGCCGAAGATCTTGCTGATGTTGCCTCGGTTGATCTCGTCGATCACCATCGCGAATTGTTGATCCGGTGCCATTCGTGCCTTCCGGCACAGATCCTTGAAAGCCCCCGCGCGGATCTCGTAATGGATTTCACCGGTCTCTGTATCGCCGTCGAGAACCGGTCGGAGGCCCTCTACGAATTCCTCGTAACCATAGGATTGGTGGAAGGTAACGAAACTGTAGCGTTTGATGTATTCGGCTGAGGGTGGGCCGGCATCGTACTCATCCACGAGCTTTTTCAGGTCAGCGGCTGCGTCCTCCCAGTCCCCTGCAAGTATCCAGGACGAATCCGGTAGCTTGTCAAATACAGCCGGTGCCATCCGCTTGCTCATTTTGACAGTTTCAGATGCCTCAATCGTGTGGTACTGAAGGGCACCCCAAATAGTGTTTCGTACATTCTTGTTCGCACTCTTGGCGACGGCAATAGCTTTCATAAAAGGGTGGTTGAGCAGTGTGTCGACGCTCGCTTTCCCGCCCAGATGGTAGAGAGCCGCTGCAGCTGCCTCCCACCAGGTGAGGCCCACTGCCTTCTCGCCGACAAATTGATTTTGCCACTCTTCCTTGGATACGGAGGTCATGGCCTGCTCATACTCTCGCTTAAGCAGCTTCGACAACTCGTAGGTCTTCCCCGTGCCGGGAGGGCCGTAGTAGATACGGTTGATGGGAAACCTCGCTGCATCAGAGTCGGCTACTTCGTCTTCGTCGGCATCATCACCTTGCTCCACTGGATCATCCCGCAGTTGATCCGGCCACAGTCCCGGCCGCTCCGTTTCAAGCGCCAGCCAGTCGTCGAGTGATTCACGCTCGGCAGTAATGGCTGTTTCGATCTTCGAGACTAATTCCT
This sequence comes from Pseudomonas sp. P1.8, assembly GCF_001269805.1. Classification (NCBI taxonomy): domain Bacteria; kingdom Pseudomonadati; phylum Pseudomonadota; class Gammaproteobacteria; order Pseudomonadales; family Pseudomonadaceae; genus Pseudomonas; species Pseudomonas sp. P1.8. The sequence continues at coordinate 68,987 of NZ_LHVM01000006.1, forward strand.
CAGTCAGCGGTTCGCGGTTGAGCTTGGTTAACACACCCATCTCCCGCGTCCATGAGAGCTTCCGCGTCCGTGTGCCCCGAATCACGCCAAGCACACCAACCGCGCGCTCGCTTCCGGGATTCTTGCGGCCAAACCGCACTTGGACGCCCTTATTCATGTGCCACCAGTCCAGACCTGCCGTATGGACAGCCCGCGCCAATCGACAGAACAGCGCTTTGTCAGGTGGTGACCACGAGGCACGGAAAGTCTGGAATGCGGGTTTACTGTCGAAGTGCTTGAGCAGGTCCTCGTCGCTCAGTGTCTTACCGAGGTTCAATTTGGTAACCACTTCGTCGTAGCGCAGCTTGAAGCTACGGATCGCTTCGATACTCCACGAAACGAGCTGGTCCAGTGATTTCTCCAGACCATCGCCTGAAGGCATTTTGGTGACAAAGGGGGATGAGTTGTTATAGGGGCCGCGCAACGCTAAATAGGCTTTTCGCAGCGCACCGGACTCATCTAGTCCCACGGTATCGATCTTGACCACGAAGCCGTCATCGGCATCGATGCCTACGGTGTAGGCCAACTCCTTCGGCGCCTCGGACGAGGGGTAGATTTTTGCCCAGTTGTAGCCAGCGAAATTATTACCTTGGTTGGTAGGGCGCTTGCGAATCTCCACGCGGCCCATTGGAAACAACTCAGTCTTTAGCTTTTTCGCCCACGTTTCTGTTACCTCGTAGGCCTTCTTCAGATCATCGTAGGCCTGGTTTTGTTCAGGTTTTGATTCGTCACGCTTTTGCCCTATCCACTTGTTCAGCAACTCGAAGTGTTCGGTGGTGAAATAGTCCGCCATGGTTCTCAGATCCCTTCGACATCAATTCCGTGTTAAGCCAGCCAAGTCTTTCGCTGCGCGAAATCATGTGTGGCGCGCTCTACGCGTAAACAGAACGCGGGAGTATGGTACGGCTCGCGCAGTTGAGCTACCTCCTGAACTACCTCGAATTGAGCGCTACGTGTCGGTATTAGGATTGCCTTCCAGTGGGGGTACAGCCAGTCGCCCTTAGTACATGGGTCAAACGACAATCCAGGTCCTACACCTTCACGCCCCACTGGCCGCATCTCCATCCGCATTTGGCAGTCGGCCACTTGGCTCGATATCTAGGTCTTCGCACGTGAGCTGTACCAGCGGATGAAGCGCGCGCGGTGGGTAGGAGCGCCAGTTGTACCCGGAAGGCAGTTTATCGGCAGTGAATGCTCAGTGTATCGGCACGACATTGCAGTTCCTGGTGTCATTGATGGCAGCTGCGGACAGACTGCCTGTTGCTGCTTTTTGGATATGCTCGCTCCACCAAGCCATCATCGGACGCCGGCGTTCGATGTAATCCGCCCGGTTGTAGGCACTACGGACTTCATCCTTGTCGACATGCGCCAGCGCAACTTCGATCAGCTCCGGATCCCACCCATGCTCGTTCAGGATGGTGCTGGCCATGGAGCGCATGCCGTGGCTGACCAAGCGGTCCTGGAAGCCCATGCGTTTCAACGCCATGTTGGCGGTCTGGCTGTTGGCGTGGGTGCGCGGGTTTCTATCTGCTGGGAACACGTATTCCCTGTGGCCGCTATGGGGCTTGAGTGTCTCCAGTAAGGCGAGTGCCTGTTCTGTCAGCGGGATGGTGTGCGGACGACGCTTCTTCATGCGCTCCGGCGGGATGGTCCAGATGCGTTTGTCGAAGTCGATGTCTGCCCATCGGGTGGTAGCCGCTTCGGCAGGACGGGTCATGGTGTGCAGTTGCCATTCGATCAGGCAGCGGGTGATCCGCTTGATGCTGGCGTTTGCGATTTCGATCATGAGCTCGGAAAGCTCATCGGGTCGTAGCGCGGCCATGTTCTGTTTCTTGGGTTTTTTAAATACTGCGCGAATGCCACTGAGGGGGTTCGCAAAGATCAGTCCTGAATTGACCCCGTAGGTCATGATCTCGTTGAGCCGTTGGCTCAATCGCTTCACTGTCTCGAGGCTGCCTTTGGCCTCGATTGGGCGAAGCAGTTCGATGATCATTGGGGCGCTGATTTTTGAAAGCGGCGTTGTTTTCAGGTCTGGAAATACATGCAGTGTGAGCGAGCGCCAAATATCTTCGGCGTATGCCGGTGTGACGGAGTCCTTCTTCAGCTCGAACCAGGCGGTGGCCACGTTCTCGAAGGTGTGTTCCGTTTCTGCGCGCTTGGCCTCACTCAGCGTATCGCGCTGCACCTTCGGATCGATGCCTTGGGCGAGCAGCTCGCGTGCTTCGACCGCCATCTTTCGGGCGTTCGCCAGTGACAGTTCGGGGTAGGTGCCCAAGCCCATGTTGATGCGGTTCTTGGTCACCGGTTCACGGTAATTGAAATTCCACAGCAGAGAGCCATTGCTGCGTACACGGAGCTGCAAACCGTCACCGTCGGTGAGGACATAATCCTTGGACGCGGGTTTGACTCCCTTGAGCTGCCGATCGGAGAGGCGGAGGGTTTGAGCAGGCATGAGATTTTCCTCAGGCTCTGATTTGGTATTCCAAAGATTAGCACCGGATGGCCTGGAATACCGTTTGGAATACCCGAATGGCTGGAACTCAAAAAATCTCAGAAGACCGCAAAAGCGCTGGAAGCCGCGTGTTTACTGGATTCCAGGCACAAAAAAAGACGTCCGTGGACGTCTTTAGATGATGAAATGGTGGAGCCGGGGGGATTTGAACCCCCGTCCGCCAGTACTCCGCTGTCGGTACTACATGCGTAGCCGTGTCTATTAAGTTAACCCTCAGCGACCCGACGGGCAGGGTGCATTGGGCGAGTTGTGTAAGTTTTAGCCGCTTCGTCCACAACGTACTGCACGGCGATTCTGTTCTATATGACAATCACTTTGGGTTTACAGACATCCCCTGGTGATTGCTGGACCCGAAGGTACCAGAAGGGAAGGGCTAAGGCTGCTTACGCAGCGAGAGCGTATTCCCCGTAGGTTTCGTCATTGGCAACTATAAGAAGTTGCAACAGTGGATTTACGAGTTCTGTTACCAACTCGGCATGCACCTAAAGTTTCGCAACCGGCGTCGAATCCTAAACGGCCCCGAGCCTGGTGCTCTGTGAATCAAAGTGAGCAACAGGCCTGCGCAGTGTACGCCAACGGGACCCAGAAGGCCAACCCGAAGGTTGACCTTGAGCCAGGTTACTTACCGCCTTTTTTCGCGTTCGTGATGTCCTGGATGGTTTGAGTGGTCTCGGCGATGCAATCATCAGTACCTTCTTTGGTGCCCTTTGCCTGGTCGGCTCTGGCTTTCTCAAGGGAAGCGTCTACCTGCTTGGCTACATCCGGAGGAATCTGTGCCTTGCCGTTTTCAATGGTTTTGATGTTGACCGCGCAAAGGTCTTCTGCGGCGAACGAAGGGGAAGCCATGATGGAAGCAGTAACGAACAGACCTAACAGAACAGAACGATTCATGTATTTCTCCTTGAGCTGAAAGACCAGGCGTCGCTGGCCGTCAGGACGGGCTGCCGGGTTTTGGAGGTCCCACGTTTGCAGGACTTGATCAGTGGACTGCGGCGGCACGTCAGGGTTCTGTTTGTCTGCTGTAAAACTGTCGATTCCGGCAAGACGCATTAAGGGAGGTGCCTTAATGCGTCTTCCTTGAGATCCTGCTATCAGGGCACCCTAGCCTGGGTAACGCGGTCCACCAGATAGACTAGTCCGTGGTAGTCAATGCCGCCATGTTGGGTCAGACCGATCTCACAGGTGCGGCTGGTAGAGATCCCCTCGCTGCATTGTTGTACCGCATCCTTGAGCGTGCGCAGCGAGTGGGCGTTCAACTCCGGCGTGGTGAAACCCTTGTCGCCGGCAAAGCCGCAGCAGTGGATGCCTTCGGGAATGACCACGTTTTTACTGCACTTGCGCGCCAGATCGATCAGCGCCTGGCTTTCGCCGAGGTGCTGTGTACTGCACGTCACGTGCACGGCGATCGGGGCGTCCTGCGGTGTGAACGTCAGGCGATCCATCAGGTGAGTACGGATGAAGCGCACCGGGTCGTACAGGTCCAGGCGGGCTTCACCCAGGTCCTGGACCAGGCGTAAGGTGCAGGGGCTGGTGTCGCAGTAGATCGGGTCGAGCCCGCCACGGCTGGCGTGAAGCAGGGCGCCGATCAATTCCTGTCGTTTGTGCTCGGCTTGTTCGGCATAGCCTTTGGAGGCAAATGGCTGGCCGCAGCAAAGGCTGTCCAGGTTGTCCGGGAACACCACTTGGTAACCGGCCTTTTCCAGCAGGCCACGGGTTTTGTCGTGCAGCGACATTTGCTCTGTGTCTCCCGCCGCCGGGCCCATGGCGCGGGATACGCAGGCGGCCAGATAGACCACGCGGGGGCGTGCGTCGGTCACTGGCGGACTGAAGCGAATGGCTTTTTCCGGTTGCGGCATCGCGTTGGTCCACTGCGGGACCTGGCCTTTTGAAAGGCGCGTCAACGTTGCCGACAACTTCGTCAGTCTGGGTGCGCCCAGCAACATCCGCGCACCGTTGGCCACGTGCAGGGTGAAACGTGCACCTTGCAGTGCCGCGGCGAAATTGCCTTCCAGCCAATTGGCGGTTTTCGTATGCGTTGCTTTGCGGCTGCGGAGCTTTTTCACCAGCTCGCCGGTATTGATCCCTACGGGGCAACGTTGTGCGCAGAGGCCGGTCGCGGCGCAGGTGTCGATGCCCTGGTATTCGTAGGCCGCTTCAAGTTCGCGGGTATCGACCCCAGCGCGGTTCTTCGCCTGGATGTCACGCCAGATCACGATGCGCTGGCGTGGGCTCAGGGTCAGGCCCTTCGACGGGCATACCGGTTCGCAGAAACCGCATTCGATGCATTTATCCACAATCTCGTCGGCGGCCGGCAGGGGCTTTAGGTGCTTGAGATGGATCTGCGGGTCTTCACTGAGCACCACATCAGGATTGAGAATACCGTTGGGGTCGAGCAGGCGTTTGAGCTGCCACATCAGTTGGTAGGCGTCGCTGCCCCATTCCAGCTCAACGAAGGGCGCCATGTTTCGCCCGGTGCCGTGTTCGGCCTTCAGCGAACCGCCGAACTCCACTGCCACCAGTTGCGCCACGTCGTCCATGAACGCCTGATAGCGTGCGACTTCTTGCGGGTTGTTGAAGCCTTGGGTAAAGACAAAGTGCAGATTGCCTTCCAAAGCGTGTCCGAAAAGGATCGCTTCGTCGTAGTGATGTTTGTCGAACAACTCGATCAGTCGATTCACACCAATGGCCAGTTGCTCGACTGGAAAGGTTACGTCTTCAATGATCACCGTGGTGCCGGTTTTTCGCACTGCACCAACGGCGGGGAAGGTGTCCTTTCGGATCGCCCAGAGACGGGCGTTTTCCTGCGGATCCTCTGTGAAGTCGACTTGCTTCTCCACGGTGAACGACGCCAGTGATGCCATGATCTGCGCCAGCTGTTCGTGTAGCAATGTGGACGTCGCGGCGCGGGATTCGATCAGCAACGCGCAGGCATTTTCCGATAGATGCTGTACGAAAGCAGGCATGCCGGGTTTGTGCTGCACCGAGCGCAAGCTGCGGCGGTCCAGCAGCTCAACGGCCGACACCGGCTGGCCCTTCAACACAGTGACCGCGTTGCAACAGGATTCCACGTCCGGGAATACGATCAGCGCCGAGGCTTTGTTCGGGTGGTCGATCACGGTGTCGTAGGTCACCGCGCTGATGAAGCCGAGCGTACCTTCGGAACCGACCAGCAGATGGCTCAAGATATCCACAGGCTCGTGGAAATCCACCAAGGCATTGAGCGACAGTCCGGTGGTATTTTTCAGGCGGTATTTGTGGCGAATTTTTGCAGCCAGTTCGGCGTTTGCGCGGGTCTCGCGCCCCAAAGTTGCCAGACGCTCCAGCAACGTGGCATGGCTTTGGCGAAACGCTGCAACACTATCGGCGTCCTCTGTATCGAGACGGCTGCCGTCAGCCAGGACCAAGCGAATTCCGGCCAGGGTGTGATAGGTGTTTTGCGCTGTGCCGCAGCACATGCCGCTGGCATTGTTGGCAACGATTCCGCCGATTTTGCAGGCGTTGATCGATGCCGGATCCGGGCCTATCTTGCGCCCGAAGGGTGCCAGCCACGCATTGGCTTGCGCGCCGATCACGCCCGGTTGCAGACGGATTTGCGTGCCATGGCCGCGGATCTCGCGACCGTTCCAGTTATCCCCCAGCACGATCAGCACCGAGTCGCTGATGGCCTGGCCGGACAGGCTGGTGCCGGCCGCGCGAAAGGTCACCGGAACCTGATCGCGCTGGGCGAGTTTCAGCAGGGCTGCCACTTCATCTTCAGATTCGACGCGAATGACCAGCTTTGGAATCAGCCGGTAGAAACTCGCGTCGGTGCCGAAGGCCAGTGTCGACAACGGATCGTCAAAACGTCGCGCCTGGGGGATCAGCTGCTGCACATCTCGAAGGAAAGCGGCCGGTAGATTCATTGGTCCTCCAGGATCAACACCACCAGGTCTTTGGGGCCGTGGGCACCATAAGCGAGAACCTGCTCGATATCGGCGGTCTTCGACGGGCCGGACACCAGCAACGCGTTGGTCGGCATGCCCTGGGCCCATTCGAATTCTTGCTGCACCTGATAGAAATTGTCGCGGATTTCACTGGCCTTGAGCAGGGCGAAATGCACCGGTGGCACCAGACTCATCAAGCGGGGTTCTTCCCGGGTCGGCCAGAGAATCAGGCTGCCCGTGGCAGCGATGGCACCGAGCGTGCCGGTCAGGCTCGCCGGAGTGTCGCCGAACAACTCGGCTTTCCATTCTTCAACCGGACGGTCGTAGGCTTTTAACATTGGCAGGCCGGGATTATTCGCCCAGTGCTGCGTGATCCGTTGACCGTGGTGCGTTGTCGGTGCGATCAGCAGGCTTGGCAACTGGCGGTCCCGCAGCAATTGCGCGAGCAACGCTGGCCAGCCTTCGCCCGACGTCAGATGGATTTCCGTGTGCACGGCTTCCATCAACTTGCGCAACTGCGGGATACGTTGTTCTGGCGTGTAGGTGTAAGGCTGGGTCACCAGTTCGACATCGAAGTTGTCCGCCACCGGTGTGGTGCCTGTCAGACTTTTGCGCAATTTGGTGAGGATATTTTGCTTGGCGCTCATCAACGGTCTCCCTGTTCGGCCAAATGTTCGCGGGCCATGTCATGCAGCGAGCGGGCAGCGGGTTTCGGTGCACTGTGGTTTTGCGTCCACGGGCCGACATTGCTTGGCGTGAGCGCACGCAGGCGCGTGGCGAAGAATCCGAACAGGCGATAGAGCATCGGCGAGCTGTTGAGTTTCGCCCAGGCATTCCAGATGAAGCGCTCCTTGCGCGAGTACTTGCTGCCTTGGCCTCGCATCACTTGATGGGGGCTGTCCGGGGCTTTGACGTTTTCTTCGCGCAGGCGCCGCAACAGAGCAGGGATCGGGATTTTCACCGGGCAAACTTCACCGCAGGCACCGCACAGCGACGATGCACTTGGATGATCAGGCACTTTCGCCAGGCCGACCATGTGCGGGGTGATGATTTTTCCGATAGGCCCAGGGTAAACCTCCCCATAGGCGTGACCGCCGATTCGGGTGTACACCGGGCAATGATTCATACAGGCGCCGCAACGAATGCAGTTCAGGGTCTGGCGCAGTTCGCTGTCGGCAAAGGCCTGGCTGCGGCCGTTATCGAGCAGTACGAGGTGCACTTCCTGCGGGCCGTCGAGTTCATGCTCCTTGCGTGGGCCGGAGATCATGTTGACGTAGGTGGTGATTGGAATGCCCAGGGCGGAGCGGGTCAGCAATGACAGCAATGGCACCACGTCGCGCAGGTTTTCCACGACTTTTTCGATGCCCGTAACGGCGATGTGCACCGGCGGCACAGTGGTGGTCATGCGGCCGTTGCCTTCGTTTTCAACCAACAGCAGGGTGCCCGTTTCGGCCACGGCGAAGTTGACACCGGAGACGCCGATGTCTGCTTCAAAGAATTTCTGCCGCAGGACTCTGCGGCCGATCTGAATGAGTTGGTCTACGTCCTTGGTGTATTCCACGCCAAGTTTGTCGTGGAACAAGGACGCGACCTGACCGGCGTTCTTGTGGATTGCCGGCATGATTATGTGTGAAGGCTTTTCGTGGTCGAGCTGGACGATGTACTCGCCCATGTCCGATTCCAGGCATTCAATGCCCTGTTCAGCGAGGACATGGTTCATCTCCATTTCTTCGCTGACCATCGATTTACCCTTGATCACTTGCCGCCCCTCGTGAGCGCGGATGATCGAGAGGACGATGCCATTGGCTTCGTCCACCGTTTCCGCCCAGTGCACTGTCACACCGTTGCGGGTCAGGTTCTGTTCCAGTTGTTCGAGCAGCTCGGGCAACTTCGATAACGCACGGGCGCGGACAGCATTGCCCAGTGCGCGTAAGTGTTCTCTTTCATGGGCATCGCTGAAAGCGGCTGCCCGTTTGCTCATCAGTGAATCCATGGCCTTGCGAAAGTTGCCTCGCAATTGCGCATCACCCAGCGCGTTGTGGGCGCGGGTGCGGAAGTCTTCTTCTACGGCGACCGTAGGAATAATCTCGGAAGTGCTCATTGGGCACCTCCGGTTCGCTGCCAGAGGAAACTGGCCAGGTGCTGACCGCGCAACGCTTCATTTTGCTTTTCCAGCGAGCCGTTGATGTTCATCAGGCAGCCACAGTCGGCACTCAGTACCTTGTGCGCGCCCGATTCCTTCAACGACCTTGTCTTGTCAGCCACCATCGCGCCGGAAATGTCTGGCATACGGACGCTGAAAGTCCCACCGAAGCCACAGCATTCACTTTCGTGACTGTGGTCGACGCGTTCCACGTTGCCCAACTGCGACAACAACTCGCGACCGTGCAGGTGGGTGTTCATTTCGCGGCGTGCCGAGCACGACGTGTGCAACGCCACTTTTACCGGTTCGCCTCCGTCCTTGAGCTGCACCTTGCAGACCAACAGGAGGAACTCGGCCAATTCGTAGGTTCTGGCCGCGAGGGACTGAACCTGTTTCAACGTGTCCGGCTCGTCCTTGAACAAGTCGGCGTAATGCTCGCGGAGCATGCCTGCGCAAGAACCTGACGGCACCACCACCGGATAGTCCCCGGCAAACAGCGCCAATTGCGAGCGCGCCACGGTCCTTGCCTGCTCGGTGTAACCCGAGGTGTAAGCCGGTTGGCCGCAGCAGCTTTGCCCTTGCGGGTACTCGACACGAATGCCTTCGCGCTCCAGCAAGTGGATCGCGTCCATCCCGGCTTGCGGGTAGAACAGATCGACCACGCAGGTCCCGAAGAGGTAGACCCGGGACGGTTTTTCGCTGGGGTATTGCCGAGGCTCGGGCAGTGGCGGGGCGACACGGGTCGCATTCGGCACGGCGTTGTAAAAAAGCTCGCTCATCAGGCGGTCTCCGGGTGGTCCCGGTTATTCGTCTGTCGAGGCTGCTGAATATAAAGCCGGAAGCTTTCAGCAGCCTTACAGACCGGGGTGTGAATAGCTGACGCCGGGGTCGTGGCCCGGCGTCGGTTTTTTCTGTGTTTCTTGTAGTCCTTAGTGCACCAGCATGCCGGTGAACCAATAGGCCTGGGCCAGCGTGATCAGGCCGACGATCGTTGCAAAGAATAGGCTGTGCTTGAGGGTGAAGCGGAACAGGTCCGATTCTTTGCCCACAAGGCCGGTCGCGGCGCAGGCGACGGCGATCGACTGTGGCGAAATCATCTTGCCGGTCACGCCGCCGCTGGTGTTGGCCGCTACCAGCAAGGTGTCGTTGACGCCGATCTGGTGTGCAGTGGTCGCTTGCAGGGAGCTGAACAGCGCGTTGGACGAGGTGTCGGAACCGGTGAGGAACACACCCAGCCAGCCAAGGAATGGCGAGAAGAACGGGAACGCCGCCCCCGTGCCTGCCAGTACCAGCGCCATGGTCGAGGACATGCCCGAGTAGTTGGTAACGAAAGCGAAGGCCAGCACCATGCCGATGGAAAGGATCGGCCAACGCAGTTCGTAGAAGGTCTCTTTCAAAGTGGTCAGACCAGTTTTTACATTGATCTTCAGTACCAGCATCGAGATCAGCGCCGAGAAGAAAATCGCCGTGCCGGTCGCGGAAATCGGGTCAAGCTTGAACACAGCGGGAATGGCAGTCGGTGCAGCTACGATCGGCGCCACCTTGATCACCATCTGATCCAGGTGCGGGATGGCGAAGTTGAACACCCAGCTGTACATCGAACCGCCGGCGGCAAACATGGCCTTGAACGGTTTCAGGGTCCAGATGGTGACCAGCACGGTGAGAATCAGGAACGGCGACCAGGCCTTGAAAATTTCCCCGAGGCTGTAAGGCGAAGCCACGGTGGTGCGCTTCTGACCGAAACCGCCGACGCTGGCGGTTACCACAGAGGCGGAGACGGCACCGGCGATGTGCTGGCCGGCGGCGCGCTTCGGTTGCCAGACTTTCAGGAACAGGGTCAGGGATATCAGGCTGGCCAGGGCCGAGGTGATGTCCGGCAGTTCCGGGCCGATGAAGTTCGAGGTGAAGTATTGAGTGACGGCAAAGCTCAAGCCCGCGACCAGAGCCGCCGGCCAGGTTTCACGCACTCCGCGCAGGCCATCCATCATGAACACCAGCCAGAACGGTACGAACAATGACAGCAGCGGAAGTTGGCGGCCAGTCATGGCGCCAATCTTGAACGCGTCGATGCCAGTGACTTGTCCGGCAACAATGATCGGAATGCCCAAGGCGCCGAAGGCTACTGGCGCGGTGTTCGCAATCAGGCACAGACCGGCAGCGTACAGTGGATTGAAGCCCAGCCCGACAAGCAAAGCGGCGGTAATCGCTACCGGTGCGCCGAAGCCGGCCGCACCTTCAAGGAAGGCACCAAAGCAGAAGCCGATCAACAGCACTTGCAGGCGCTGGTCGTCGGTGATCGACAGTACCGAGCTGCGGATGACCTCGAATTGACCGCTCTTGACCGTCAATTTGTAGAGGAACACCGCTGCCACGATGATCCACGCAATCGGCCACAGGCCATAGGCGAAGCCATATCCGGCAGCGGCGAACGCCATGTCGACCGGCATCTGGAAGGCAAAGATCGCCACCAGGATCGACAGGGCCAGCGTGATACTGCCGGCCACGTGACCTTTCAGGCGGAACACCGCCAAAGCCAGAAAGAAAAATACGATGGGGATAACAGCCGCGAGTGCGGACAAGCCAAGGCTGCCGAGCGGGCTATAGAGCTGTTGCCAGGTTTGCATATGGGGTGGCCCCTAATTGTTGTTGGTCAGGCGCTGATCAGCGTTCTTGGATAATTGGTAATACCAATTTACAATCGCTGTTCGCTAGGGTAAAAGCCTAGTAGGCGGTGTGTCAATTTGCCGCCCTAAAACTTTTGTCGAATGCGAGTGACTGCCGGGCCTTTCATCGTGTTCGATCAAATGGTGCCTGGCAGGTGCTGACGCACCGCCGATAGGCCAAAATAGAGCGCCGGCGAGCCGTCGGATCGTGGAGAAGTCGAGTTATGGGGTTTGATCAGATTCGTCAGCGCCGTTTGTCTGACGATATTGTCGAGCGGCTTGAGGGCATGATCCTCGAGGGCACGCTGAAGGCGGGTGAGCGTTTGCCGGCGGAGCGTGCTCTGGCCGAGCAATTCGGGGTGTCGCGCCCTTCGCTGCGTGAAGCCATTCAAAAGCTGACGGCCAAAGGCTTGCTGATCAGTCGCCAGGGCGGCGGTAATTACGTGGTGGAATCGTTGGGCACGACCTTCAGTGATCCGCTGCTGCATCTGCTGGAAAGCAATCCGGAAGCTCAGCGCGATTTGCTGGAGTTTCGCCACACGCTGGAAGCGTCATGCGCCTATTACGCAGCGTTGCGTGCCACGGATGTCGATCGCGAGCGGCTGACTTCAGCGTTCAACGAATTGCAGGACTGCTATTCGCGCCACGATGAGGTGAATCGGGCGGAAGAGGGTGCAGCGGACGCGAAATTCCATCTGGCAATCGCCGAGGCCAGCCACAATGCGGTGCTCCTGCACACGATTCGCGGGCTGTTCGACCTGCTCAAACGCAACGTGGTCACCAACATCGGCGGCATGTACAAGCAGCGCACCGAAACCCGCGACATGCTGATCGCGCAGCATCGGGAGTTGTATCAGGCGATTATCGAAGGGCGGGCGGAGCAGGCGCGGGAAGTTTCCAGTCGGCATATTTTGTATGTGCAGGAGGTGCTGGAAGAAGTGCGTCAGGAAGTGCAGCGCGTGGCCCGGGCGGAGCGGCGCAAGGGGATGTGACCGTTTAACGCAAAAGATCGCAGCCTTCGGCAGCTCCTACATTGGGATGCGTTCCTGTAGGAGCTGCCGAAGGCTGCGATCTTTTTATTCGCGCCACAAATCGCAGGCAGAAGAATCAGTCTTCCTTGCCCTTGTTGCGAACCGCGCGTTGCAGCTCGCGACCGGCATCACGTTCGCGCTCGGTATCGCGCTTGTCGTATTCCTTCTTGCCCTTGCCCAAAGCAATCTCACACTTGACCATGTGCTTGCTCCAGTACCAGGACAGGCATACGCAGGCGTAACCCTTTTGCTGTACAGCAGCGGACAGCTTGTCCAGCTCCCGTCGGTTGAGCAGCAACTTGCGGCTACGCACCGGATCAGCGATGACGTGGGTGCTGGCCGTCGTCAGAGGCGTGATGTGACTGCCGAGCAGCCAGGCTTCGCCATCCTTGAGCAGTACATAACTGTCAACCAGCTGTAGCTTGCTTGCCCGCAGACTTTTTACTTCCCAGCCGGCCAGGACCAGACCAGCCTCGAACTTATGCTCGATGAAGTAATCGTGTCGCGCCTTTTTATTTTGCGCGATGGTCCCTGTTGGGTGTTTCTTCTGTTTAGCCATAGGGGCGGCATTATAGGGAGTTGCACGCCAGTCGGCTACGGTATCGCTACGTGCTTGAGCAGGTTGATTGAATCCCGGACAATGCGGCCTCTTTTTTGAACGCTTGGGCGTGATAACGATGTCGACAGACAAGGTTTCTGTCCACGGCAGTTGGGCTAGCCGCTGGGTCTTCATACTCGCCGCGACCGGTTCGGCCGTGGGGCTGGGTAGTATCTGGAAATTCCCCTACATGGTCGGTGTCTATGGCGGCGGCGCTTTTGTGCTGATGTTCCTGGTCTGCATTGCGTTGATCGGCGTGCCGGTCATGCTGGCAGAAACCCTGATCGGCCGGCGTGCCCGGCAGAGCCCGGCCAACGCCTTGAAGATCCTGGCGACCGAGGCTGGGCATTGCGCGAAGTGGTCGTGGGGGGCTTTTGCCGGGATGATCACGGCGTTGCTGATCCTGTCTTTTTATAGTGTGGTTGGCGGCTGGTCGCTGGACTACATCATCGACATGGGGCGGGGCGACTTTCAGGGTGCGACGCCTGATCAGGTGGGAGCCTATTTCGGTAATGTCATCGCCGATCCGTGGCGCCTGACACTTTGGCATACGATTTTCATGCTGCTTTCGGCCGTGGTGATTGCCAAGGGTGTGGTCGCCGGACTTGAACGAAGTTTGCGCATCATGATGCCGCTATTGTTCGTGATGATTCTTGTCTTGCTGGGCTACAGCATGACTACCGGACACTTCATGGCGGGCGTGCACTTCATGTTCGACTTCCATCCGGAAAAGGTCATGGACGGCTTGCTGCCCGCGATGGGGCACGCCTTCTTCTCCCTGAGCGTGGGTGTTGGCTCGATCATGATCTATGGCGCTTACATGCCGAAGAACTCTTCAATTTCCGGTACTGTCGTCGGTGTGGCGTTACTCGATACCTTTGTTTCTTTGGTCGCTGGCCTGGCATTGTTTCCGATTGTGTTCGCTGCCGGCCTGAATCCGAGTGAAGGGCCGGGCCTGATGTTTGTCAGCCTGCCTTTTGCCTTCGGCAACGTCGCGTTCGGCCAGTTGATGGGCGTGGTGTTCTTCGTACTGGTGGCGGTGGCGGCCTGGAGTTCGGCGATTTCCCTGCTCGAACCCATGGTGGCTTACCTGGTTGAGCGCACGAAAGTCAGTCGTGCCTGGGTGACGTTCTGGCTGGCGTTCAGTTGCTGGTTTGTGGGTTTGGGCACGGTGTTCTCCTTCAATATCTGGAAGGAAGCCAAGTTTTTCGTGAACGAAGGCGGGATGTTTCATCTCTACCAATGGGGAGCGGCCGGTGGTCTGGATTTCTTTGGTGTGATCGATTTCTTCACTTCGCGACTCATGTTGCCACTCGGTGGCCTGTGTTTCGTGGTGTTTGCGGGCTGGATCATGGGGCGTGAAGCGGTGCGCGATGAGCTGTCGATTCGCAACCCTGCACTGTTTGCCCTGTCCTTGTTCTTGATGCGCTATGTGGCGCCCATCGGCATTCTCGTAGTGTTTGCCGCCCAGCTGTGGAAATGACGCTGACATGACGACACATATTTCGCGTTCGGCCTTGCTGCCGTACCCGGCGCAAGCGCTGTATGACCTGGTCAACGACGTGGCGCGCTATCCGGAGTTTCTACCGTGGTGCTCGACTTCAGAGGTTTTGGAAAGCACTCCCGAACACATGCGCGCCAGTGTCGGTGTAGCGAAAGGCGGGCTTAGCCAGCATTTTGTTACCCGCAACACGCTGGTGCCGGGGCAGTCGATAGAAATGAATCTTGAGGAAGGTCCGTTTACCCAGTTGCATGGTGTGTGGGTGTTCAAGCCTTTAGGTGAAAAGGCCTGCAAGATCAGCCTGGATCTATCGTTCGACTACGCGGGGCCGTTGGTTCGCGCCACTTTGGGGCCGTTGTTCAATCAGGCGGCCAATACCCTGGTGGATGCGTTCTGCCAGCGAGCCAAACAGATTCATGGTTGATTCCATGGTCGAGGTCGAGGTGGTGTATGCCGCTGTTGACCGGCAGGCACTTATTACCGTGGAAGTGCCGGCTGGAACGACGCTGCGGGCGGCATTGCTCAAGTCCAGAGTAGGTGACGAGTTTCCAGAGCTGGATCTGACCGATTGCCCTATAGGGATTTTTGGCAAAGTGGTTTCAGACCCGGATAATCGTGTCGTTCAAGCGGGGGATCGCATCGAGATCTATCGGCCGTTATTGGCTGATCCCAAGGAAGTTCGTCGGCTGCGCGCTGCCAAGGCTGCCGAGGCCAAAGCCCGGAATCAGTGATTGGCTGAGTAGCAGGCAATAAAAAACCCGGATAAACCGGGTTTTTTATTGCGTTGCAAATTATTGCGGTGTGGTGTCCAGCGGTTCTGGCGACGGGACTGGAACGGTTTCTACACCGTCGACGTCCTTCTGAATCTGATCCAGCAACGAACCTGGCTTGACCGGTTTTTCCGGCTTCGGCTTCTCGACGTTTTCTGCTGGCGCAGCGACCGTGGTGCCAGTGTCCTTGCCGAGAATGGCCTCGTCGCGGCTCATGCCCGGCATGAAGTCGCCAGAAAGGCTGACAAGCTGATCATTTGGGTTGAAAATAACGCTGATGCGTTCCTGTTGGCGTTCACCGCCACCCGGTTGCAGGCTGTACAGATAATCCCAGCGATCGGCATGGAACGTGTCAGTCAGCAGAGGGTTACCCATGATAAACCGTACTTGCTTGCGGGTCATTCCCGGGCGTAACTGGTCTATCATGTCCTGTGTGACGACATTGCCCTGCTGGATGTCGATTTTGTAAACCCCGGGGAATGAACAACCGGCGAGTGCGAGCAGTCCCACAAGGGTGAAACTGGTTAGCAAGAGCTTGGTGTTTTGCATCGGTGGGCGACTTCCACTATCTTGGCTGGGACAACGTAAACGCCGATCATACCCGCATTAAGAGAAGCTGCGAAGCAGCATCGCGAGAAAGCTGACCATGGTTGAAAATAGCGAACTACGCAAAGCCGGCCTCAAAGTGACCCTGCCACGGGTCAAAATTCTGCAAATGCTCGATTCCGCCGAGCAACGCCACATGAGTGCCGAGGATGTTTACAAGGCCCTTATGGAGGCTGGTGAGGACGTCGGTCTGGCCACGGTTTACCGTGTGCTGACCCAGTTCGAGGCAGCTGGCCTTGTGGTGCGGCATAACTTCGACGGAGGCCATGCGGTCTTCGAACTGGATGACGGCAAGCATCACGACCATATGGTCAACGTCGAAACCAGCGAAGTGATCGAATTCTTCGACGAAGAAATCGAGCGGCTGCAGAAAGCAATCGTCGACAAGTATGGCTTCGAGATGGTTGATCACAATTTGGTGCTGTACGTACGCAAGAAAAAGTAAGCATGTCGCGCGAGCTTGAGGTTCGCGAAACGAACGAAGGCGACCCCAGGGTCGCCTTCGTGCTTTCTGCGGCATGCACGGATTTGCATATGGTCCGCATTATGCTTTTGCGGTAACGACCATCTTTTTCGCGTGAGCCAGGGATTCCTTGGTGAGGTCGATGCCTCCCAGCATCCGCGCGACTTCTTCGATGCGATCGTTCTTGCTCAACTTGGAAACAGCCGTGCGGGTGGCATCCTCGCCGCGAACCTTGTGCACAAACAAATGTTGATGGCCCTGCGCCGCCACTTGCGGCAAGTGGGTTACGGTCAGCACCTGTCCGCGCTCGCCGAGCCGACGCAGCAATTGACCGACGATCTCCGCCGTCGGGCCGCCAATACCGACGTCCACTTCGTCGAACACCAGGGTTGGTACACGGGACGTTTGAGCCGTGATCACCTGAATTGCCAGGCTGATCCGCGACAGTTCGCCGCCGGATGCCACTTTCGCCAAGGCCTTCAGTGGCTGGCCAGGGTTGGCGCTGACCAGTAGTTCTACCTGCTCAAGACCGTTCGGAAGCAGCTCATCGCTGGTGTTGGGGCGAAGCTCGATGGTGAAGCGACCACCTGGCATGCCCAGTCTTTGGATTTCCTGCTCCACGGCACTGGCCAGGCTGCTTGAGGCGTGATGGCGCAGATCGCTCAGTTCCCGAGCCTTCTCCTGATAATGACGGGCATAGGAGGACAGTTCGTCGCTCAGTCGCTCGATGGATTCGTCATTGGCATTCAGGGTTTCGATTTCATCCAGCAGTTTCTGCTGCATTTCGGCGAGTTCGGTCGGCTGGATACGATGCTTGCGGGCCAGGGTATAGATCGCGTCGAGCCGCTCCTCAAGGTACTGAAGGCGCGACGGATCGGCGTCGAAATTGTCCAGGAAGCGGTTCAGTTCCCCAACGGCCTCTTCTACCTGGATTTGCGCGCTGGTCAGCAAGCTACTGGCTTCGCCCAGTGCGCCGATGGAGTTGTTCACGCTCGACAGTCGATTGAGGCTGGCAGTAAGGGCGTTCAGCACATTTCCTGAATCACTTTCGCTGCATTGCTCGACAACTTGGCGGCAGATTCCCAGCAGGGTTTCCGCATTGGTCAGGTTCTTGTGTTCCTGTTCCAGGTTCTCCAGTTCATTGTCGCCTAGGCCAAGGTTTTCCAGCTCTTCGAGCTGATAACTCAAGAGTTGATGGCGGGCGCGCTGTTCGTCACCGGAATTGGAGAGGCGCTCCAGTTCCTGGCGGGTTTGGCGCCAGCGTTGGGCGGCGAGCTGAACCTGTCGTGCAAGGTCCGTAGCGCCGGCGTACTCGTCGAGCAGGCGACGGTGGGTGTCGGTCTTGAGCAGGGATTGGTGTTCGTGCTGGCTGTGGATGTCGATCAGCAGCTCGCCCAGCGCCTTGAGGTCGCCCAGGGGGCAGGGCGTGCCATTGATGTAGCCGCGAGAGCGCCCTTCGGAGGTGATGACCCGGCGCAGGATGCACGGGCCGTCGTTCTCGAGATCGCGCTCGGCCAGCCAGGCGCTGGCTTCCGGAATGTCGGCCAGATCGAACGTGGCCAGGATGTCGGCCTTGTCGGCGCCGGGACGCACCACGCCGCTGTCGGCACGATCACCCAGGGTCAGGCCCAATGCATCGAGCATGATCGACTTGCCCGCGCCGGTTTCCCCGGTAATCACGCTCATTCCGCGATCGAGTTCGAGGTCGAGATGTTCAACGATGGCGTAGTTGTGTACGGACAGGTGCACCAGCATGTGGGCCGCTCCCAGGTGTTAGGTCTGGTTATTTATACAGTGTTTTGTTTCTGGCTGACAATGCCCCTCGTCAGCTCTATTTGATTGATCCGACGAAAGCCTTGGTGCGCCAGGGAATGACAATGCAGTTATTTTTTGTGGGGTTAATGATAGGTACCCCTTGAAGCCGGTTTTTGCGGCCCCATATAGCTGGGCAGAAGCGCGAGTTGAGCTCGCGGACGAAATTGAAAGGAGAAATCTATGGCTGACGAACAGACAGTGGATACGCAAAACCCAGACGCCAACCAGGCGCCCGAGACTTCGGGTGATGACCTGGCGGCTCGTGTACAAGTGCTCGAAGAGCAACTGGCAGGCGCTCAGGATCAGGCTTTGCGTGTAGCCGCCGATCTGCAGAACGTCCGCCGTCGCGCCGAGCAGGATGTTGAGAAGGCTCACAAGTTCGCGCTGGAAAAATTCGCCAGCGACCTGCTGCCGATCGTCGACAGCCTGGAGCGTGGCCTGGAATTGTCCAGCCCGGACGACGAAAGCATCCGTCCAATGCGCGAAGGCATCGAGCTGACCCTGAAAATGTTCCACGACACCCTCAAGCGTTATCAGCTTGAAGCGATCGATCCGCATGGCGAACCGTTCAATGCCGTTCACCATCAGGCAATGGCCATGCAGGAAAGCGCTGACGTCGAGCCGAACAGTGTTCTGAAGGTGTTCCAGAAGGGCTATCAGCTCAATGGTCGCCTGCTACGCCCGGCGATGGTCGTGGTCAGCAAGGCGCCTGCGCCGGTTTCGCCTTCGATTGACGAGCAGGCTTGAAATCCGCCGCAAGGCCCCCATTTATAAGTCAAGCGTTTAAGTGCTACCGCAGTTAGCCACCACTGCTGCGGCAACCAAATCCAAAGTTTCGGGAGAGTGAACATGGGCAAAATTATCGGTATCGACCTGGGGACTACCAACTCCTGCGTCTCCGTGCTGGAAAATGGCAAGGCAAAAGTTATTGAAAACGCTGAAGGCGCGCGTACCACGCCGTCGATCATCGCTTACGCCAACGATGGCGAAATTCTGGTTGGCCAGTCGGCCAAGCGTCAGGCTGTGACCAATCCGCATAACACCCTGTACGCGGTGAAGCGTCTGATCGGTCGTCGTTTCGACGAAGAAGTCGTACAGAAAGACATTCAGATGGTCCCTTACAAGATCGTCAAGGCTGACAACAGCGACGCCTGGGTTGAAGTGAACGGCCAGAAAATGGCTCCGCCACAAATCTCGGCTGAAATCCTGAAGAAAATGAAGAAGACCGCCGAAGACTACCTCGGCGAGACCGTGACTGAAGCGGTGATCACCGTTCCGGCCTACTTCAACGACAGTCAGCGTCAGGCGACCAAAGACGCCGGCCGCATCGCCGGTCTGGACGTAAAACGTATCATCAACGAACCAACCGCAGCCGCTCTGGCTTACGGTATGGACAAGGCCAAGGGCGATCACACCGTGATCGTTTACGACCTGGGCGGTGGTACGTTCGACGTTTCCGTGATCGAGATCGCTGAAGTCGATGGCGAGCACCAGTTCGAAGTACTGGCCACCAACGGTGACACGTTCCTGGGCGGTGAAGACTTTGACATTCGTCTGATCGACTACCTCGTCGACGAATTCAAGAAAGAAAGCGGCATGAACCTCAAAGGTGATCCGCTGGCCATGCAGCGCCTGAAAGAAGCCGCTGAAAAAGCCAAGATCGAGCTGTCTTCCGCTCAGTCGACCGACGTGAATCTGCCGTACATCACTGCAGACGCCACCGGTCCTAAGCACTTGAACGTGAAAATCTCGCGTGCCAAGCTCGAAGCACTGGTTGAAGACCTGGTTCAGCGCACCATCGAACCTTGCCGCATCGCTCTGAAAGATTCCGGTATCGACGTTGGCGCAATCAACGACGTGATCCTGGTAGGCGGTCAGACCCGTATGCCACTGGTTCAGAAGCTGGTAACCGAGTTCTTCGGCAAAGAAGCTCGTAAAGACGTTAACCCGGACGAAGCCGTTGCCATGGGTGCTGCTATCCAGGGCGCCGTACTGGCTGGCGACGTGAAAGACGTTCTGCTGCTGGACGTTAGCCCGCTGACCCTGGGTATCGAAACCATGGGTGGCGTGATGACCGCGCTGATCGAGAAAAACACCACGATTCCTACCAAGAAATCGCAAGTGTTCTCGACTGCCGACGACAACCAGGGCGCCGTGACCATTCACGTGCTGCAAGGTGAGCGTAAGCAAGCGGCGCAGAACAAGTCCCTGGGCAAGTTCGACCTGGCCGAGATTCCACCAGCACCACGTGGCGTGCCACAAATCGAAGTGACCTTCGACATCGACGCCAACGGCATTCTGCACGTAGGCGCCAAAGACAAGGCCACCGGCAAGACCCAGTCGATCGTGATCAAGGCCAACTCCGGTCTGTCCGACGAAGAAATCGAGCGCATGGTGCGTGATGCCGAGGCGAACGCCGAGGAAGACCGCAAGTTCGAAGAACTGGCCGCTGCCCGTAACCAGGGTGATGCACTGGTTCACTCGACGCGCAAAATGGTTGCCGATGCGGGCGATAAAGTGACTGCCGAAGAGAAGACTGCAATCGAAGCGGCTGTAGTTGCCCTGGAAGCCGCCGTCAAAGGCGACGACAAGGCTGCCATCGACGCCAAGGTTGAAGAACTCTCGAAAGTCTCCGCTCCAGTGGCGCAGAAGATGTACGCCGAACAGGCTCAGCCTGCTGAAGGCGCTGCACCGCAGGGCGAATCGGCTGAAAAGGCTGACGACGTTGTCGATGCCGAGTTCGAAGAAGTCAAAGACCACAAGTAAGTTGTTGGTCGGCCGGTTGACTGCCTTTGGGCGGTGACTGGTAGGATGTCGCCGCGCGGGAGCTTGCTCCCGCGTTGGCGTATCTGGAATACGCGAATTTTTACAGCATGCGACAGCGTTCGCGTGTTGGCGGTATGGCCGGGAATGCTCCTGCTTTTCGAGTCGCAAGTACCGCAAGAATCTAAGACCAGGATCGTTGAATTGACGTGAGTTGGGTCCGGGCCTGTATTGGGGCTCAACGAGTTCGGCAAACTCAGGAGGGTTTTGTCGGACGTCCTCAAGAGTGCAAAGACTTATGGCAAAGCGTGACTATTACGAAGTGTTGGGTGTTGAGCGCGGCTCAAGCGAAGCGGACCTGAAGAAGGCCTACCGTCGCCTGGCGATGAAGCATCACCCGGACCGTAATCCCGATGACAAAGCGTCGGAAGAAATGTTCAAGGAGGCCAACGAGGCCTACGAAGTGCTGTCCGATTCCGGCAAGCGTGCGGCGTACGACCAGTATGGCCATGCCGGTGTCGACCCGAGCATGGGTGGCGGCGGTGCCGGTTTCGGCGGTCAGAACTTCTCCGACATCTTTGGTGATGTGTTCAGTGACTTCTTCGGTGGCGGTCGCGGCGGTTCCCGTGGCGGCGCTCAGCGCGGCAGTGACTTGCGCTACACCCTGGAACTGGACTTGGAAGAGGCGGTGCGCGGTACGACCGTGAACATCCGGGTTCCGACGCTTACCAATTGCAAGCCTTGCGATGGTTCGGGTGCCAAGAAGGGTTCCGCGCCGGTAACCTGCCCGACTTGCGGCGGTATTGGCCAGGTGCGCATGCAGCAAGGTTTCTTCTCGGTGCAGCAAACCTGTCCGCGCTGCCATGGCCAGGGCAAGATCATTTCCGATCCGTGCGATTCCTGCCACGGCGAAGGTCGTGTCGAAGAGTACAAAACCCTGTCGGTGAAAGTGCCGGCCGGTGTCGATACCGGTGATCGCATTCGCCTGTCCGGCGAAGGTGAAGCGGGCGCTCAAGGTGGCCCGACGGGCGACCTGTACGTGGTGATCAACGTGCGTGAGCACTCGATCTTCCAGCGTGATGGCAAGCACCTGTTCTGCGAAGTGCCGATCAGCTTCGTCGATGCGGCGCTGGGTGGCGAGTTGGAGATTCCGACCCTTGATGGTCGGGTCAAGTTGAAGATCCCCGAGGGGACTCAGACCGGCAAGCAGTTTCGCGTACGTGGCAAGGGTGTCGCGCCTGTGCGTGGCGGTGGAGCTGGCGACTTGATGTGTCGCGTGGCGGTCGAGACTCCAGTCAATCTGAGTCGTCGCCAGCGTGAAATGCTCGAGGAGTTCCGTAGTTCGCTGGCGGATGACAACAGCCATTCGCCAAAAACCACCGGTTGGTTCGAAGGCGTGAAGCGCTTCTTCGGCGATTTGTAAGGAGGCAGGCATGCGACGTATTGCAGTGATGGGCGCCGCCGGGCGCATGGGCAAGACCCTGATTGAAGCTGTGCAGCAAGCCGCAGGTGCGGGTCTGACAGCGGCGGTAGATCGCCCTGACAGCACGCTGGTTGGTGCGGATGCTGGTGAGCTGGCGGCTATCGGTCGCATCGGCGTGCCGTTGTCTGGTGATCTGGATCGGGTGGTCGACGAGTTCGACGTGCTGATCGACTTCACTCACCCGACGGTCACCCTGAAGAACCTCGCATTCTGCCGCAAGCATGGCAAGGCGATGATCATCGGCACCACGGGTTTCAGTGTTGAAGAGAAGCAACTGCTGGCAGAAGCAGGCAAGGACATTCCGATTGTTTTTGCAGCCAACTTCAGCGTGGGTGTGAACCTTTGTCTGAAGTTGCTCGACACGGCTGCTCGCGTTTTGGGCGACGATGTTGATATCGAAATCACCGAAGCTCACCATCGTCACAAGGTCGATGCACCGTCCGGCACTGCCGTGCGTATGGGTGAAGTGATTGCCGATGCGTTGGGTCGTGATCTGAAGAAAGTGGCCGTCTATGGTCGCGAAGGGCAGACCGGCGCTCGCGAGCGCGAGACCATTGGTTTCGCTACGGTACGTGCCGGCGACATCGTCGGTGATCACACCGTGCTGTTCGCCGCTGACGGTGAGCGCGTCGAAATCACGCACAAGGCGTCCAGTCGCATGACTTTCGCCAAGGGTGCGGTACGTGCTGCATTGTGGCTGGACGGGCGCGAGCCTGGCCTTTACGACATGCAAGACGTGCTCGATCTGCGTTAAGATGCACCCGAAATCGGGCTCGCGCACAGCGTTTGAGCCCGGTTTTATTTCGCCAAGCGACGTCCTGTCGCATTCTCCAGCCTTTAAGGCTCATTGGCGGTAGACCAAAAAGGCCTTTTTCTGTAAGCTACAGCTTTAGTGTGTCCACTAAAAGCGCGCAGAATAATTCAGTGAAGAAGCGGGGTGACGTGTCCATACGTCACTCCGCTTTTTTACAACCTGCGATCGCCCTTTCAGGCTTTATTTACGGGAGGTCTTCTTGACTAAGCCAGCCATACTCGCCCTTGCTGATGGCAGCATTTTTCGCGGCGAAGCCATTGGAGCCGACGGTCAAACCGTTGGTGAGGTGGTGTTCAACACCGCAATGACCGGCTATCAGGAAATCCTTACCGATCCTTCCTACGCCCAACAGATCGTTACCCTGACTTACCCGCACATCGGCAACACCGGCACCACGCCGGAAGACGCTGAGTCCAACCGCGTCTGGTCTGCCGGCCTGGTCATTCGCGACCTGCCACTGGTTGCGAGCAACTGGCGTAACACGATGTCTCTGTCCGACTACCTGAAGGCCAACAACGTTGTGGCCATCGCCGGTATCGACACTCGCCGCCTGACGCGCATTCTGCGTGAAAAAGGCGCGCAGAACGGCTGCATCATGGCCGGTGACAACATTTCCGAAGAAGCTGCTATTGCGGCCGCCCAAGGTTTCCCTGGTCTCAAAGGCATGGACCTGGCGAAAGTGGTCAGCACCAAGGAAAGCTACGAGTGGCGCTCGACTGTCTGGGATCTGAAAACCGACAGCCACGCGACCATCGAAGCCTCCGAGCTGCCGTACCACGTGGTGGCCTACGACTACGGTGTCAAGGTGAACATCCTGCGCATGCTGGTCGAGCGCGGTTGCCGCGTGACCGTCGTGCCGGCGCAAACCCCTGCCGCCGATGTGCTGGCGCTGAAGCCGGACGGCGTGTTCCTGTCCAACGGCCCTGGCGATCCGGAGCCTTGCGACTACGCGATCCAGGCGATCAAGGACGTGCTGGAAACCGAGATTCCGGTCTTCGGTATCTGCCTCGGTCACCAGCTGCTGGCCTTGGCCTCCGGCGCCAAGACCCTGAAAATGGGTCACGGCCACCACGGTGCCAACCACCCCGTCCAGGACCTGGACAGCGGCGTGGTGATGATCACCAGCCAGAACCACGGTTTTGCCGTGGACGAAGCGACCCTGCCGGCCAACGTTCGCGCGATCCACAAATCGCTATTCGACGGCACCCTGCAAGGGATCGAGCGTACCGACAAGAGCGCCTTCAGCTTCCAGGGTCACCCGGAAGCCAGCCCTGGCCCGAACGACGTAGCGCCATTGTTTGATCGCTTCATCAACGAGATGGCCAAGCGGCGCTGATCCCTCGCCCTGATGTAGCAAAGCTTGAGGGTGGCCCCGCACTGGCGGCCCCCTCAAGGCTTCAGAGATTGAACAAGACGGCTTGCCGACTGACCTGCGGATTTGAGTGACAAACCCATGCCAAAACGTACAGACATTAAAAGCATCCTGATTCTTGGCGCTGGCCCGATCGTGATCGGCCAGGCTTGCGAATTCGACTACTCCGGCGCCCAGGCCTGCAAAGCCCTGCGCGAAGAGGGCTACCGCGTCATCCTGGTGAACTCCAACCCGGCCACCATCATGACCGACCCGGCCATGGCCGACGCGACCTACATCGAGCCGATCAAGTGGCAGACCGTTGCCAAGATCATCGAGAAAGAGCGTCCGGACGCGCTGCTGCCGACCATGGGTGGCCAGACAGCGCTGAACTGTGCGCTGGATCTGGAGCGTGAAGGCGTTCTGGAGAAGTTCGGCGTAGAGATGATCGGTGCCAATGCCGACACCATCGACAAGGCGGAAGACCGTTCGCGTTTTGACAAGGCGATGAAATCCATCGGCCTGGCGTGCCCGCGTTCCGGTATCGCCCACAGCATGGAAGAGGCCAATGCGGTCCTCGAGAAGCTCGGCTTCCCGTGCATCATCCGTCCGTCCTTCACCATGGGTGGCACCGGCGGCGGTATCGCTTACAACCGTGAAGAGTTCGAAGAAATCTGCGCCCGTGGTCTGGACCTGTCGCCGACCAAAGAGCTGCTGATCGACGAATCGCTGATCGGCTGGAAAGAATACGAAATGGAGGTTGTCCGCGATAAGAAGGACAACTGCATCATCGTCTGCTCCATCGAAAACTTCGACCCGATGGGCGTGCACACCGGTGACTCGATCACCGTGGCTCCTGCACAGACCCTGACCGACAAGGAATACCAGATCCTGCGTAACGCCTCCCTGGCGGTATTGCGCGAGATCGGCGTGGAAACCGGCGGTTCCAACGTGCAGTTCGGCATCTGCCCGGACACGGGCCGCATGGTCGTCATCGAGATGAACCCGCGGGTGTCCCGTTCCTCGGCACTGGCCTCCAAGGCGACCGGGTTCCCGATCGCCAAGGTCGCGGCCAAGCTGGCAGTTGGCTACACCCTCGACGAACTGTCGAACGACATCACCGGCGGCAAGACCCCTGCGTCCTTCGAGCCGTCCATCGACTACGTCGTCACCAAGCTGCCACGCTTCGCTTTCGAGAAGTTCCCCAAGGCTGACGCGCGCCTGACCACTCAGATGAAGTCTGTGGGTGAAGTCATGGCCATCGGCCGTACCTTCCAGGAATCCCTGCAGAAAGCCCTGCGGGGTCTGGAAGTGGGCGTTTGCGGCCTGGACGAGAAGGTTGACCTGAACAACCCGGAAAGCATGAGCGTGCTCAAGCGCGAGCTGACCGTGCCGGGCGCCGAGCGTATCTGGTACGTGGCGGATGCAATGCGCGCCGGCATGAGTGTTGATGACATCTTCAGCATGACCATGATCGATCGTTGGTTCCTGGTGCAGATGGAAGACCTGATCAAGGACGAAGAGAAGGTCAAGACCCTGGGTCTGACCAGCATCGACCGCGACCTGATGTTCCGTCTCAAGCGCAAAGGCTTCTCCGACATGCGCCTGGCCAAGCTGCTGGGTGTGACCGAGAAGGCCCTGCGCCGTCACCGTCACAAGCTCGAGGTGTACCCGGTCTACAAGCGCGTCGACACCTGCGCGGCCGAGTTCGCCACCGACACCGCCTACCTGTACTCGACCTACGAGGAGGAGTGCGAGGCTGCGCCATCGGGTCGCGACAAGATCATGATCCTGGGCGGCGGTCCAAACCGTATCGGCCAGGGCATCGAGTTCGACTACTGCTGCGTTCACGCGGCACTGGCACTGCGCGACGACGGGTACGAGACCATCATGGTCAACTGCAACCCGGAAACCGTTTCCACTGACTACGACACTTCCGATCGCCTGTACTTCGAGCCAGTGACCCTGGAAGACGTGCTGGAAATCGTCCGCGTCGAGAAGCCTAAAGGCGTGATCGTCCAGTACGGCGGCCAGACCCCGCTGAAACTGGCGCGTGCCCTTGAAGAGGCCGGCGTACCGATCATCGGCACCAGCCCTGACGCCATCGACCGCGCTGAAGACCGTGAGCGCTTCCAGCAGATGGTCGAGCGCCTGAACCTGCGTCAGCCGCCTAACGCCACGGTGCGCAGCGAAGACGAAGCGATTCGTGCCGCCGCCAAGATCGGTTACCCGCTGGTGGTGCGTCCGTCCTACGTACTGGGCGGTCGTGCGATGGAAATCGTCTACGAAGAAGAGGAACTCAAGCGCTACCTGCGTGATGCGGTGAAAGTGTCCAACGACAGCCCGGTGCTGCTTGACCACTTCCTCAACTGCGCCATCGAAATGGACGTGGATGCGGTCTGCGACGGCACCGACGTGGTGATCGGCGCGATCATGCAGCACATCGAGCAGGCCGGCGTTCACTCCGGTGACTCCGCGTGCTCGCTGCCGCCGTACTCGCTGCCGGCGCACATCCAGGACGAGATGCGTGAGCAGGTCAAGAAAATGGCCCTGGAACTGGGTGTGATCGGCCTGATGAACGTACAGTTGGCCCTGCAAGGCGACGACATCTACGTCATCGAAGTCAACCCGCGTGCTTCCCGTACCGTGCCGTTCGTATCCAAGTGCATCGGTGTTTCCCTGGCAATGATCGCCGCTCGTGTCATGGCCGGTAAGACCCTGAAGGAAATCGGCTTCACCAAGGAAATCATTCCGAACTTCTACAGCGTGAAAGAGGCGGTATTCCCATTCGCCAAATTCCCTGGCGTTGACCCGATCCTCGGCCCAGAGATGAAGTCGACCGGCGAAGTGATGGGCGTGGGCGACACTTTCGGTGAAGCATTCGCCAAGGCCCAGATGGGTGCCAGCGAAGTACTGCCAACCGGCGGCACTGCGTTCATCAGCGTACGTGATGACGACAAGCCACTGGTTGCAGGCGTAGCCCGTGATCTGATCAACTTGGGTTTCGAAGTGGTTGCCACTGCCGGTACTGCCAAGCTGATCGAAGCCGCAGGCCTGAAAGTGCGTCGTGTGAACAAGGTGACCGAAGGCCGTCCGCACGTGGTCGACATGATCAAGAATGACGAAGTCACGCTGATCATCAACACCACCGAAGGTCGTCAGTCGATCGCTGATTCGTACTCCATTCGTCGAAATGCCCTGCAGCACAAGATTTACTGCACCACCACCATTGCTGCTGGCGAAGCCATCTGTGAAGCGCTCAAGTTCGGTCCAGAGAAGACCGTGCGTCGCTTGCAGGATCTACACGCAGGATTGAAGGCATGAGCATAACCAAGTACCCGATGACAGTTCAGGGCGCTCGCGCCCTGGAAGAAGAACATGCTCACCTGACCAAGGTCGTTCGTCCCAAGCTTAGCCAGGACATCGGTACGGCCCGCGAGTTGGGTGACTTGAAGGAAAACGCCGAATACCACGCTGCTCGCGAGCAGCAGGGTATGGTCGAGGCGCGGATCCGTGATATCGAAGGCCGGATTCAGAATCAGGTGGTAATCGATGTCACGACCATTCCTCACACCGGCAAAGTGATTTTCGGCACAACCGTCGAGATCGCCAACGTCGAGACTGATGAGCGCGTCACTTACCACATCGTGGGTGAGGACGAGGCTGACTTCAAACTCGGCAAGATTTCGGTCGGTTCGCCATTGGCCCGCGCCTTGATTGCCAAGGAAGAGGGCGATGTCGTGGCGGTCAAGACGCCTGGTGGCGTTATCGAGTACGAGATTGTAGAAGTTCGCCACATCTGAAGGCCGGCATCCGTTTCGTGCGGGTGCCCTGCTTTGAGGCTGATCCTGATGTTGTGGGTCGGCTGGTTGTGGTTGTTACACTTTTGGTTTGCTGCCGGTGCTGGGCCGAATTGGCCTGGCGCCGGTGCTGATCGACGATTTTACGGCATGCTGAAGGCGCTGATGCTGAGGTTAGTCGCAGCGTGCGTGATTTTCAGGCTTTGGTGCTGATTGAGGCCGAGGGCCTTGTCAGTCTATGGCGGGATTTTCGTGGGTGGAGCGGCAGGGTGCGCGAAGCACACCCTTGACCCTTGTCATCACTTGAAGCGATGGACGTTTGACAGCTGCTTGTTGACGCTGAAGTTCTTGCGGTAAATCAGTGCCATCTTGCCGATGACTTGAACCAGATCCGCTTTGCCGACCTTGCACAGTTCTGCAATGGACGCCAGACGCGATTCACGATCGAGGATGTTGAGCTTGATTTTAATCAGCTCGTGATCCGCCAATGCGCGTTCTAGTTCGGCTAAAACACCTTCAGTCAAACCGTTGTCAGCCACAATCAAAACTGGTTTCAGATGGTGGCCAATGGATTTGTACTGTTTCTTCTGCTCTTGAGTGAGCGGCATAATCTGACCCTTTCGTCTGGATTCTGTAAAATGGCGGCCATTTTACCCGAGGGCTCGTGGATCCGCCCAATTAATCACGACCCTTATCATCGAGGTGCCCAATGGCGCGTTCCAAGACAAGCCTTGGTTGGCTGAAAAGACATGTCAATGATCCTTATGTGAAGCAGGCGCAGAAGGATGGCTACCGCTCGCGTGCGAGTTACAAGCTCCTGGAGGTCCAGGAGAAATACAAGCTGATCCGTCCAGGCATGAGCGTTGTCGACCTGGGTGCGGCCCCTGGTGGCTGGTCGCAGGTCACTAGCCGGCTGATTGGTGGGCAGGGGCGCTTGATCGCCTCGGACATACTGGAAATGGACAGCATTCCGGACGTAACTTTCATCCAGGGTGACTTCACCCAGGACGAAGTGCTCGCCCGGATCCTGGAGGCCGTGGGTAATTCGCAGGTGGACCTTGTGATTTCCGATATGGCCCCCAATATGAGTGGTACGCCTGCCGTAGACATGCCAAAAGCCATGTTCCTTTGCGAGCTGGCGCTTGATCTGGCGGAGAGGATACTCAAGCCGGGTGGTAATTTCGTGATCAAGGTTTTTCAGGGTGAAGGGTTTGATGCTTACGTGAAGGACGCTCGTCAGAAATTCGACAAGGTCCAGATGATCAAGCCGGACTCTTCCCGTGGCAGCTCCCGCGAGCAATACATGCTGGCTTGGGGTTACCGCGGTAGTAGCGAGTAAACGAGGTTTTTCGACCGGGGCGATAGGATTTTCGTATTTCGCCTTGTAAGAATTAGCGAATATTGTGTAGGAAGTGTTTCACAAAGGGTTACAGACGGCGCCTGCCAAGTTGTAGGTAATGTAGTAAGTTAGGCCGGTGAATATCATGCGAAGCGCGCGCCACCAGCGGCGCTTGCTTCAGAGGGTAGTTAATTGAACGATATGGCAAAGAATCTGATCCTGTGGTTGATCATCGCGGCTGTCCTGGTGACAGTGATGAACAACTTCTCCAGCCCTAATGAGCCGCAGACCCTCAACTATTCCGACTTCATCCAGCAGGTCAAGGATGGCAAGGTCGAGCGCGTAGCGGTTGATGGCTACGTGATTACCGGCAAGCGCAACGATGGCGACAGCTTCAAGACCATTCGTCCGGCGATCCAGGACAATGGCCTGATCGGCGATCTGGTGGATAACCACGTCGTGGTCGAAGGCAAACAGCCTGAGCAGCAAAGCATCTGGACTCAGCTCCTGGTCGCAAGCTTTCCGATCCTGGTGATCATCGCCGTGTTCATGTTCTTCATGCGCCAGATGCAGGGTGGCGCTGGCGGCAAGGGAGGACCGATGAGCTTCGGCAAGAGCAAGGCGCGCCTGCTCTCCGAAGATCAGGTGAAGACCACCCTGGCTGACGTTGCCGGTTGCGACGAAGCCAAGGAAGAAGTTGGCGAGCTGGTCGAGTTTCTCCGTGATCCGGGCAAGTTCCAGCGTCTGGGCGGCCGGATTCCTCGCGGTGTGCTGATGGTCGGTCCTCCTGGTACCGGTAAAACCTTGCTCGCCAAGGCGATTGCCGGTGAAGCCAAGGTGCCGTTCTTTACCATTTCCGGTTCTGACTTCGTCGAAATGTTCGTCGGTGTCGGCGCCAGTCGTGTTCGCGACATGTTCGAACAGGCGAAGAAACACGCTCCATGCATCATCTTCATCGACGAAATCGATGCTGTTGGTCGCCATCGTGGCGCTGGCATGGGTGGTGGTCACGACGAACGTGAGCAGACTCTCAACCAGTTGCTGGTGGAGATGGACGGCTTCGAAATGAATGACGGCATCATCGTGATTGCAGCGACCAACCGACCTGACGTACTGGACCCGGCGTTGCTGCGTCCGGGCCGTTTCGACCGCCAGGTCGTGGTTGGTCTGCCGGATATTCGTGGTCGTGAACAGATTCTCAAGGTCCACATGCGCAAAGTGCCAATGGGCGACGACGTTGCTCCGGCAGTGATCGCTCGTGGTACGCCTGGGTTCTCTGGTGCCGATCTGGCCAACCTGGTCAACGAAGCCTCGTTGTTTGCTGCGCGTGCCGGCAAGCGCATCGTCGAAATGAAAGAATTCGAGTTGGCCAAAGACAAGATCATGATGGGTGCCGAGCGCAAGTCCATGGTCATGTCCGAGAAAGAAAAGCAGAACACCGCTTATCACGAGGCGGGCCACGCTATCGTGGGTCGCGTCGTTCCCGAGCATGATCCGGTTTACAAGGTCTCGATCATCCCGCGCGGTCGCGCTCTGGGTGTGACCATGTTCCTGCCGGAAGAAGATCGCTACAGCCTGTCCAAGCGCGCATTGATCAGCCAGATCTGTTCGCTGTACGGTGGTCGTATTGCTGAAGAAATGACCTTGGGTGTCGATGGTGTGACCACCGGCGCTTCCAACGACATCATGCGTGCCAGCCAGATTGCGCGGAACATGGTGACCAAGTGGGGTCTTTCGGAAAAACTCGGCCCATTGATGTACGCCGAAGAAGAAGGCGAGGTGTTCCTGGGTCGCGGCGGTGGTGGTCAGAGCGCGAGTTTCTCCGGGGAGACAGCCAAACTGATCGACTCCGAAGTGCGCAGCATCATCGATCAGTGCTATGGCACGGCCAAGCAGATCCTCACGGACAACCGTGACAAGCTCGACGCCATGGCTGATGCCCTGATGAAGTACGAGACGATCGACGCCGAACAGATCAACGACATCATGGCAGGTCGACCGCCCCGCGAGCCGCGCGACTGGTCGGGTGGCACTGGCACTTCCGGAACCCCTCCGGTTGTGCAGGACGAGCGTCCGGAAACACCCATTGGTGGTCCGGCTGCTGACGTTTAAGGTTTGAAATGACTTCTGTTCTGTCCTCGACCCGGTTGCCTTGCGGCAGCCGGGTTCTTGATTTGGCCCAGACGCATGTCATGGGCATTCTCAATGTCACTCCTGATTCTTTCTCTGATGGTGGCCAGTACAGCCAGCTTGACGCGGCCATGCGCCACGCCGAAGCCATGGTCGCGGCCGGCGCAACCCTCATTGATGTCGGTGGCGAGTCCACGCGCCCCGGTGCGAGGGCTGTATCGCCGCTGGAGGAGTTGGAGCGCGTAGCGCCTATAGTGGAGCGCATCAGTCGCGAGTTGGACGTGATCATTTCGGTCGATACGTCTACGCCATCGGTGATGCGCGAAACTGCGCGTCTAGGCGCTGGTTTGATCAACGATGTGCGCTCGTTGCGCCGTGATGGCGCCCTGGATGCGGCCGCCGCCACCGGACTGCCAGTTTGCCTTATGCATATGCTCGGCGAGCCCGGCGATATGCAGGACAATCCTCAGTATCAGGACGTTACGAAAGAAGTCGGCGAGTTTCTCGCTGAGCGCATGGTTCAGTGTTCTCTGGCGGGTATTTCTCCTGAGCGGGTCATCCTCGATCCTGGCTTTGGCTTCGCCAAAACCTTGCAGCACAATCTAAGCTTGTTCAAGCATATGGAAGCTCTGCATGCCTTGGGGCGACCCCTTTTGGTTGGGGTTTCGCGCAAGAGCATGATTGGGCAGGCTTTGGGTCGTCCGGTTGGTGAGCGACTGTTTGGTGGCCTGGCGCTCGCAGCTCTGGCTTCGGTGAAAGGGGCGTGTATATTGCGCGTCCATGATGTCGCCGAAACAGTGGATGTGGTGCGGATGATAGCCGCGGTGGGATCAGCCGAATAAGAATTGTGGAGTACTTATGAGCAAAAAATACTTTGGCACCGATGGTATTCGTGGCCGTGTCGGAGAGTATCCGATTACTCCTGATTTTATGCTTAAGCTCGGCTGGGCGGCGGGCATGGCATTCCGAAAAATGGGTGCCTGCAAAGTGCTGGTGGGTAAAGACACCCGGATCTCCGGCTACATGTTCGAGTCGGCGCTTGAAGCGGGTCTCACTTCGGCCGGTGCTGATGTAATGTTGCTGGGTCCGATGCCGACGCCTGCAATTGCGTATCTGACGCGCACCTTTCATGCCGAAGCCGGCATCGTGATCAGTGCATCGCACAATCCCCATGATGACAACGGCATCAAGTTTTTCTCCGGCAAGGGCACCAAGCTGCCAGACGAAGTCGAGCTCATGATCGAGGAATTGCTCGATACCCCGATGACCGTGGTTGAGTCGAGCAAGATCGGCAAGGTATCGCGAATCAACGACGCATCGGGCCGATACATCGAGTTCTGCAAGAGCAGCGTGCCGACCGGTACCAATTTCACCGGCCTGAAAATCGTGATCGATTGCGCGCACGGTGCCACTTACAAAGTGGCGCCGAGTGTGTTTCGTGAGCTGGGGGCCGACGTTGTCGTGCTGTCCGCACAACCGAATGGCCTGAACATCAATGACAACTGCGGGTCGACCCATATGGGTCAGTTACAGGCCGCTGTGGTGGCTGAGCATGCTGATCTGGGAATCGCCTTCGATGGTGATGGCGACCGGGTTCAGATGGTTGATCACACGGGCGCAGTAGTGGATGGTGATGAGCTGCTGTTCATCATTGCCCGGGATCTGCATGAGCGTGACAAGCTGCAAGGCGGTGTGGTCGGAACCCTGATGAGTAATCTGGGGTTGGAACTGGCCCTGGCGGATCTGGGTATTCCGTTCGTGCGTGCGAATGTCGGTGACCGATATGTGATTGCCGAGCTGCTTGAGCGTGACTGGATCGTGGGTGGTGAAAATTCGGGGCATGTTGTGTGCTTCAGTCATACCACTACCGGTGATGCGATCATTGCGGCTCTGCAGGTATTGATGGCATTGAAGATACGTAATGAAAGCTTGGCGCAATCGCGTCAGACGCTACGCAAGTGCCCTCAGGTACTGATCAACGTGCGCTTCGGCGGCGGCGCAAATCCCATTGAGCACCCGTCCGTGAAAGAGGCTAGCGAGCGCGTTACGAAGTCGATGGCGGGGCGCGGACGAGTGCTGTTGCGTAAGTCCGGGACCGAGCCGTTGGTGCGTGTCATGGTTGAAGGTGAAGACGAAGCAGTGGTTCGTGGATACGCCGAAGAGCTGGCTAAACTGGTAACTGAAGTTTCTGCCTGAATTCGGCTTGCCAGCCTCGATTGTGTTGGGTAACATCTGCGCCCACTTTGACCGACGAGGTACAGCATGCGTCGCCCTATGGTAGCTGGTAACTGGAAGATGCACGGTACCCGCGCCAGCGTCGCTGAGCTGATCAACGGCCTTCGTGAGTTGGCCTTGCCGAGCGGTGTTGATGTCGTGGTATTCCCACCTTTGCTGCATATCAATCAAGTGATTGATGGTCTGGAAGGGAAGTCGATTTCGGTCGGCGCGCAGAATTCTGCGGTGGAATCCGGGCAAGGTGCGTTGACCGGTGAAGTTGCGCCGAGTCAGTTGGTGGATGCAGGTTGTTCCCTGGTGCTTGTTGGGCATTCCGAGCGCCGCCAGATTATGGGCGAGCAGGACGCAATGCTGATTCGCAAGTTCGCAGCGGCACAGGCAAGTGGCTTGATTCCGGTGTTGTGCATAGGGGAGACCCTGGAGCAGCGCGAAGCCGGTAAAACTCTTGAGGTTGTCTCGCGTCAGCTTGGCAGTATCATCGAGGAGCTGGGTGTCGGTGTATTTGCAAAGGCGGTAATTGCTTACGAGCCGGTCTGGGCCATTGGTACCGGGCTGACTGCTTCGCCGCAACAGGCGCAGGATGTGCATGCAGCCATCCGCGGTCAGTTGGCGGCAGAGAATTCTGAAGTCGCGCAAGGTGTGCGGCTTCTATACGGCGGCAGCGTGAAGGCGGCCAATGCGGTCGAACTGTTCGGCATGCCGGATATCGATGGGGGTCTCATTGGTGGGGCTTCCCTGAATGCAGATGAGTTCGGTGCGATCTGTCGCGCCGCGGGAAACTGAAAAAATGCTGGAAACAGTCGTAGTCGTTTTTCATCTGCTGGGTGCATTGGGCGTAGTTGCTCTGGTTTTGCTGCAGCAGGGTAAAGGTGCGGACGCTGGCGCGTCTTTCGGAGCAGGTGCTTCAAATACTGTGTTCGGAAGCCAAGGTTCCTCTACCTTTCTTAGTAAGTTTACTGCTATACTTGCCGCAGGTTTTTTCATAACCAGCTTAGGGTTAGGTTACTTTGCTAAAGAGAAGGCTCACCAGCTGACTCAAGTAGGTCTCCCAAATCCAGCGGTGCTGGAAGTTCCAAAGCAACAACCGGCTTCTGATGATGTCCCGGTGCTTCAAGAGCAAAAGTCGGCTACTCCAGCGACTGACGTACCTCCAGCTCAAGAGCAAAAGTAAGAAGAGCTTCACATGTAGTTTTGCCGAGGTGGTGGAATTGGTAGACACGCAACCTTGAGGTGGTTGTGCCCATAGGGTGTAGGGGTTCGAGTCCCCTTCTCGGTACCAATTAGTCAGGAGAGCCCGCTGTTGCGGGCTTTCTTGCAGGTGGAAGGTTACATTGACCCTGTAGGGGATCGGTCGTATACTTCCGCCCCAGCTTTGTCGCGGGGTGGAGCAGTCTGGTAGCTCGTCGGGCTCATAACCCGAAGGTCGTCGGTTCAAATCCGGCCCCCGCAACCAGTTTAAGGAGCCCCTTTTAAGGGGCTTTTTGTTAGCTGGACACTTTCAACGCCGCTGTTCGACGGCGTTTCAAGGATGGGCGTTTCGCCCATTTTTTTATTTTGCATAGCATGCACATACATGCACTAGGGGGTTCAGGTGTCGAGCAAGCTAGAAGAGTTGCAGGCCTTGCTGGCCCCGGTGGTCGTGGCCCTAGGCTATGAATGCTGGGGTATCGAGTTTTCGGCTCAGGGTCGTCACTCGATGTTGCGCGTTTATATCGATAAAGAAGGCGGTGTGCTGGTGGACGATTGCGCCATTGTCAGCCGTCAGATCAGCGGTGTGCTGGATGTGGAAGATCCAATCTCCGTTGAGTACACCCTTGA
This sequence comes from Pseudomonas sp. P1.8, assembly GCF_001269805.1. Taxonomy (NCBI): domain Bacteria; kingdom Pseudomonadati; phylum Pseudomonadota; class Gammaproteobacteria; order Pseudomonadales; family Pseudomonadaceae; genus Pseudomonas; species Pseudomonas sp. P1.8. The sequence goes on from NZ_LHVM01000006.1 coordinate 104,784, forward strand.
AGTTTCCTCGCCTGGCATGGAACGCCCTCTGTTCACTATTGAGCAGTTTGCAAAATTTGCCGGTGAACAAGTGAAGATCAAGCTGCGCTCGCCTTTTGAAGGACGACGCAACTTTCAGGGCCTTCTGCGCGGCGTAGAAGAGCAGGATGTTGTGGTGCAGGTGGAAGACCATGAGTTCCTGTTGCCGATCGATATGATCGACAAGGCCAACATTATTCCCAGTTTTGACTGAGGCGTGCCAGATACTGCGGATCCCGCGGATCCAATGGCTTGCGAAAGGCGAGGCGTACGATGAGCAAAGAAGTACTGCTGGTTGTTGAGTCGGTATCCAACGAAAAGGGTGTACCGGCAAACGTGATTTTTGAAGCGCTGGAGCTGGCTCTGGCCACTGCGACCAAAAAACGTTTTGAGGACGAAGTCGATCTGCGTGTGGAAATCAATCGCCACACCGGTGCTTATGAGACTTTTCGTCGCTGGACAGTCGTCGAAGAAGACGACCTGGACGATCCGGCCATCGAAACCTGGCCGAGCAAGGTTGCTGAAACGCACCCTGGCGCCAAGGTGGGTGATGTAGTCGAAGAGAAAATCGAGTCTATTGAATTCGGTCGCATCGCTGCGCAGACTGCAAAGCAAGTCATTGTGCAGAAAGTTCGCGAAGCCGAGCGCGCTCAGGTTGTTGATGCTTACCGCGAGCGCCTGGGTGAAATCATCTCCGGCACCGTGAAAAAAGTCACCCGCGACAACGTGATCGTTGATCTGGGCAACAACGCTGAAGCGTTGCTGGCCCGTGAAGACATCATTTCTCGCGAAACTTTCCGGGTTGGCGTGCGTCTGCGTGCGCTGCTCAAGGAAATCCGCACCGAGAACCGCGGCCCGCAGTTGATCCTGTCGCGCACCGCGCCGGAAATGCTGATCGAGTTGTTCCGCATCGAAGTGCCGGAAATTGCTGAAGGCCTGATCGAAGTAATGGCCGCCTCCCGTGATCCGGGTTCGCGTGCCAAGATCGCCGTTCGTTCCAAGGACAAACGCATCGACCCGCAAGGCGCTTGCATCGGTATGCGCGGTTCGCGCGTCCAGGCAGTGTCGGGCGAGTTGGGCGGTGAGCGTGTTGACATCGTTCTGTGGGACGACAACCCGGCTCAGTTCGTAATCAACGCCATGTCCCCGGCCGAGGTTGCGGCAATTATCGTTGACGAAGATGCCCATGCAATGGACATCGCCGTCGGCGCAGACAATCTGGCTCAGGCCATCGGTCGCGGTGGTCAGAACGTGCGTCTGGCCAGCCAGTTGACTGGCTGGACCCTGAACGTGATGACCGAATCGGACATCCAGGCTAAACAGCAGGCGGAAACCGGCGACATCCTGCGCAACTTCATCGACGAGCTGGAAGTCGACGAAGATCTGGCACAGGTGCTGGTGGACGAAGGCTTTACCAGCCTGGAAGAGATTGCCTACGTACCGTTGGAAGAAATGCTCAACATCGACGGCTTTGACGAAGACACCGTCAACGAGCTTCGCGCTCGGGCCAAGGATCGCTTGTTGACTAAAGCCATCGCTACTGAGGAAAAGCTGGCAGACGCCCATCCGGCCGAAGACCTGCTCTCGCTTGAGGGTATGGACAAGGATTTGGCGATGGAACTGGCGGTGCGCGGCGTAATTACCCGCGAAGACCTGGCCGAGCAGTCTATTGACGACCTGCTCGACATCGACGGCATTGACGATGATCGTGCCGGCAAGTTGATCATGGCCGCCCGAGCCCACTGGTTCGAGTAATTAGGCGCGGCCTGAGGAGAGAAGTGCATGACGCAAGTCACGGTGAAACAACTGGCCGATGAGGTCAAAACACCGGTAGAGCGCCTGTTGCAGCAGATGCGTGAGGCAGGTCTGCCGCACACCGCCGCCGAAGAAAATGTGACTGACAGTGAGAAGCAATCGTTGCTGACTCACTTGAAAAGCAGCCACAAGGCGAAAGTGGAAGAACCACGCAAGATTACGCTGCAGCGTAAAACCACCAGCACCCTGCGTGTTGCTGGAAGCAAGAGCATCAGCGTTGAAGTACGCAAGAAGAAAGTCTTCGTACAGCGCAGCCCGGAAGAAATCGAAGCCGAGCGCAAGCGTGAACTGGACGAACGTCGCGCAGTAGAAAATGCTGCACGTCAGAAGGCTGAAGAAGAAGCCAAGCGTCGCGCCGAAGAAGAAGCGCGTCGCCAGCCTGCTGCTGCGTCTACCGCTCAAGCCGAACCTGTTGCAGCGCCAGCTGCGGTCGCCGAACCCGTGCGTGAAAGCGCTCCGGTTGTGGCAGCCGCTCCGGCACCTGCGGCCGATACCCGCAAGCGTGACGAACAGCGTCGTCCAGACAAGCCACGTGCTGACGACAACAGTCGTCGCGGTAGCGGCGATGGCGAGCGCAAAAACGCTCCGCATCGTGCTTCGGTCAAGGAAAAGGCCCCGGCTCCACGCGTTGCCCCACGTACTACCGACGAAGAAAGCGATGGCTTCCGTCGTGGTGGTCGCGGCAAGGCCAAGCTGAAGAAGCGCAACGCCCACGGTTTCCAGAGCCCAACCGGCCCTGTCGTGCGCGAAGTGAAGATCGGCGAGACCATCACTGTGGGCGACCTCGCTCAGCAGATGTCGGTCAAGGCTGCTGAAATCATCAAGTTCATGTTCAAACTGGGTACTCCAGCGACCATCAACCAGGTACTGGATCAGGAAACTGCCCAGCTTGTGGCTGAGGAACTGGGCCACAAAGTGACCCTGGTCAGCGACACCGCCCTGGAAGATTCCCTGGCTGAGTCCTTGAAGTTTGAAGGCGAGGCCGTTTCCCGTGCGCCAGTCGTGACCGTAATGGGCCACGTTGACCATGGTAAGACTTCCCTGCTCGACTACATCCGTCGTGCCAAGGTTGCTGCTGGCGAAGCCGGTGGCATCACCCAGCACATCGGTGCATACCACGTTGAAACCGACCGTGGCATGGTGACGTTCCTCGACACCCCGGGTCACGCCGCGTTTACCGCAATGCGTGCCCGTGGTGCCAAGGCGACCGACATCGTGATCCTGGTGGTTGCAGCGGACGACGGCGTGATGCCGCAGACCATTGAAGCTGTCCAGCACGCCGTAGCGGCTGGTGTTCCACTGGTTGTTGCAGTGAACAAGATCGACAAGCCGGGCGCCGATCTCGATCGCATCCGTAGCGAACTGTCGGTTCACGGCGTGACATCGGAAGAATGGGGTGGTGACACGCCGTTCGTACCGGTTTCGGCGAAGATGGGTACTGGCGTCGACGAACTGCTCGAAGCTGTATTGCTGCAAGCCGAAGTACTGGAACTGACTGCAACTCCATCGGCTCCTGGCCGTGGTGTCGTGGTTGAATCCCGTCTGGACAAGGGCCGTGGCCCGGTGGCTACCGTTCTGGTTCAAGACGGTACCCTGCGCCAGGGTGACATGGTCCTGGTCGGTTCGAACTATGGCCGTGTACGTGCCATGCTCGACGAGAACGGCAAGCCAATCAAGGAAGCCGGTCCGGCCATCCCTGTCGAGATTCTCGGCCTGGACGGTACTCCGGATGCTGGCGACGAGATGAGCGTGGTTGCCGACGAGAAGAAAGCCCGTGAAGTGGCTCTGTTCCGTCAAGGCAAGTTCCGCGAAGTCAAGCTGGCCCGTGCTCACGCAGGCAAGCTGGAAAACATCTTCGAAAACATGGGTCAGGAAGAGAAGAAGACGCTCAACATCGTCCTCAAATCCGACGTCCGTGGTTCGTTGGAAGCGTTGAACGGTGCCTTGAACGGCCTGGGTAACGACGAAGTGCAAGTGCGTGTGGTCGGTGGCGGTGTCGGTGGTATCACCGAATCCGACGCCAACCTGGCACTGGCCTCCAACGCTGTACTGTTCGGCTTCAACGTGCGTGCCGATGCCGGTGCGCGCAAGATCGTCGAGCAGGAAGGTCTGGATATGCGTTACTACAACGTGATCTACGACATCATCGAAGACGTCAAGAAAGCCCTGACCGGTATGCTCGGCAGCGATGTTCGCGAGAACATCCTGGGTATCGCCGAAGTGCGTGACGTGTTCCGTTCGCCGAAGTTTGGCGCGATCGCCGGTTGCATGGTTATCGAAGGTGTTGTGCACCGTAACCGTCCAATCCGTGTACTGCGTGAAGACATCGTTATCTTCGAAGGCGAGCTGGAATCCCTGCGCCGCTTCAAGGATGACGCTTCCGAAGTACGTGCCGGCATGGAATGCGGTATCGGCGTGAAGAGCTACAACGACGTCAAAGTCGGTGACAAGATCGAAGTCTTCGAGAAGGTGCAGGTTGCTCGCAGCCTCTAACTCGCGCACTTCAAGAGCCGTGATGGGCTGCCGCATGCAAATGCGCAGTTCGTCACCCGGACTCTAAACGCAACGCCCGGTCTGGCTTCTGTCAGGCCGGGCGTTTGCCGCTTTCAGACCACACGGGTTTCACCGTGGGGCAGTAACAGGTAACAAGACATGGCAAAAGAATATAGCCGTACCCAACGTATCGGCGATCAGATGCAGCGCGAGCTGGCACAACTGATCCGTCGTGAAGTCAAAGACCCGCGCGTCGGCCTGGTCACCATTACCGCTGTTGAAGTCAGCCGTGACGTCGGTCACGCCAAGATTTTCATTACCGTGATGGGGCAGGACAGCGCCGAAGAGATCGCTCAAAGCATCAAGGTGCTCAACTCCGCCGCCGGTTTCCTGCGCATGCAGTTGGCCCGTGAGATGAAGCTGCGAAGCGTTCCACAGTTGCACTTCCACTACGACGAAAGCGTCGTGCGTGGTGCGCATCTGTCGGCGTTGATCGAGCGCGCAGTGGCTGAAGACAACCAGAACCTGGTTGCCGCAGAACCCGAAGACACCAAGGAGTAATCGGTGGCTCAGGTCAAACGTATCCGTCGTAACGTCAGCGGCATCATCCTGCTCGACAAGCCGCTGGGGTTTACCTCCAACGCGGCCTTGCAGAAGGTTCGCTGGCTGCTCAATGCCGAGAAGGCCGGGCACACCGGCAGTCTCGACCCCTTGGCCACCGGCGTGCTGCCATTGTGCTTCGGCGAGGCCACCAAGTTCTCGCAGTACCTGCTTGATTCCGACAAGGGGTACGAAACCCTGGCGCAACTGGGCAAGACCACGACCACGGCGGATGCCGAGGGCGAAGTTTTGCAGGAGCGCCCGGTGACCGTTGGTCGCACCGATATCGAAGCTGTATTGCCGAAATTTCGTGGGCAAATCAGTCAGATACCGCCGATGTACTCGGCGCTCAAGCGTGACGGTCAGCCGCTGTACAAGCTGGCTCGTGCAGGCGAAGTAGTGGAGCGCGAACCGCGTTCTGTTACTATTACGCGCTTGGAATTGCTGGCCTTCGAAGGTGATACTGCGCGGCTGTCGGTGGATTGCACTAAAGGCACCTATATCCGCACCCTGGTGGAGGATATCGGTGAGCAACTCGGTTGTGGCGCTTACGTTGCAGAACTGCGACGTACCCAGGCCGGGCCATTCACCCTGGCGCAGACGGTCACTCTCGAAGAGCTGGAAGCGGTACATGCCGAAGGCGGTAATGAAGCGGTCGATCGCTTCCTGATGCCATCGGACAGCGGCCTGCTGGATTGGCCGCTGCTGCAGTTCTCGGAAGCGAGCGCGTTCTACTGGCTAAACGGCCAGCCAGTACGTGCCCCGGATGCTCCGAAGTTCGGCATGGTACGGGTACAGGATCACAATGGTCGCTTCATCGGTATCGGTGAAGTGAGCGAAGACGGGCGCATCGCGCCACGTCGACTGATTCGGTCAGAATGACCGGAACCAGCCCGTGTAACAGCGGGCTGGCGAGGGTGGCTGTTAACAGGCACGGTCACTACTCATTTTTAGATACAGGGATTTGTCCCTGGCCTGTTGAAACTGTTTTTCTGAAACAGTTTCCTGATAAAAGGATTGCCTCATGGCTCTCGACGTTCAAGAAAAAGCTCAAATCGTAGCTGACTACCAGCAAGCTGTTGGTGACACTGGTTCGCCAGAAGTGCAAGTTGCACTGCTGACCGCCAACATCAACAAACTGCAAGGTCACTTCAAGGCCAACGGTAAAGATCACCACTCCCGTCGTGGTCTGATCCGCATGGTAAACCAGCGTCGTAAGCTGCTGGACTACCTGAAAGGCAAGGACGTGAGCCGTTACAGCGCTCTGATCGCTCGCCTGGGTCTGCGTCGCTAATAAGCGATTGCGCTAGAGGTTGGTTGTCTGTCGTGCTCCAGTGGGTTTCCCGCTGGCGCATGGCAGGCTCCCAGCCTCAAGTTTTATCTGGATACCTGCTTTACCTGAGTGACACCTGGACAATCCAGTCGGGCCGATTCCCGGCGTTGCCCAAGAATTTCGCAAGAAACCAGTTCCCCCAAGAGCCACAAAGAAGGTAGGACACCGTGAACCCGGTAATCAAAAAATTCCAGTTCGGTCAGTCGACCGTTACCCTCGAGACTGGCCGTATCGCCCGTCAGGCCTCCGGCGCAGTATTGGTCACCGTTGACGACGACGTCAGCGTGTTGGTGACTGTAGTCGGTGCAAAACAAGCGGATCCAGGCAAGGGCTTCTTCCCTCTGTCTGTTCACTACCAGGAAAAGACTTACGCTGCCGGTAAGATCCCTGGTGGTTTCTTCAAGCGTGAAGGCCGTCCTTCCGAAAAAGAAACCCTGACTTCCCGACTGATCGACCGTCCGATCCGTCCGCTGTTCCCGGAAGGCTTCATGAACGAAGTGCAGGTAGTCTGCACCGTCGTTTCGACCAGCAAAAAGACCGATCCGGACATCGCTGCGATGATCGGTACCTCGGCTGCCCTGGCCATCTCCGGCATTCCTTTCGATGGCCCGATCGGCGCTGCCCGCGTTGCGTTCCACGAAAGCACCGGTTACCTGCTGAACCCGACTTACGAGCAACAAGCAGCTTCGAGCCTGGACATGGTCGTTGCCGGTACTTCGGACGCAGTGCTGATGGTTGAATCGGAAGCCAAAGAGCTGACCGAAGACCAGATGCTGGGCGCGGTACTGTTTGCTCACGACGAGTTCCAGGTTGTGATCAACGCTGTTAAAGAACTGGCCGCCGAAGCTGCCAAGCCAACCTGGACCTGGGCTCCTGCGCCAGAAGCCACCGAGCTGCTGGGCGCTATCCGTGCCGAATTCGGCGAAGCGATCTCCCAGGCCTACACCATCACTGTCAAGGCCGACCGTTATGCTCGCCTGGGCGAGTTGAAGGACCAGGTCGTTGCCAAGTTGTCCGGTGAAGAAGGCCAGCCTTCTTCCAGCGAAGTCAAAGCGGCTTTCGGCGAAATCGAATACCGCACCGTTCGCGAAAACATCGTAAATGGCAAGCCACGTATCGACGGTCGCGACACCAAGACTGTCCGTCCGTTGAACATCGAAGTCGGCGTTCTGCCGAAGACCCACGGTTCGGCTCTGTTCACCCGTGGCGAAACCCAGGCGCTGGTCGTTGCAACACTGGGCACCGCCCGTGACGCACAACTGCTGGACACCCTGGAAGGCGAGAAAAAAGACCCGTTCATGCTGCACTACAACTTCCCTCCGTTCTCGGTAGGCGAGTGTGGTCGCATGGGTGGTGCTGGTCGTCGTGAAATCGGTCACGGCCGTCTGGCCCGTCGTTCGGTTTCGGCCATGCTGCCTGCCGCCGACGTGTTCCCGTACACCATCCGCGTTGTTTCGGAAATCACCGAATCCAACGGTTCGAGCTCGATGGCTTCCGTTTGCGGCGCTTCCCTGGCCCTGATGGACGCTGGTGTGCCGATGAAGGCGCCGGTTGCCGGTATCGCCATGGGTCTGGTTAAAGAAGGCGAGAAATTCGCTGTCCTGACCGACATCCTGGGTGACGAAGATCACCTGGGCGACATGGACTTCAAGGTAGCCGGTACCGCCAAAGGTGTTACCGCGCTGCAGATGGACATCAAGATCAAGGGCATCACCGAAGAAATCATGGAGATCGCTCTGGGCCAAGCCCTGGAAGCGCGCCTTAACATCCTCGGTCAGATGAACCAGATTATTGGCCAGTCGCGTACCGAACTGTCGGCCAACGCACCGACCATGATTGCGATGAAGATCGATACCGACAAAATTCGTGATGTCATCGGTAAAGGCGGCGCGACCATTCGTGCGATCTGTGAAGAAACCAAGGCTTCGATCGACATCGAAGACGACGGTTCGATCAAGATCTTCGGCGAAACCAAGGAAGCGGCAGAAGCTGCTCGTCAGCGCGTTCTGGGCATTACCGCCGAGGCCGAGATCGGCAAGATCTACGTCGGTAAGGTTGAGCGCATCGTCGATTTCGGCGCATTCGTCAACATCCTGCCGGGCAAGGACGGTCTGGTTCACATCTCCATGCTGAGCGACGCTCGCGTTGAGAAAGTGACCGACATCCTTAAAGAAGGCCAGGAAGTGGAAGTGCTGGTACTGGACGTGGACAACCGCGGCCGTATCAAACTGTCCATCAAAGACGTGGCAGCAGCCAAGGCTTCGGGCGTTTAATCGACCCCCCAGCCTGACCGCTTCAACGTTGTAGAAAATGCCCCGCAGTGAAAGCTGCGGGGCATTTTTTTATGTGTGCGGGAAGATCTTTTGCTTTTGTGGTGTAGTCAGTTGCCTGGTCCCATAGTCGGTGCTAGGTTTAGCCCACCGCCCGTGTAGCTCAGCCGGTAGAGCAGCGCACTCGTAACGCGAAGGTCGCAGGTTCGATTCCTGTCTCGGGCACCAGCAACAATTGTTTTCAGATGATCCCCGAATGGTTCTGAAGGCCAGAAAACCGCGCTTTATAAGGTTTTTTGCGTCAGAGAGATCCTTGATGATCCAGATCCATCTTCCATTCCCCAGATCAGCGAGAACGCCATGACTGTTAAAGAATTGACCCAAGAAGCCCGTCACGAAGAAGCGCTGAAGAAGTACTTGCTGGAGTCGCCGCAGCTGGCCGAAGAGATCAAGGACTTGCCTGCCGACGATCAGAAAGATCAGATCCAGTGGGCGTTCGAGGATGAAGCCGACGCTCAAGGCTTGCAGCCGTGGGAGCTGACACTCAAGTACACCTCAACCCCTGAAGAGTTCGAGGCCAAACGACTTGAACTGCACAAGGAAGCAGCCGAAGTCTTGGGCGTCGAGTGGGAGGAGTACTGCGAGATGAACAATCTGGTGGTTTGACAGCAGCATCGAGCTTCAAGAGGCAAGCTGCAAGTCAAAGCAAATTCGCTTGAGGCTTGCAGCTTGTCGCTTGTAACCGCCCTCAGATACTCAGACGCATCGACAGGTCGACTGCCTTTACATCCTTGGTCATCGCACCAATCGAGATGTAATCCACCCCGGTCTGCGCAATCGGCAGCAGCGTGCTTTCATTGATCCCGCCGCTGGCCTCCAGTTTTGCCTTGCCGGCGTTCAGCCGTACGGCTTCGCGCATGTCATCCAGGCTCAGTTCGTCGAGCATGATGATGTCGGCACCAGCCGCCAGTGCTTCCTTCAATTCATCCAGACTTTCGACTTCGATTTCGACCGGCTTGCCCGGAGCGATCTTGTGCGCGGCGGCGATGGCCTCGGGGATGCCGCCGCTGGCAGCAATATGGTTTTCCTTGATCAGGAAGGCGTCGTAAAGGCCGATGCGGTGGTTGTGGCATCCGCCGCAGGTGACGGCATACTTTTGCGCCAGCCGCAGCCCCGGCAGGGTTTTGCGGGTGTCGAGCAATTTGACCTGAGTTTCGGCAACGAAATCTGCCAGGTATTGTGCGCGGGTGGCTACGCCCGAGAGCATTTGCAGGAAGTTCAGGGCGCTGCGTTCGCCCGTCAGCAGTGAGCGTGCCGGACCTTCTAGGTGGAAAAGCACCTGGTTGGGCACCACTCGTTCGCCATCAGCGACTTGCCAGTGCACCGCGACGCGGGGGTCCAGTTGCCGAAAAACGGCATCCACCCAGGCTGTGCCACTGATGACTGCCGCGTCCCGGGTAATGATGGTGGCTGTGGCCAGGCGTTCGGCCGGTATCAGCTGCGCAGTGATGTCGCCGCTGCCGATGTCTTCGCGCAACGCACGGCGTACGTTGGCTTCAATTTCAGCGTTCAGATCGGCGAGTCGTAGATTCGGCATAACGGGCTCCACAAACAAAGTGTTCCGATTATAGGGGCATGGCGCGGGCCAACCCAAGATGCGAAACGCCGCCGTCCTGTATTTGGTTGAATCCCCGACCAATCGCTTGTGAGAACGCGATATCCCCAACCCCTCAATCGCGGCAAGTGATCGCGCCCGGAGGGGCTATCGCGGCATACTGTTGCCAATACAGTCGTCATTGAAGTCATTGAAGGAACCGATATGCAGTTGGACCCCGCGAGCGGATGGTTTCAGGGCGTGCAAATATGCCCCTCACCCAACTTCAATGCGCGCCCCGAGGGCGAAGTTTCCCTGCTGGTGATCCATAACATCAGCCTGCCACCGGCGCAGTTTGCCACTGGCAAAGTGCAGGAGTTTTTCCAGAATCGCCTGGATGTCACGGAGCACCCCTATTTTGCAGGGATCGCTGACCTGCGGGTGTCAGCACATTTTATGATTGAACGAGATGGAACCGTTACCCAGTTTGTTTCGTGCCTTGAGCGCGCATGGCACGCGGGCGTTTCGTGTTTCGAGGGACGGGAAACCTGTAACGATTTTTCGGTGGGCATCGAGCTCGAAGGCACGGATGATCTGCCATTCACCGATGCACAATACCGCGCATTGACGGCGCTGACCCGGCAATTGCAACACGCCTTCACTGCGATAACGACACAGCGCATCTGCGGGCATAGCGACATTGCACCCGGGCGCAAAACCGATCCAGGGCCGGCATTCGACTGGGCACGCTATCGTGCCGCCCTGGCACAAGAGGAAGGACAATGAGTTTTCTGGTGTTGCTGTTGGCGGTCTGGATCGAGAAATTCTCGGCCCTTCGTCACCGGGTTCAGCACGATGGTGGCTGGGTAAGCGAGCTGCACAAGCTTGAGGCCAGCCCGCGACTGGAGAGCCGTCCGTGGCTGATATTGACGGTTCTGGTGTTGTTGCCAGTCGCTCTGCTGGGGTTGCTGCTGATTGTGTTGGAGCCGGTGGCCTACGGATTGCTGACGCTGCCGATTCACTTGCTGGTGGTGATTTACAGCCTGGGGCGCGGTGATTTGCTGGCGGGTCTCGGGCCGTTCCGCGATGCCTGGCGCCGGGAGGATCTGCAAGCCGCGGCCCATGTGGCGAATCGCGATCTCGGAATCTGCGCCGACAGTGGTGAACAGCTGCTGGAAAGGGTGGAAGGTTATTTGTTGTGGGAGGCGTACCAGAGTTTTTTTGCGGTGATTTTCTGGTACTTCCTGCTCGGTCCGGTTGCGGCGCTGAGTTATCGACTGCTGGCTCTGGCGCAGGAACATAGCCAGAACCCTGCCGTCGTCGAACGTGCGGCCCAACTGCGTCACGCGTTCGATTGGGTGCCGGTGCGCCTGCTGGCAGCCAGCGTTGCCCTGGTCGGCAATTTCGTTGCGGTCAGTCGAGTGATGCTGCATGAGTTGCTGAACTGGAACATCAGCGCCGCCCAACTCATCGAGAAAGTCGGGCTGGTGGCGGGTGAAATTCCCGCTCCGGTGGTGGGACCTGAAGGCATCAACAACTTGGACCGGATCTGGGAGCTGCTGCTGCGTGCCGCGGTGCTGTGGTATGCCGGATTTGCGCTGTGGACTGTTTTTCGGCCCTGATTTCTGCCTGGAAATAAAAGGTCGCATTCATTGGGCGCTGCCGGTGCCTGCGATCTTTGCCGTTTACCTTAAGTTACAAAGCCTTCCGCCGATTTAAGTTATACAGAGATAGCACCGCATAGTGGCTATCTGCTGTCGGTCTGCGGCTGCTCATAAAAAAAATAAGAAATCGAAGGGAGACATCCAGTGAAGAGCTTGCTCTATCCCGCTGTCGCGCTGATGAATCGCTTGAGCTTCGGCATGAAGTTCAGCCTGATCAGCGTACTGTTCCTGGTGCCGATGCTGGTGACCAACTTTTATCTGGTGCGCGACTCCTATCGCGAGTTTCAGGGTACGCAGGTCGAGCTGCAAAGCCTTGAACTGTTGGGCAGCAGCCTGACATTGCGGCGTGATCTGGAAACGCTGAACAACCTGGTGCAGATCAATGTCACCCTCGGCCAGTCCGGCAAGGCCGGCAATGTCGAATCAAAAATCAACGCGCTCGAACAAACTATCCTGAATCGCCTTCAAGGGCTGACGGCGATGACCACCGAACCCGAGCAGGTCGCGGTGTTCGACGGTAAACGCGATGAAATGATTGCCGCATTCAAGGCCCAGCAGGCGGAAAACTCCCTGCAAAGCAAAAGTGCGCTGATCGGCAAGCTGGTGGGCAATGCACAGGTCTTCAGCCAGGTCATCACCACTCAGGCCGGACTGAGTCGCGACAACCAGAGCGACATTCGTCAACTCAGCGAACTCGTCACCCTAGTAACTCCCCGCGTAACCCAGATCCTTGGCGAAGGTCGGGCGATGGGTTCCTATTCGTTGGGGCAGGGTTTTATCAACTCGGCTTCCAGTACCCGTTTCGATGAATTGCTGGCGCAAATTGAAAAGCTCCAGGCCGAATATGCCTTGAAATTGCAGGACGCCTTGAGCTCCAGCAAGGCCGCACGCGATTCCTTGGCCGCGCAAGCCGATAGCAGCCGGGTGTCTTTGAAGAAGGCCAGCGAGCTGTTCGAGGAGCAGGTGGTCATGGCCGATACCCTCGATGCGCCGTGGCAGGGCTTTTACGATCAGGCGACTGCCCTGATGGATCAGACCTACCAGCTCAACGAAGCGACCCTGAAGTTTCTCGGCCCTCAGTTGCAACAACGACTGGAGCAGAACCGCACTCACATGATCTTGCAGGCCGTGGCGCTGTCGGTGGTGTTCGTGCTGATTTTTTATCTCTACGGCGCTTTCTACGCCTCGACCCGCACCACGCTCAAGCGCTTGGGTGCGATGATGGACAAAGTGGCATCGGGTGACATGACCGTGACTTTCAGCGCCAATAGCCGCGATGAACTGGGCGAGTTGGGCGAAGTGTTTAACGGCACAGTGAAAAAAATCCATGACCTGATCGAACGGGTCGGGCACACCGTTAGCGAAGTCGAGCGTCAAGCCGGGCAGGTGGAAAACGTTTCGGCGCAGAGCAACCAGGCTGTCGCCGGCCAGCGCACGCAGATCGAGCAAGTGGCTACGGCGATGAATCAGATGTCGGCGACTTCTCAGGAAGTTGCACGCAGCGCGGCGGCGGCGGTGAGCAGTGCGCACAGTGTCAACGACGAGACCATCAGCGGGCGCGGTCTGGTCGAATCCCAGCAGGGCAGCATTACGGCGCTCGCCAATGAAATCGATCAATCCGTGGTGGTGATCAATCAACTGGCCAGTGACAGCCAGTCGATCAGCCGCGTGCTGGAAGTGATCAAGAGCATCGCCGAGCAGACCAACCTGTTGGCGCTCAACGCGGCGATTGAAGCCGCACGGGCCGGTGAGCAGGGTCGTGGTTTTGCGGTGGTGGCGGACGAAGTCCGGACCCTGGCCAAACGCACTCAGCAGTCGACCGAAGAAATCGAGCAGATGATCACCAAGCTCCACGGTGGCGTCGGCGCAGCGGTCAAGGCCATGGGCATCAGCCATCAGATGGCCAATGGCACGGTGAGCCAATCGGAGAAGGTCCAGCAGGCGCTTGAGAACATTCTCGGTGCGGTCGGCATGATCGTCGACCAGAACCAGCAAATCGCGGCGGCGGTGGAGCAGCAAACCGCTGTGGCTCACGACATCGACCAGAACATCGTCGAGATCAACCGCGCCGGCGAGCGTACCGCCGAGGGGGCCCACCAGACCGAAGATGCCAGCCGTGCGTTGTCGATGCAGGTGGTGGAGTTGAAGCAGTTGATCAGTGCGTTTCGGGTATAGCGGTCGCCTGATAATCCATCTGGGAGCGAGCCCTGCTCGAACGCGGTTTGTCAGTGACATCAATATTGGCTGTGCCGCCGTCTCGCGAGCAGGTTGGGTGTGTTACTGGGTGGTTTCGTAGTGCTTTTTCCCTTTTAGGGTAGGAGTCTTCCTGATTATCTCCCTGAGCTGGAAATTGAGCTTCAATCAAGGGAGATTACACGGCCAACCACATGGAGGAGGCAGGGTTATGTCTTTTGCAAAAACAGGACTCCAGGGCCGCTGCGCCCATTGCCAGCGCACCCTGTTACTCAAGGCCTGGCAACTCAATGCCATTGCAATCAACGAAGCATTCACCTGTTCCCACTGCCAGAAATTTTTGCAGCTGAGCGATCCGAAACAGATCAAACGCTTCAAATCACTGGACTCGGTGGCCATGTTGAAGGCAAGCCTGTTGGTCACGATTTGTACAGCATTATTGGTGGCGTTAGTGCTGGAGTGGGTCGGAATACTCAGCGTGGTGGAACAACTGAATTTTTCTCTGTTGGCGCTTTTCGTGTACTTCATCGCCCTGCGGTTTGCCCGCCAGCGCCAGCACATGACGTTGTTGCTTGAGGCCGCAAGGGCTCACATCGACTGATCACCAGTCGAACAGTTCACAGGCGTTAGCGGTACTGGCCGCGGCCAATTGCTCGGGACTGATCGCCATAATCCCTGCCAGTGCCGCGCAGATCGCCAGCAGATGCGCCGGGCTGTTGCGTTGACCGGGGAACATGGCGGGCGCCATGTCCGGGGAGTCGGTTTCCAGTACCACAGCATCCAGCGGCAGCTCGGCGAGCACGCGGTGCATGCGTAGCGCTTGAGGCCAGGTCGCGGCGCCGCCCAGGCCGAGTTTGAAACCCAGCCTGATGTATTCCCGGGCTTCTTCGCTGCTGCCAGCGAAAGCGTGGATGATGCCGGCGCGCTTGAGTTTGAAGCGCTTGAGCGTGGCGATCACTGCGGCATGGCTGCGCCGTACATGGATCAGCGCTGGAAGATTGAAGTCCGCCGCCAGTTGTAGCTGTGCGTCGAACAATGCCTGCTGGCGTTCGCGGTCGAGGGTTTCGATGAAATAGTCCAGACCGATTTCGCCCACAGCGCACAGTTGCCGATGGCCGGCCAGACGGGTCAGCCAATCGCCGAGTTCGCTCAAGTCTTCAGGGCGATGGTCGTTCAGATACACCGGATGCAAACCGAACGCCGCATACAGGTCGGGATCGCTTTGCACCAGCTCCCAGACCCGCTGCCAATTGCCTTGATAAACCCCCAGCACCACCATGCGCCGCACGCCGAGTGCGCGGCTTTCGTCCATCAACGCCTGACGATCAGCGTCAAAATCCGGAAAATCCAGATGGGTGTGGGTGTCGATCAGTTCCACGGCTCAGTCCTGACGAATCCGCTGCTTGAACGTCCGCCCGATGGCCTGCACGCCAGGCTGGTAATCGGACTGTTCGATGGCGGCCAGGGCCAGCGCGAGGGCCTTGTCGGCAATCAGCTGATGTTGTTGGGACATGGCGTTGACCGGCAGCGGCAGGAAGTCCAGCAGTTGCGTGTCACCGAACGTGCCGAGGCGTAGCGGACGGTTTTTCAGCGGGAAGTCGTGCAAGGCGTCGAACACACCCTGGAGCAGCACGTAGGAAGTCGTCACCAACGCATCGGGCAAGTGCCCCAGGCGCTGCAGCAGATCTTCCATCAGTTGCTTGCCGCACTCGCGGCTGAAGGACTCGCCTTCTTCGATGAGAATTTCACCGTTGAATCCGGCCAGGGCCTCTTTGAATCCGCCGGCGCGCTCTTGGCTGATACTCAGCTCCGGACGGGCGCCGATCAGCGCGATCTGTTTGGGCAAAGGATCGAGCAGGCTGCGGGTCAGATGCAGGCTAGCCTCGCGGTCGTCGCTGATCACCGAGCAAAAGTGCTCAGGGTCCATGACTCGGTCGATGGCGATGATCGGAATGCCTTTGGCCTGCAACTGGCGATAGCTGTCGTCACCGGCCGGCAGGCAACTGGCAACGATCAAAGCGTCGCAGCGTCGGGCGCGGAATAGTTGCAACAACTGCCGCTCGCTGTCCGGTGCATCGTCGGAACTGGCGATCAGCAACTGATAGCCACGAGCTCGCGCACCTTGTTCCAGCAATTTGGCGATACGGGCGTAACTGGGGTTTTCCAGATCCGGCAGAATGAACCCGAGCGTTCGGGTGTGCCGGCTGCGCAAACCGGCGGCCTGTGGATTAGGCGTGAAGCCATGTTGTTCGACGACCGCCCGCACGCGTTCGACGGTGGCGCGGCTGATGCGCTGCTGTTCGGCCTTGCCATTGATGACGTAGCTGGCAGTGGTAACGGACACACCGGCCAGCTGGGCAATATCGCTGAGTTTCAACCCGCTGTTTCCTTGTTTTTTCGAGTTAGCCCCGAGATTTTCGTCAATCCTAACCGATTCAGGCAGGCGACCATGGTCGCAACGCATCCGACAAGTTGAGCTTCAAGGATGGGTCATTATCGAGTAACGTGCCATTCATTCTAGATTAAACGTTTCAGCAGGCGTATTTTCTGCGTTGTAGGCGGCTTTTGCAGGTTCTGCCGTAAACCGCCAAATGTAACGACCCAGCGCCTAAACTGAACCATTCAAAACAATACCTGGCTCCCCGAGGCGCCAAAAAGGAGAAAGCATGCTCGAGCTGACCATTGAGCAGATATCCATGGGCCAGTCGGCTGTGGATAAATCCGCAGCGTTGCAGTTGTTGGCCGGGCATCTGGTCAACGACGGGCTGGTTGCAGAGGGGTATCTCGCCGGATTGCAGGCACGGGAAGCCCAGGGCTCGACCTTTCTCGGTCAAGGCATTGCCATCCCCCACGGGACGCCACAAACCCGCGATCAGGTGTTCACCACCGGTGTACGGTTGATGCAGTTTCCTGAGGGTGTGGATTGGGGAGACGGTCATATTGTCTATCTGGCCATCGGGATTGCCGCCAAGTCCGATGAGCACCTGCGTCTTCTGCAACTGCTGACCCGCGCCCTCGGTGAGACTGATCTGGGGCAGGCCCTGCGCCGCGCCAGTTCCGCTGAAGCGTTGTTGAAATTGCTCCAGGGCGCGCCGCAGGAACTGGCGCTGGATGCACAGATGATCGGCTTGGGCGTGGCGGCTGAAGACTTCGAAGAGTTGGTCTGGCGTGGCGCACGTTTGCTGCGCCACGCCGATTGTGTGAGCAATGGTTTCGCCGCCGTATTGCAACAGGTCGAAGCGTTGCCGCTCGGCGATGGCTTGTGGTGGTTGCACAGTGAGCAAACGGTGAAGCGCCCGGGCCTGGCCTTCGTGACACCCGACAAACCGCTACGTTACCTCGGCCAACCACTTAATGGTTTGTTCTGCCTGGCCAGCCTCGGCGAAGCTCATCAAACCCTGCTCGAGCGTTTATGCGCGCTGCTGATTGAAGGCCGTGGCCACGAATTGGGTCGCGCTACGAGCAGTCGCAAGGTGCTGGAAGTCCTGGGCGGTGAACTGCCGGCAGATTGGCCGAGCGCACGCATCGCGCTGGCCAACGCCCACGGGCTGCATGCGCGCCCGGCGAAGATCCTCGCGCAACTGGCGAAAAGTTTTGACGGTGAAATTCGCGTACGCATTGTCGATCGCCAGGACAGTGCGGTGTCGATGAAGAGTTTGAGCAAGTTGCTCAGCCTCGGTGCCCGTCGTGGTCAGGTGCTGGAAATCATCGCCGAACCGAGCATCGCCACCGATGCATTGCCCGCGTTGCTGGCTGCCATCGAAGAAGGCCTGGGTGAAGAGGTCGAGCCATTGCCGGCAGTGAGCGCGCCTCGCGAAATGTCTGCCGATATCGCCGACGTGCTGCTCGCGCCAACGTCCGGCAGTCAGGTCCAGGCTATCGCTGCCGCGCCGGGCATCGCCATCGGCCCGGCTCACATTCAGGTGCTGCAAACCATCGAATATCCTTTGCGCGGTGAGTCGGCTGCGGTCGAGCGCGAGCGACTCAAGCAAGCGTTGGCGCAGGTGCGCCGGGACATTCAGGGCTTGATCGAGCGCAGCCAGGCCAAGGCAATTCGCGAAATTTTCATCACCCATCAGGAAATGCTCGACGACCCGGAGCTGACAGACGAAGTCGACACCCGTCTCAAGCAAGGCGAAAGCGCTGAAGCCGCGTGGATGGCTGTGATCGAAGCGGCGGCCCGCCAACAGGAAGCGCTGCACGATGCATTGCTCGCCGAGCGTGCCGCTGATTTGCGCGACATCGGTCGTCGTGTACTGGCGCAACTGTGCGGTATTGAAACGCCGGGCGAGCCCGATCAACCGTACATTCTGGTGATGGACGAAGTCGGTCCGTCCGATGTGGCGCGTCTCGATCCGGCGCGCGTGGCCGGGATTCTCACGGCCCGTGGCGGCGCGACGGCGCACAGCGCCATCGTCGCCCGCGCGCTGGGGATTCCGGCACTGGTGGGCGCCGGCCCGGCGGTGTTGTTGCTGGCACCGGGCACGCCGTTGTTGCTCGATGGCCAGCGTGGACGTCTGCATGTGGACGCCGATGCAGCGACCTTGCAACGCGCCACCGCCGAGCGCGATACCCGCGAGCACCGCCTGAGGGCCGCGGCTGAACAACGTCATCAACCGGCGCTGACCAGCGATGGCCATGCCGTCGAAGTGTTTGCCAATCTTGGCGAAAGCGCCGGTGTCGTCAGTGCGGTGGAGCAGGGCGCCGAAGGTATCGGCCTGCTGCGCACCGAACTGATTTTCATGGCGCATCCGCAAGCGCCGGACGAAGCAACCCAGGAAGCCGAGTATCGTCGCGTGCTCGATGGTTTGGCCGGGCGTCCGCTGGTGGTGCGAACCCTAGACGTCGGCGGCGACAAACCGCTGCCGTATTGGCCGATAGCGAAGGAAGAAAACCCGTTCCTCGGCGTACGCGGTATCCGCCTGACCTTGCAGCGCCCGAAGATCATGGAAGCGCAGTTGCGCGCCTTGTTGCGGTCGGCCGACAACCGACCATTGCGGATCATGTTCCCGATGGTCGGCAGCGTCGACGAGTGGCGGCAGGCCCGGGACATGACGGAACGCTTGCGCCTGGAGATCCCGGTCGCAGACCTTCAGCTGGGGATCATGATCGAAGTCCCGTCCGCTGCATTGCTGGCGCCTGTCCTGGCCAAAGAGGTCGACTTTTTCAGCGTCGGCACCAATGACTTGACGCAATACACCCTGGCCATTGACCGCGGTCATCCGACACTGTCTGGTCAGGCGGATGGCTTGCATCCCGCCGTGCTGCAACTGATCGACATCACCGTGCGAGCAGCCCATGCCAATGGCAAATGGGTGGGTGTGTGCGGTGAGTTGGCGGCTGATCCGCTGGCGGTGCCGGTGCTGGTCGGGCTGGGTGTGGATGAACTCAGTGTCGGCGGTCGCAGCATCGCCGAGGTCAAGGCGCGGATTCGCGAACTCAGCTTCACTCAGACTCAAACCCTCGCCCAACAGGCTCTGGCCGTGGGCAGCGCCGACGAAGTGCGCGCATTAGTGGAGGCCCTGTAATGGCCCGGATTCTCACCCTGACCCTCAACCCGGCGCTGGACCTCACCGTCCAATTGCCACGCCTGGAGGCTGGTCAGGTCAACCGCAGCGACGTCATGCACACCCACGCGGCCGGCAAAGGCGTGAACGTGGCGCAGGTATTGGCCGACCTCGGGCATCAACTGACCGTCAGCGGTTTCCTCGGCGAAGACAACCTGCAAGCGTTCGAAACCCTGTTCGCCAAACGCGGTTTTGTCGATGCTTTCATCCGTGTTCCCGGCGAGACCCGCAGCAACATCAAACTGGCGGAAAGCGATGGACGCATCACTGACATCAACGGCCCCGGACCTCACGTCGATGCAGCGGCGCAGCAGGCATTGATCCAGAGACTGGAGCAGATCGCACCGGGGCATGACGCGGTCGTTGTCGCCGGTAGCCTTCCCCAGGGTGTCAGCCCTGAATGGTTGCAGACGATGATCCTGCGTTTGAAAAGCCTCGGTCTGAACGTTGCACTCGACACCAGCGGCGACGCATTGCGTGCCGGGCTCAAAGCGGCGCCTTGGCTGATCAAACCCAACACTGAAGAACTGGCTGGAGTGTTGGACTGTGACGTGGTTTCGGTCGTTGCCCAGGCTGAAGCAGCGGAGCGATTGCATGCCCAGGGCATCGAGCATGTGGTGATTTCTCACGGTGCCGAAGGTGTGAACTGGTTCAGCGTCGGCTCGGCACTGCATGCCACACCGCCAAAGGTCAGCGTCGCCAGCACAGTGGGCGCGGGCGATTCGTTGCTGGCGGGGATGCTTCACGGTTTGCTCAGCGCCGACACGCCCGAGCAAACCTTGCGCACGGCCACGGCGATTGCCGCGATGGCGGTGACCCAGATCGGTTTCGGCATTGACGATGCAGCGCAACTGGCGCGGCTCGAGCAGAGGGTGCGCGTGCGTCCCCTGACAGAACAATAAGAGGGTTTGTCATGAAGTTAGCCATTGTTACGGCCTGCCCGAACGGCATGGTTACCAGTGTGCTGTGCGCCCGGTTGCTGGACGCCGCGGCCCAGCGTCAGGGCTGGAGCACCAGCGTCGAAGTCAGCGATGCCGCACACCCTGAGCACCAATTGTCGGCCGCGACCATCGACGATGCCGAGTGGGTATTGCTGGTAACCAGCGCGCCGGTGGACATGTCCCGATTTGTCGGTAAACGTGTGTTCCAGAGCGCGCCGGCCCAGGCCCTGCAAGATGTTGATGCGCTGCTGCGACGCGGTGCTCAGGAAGCGCAGGTGTACGCGGCGCCCGAAGCGGTTGTCGAATCCGTCGCCGTTGCCCACAACGTCCCGCGACTGGTCGCGGTCACCGCCTGCCCAACCGGCGTGGCGCACACCTTCATGGCCGCCGAAGCCTTGCAGCAAACGGCCAAGCGCTTGGGTTATGACCTGCAAGTTGAAACCCAGGGCTCGGTCGGTGCACGCAATCCGCTGAGCGCTGCGGCGATTGCCGAGGCTGATGTGGTGTTGCTGGCGGCGGACATCGAAGTCGCCACTGAGCGATTCGCCGGCAAAAAGATTTACCGTTGCGGCACCGGGATTGCCCTCAAGCAAGCCGAAGCGACCCTGAAAAAAGCCTTGGCCGAAGGCAAGCAGGAAAGCGCGTCCACCGGGACCAGCGCACCGGCCAAGTCTGAGAAAACCGGCGTTTACAAACACCTGCTGACCGGTGTGTCGTTCATGCTGCCGATGGTGGTGGCGGGCGGTTTGATGATTGCGCTGTCGTTCGTGTTCGGCATTACGGCGTTCAAGGAGGAGGGCACGCTGGCGGCGGCGCTGATGCAGATCGGCGGCGACACCGCGTTCAAGTTGATGGTGCCGTTGCTGGCGGGTTACATCGCCTATTCCATTGCCGACCGTCCGGGCCTTGCGCCGGGGATGATTGGTGGCTTGCTGGCGAGTACCCTGGGCGCCGGTTTTATCGGCGGGATCATTGCCGGTTTTCTCGCCGGTTATGCAGCCAAGGCGATCAACCGTTATGCACGTTTGCCGCAAAGCCTTGAGGCGCTGAAACCGATCCTGATTATCCCGTTGCTGGCGAGTCTGTTCACCGGTCTGGTGATGATTTACGTGGTCGGCAAACCGGTGGCCGGAATGCTCGCCGGGCTGACGCATTTCCTCGACAGCATGGGCACCACCAATGCGATCCTGCTCGGCGTGTTGCTGGGCGGCATGATGTGCGTTGACCTCGGCGGACCGATCAACAAAGCCGCGTATGCGTTTTCGGTCGGGCTGCTGGCGTCGCAGAGTTATGCACCGATGGCAGCGACCATGGCCGCCGGCATGGTGCCGCCGATTGGCCTGGGCATCGCCACCTTCATTGCTCGGCGCAAGTTTGCTCAGACCGAGCGCGAGGCTGGTAAAGCGGCGTTTGTGCTGGGGCTGTGTTTCATCTCCGAAGGGGCGATTCCGTTTGCGGCGAAAGACCCCTTGCGGGTGATTCCGGCAAGCATTGCCGGCGGCGCGCTGACCGGTGCGTTGTCGATGTATTTCGGCTGCAAACTGATGGCGCCCCACGGCGGGTTGTTTGTGTTGGCGATTCCGAATGCGATCAATCATGCGCTGCTTTATTTGTTGGCGATTGTGGCGGGGAGTCTGTTGACGGCAGTGGCGTATGCGCTGGTCAAACAGCCTGAGACGGTGGGGTTGGCGCTGGAGCCTGTCAAGGCGTAGATCAAAAGATCGCAGCCTTCGGCAGCTCCTACACAGGCAGATTGCGAACACCTGTCGGAGCTGCCGCAGGCTGCGATCTTTTCGCTGTCACCTCTACTTCATCCAGCCATGCTTTAGTTTTTCCATTTCAGGGAGAACACCATGAGCGAATTCGATCCCGGGCGTCGCCGGGTCATGCAAGCGGTTGGTGCCGGATTGCTGTTGCCGGGGCTGGCGCCGGCGGTGATTGCGTCGGTCAAGGATCGGCCGCAACTCACGGATGGCGTGCAGTCCGGTGACCTTTTGGGCGACCGGGCGATTATCTGGAGTCGCAGCGACCGTCCCGCGCGGATCGTGGTCGAGTGGGACACCCGCAGCGTGTTCACCAACCCCCGACGATTCGTCTCTCCCCTGGCCGATGCCCGCACTGATTTCACCGCCCGGGTCGAACTCACCGGGCTGCCCGCCGATCAGGCGATTTTCTATCGTGTGCAGTTTGAAGATGCCCAGACCGGCGTGACCAGTGAGCCCTGGTTCGGCCACTTGCGCAGTGTGCCGCAGACCCGCCGCGACATCCGTTTTGTCTGGAGCGGCGACACTGCCGGGCAAGGCTTCGGCATCAACCCGGACATTGGCGGCATGCGCATTTATGAAGCCATGCGTCGGCGCCTGCCGGACTTTTTTATCCACAGCGGTGACAGCATTTACGCCGACGGTCCGGTGCCGGCGCAACTGATCACCGAAAACGGCCGGGTATGGCGCAACATCACCACCGAGGCCAAGAGCAAAGTGGCTGAGACCGTGGATGATTACCGCGGTAATTACCGCTACAACCTGATGGACGAAAACATCCGCCGTTTCAACGCCGAAGTCCCGCAGATCTGGCAGTGGGATGACCATGAAGTGGTGAACAACTGGTCGCCGGACAAGCAACTGGATGGGCGCTATCTGAGTAAAGATATCCCCAGCCTGGTGGGGCGTGCACGCCAGGCCTGGCTCGAATATGCGCCGATGCGGTTGCAGAGTGCCGACGGTGGCGGGCGGATTTATCGTCAGCTCGGTTACGGGCCGCTGCTTGATGTGTTCGTGCTCGACATGCGCAGTTATCGCGGTGCCAATGACGACAATCTCGGTGCTGCAAAACCGTTCCTCGGGCGCGAGCAACTGGACTGGCTGAAGACGTCGCTCAAAGCGTCGAAAGCCCAATGGAAAATCATCGCCGCCGACATGCCGATTGGCCTCGGCGCGGATGACGGCCACGTCCGCCTTGGTGTTCCGCGCTGGGACGCGGTGGCCAACGGTGATCCCGGACCGGCCCAGGGGCGCGAAATGGAAATCGCCGAATTGCTCGGTTTTCTGCGAGCACAACAAGTGCGCAATTTTGTGTTCATTACGGCCGATGTGCATTACTGCGCCGCGCATTTCTACCATCCGGACAGGGCGGCGTTTCAGGATTTCGAACCGTTCTGGGAGTTCGTCGCCGGGCCGCTGAATGCCGGTAGTTTCGGGCCGGATACGCTGGATAGAACCTTCGGCCCGGAGGCGGTGTTCGTGAAAGCTGCGCCGATGCAAAACGCTTCACCGTTTGCCGGGTATCAGTTTTTCGGGGAAGTGAATATAGACGGGCAGAGCGGGGAGTTGAGCGTGGTGTTGCGGGATCTGGATGGGGTTGCTGTATTCGAGCAGAAACTACAACCGGTTTGATTAACCCTTAAATCCCTGTAGGAGCGAGCCTGCTTGCGAAGGCGTCGTGTCAGTCAACATCATCGTTGCTGACACTCCGTTTTCGCGAGCAGGCTCGCTCCTGCAGTGTGATGTGGTGAATCAATAGACGTCGCGGCGGTAGCGGCCTTGTTCTATCAGACGTTCGACTTCGGCGGCGCCAAGTAGGTCGTTGAGCACCTGATCCACGCCTGACGCCATGCCCTGAAGGCTGCCGCAGATGTAGATCACCGCACCGTTCGCCAGCCATTGTTTCAACTCGTCGGCCGACTCGCGCAGGCGATCCTGTACGTAGATCTTTTCCGCCTGGTCCCGTGAAAACGCCAGGTCCAGCCGTTCCAGATCGCCAGCGATCAACCATTCTTCCAGCTCATCGCGGCACAGGTAATCGTGTTCGCGATGGCGCTCGCCAAACAGCAGCCACTGGCGCTGCTGACCATCGGCAATCCGCGCCTTGAGCAGGCTGCGCAACCCGGCGAGTCCGGTGCCATTGCCCAGCAGAATCATCGGCACCGGTTCGGCCGGCAGATGGAAGCCACTGTTGCGGCGCACGCGCAGGCTGATAGCGCTGCCGACGGGGGCGTGTTCGGTCAGCCAGCCCGAGCCGACGCCGAGGTTGCCATCGGCATGCACTTCCTGGCGCACGATCAGCTCCAGCATTCCATCGGCCGGGATCGAGGCGATCGAGTATTCGCGCATGGCCAGGGGCACCAACGCATCGGCCAACGCTTGCGCATGAAGGCCGACCAGATGGCTGCGGTTTTCCGGCAGTTGACGGCTGGCAAGCGCTTGCTCGAGGGTTTCCTCCAGGCCGTTGATCTGCACCTTGGTTTCGCCGTGAATGCCCATCCCGTCGAGGAAGTGCTCGATGACCCACGGGCAATTGCGCGGCATCACTTCCACCAGATCCCCTGCCAGCCAGCTGCTGGTGGAGGGCGATTTGAGGCCCAGCAAATACACCGGTGAACCACTGCTGTGCGGGTTGAGCAGTTCGCGGCGAGTCAGGGTCCAGTTGTCGTAGCCGGGGGCCTGCCAGGTATCCACCGGTGCCTGACCGGTCAACAGGCCCAGCTGCTGTTGCCAGTGACGCAAGGCATAAGGATCGCCGCTGTCGACCTCCACCGGGGCGAAGAGGGTCTTGCCGCCATGCTCGCCGAGCCAGGTGTGCAAGCGTTTGGCGAAACCGCAGAAATGTTGATATTGACGGTCACCCAGTCCGAGGACCGCATAGTTCAAACGCTCTAGGCTAGGCGTACGGCCCAGCACTTTGCGTTCGAACCCGCGGGCGCTGTCCGGTGCTTCGCCGTCGCCGAAGGTGCTGACCACGAACAGTGCATTGTCCGAATCATGCAAGTCCTGCTCGCTGACGTCGGCCAATGGTTGCACTTTCACCGGCAAGCCAGCAGCCTGCAATTGCCCGGCGGTTTGCCACGCCAGCTGTTCGGCAAAGCCGCTCTGGCTGGCGAAACCGATCAGCCATGCCGGCCCATCGCTGCCCGTGTGCACGAGTACGCTGCGGGCGTCCTTGATCTGGCGTTTCTTGCGGCGACGGTCGAGGTACAACAGCCAGCCAGTGACGAAGAACAGCGGCATGGTCAGGGCTGTAATCATCAGGATGACGCGCCCGACTATGCCGAAGTAGCTGCCGACGTGCAGCGCGTAGATGCTGGTCAGCAGTTGTGCCTTGAAGCTTTTGTCGCTGTAGCGATCCACTCGCTTGACCACGCCGGTGGCCGGGTCGAGGGTGATCTGGTTGAGCGCACGATCGTGAGGCGAATCTTTCAACAGGAAGTAAACAGTCGCGGGTTGGCCAGCCACTGGCGGCATGCGCACGTTGTAGGAACTGAGCTGCGGGCCTGCCGCACTGTAGATGCTACTCCACATCGCCGCGTAATCGGCCGTCGGTGCCGGGCCACTTGGCCCAGGGCCGCGACCGCCGCGAACGCGCTCATTCTGTGGCGAATCGGAGAGCAAGCGGGTCAGCCCCTTGTTGTACCACTCATAGGACCAGGACAGGCCCGTCAGCGCCGCCAGGAGGTAAAACACCAGGCACCAGGTGCCGGCCACCGAATGCAGGTCCCAGTTGAAGCTGCGGCCCTTTTTCTTCCAGTCCAGGGTCAGCCAGGCACGCCAGCTTTTCCACTGACGAGGCCAGCGCAGGTAGAGACCGGACAGGCAGAAAAACACCAGAATCAGCGTGCAGGCACCGGTGATCTGCCGCCCGGTGTCGCCCATGGCGAGGAAGCGGTGCAGGCGCAGCATCAGGCCAAAGAAGTCCTGACCTGTGGCGTCACCAAGGAATTCAGCGGTGTACGGGTCGAAGTAGCGCATCTCGCCGCGGCGTTCGCCCGGTGGCGGGGTGAAGAACACCTTTGCGGCATTGCCGCTGTCGGTTTCCACCGTGAGCATCGAGACTTTTTTGCCTGAAGCGCCTTCGATTTTCTCAACCAGTTCGGCAGGCGGCAGGACGCCGGCCACCTGTTTCTCGACCTGCAACACGGAAGGGTTGAGCGCGCTCAGGATCTCATCCTGAAACGACACGCTCGCGCCGGTGATGCCCATCAGGGCCAGGACCAGCCCGGCGCTGATGCCGAAAAACCAGTGCAACTGGAACAGGGTTTTCTTCAACACGTCACTCGCCTTGTTCGTTCGAAATTGTCA
Source organism: Pseudomonas sp. P1.8 (assembly GCF_001269805.1). Taxonomy (NCBI): domain Bacteria; kingdom Pseudomonadati; phylum Pseudomonadota; class Gammaproteobacteria; order Pseudomonadales; family Pseudomonadaceae; genus Pseudomonas; species Pseudomonas sp. P1.8. Next base: position 131,346 of record NZ_LHVM01000006.1, read on the forward strand.
TCACGGCGCGCATTATGCCGTGGGGTTGTCGAGAAGCATTCTTTTTTACGTACAAAAGCCCCGCTCATCTGGATGAACGGGGCCTGGTCCAACACCAACTATGTAGGAGCGAGCTTGCTCGCGAAAAACTCGAGAACGACGCGGGGTGTCAGGCTAGGCGCGTTATCGTTGACGATCATCGCGAGCAGGCTCGCTCCTACATTGATCAGAAGTGGAAGTTGGTGCTCAACAAGGCGGTACGACCGGCCGCCTGGTTGGCGAAGTGAGTCGAGAACGCTTTGTCGTAGTAGGTTTCGTCGGTCAGGTTCTGCACGTTCAATTGCAGGTCGACGTTTTTGGTCAGCTTGTAGGCCGCCATCGCGTCGTAACGAACGTAGGAATCAACCATGGTGGTGTTGGCGGCGCTACCGAATACGTCGTCGACATAGAACGCACCGCCGCCGATGGTCAGCTTCGGCGTGACTTGATAAGTGGTCCACAGGCTGGCGCTGTTTTTCGGCGTGTTCGGCAGCTCGTTACCATCGTTGGCCTTGTTGGCCGGCATGTCACCGCCATCGATTTGTTCGCTGTCCATGTAGGCATAACCGGCGAAGACTTGCCATTTATCGGTGAGCTTGCCGGTGGCCGACAGTTCGAAACCTTGAACGCGGGTTTTGCCGACGTTTTCGTAGGTAGTGGTGTTGGTCTGCACACGAGCGTTGTCTTTTTCGGTGCGGAAGATATCCGCTGTCAAGGACAGACGATCGTTCAGCAGATCCCACTTGGTACCGATTTCGTAGTTCTTGGTGGTTTCCGGCTCCATGTCGCTGCTTAGCAGGTTGCCGTTGCGATCCGGGGTGCCGCCCAGCGGGTTGCCGTCCTGACCTTCGCCAAGTGTGGAGCCTGGTGGGGTGGCAGACGTCGCGTAGGACGCATAGATGCTGCCGTTTTCCGCCGGCTTGTAAACCACGCCGAATTGACCGGTAACGAACTCGCTGACGTCATCGCCCTTGGAGGTCGTGGTGCCTGCGGCGTTGTAGGTTTTGTAGTCGGTGTCGAAATGGTCATAGCGCAGCCCCATGTTCACCAGCCATTGTTCGGACAATGTCAGAGTGTCGAACACGTACAGGGCGTAGGTTTTAGCCGTGGTGTCGGTGCCGGCATAGTTGCGGGTAATCGAGCCATTCCATGGATCGCTTGGGGTCGGGTTGGACAGCGAGGTGCAGTTGTAGCCGCTTGGCGCACCGATCAGTGCCGGCGAGCAGTTGGTGGTGGCGGCCGCTGTGCCAGGCGTGGTGTCGGTATTGACGGTGTACGACGACTTCTGGCTTTCCTCGCGGCTCAACTCGATACCGGTGGCGAAGCTGTTCTTGAAGCCGGCGATGTAGACATCACCAAACAGGTCGGTCTGGTTGGTCGTCGTTTCGGTGTTGCTGACGCGAGTGTTGGCCCGGCGCCAGACGCTGCCATTGTTGACGTTGCCCTTGCTGTCGTCCGGCTGCGTCAGGATGTAGTCCTGCATGCTGTTGCCGTGGCGCAGGGTGTTCTTGACGGTCAGCGCGTCGCTCAGGTCGTGCTCGATGGCGATGGTCGACGTATCGGTGCGACCCTTGCGGAAGTCGCGATCATTCAGACCATAGAAGTTGCTGCTGTCGCCACCGTCGTTCGGTTTGTCCGGATTGGACTTGGTACGCGCTGTCGAACCTGCGGCCGGGATCGAGTAAGGAATACCTGAATCCGGGGTGTCGTTGCTTTCGAGATGGTAGTAGTCGAGGTTGACGCGGGTGTCGGTGCCCAGGCCGAAGGCAAGGGATGGCGCGACGCCCCAGCGGTCATAGTCAACGCTTTCACGGCCGGCGACATTGCTCTCGTGGCTCATCAGGTTCAGACGGCCAGCGGCCGTGTCAGTGAACTGATAGTTGCCGTCGAAGGTATAGCGCTGAGTCTGGTCGGAACCCCAGGTGAAACCACCGTCGAGCGAATCGCCCACGTGGGCTTTTTTGCTCACCAGGTTGATGCTGCCGCCAGCAGCGCCTCGACCACCAATCGCCGAGTTCGGGCCCTTGCTGACTTCGATCGATTCAACGGCGAAGATCTCGCGGCTCTGCGAACCGGTATCGCGCACGCCGTCCAGGTAGGTATCGCCCTGGGCGTCGAAGCCGCGAATGAACGGACGGTCGCCCTGTGGGTTGCCGCCTTCACCGGCACCGAAGGTAATGCCTGGAACGGTGCGCAGGGCGTCCTGCATGTTCATGGCGCCGGTGTCTTTGAGGACTTGTTGCGGAATAACGGTGATCGAGCGCGGCGTGTCTACCAGCGGCGCGGTGTACTTGGGCGAGGAGGCTTTCTCGACGTTGTAGGAAGTCTCGTCCTGGGCTTCGCCGGTAATGGCGGTGGCGCCCAGGGAAATCACGTTACCCGGTGCTTTTTCGTCGGTCTTTTCCGCCGCGAAAACCATGTGTCCCGCCGAGCCGGCAGTGATCGCCATGCCGATGGCCGATGCGAGCAAACGTGGTGAACTGACCGGTACTTGTGGTTGTGAACGTGACATTTTGGACTTCCCCTCCCCAAGGATTTGAGGCGGCGAAATATAGGGTAAACACGTATTCGTATCAATTGCGAAACATTACTATTTGCACTGAATTTACATTCTTTACAATTTAACCTTACGGTTTTTACTGTTTCGTTCGTCCGGTGGGTTTTACATAGGCAATAAGAATCAATACCATTGCCATCCCTTTGCCATCTGGTGTCGTTGTCATGCTGCTGCACATCCCCGGCCTGTTCGAAAAAGACGAAGTGCAGCGTATTCGCCAAGCGCTGGAGCAGGCTGATTGGGCCGATGGCAAGATCACCGCAGGCTTTCAGTCGGCCAAGGCCAAGCACAATCTTCAACTGCCGGAAACCCATCCGCTGGCCAAGGAAATCGGTGCGGCCATGCTTGAGCGACTGTGGAAAAATCCGCAGTTCATGTCTGCTGCGTTACCGCACAAAGTCTTTCCTCCGTTGCTGAACTGTTACACGGCCGGCGGCAGTTTCGATTTCCACATCGACAACGCCGTGCGTCAGCCCAAGGGCAGTATCGAGCGAGTGCGCACCGACCTCTCGGCTACGTTGTTCTTCAGCGAGCCTGAGGACTACGACGGCGGGGAGCTGGAAATCCAGGACACCTTCGGCACCCAGCGGGTCAAGTTGCCCGCTGGCGATATGGTGCTGTACCCCGGCACCAGCCTGCACAAGGTCAATGCGGTCACGCGAGGAGCGCGATACGCCTCGTTCTTCTGGACCCAGAGTCTGGTGCGCGAGGATAGCCAGCGCGCACTGTTGTTCGAGATGGACGGCGCCATCCAGCAACTGACCCGGGACCTGCCGGATCATCCATCGCTGATTCGACTCACCGGCACTTACCACAACCTGTTGCGTCGCTGGGTCGAGGTGTAAGTGGCTGACTTTCGTTTACGCCGCGAGGAAGTGCTTGACGGAGAGCGGTTCAAATCCATGCTCGACGAAAGCCCGGCTCGCGCCGCGCAGGCCGTACTTATTGCCGCCCGCCAGGGCGAAGTTGAAGCCCAGGCCTTGCTCGGGCAGATTCTGCTGGACGGGCAGGGAATCGCCCAGGACCAGCCGCTGGCGCTGCGCTGGTTCGAGATCGCCGCTCGCAATGGGCATTTGATGGCGCGCAACATGCTCGGTCGTTGTCATGAGCATGGTTGGGGTTGTGTTGCCGATGCGTCGGTTGCTGCGCGGCATTATCGGGTTGCGGCAGAAGCCGGGCTGGATTGGGCGATGTACAACTACGCCAATCTGTTGGCGACCGGGCGCGGCATGATCCAGGATCCGCAACAGGCTTTGAGTCTTTATCGGCTCGCGGCAGACCTCGGTCATGCAAAATCCATGAATCTTCTGGGACGCTATCTGGAAGACGGCCGATTTTGCCCGGCGGACCCCGCTGCCGCTTTTGAGTGGTATCGGCGGTCTGCCGAGGGAGGAGACTTTCGTGGGCAATTCAGCTATGCAGCGGTACTGGCGAGCGATGGAAAAATCCAAGAAAGCCTGGTGTGGTTACACAAAGCATTGACGGCGGGGAATCTGAACTTCCTTCGTGTCAGCGGCGAGGCTCTGCTCCACGCTCCTTACCCCGAATTTCGGGCGCTGGCGCCAAGCTTTCAGCAGCGCGCTGTTCAATTGCAAAGTCGGGCGCGTGTTTGAACATCTCGGTATTGAGGCGAGCGAAAAGGAACTGCTCAGGTTTTTCACTCGCATCAATCGAAGTTGCCGCAATTAGCCGGTTTGAACTCGGATTAGCGCTGCCACTCCTCGCGGATAGACTTCAAGTGCTTCATGAAAATACCTGATTGTTCGATGTAGCGTTTGATAAACACTTCTAGACCATCGGTCCCGTCAGGTGCGGTAAGCTCCAGAAATTTATCAATGGCGTCCACGAGAACACTCATTTCTTGCGTAAAGATTTCTCTCAGCGCTTGCACAGACTGGAATTCCAGTAGCTGATTTTTTTGGATCTGCAGGTTTTTCACATCTTCAATGAAGCGATTCAAATTACTGCGGCGGTCATCCAGTCGTTCTTGGATCTTGCGCCTGGCCTGGATCAAGTTATCATATTTTAATTGGTCACTGATTAAGTCGAGGATCTTGCCGGCAGCAGCAAGGCCTTTCTTGATAAGTTCGACTTGAGGGGCGGACAGGTTGAGGCTGGTGAGTTGTTCGGCGGTCAGAAGAACACCTTTGATGAGCGAAAAAGTGTCTATCGCTTCAATGGCTTTTATCGCCTCGTTCAGATGCGTTTCTTCTTTTTTCAGCTGTGCTATTACCTGTTCTTCTTCTGGGATGTATGGCGCGTTGTTATTGATTGAGGTTTCCAGTTCTTTGATTCGATACTCGTTATCGCTGAGTGTCACTGCCTTCAGGTTTATAAGGTTGTTGTTCAGGGTGCTCAAGTGTTTTGAGGTGCTGACTGTACCGCTTTCAATTAATGATTTTATTTCTTTGTAATAAATTTTTATCGCCTCCTCCTGTTCCGGTGTGGGTGCTTTAAGTCTCAGTGTTTCAGTAATGTTATGAAGGTCGGTAATTTCAGTGGTGGAAAAAGCCGTGGAGATCAGGGTCAAGGCGCTGAGTGCCTGTTTGTCAGTTAGGTTTATTTCTTGCTGAAGCGCGTTTAATTGCTCTGCGAGTACGGGTAAATAAATAGTGCTCAATGTGCGAATCTTATAATTGAGTGCTTCCCTGTTATCCTTGATTAGCTTTATGTTGGGCTTGGGATATTGAAACGAATTGAATAATGTATGTACGGCCATGATTGTTATGCCTTTAAAAGATAGATTTATGGTGGGTCGAATTTAAATTTTCAGAATGTCAGGCGTTGCTAAGTGAATTGTTAAAGGCAGTCAACAAGTCGCCGGCCTGCTTTTTGATAGTTAACCAGTTTTCCCTTATTGCTTTTAGTTTCGAGACAAAAAGCACGAGATACATGGCGTCGGTAACCCCATTGAGTTTGTTGCTGGAAGAGTCAATATAACTTTCAATCAATTGCCAGAGGCTTTCGAGGTTCGATGAACTGCCTTCAGCTCCCTCAATCCGGACCTGGAGGTCCTGAAGTTTGGTTTCAAATGTTCGCAGCGACGAAAGGATCTCATGGGTGGTTGCGATGTTTGCTTCGACGTCTCGTCGTTCCTCGATTAGCAGGTTCATTTCATTTCGAGCTTGCTGGGCCTTGCTTCCATATATGCTGGACGTGATGATAAGACCCACGAAACCACCGAACAATCCCCACCATTTGGACTGTGAATATTTTTCGATTTCCGCCATTTTTTCGCTGATACGCTGGTCTAGGGTTTCGAGCCTTTGATTCAACAATTTTACTTCTTCATTAAAATTGTGGCTGTTGAGAAGGGCTATTTTCAAACCCAGTGCCGGCTTCAACGAATTAGTGATCTCCCGTTTGAATGTGGCAATCTGATTTTTAGTGAGCTGTGTGCTTTTGCTGTGTTCAGTAATGACTGATTTTAGGTCTTCAACCAGATCCAGTAATACCGGGATTTTTTGTTTTTCATCTCCGGTTAATTGGATTTCTGGCAGATTGTCGATTTCCTGTTGAGTCAGGCCATTGATTTTACCGACACCAGTCGTGTAGCTGGGTAGCTGAGTCAGGTAGTCAATAATGGATTGGCTACTCGAAGTGAAGTTGTCGGCAAACACATGAAGGTCCGAGCCAACTTTCTTCATGCTGGATTCCAGTGGTGACCATGTCGCTGCATGGTTTCTCATGGCGTTAAACAAGGCCTGTATATCGGCGGATTTAAGTCCGATGATGTTTAGTCGGTCGTACTTGTGTAGCTGTTCTATTTCATTGGTTTTTATGGGTAGTACTAGTGTTTCAGTGACATATCGTTTGATTTTTCTTATGTCTTCATTTGTAATCAATAATCCTTTGTCACGCTCTACGCCTTCGAGGGTTCCAGAGGCGGCGCTAATGAAGTCTGATGTCAGTGAGTTGAGTTCTTCAGTGGTAATGGATTGATTTTTAATGGCCGGCATGTAAATACCTTTTGTGTTTTATGTCATGGGGTCTCGTATCGCCAATGAAAAGTAATGGTGGTTGTTATTTAAGTTAAGTCTGGAAGGTTTTCAATGTGTGTCAGGCAGGAGGTTGAGTTCTGTATGTTGCTGCTTGTATTGGGTGAGGGATGGATTTTCACATTGAAACTTAATATGTTTTTGTTGGTTGAGTGTCAAAGGTGAAATTCAAGTAAAAAAAAAGGCCTGCGATTACTCGCAAGCCTTTTTTATAAAACGGGTTGAGTTTAAACGTAAAACGACTTCAACGGCGGAAAGCCATTGAATTCAACCGCGCTGTAACTGGTGGTATACGCTCCGGTCGACAACCAGTACAGACGATCACCGATGGCCAGGTTCAGCGGCAGGCCGTACTTGTAGTTTTCGTACATGATGTCGGCGCTGTCGCAGGTAGGGCCGGCGATCACGACTTCTTCCATCTCGCCTTTCTTCTCGGTCCAGATCGGGAACTTGATGGCTTCGTCCATGGTTTCGATCAGGCCGGAGAATTTGCCCACATCCGTGTACACCCAACGCTCGACCGCTGTACGGGATTTACGCGCGACCAGTACCACTTCGCTGACCAGAATGCCGGCATTGGCGATCAGCGAACGGCCTGGCTCGAGGATGATTTCCGGCAGGTCGTCACCGAAGTCTTCCTTCAGGAAACGGATGATTTCTTCGGCGTAGGTTTCCAGGCTGTTGGTGCGGGTGATGTAGTTGGCCGGGAAACCACCGCCCATGTTGATCAGCTTCAGGTGGATGCCGTCTTCTTCTTTCAAACGCTCGAAGATTACTTTGACCTTGGCAATCGCCGCGTCCCAGACGCTGATGTCGCGCTGCTGCGAGCCAACGTGGAACGAAATGCCGTAAGGCACCAGACCCAGGTCGCGAGCGAGGATCAGCAGGTCCATGGCCATGTCGGTCTGGCAGCCGAACTTGCGCGACAATGGCCAATCAGCGGTGGTGGAGCCTTCGGTGAGGATGCGTACATAAACTTTCGAGCCCGGTGCAGCCTTGGCAATGTTGCGCAGGTCGGCTTCGGAGTCGGTGGAAAACAGGCGCACGCCCTTCTCGTAGAAGTAGCGGATGTCCTTGGACTTTTTGATGGTGTTGCCGTAGCTGATACGGTCGGCGCTGACGCCGCGATCCATCACTTTGTCCAGCTCGTAGATCGAGGCGATGTCGAAGCTCGAGCCTTTCTCTTTGAGCAGGTCGATGATTTCAACGGCCGGGTTGGCCTTGACCGCGTAGTAGACCTTGGCGAATTCGAAACCGGCGCGCAGGTCGTCGTAGGCCTGGCTGATCATCGCGGTGTCGATCACCACGAACGGGGTTTCGTGCTTGTCGGCGAACGCCTTCATTTTGTCAAAAGTGGCGCGCGCGAAATAATCTTCGACCTGGATCGACATGCTGGGAACTCCTACTGGCAAACTGAAATTAACAATGGGTGCAAATGAACGTCCTCCGTATCCCCACTTTGGTTCGCCTACTTCCCAAGGCATGTCGCCGAAAGCAAAAAGGCCATGGGAAGTGCTGCTTTTCCCTTGGCCTTGCTGTCTCGTCGTCAGTACTTGAGCCGGATGGATCGTTTCCAGCATGGACGTTCGGCGCGAACTTTAGGGCGTGAGGGGCTTGAGATCAACAAAAAATGTCGCGTTTTTGCACGCTTCTGACGTGCGTCGAGCGCATCACTCTTTGTAGCCGACCGAGATGACGGACAGATGTTCCCCAAAAATTTTAAAGTGTTAAAAATACCTGCACGTTCGACGCTTTTGTGCGCAGAGTCACTGGTAAGTACGATGGCGCCAATATTGGCGACATTGGCGGCTAAAAGGTCGTTTCGGGGCGTTTTTTGGCTTTTTTGGTAGGCGTTTTTGTGTGTCTTGCGTCGCAGCGCGTGTTGATATTCTTTTCCGGTCTGTTCATCGCAAAAAAAACGGCAAATAACGACCCTTTGTAGGAGCCGGCTTGCTGGCGAAAGCGATCTGGCAGGTGAAATCGATATCATCTGGTCCTCCGCCATCGCCAGCAAGCCGGCTCCTACAAATTTAGAGTCTTAACTGATGGCCGCCTCGGCAGGCGACACGATGCTGGTCTTCATTCCTCGGGAACGCCCCGAACTCAAATAAGCCGCAATCGACTCCTGCGTCACCTCGCCCAGAAACACCCGCTCCGCATCCATCACCGGCAACCACGCCCGGTTGAACTCGTACATCCGCGACAGCAGGATGCGCAAATGTTCGTCGTACGCCGCCGTGGCGTTGAATTCGCGCAGGTATTGCCCGCAGGTGCCGGTCTGACGGTGCAGGTCGCGACGTCTTACGTAGCCCAGGGCTTTGTTGTCGGAGCAGGTCACCACCACATAGCGGCGGTCATGCTCGTCCATCAACTCCAGTGCGTCGGCTACCGACGTTTGCGGGCTGACCGAGGGCGCGTTGTCCGCCGCATCTTCGGCCTTCACCAGCAACAGGCGCTTGAGCGTACTGTCCTGGCCGACAAAATTGCTGACAAAGTCATCAGCAGGATGGGCCAGCAATGTGTCCGGGTGATCGATCTGCAACAGCTTGCCGGCACGGAAGATCGCGATCTTGTCGCCAAGCTTGATCGCCTCATCAATATCGTGGCTGACCATGATCACGGTCTTGTTCAGCGCCCGCTGCATTTCGAAGAACTCGTTCTGGATCATTTCGCGGTTGATCGGGTCGACCGCACCGAAGGGTTCGTCCATCAGCAACAGTGGCGCATCGGCGGCCAACGCCCGAATCACGCCGATTCGCTGTTGTTGGCCACCGGACAGCTCCCGAGGATAGCGATGCAGGTACTGCTTGGGTTCGAGTTTGATCATGCTCATCAACTCGCGGGCGCGGTCGTGGCATTTCTGTTTGTCCCAGCCAAGCAGCTTCGGTACGACCACAATGTTTTCTTCGATGGTCATGTTCGGGAACAGACCGATCTGTTGGATGACGTAGCCGATGTTGCGCCGCAGCGTCACTTCGTCGAGACCGGTGGTGTCTTCGCCGTTGATCAGGATCTTGCCCGAGGTCGGCTTGATCAGGCGGTTGATCATTTTCAGCGTGGTGCTTTTGCCGCAACCCGATGGCCCGAGGAACACACAGATTTCGCCTTCATTGACGGTCAGGCTTACCGAGTCCACGGCTTTGACGTCTTTGCCGTTGCTTTGGAAGGTCTTGCTGAGGTTTTGAAGTTCGATCATTTGAGTAATCCTTTTGGGGTCAGCGAACGTTGCAGCCATTGCAAAAGCAGGTCGGCGAAGATGGCCAGCAGGCTGACCAGCACGGCGCCGACGATCAGCATCGACATGTCGCTGCGGCTGATGGATGCGAGGATGAGTACGCCAAGCCCGCCGGCGCCGATGGTGGCGGCGATGGTCATGACGCCGATGTTCATCACCACGGCGGTGCGCACACCGGCGAGGATCACCGGCACGGCGATGGGCAGTTCAACCATGCGCAGGCGCTGGCCGAAGGTCATGCCGATGCCGCGCGCGGCTTCGCGAATACCTGGTTCGACATTGGTCAACGCCAGGTAGGTGTTACGCATGATCGGCAGCAGCGAGTACAGGAACACCGCGGTAATCGCCGGCATCGGCCCCAGGCCCTGGCCGAATTTGGAATAGAACGGCAGCAGCAGGCCGAACAGGGCAATCGATGGCACGGTCAGAAGTACCGTGGCGCTGGCTTGCAACGGACCGGCGAGGCTCGGGAAGCGCGTCATCAGAATGCCCAGCGGCACGCCGACCAGAATCGCCAAGGTCACGGCGACTCCCACCAGTGTGATGTGCTGCCAGGTCAGGTGACTCACCTGTGACCAGTCGAGATGGGAAAAGGCGTTCAAGAATTCCATGACTTTTCCTCCCTCAATTCAACGGATGCTGGCGCAAAAAATCTGAGGCCACAGCGGATGGACTTTCGTGATCGACATCGACCCGGGCGTTGAGCTCGCGCATGGTGTTGTCGTCAAACAGTTCTGCTAGCGGCTTGAGCTGTTCGGCCAGTTGTGGATGCGCATCGAGGTACGCCTGACGCACCACTGGTGCGGCGGTGTAATCGGGGAAGTAATGCTTGTCGTCTTCCAGCAGTTTGAGCTTGAAGGCGTTGAGGCGCCCGTCTGTGGTGTAGACCAGTCCGGCGAACACCTGACCATTGCGCAGTGCGGTATAGACCAGTCCGGCGTCCATTTGCCGGGTGTTCTTTCGAGTCAGGTTCATGCCATACAACTGCACCATGCCGGCCATGCCATCGGAGCGATTGGTGAACTCGGTGTCCAGGGCGACCAGGTGATTGGTCTTCGCTTCGTCCCGCAGCACCGTGTTGAGTTGGCTGATGGAGTTGATCTGCGGGTATTCATCCGCAACGTTCTCCGGCAGGGCGAGGGCGTAGGTGTTGCTGAATTTCGACGGTGTCAGCCAGACCAGTCCCTTTTTTGCGTCGAGTTCTTTCACTCGGGCGTAGGACTGTTCGCTATCGAGTTTTTCGTCGATATGGTTGTAGGCAACCAGCGACACGCCGGTGTATTCCCACAGCATGTCCAGTTGACCGCTTTCCTGAGCGCTGCGGGCCAGGTTACTGCCCAGGCCGCCTGTCACTTGGGTGTCATAACCCTTGGATCGCAGGTATTGGGAAGTGATTTCCGCCAGCAGGGTCTGTTCGGTGAACACCCGGGCGCCGATGCGGATCAACGGTTTGTCAGCGGCTTGGGCAAATCCTGCGAACAGCAGGACGCAGCCTAGTAAAAAGCTTGAAGTTTTCATGACGATTCCTTTGCCGAGGCTTAAGACGGGCGCAAGCCGCGTTCGAGCCAGAGGCGGCTGGCGAGTGTCACCAGGCCGTCGAGCAACAAGGCCAGCAGGGCGGTACAAGCGGCGCCGAGCAGCAATTGCGGCTGATTGTTCAGGGCAATGCCGGGGAAAATCAGGCTGCCGAGACTGTTGGCGCCGATCAGGAACGCCAGCGGCGCCGTCCCGACGTTGATCGCCAGGGCCACGCGCACACCACCGATGATGATCGGCACGGCGTTGGGCAATTCGACTTTCCACAGTACCTGGCGCGGGGTCATGCCGATACCGACGGCGGCTTCCTTGAGCGAACCCTGAACGTTTTTCAGGCCTTCATAGGTGTTGCGCACGATGGGCAGCAACGAGGCGAGGAACAGGGCAAAGATGGCAGGACCGCTGCCGATGCCGAGGATGCCGAGGGCGATGGCCAGGACGGCGAGTGGCGGAACGGTGTTGCCGATGTTGAAGAGCTGCATGAAGCGTTCGGCACGACCGATCATGTTCGGGCGGCTGAGGAGGATGCCGGCAGGGATGCCCACGACAAGGGCGGCCAGCATGGAGGCGAGGACGAGAACCAGATGAGCTTGCAGGTAAAACAATAAATCGTCGCGGTAAAGTTCGATCGTATTGATGCCGATCCAGTGGATCAGCAGGGCCAGAAGGGCGATTACCAGCGCGCCTCCTATCAGCCCTTTGCCATAGTGGATAGCCACAGGCGGACTCCTTTTTTTCAGTCGGCGAACACTTTCTCGTGTGGCAACGCCATTCCTGGCTGCCGAAAAAATGATCGCGAGAAGCAGCTCATGCCGAGCGCGTTCAACTGTAGGAGCGAGCTTGCTCGCGAAAAACGTCCAGACAACGCGTATCTTCAGATACCCAGCGTTATCGTTGACGTCCATCGCGAGCAGGCTCGCTCCTACAGGGGCTAGGCGCGCAGCAATCGAGCCATGAGCACAGCCTCGTCAGGCCGATTTGCAGGTGTTTCAGGCCCCCGACGAGTGGTCGTTACGAGGGAGTGGACGTCTCCGTGCTTTAAAAGGTTCCCATCTGGAGCAGCATTTGGCCACCCCTAATGTGCTCAATGGTTCGGTTCTTGGATCAATTTGGGCTATAATCTGCGCCCTTTTTTGAATCACCTGCCAGGCGATTTCCCATGACCAAACAGGCCGCCGAAGTCGCGAAACGCCGCACTTTCGCCATTATTTCCCACCCCGATGCCGGTAAGACCACCATCACCGAAAAGCTCTTGTTGATGGGCAAGGCGATTGCGGTGGCCGGCACGGTGAAATCTCGTAAATCCGACCGCCATGCCACCTCTGACTGGATGGAAATGGAAAAGCAGCGTGGTATTTCCATTACCACGTCGGTCATGCAGTTCCCGTATCGCGAGCACATGATCAACCTGCTCGACACCCCGGGCCACGAAGACTTCTCCGAAGATACCTACCGTACCCTGACGGCGGTCGACTCGGCCTTGATGGTTCTCGACGGCGGTAAGGGTGTAGAGCCACGGACCATCGCGCTGATGGACGTCTGCCGTCTGCGTGACACGCCGATCGTCAGCTTCATCAACAAACTCGACCGTGACATCCGCGACCCGATCGAACTGCTCGACGAAATCGAAGCCGTCCTCAAGATCAAGGCAGCGCCGATCACCTGGCCGATTGGTTGCTACCGCGACTTCAAAGGCGTGTATCACCTCGCCGATGACTACATCATCGTGTACACCGCCGGTCATGGCCACGAGCGCACCGAAACCAAGATCATCGAGAAGCTCGATTCCGACGAGGCGCGTGCGCACCTGGGCGACGAGTACGAACGCTTCATCGAACAGCTGGAACTGGTGCAGGGCGCCTGCCACGAGTTCAATCAGCAGGAGTTCCTCGACGGTCAACTGACCCCGGTGTTCTTCGGTACGGCACTGGGCAATTTCGGTGTCGATCATGTGCTCGACGCCGTCGTCGATTGGGCGCCGCGCCCATTGGCCCGCGTGGCCAACGAGCGCACCGTGGAGCCAGTGGAAGAGAAGTTCTCGGGCTTCATCTTCAAGATCCAGGCGAACATGGACCCCAAACACCGCGACCGCATCGCCTTCATGCGTATCTGCTCCGGCAAGTACGAAAAAGGCATGAAAATGCGCCACGTGCGCACCGGCAAGGACGTACGGATCGGCGACGCGCTGACCTTCTTCTCCTCCGAGCGTGAGCAACTGGAAGAAGCCTTCGCTGGCGACATCATCGGCCTGCACAACCACGGCACCATCCAGATCGGCGACACCTTCACCGAAGGCGAAGTCCTCGGTTTCACCGGCATCCCGCACTTCGCCCCGGAACTGTTCCGCCGCGTACGTTTGAAGGATCCGCTGAAATCCAAGCAACTGCGTCAGGGCCTGCAACAGCTCGCCGAAGAAGGCGCCACCCAGGTGTTCTTCCCGGAACGCAGCAACGACATCATCCTCGGCGCCGTCGGTGTGCTGCAGTTCGATGTGGTCGCCAGCCGCCTGAAAGAGGAATACAAGGTCGAGTGCTCCTACGAGCCGATCACTGTGTATTCGGCACGCTGGATCGAATGCGGCGACAAGAAGAAGCTTGAGGAATTCTCCAACAAGGCTGTGGAAAACCTGGCACTGGACGGCGGTGGTCACCTGACCTACCTCGCGCCTACGCGGGTCAACCTGGCGCTGATGGAAGAACGCTGGCCGGACGTGAAATTCCGTGCGACGCGTGAGCATCATTAAGCGCTGAGCTGAAAGGCCAGAAACCCCGTCGCGAAAGCTGCGGGGTTTTTTGTTGCCTGACGCAACCCCCTGTAGGCGCGAGCCTGCTCCGGGCGGCGTTCCGACGGTGATTTCAAGCGCACCGCGTTTATCCAGGCTGCGCACGTCATTGTTGACGTCCATCGCGAGCAGGCTCGCTCCTACAGTAATCCGGGACGTTCACAACATTCTCTGACTCGCCGCGGGCACTGTAGGAGCGAGCTTGCTCGCGAGGGATCCGGATTCGCCATGAATGCCTGCGTCATTGTTCACTGGGAATCAATGTCCCCTGGTGGAAAACCATCTGCCACTGCTCGCCCCGATTACGCCAGATGGAACTGCGCAGACTGTGGACTGCGCCGGGATGGTCGTGGCTGTCGACGTAACAATGATATGTCACCAAGGCGGTCTCTTCTGACAATGGCTTGATGGTAAAATGGCTGATGCTCCGTTGGATAAACGACTCATGGGGCAACTGCTCGACCACTTCGGCCTTGCTCCAGATGCCGCCACTGGCGCTGAACTCGATAAAGTCATCCGCGAGTAGGCGTGAGATTTCTTCAGCATTCCGTCGAGTCGTGTGTGACAGGAGGCGTCGTTCAAGTTGCAGCAGTGTTTGCGACAGATCCATGGCGCTTGTCCTTTCCTGAGTTATGCCGGTTCAGTGCTCCTGGCGTATCAGCCAATCCCGATCTCTTCCTTGAACTGTTCCAGAAACCCCTTCAAACGCTCATGACGAACCTGTGCCAGACGTTGCCCTGTCGCAGTCTGGAAGCCGTCTGCCAAGTGCAGCAGCTTGGTCTGGAAATGGTCGATGCAGAAGCGAGTGTCGTCATAGTCGCGGTCATTGGCCTGCGGGTCCTGCGGGTCGTAGAGGGCGCTGCCCATGCGCCCGGCAACGTAAAAGGTGCGGGCGACGCCGAGCATACCCAGGGAGTCGAGGCGGTCGGCGTCCTGCACGATTTTCGCTTCCAGCGAGGTCGGCGGGATGTTGGCGGAAAAGCTATGGGCTTCGATGGCGTGGGCGACGGCGGCGATTTTTGTCTCGCGCCAATCCAACTTCGCCAATACCCCTGACGCTTTGCGCGCTGCCAATTGCGATGCCTGCGAGCGCAACGGCGAGTTCTTTTCCACTGCTACACAATCATGCAACAACACCGCCGCCAGCAGCACCTCTAGATCGCCACCTTCCTGTGCCTGAATCAAGTGGGCGTTGTGCCAAACCCGTTGCAGGTGCGAAAGGTCGTGAGCGCCGTCTTCCGAGGGTTCCAGGGCGTGAGGTAGCAGGGTGGTGGCGAGTGATTGCATCGGTGCGAAGGCGTTGCTGATCATGCTGTGTCCTTTGATTAAACGTGTCGATCACGGGAAGTCCTGTCCTGCGTACATCCCGCGAATCCTGCGAGGGATTCTGTGGGTGCACAAGCGTTCTGGAAGGCGGAACACGCTTTGACCTTTTCGGCATAACTATTATTCAAAACCAATCTGCCAGGCATTGGCATTTTCTCTCATCCGTTAGCGTCCTATCTGGAGAACCCGGCTGATCGGAACTAGATTTCAATCAGCGCCAAACAGGCACTTTATGAAGGATGGATTCGGCTATGAACAGGTTGCTACGCGTTTTATTGATGTTGAAGGTGTTGGTGATGTTGACCCTTGGCAGCTCAGCGGTTTGGGCTGAGTGTGAGGAGCATGAGACACAGGCATCGAGCGGGCAGGGAGCGCACGGCGAGCTGATGATTGCAAAGTCTGAGTCCGAACCGGGTGATCAGGGGCAGGGTGGTACTGCCAACGATGACGATTCGACTACGGATGAACCGGACTCCGATGACGATGATGAGGGCGACAGCCAAACCTAGCCGTCAGGTTTTGGCCAAAAACAATCGCTCTTGGCTGGATGAAGCGCAATCGAAGACATAGCCGGGGGTAGATCTTCTGTAAAAAAGCGCCGTCCAGACGGTGCTTTTTTTAGCGCTGATGATTAGGGTTAACTTCGATGCTGGATTTTATATTTTGATTCTTGGAGATTGGGCGGTGAGTGTATATGTGTTTGTAGAGCGCTTTGGCAGTGCTTGGGTTTATCTGTAAGTTAATGTTTTTCAAGTTGAGACTGTTGGCGTTTTTTTATAATCTAAATTTGGCTCGGTTAATTGGGCTGAAACAGTAATGGAAGTTGTATTGAGTTATCTGTCGAAAGTTTAACTTTGTTGTTTAATTTAAGGGAATGTCAGATGAATGGAATCATTGAGAATGAGCCCGAGGGGTTGGATGTTGAGATTTCACGTGAACGATTAGCTTCGTCGCCTGTCAAGCCACCTCCCAAGGCGAAACCCCGCGTCATAGTTAAACCGGCAGTGAAGCCATCGGTGAAACCGCCGCTCAAGCCGCCTGTAACGGTAAGGCCTCCTGTAAAGCCTCCCGTCAAACCGTCAGCTATTCCAACGCCAGTCACTAAGCTGCCTCAGGCAAAGTTCAGTGTTCTCGAAAGTTTTGTGGCCCCCGTGCTTGTCAGTGTCACGGCCAATGCGTTGACCGGGCTTTTGCAATTCAATCATCCGGCCAATTCCGTGAAGAACGCCGACGACACGGTCACTTATCCCAATGGTTCAGTGGCAAATGATGTCGACGGCACAATCACCAATATCGATGGCAGCGTAACGCAC
The DNA here is from genome assembly GCF_001269805.1 of Pseudomonas sp. P1.8. NCBI lineage: Bacteria > Pseudomonadati > Pseudomonadota > Gammaproteobacteria > Pseudomonadales > Pseudomonadaceae > Pseudomonas > Pseudomonas sp. P1.8. The sequence goes on from NZ_LHVM01000006.1 coordinate 148,111, forward strand.
ACGAACGGAAAGACGGTTTATTTGAATGGCGATGTATTCGATGGGTCTAGCGGGCTATTTGTATTCGCCGACGGAACAACTGTTCAGGCCCTGCGTGATGAGAAAGGAGAATGGGTGTTTCCAACTGACGATTCGGCGGATGCACCTCCCCATCCTTGAACAACTGCACGTCAGTCAGAGCGAAAGTCTGACTTGATTGCGATCTTAAAAGTGCCGGACGCGAGACGCGACCGGCAGGGTGATCAGCCTTTCAAACCCTCTCCCGGATACTCCGCGAGAGGGTTTGAAGTTTTTTCAAGCGAGGAACTGTTCGGCGTAGTGGCAAGCCACCTGCCGGCTGTCGAGAAGGCGCAGGGCCGGCTCTTCAGTGCTGCAACGCTCGGTGGCGTACGGGCAACGCTTGTGGAAAGCGCAGCCCGGTGGCGGGTTCAGCGGGTTAGGCAACTCGCCGACGATCTTGATTTTCGGTTTGTTCGGGTCCGGGTGAATGGTCGGTGTGGCCGACAGCAACGCCTGGGTGTAGGGGTGCAGAGGGCGCTCGTAGATGTCGTTCTTCGGACCCATTTCCACCGGACGGCCGAGGTACATCACCATCACGTCGTCGGCAACATGTTGCACCACCGCCAGGTTGTGCGAAATGAACACGTAAGCGGTGTTGAACTCCTGCTGCAAATCCATGAACAGGTTCAACACCTGCGCCTGGATCGACACGTCCAGCGCCGAGGTCGGTTCGTCCGCCACCAGCACTTTCGGTTGCAGCATCATCGCGCGGGCCAGGGCGATCCGCTGGCGCTGACCGCCGGAGAACATGTGCGGATAACGCTGGTAATGCTCCGGACGCAAACCCACCTGCTTCATCATTGCCTGGACTTTTTCGCGGCGTTCGGAGGCCGACAGGTTGGTGTTGATCAGCAATGGCTCTGCAAGTTGATCACCGACTTTCTGCCGAGGGTTCAACGAGGCGTACGGGCTCTGGAACACCATCTGCACGTCTTTGCGCAGTTGTTTGCGCTGGGCCTTGTCGGCGCCGGCAACTTCCTGACCGGCGATTTTCAACGAGCCGGAAGATGGCTCCTCGATCAGGGTCAAGGCACGGGCCAGGGTGGACTTGCCGCAGCCAGATTCACCGACGACGGCGAGGGTCTTGCCGGCTTCCAGTTCGAACGACACACCGTTGAGGGCGCGTACGGTCGCGTGACCCTTGAACAGGCCACGGGACACTTCGTAGTGGCGGGTCAGGTCGCGGGCGGTAAGTACGACGGCCATTACGCCACCTCCTGGTTCAGCGGGTAGAAGCAGCGGGCGAGGCTGTTGCTTTTCGGGTCAAGGGTCGGACGCTGTGCTCGGCAGTTGTCCTGCACATACGGGCAGCGCGGCGACAGCAGGCAACCCTGCGGACGGTCGTAGCGACCGGGCACGATGCCCGGCAGGGTCGACAGACGCGAGGCGCCGAGGCTGTGTTCAGGAATCGCCTTGAGCAGCGCTTCGCTGTACGGGTGCGCCGGGATGTCGAACAGCTGCGGCACCTGGCCGACTTCGACGGCTTGGCCGGCGTACATCACGCATACGCGCTGGGCGGTTTCGGCCACAACCGCGAGGTCGTGGGTGATCAGCACCAGGCCCATGTTCTGCTCTTTCTGCAACGCCAGCAGCAGGTCCATGATCTGCGCCTGGATGGTGACGTCGAGGGCCGTGGTCGGTTCGTCGGCGATCAGCAGTTTCGGTTCACCGGCAATTGCCATGGCGATGGCGACACGCTGGCTCATACCGCCGGAGAGTTGATGCGGGTAGGCGTCCATGCGGCTGGCGGCGCCCGGAATTTCAACTTTTTCCAGCAGTTCGATGGCGCGCTTGCGGGCGGCCTTGCCGGACATTTTCAGGTGCAGGCGCAGCACTTCTTCGATCTGGAAACCCACGGTGTAGCTCGGGTTCAGCGCGGTCATCGGGTCCTGGAAAACCATGGACAAGTCTTTGCCGACGATTTGCCGACGCTGACGATTGCTCAACTTGAGCATGTCCTTGCCGTCAAAGCTGAGCGCGTCGGCGGTGACGATACCGGGATGCTCGATCAGGCCCATCAGCGCCATCATGGTCACGGACTTGCCCGAACCCGACTCGCCCACGATGGCCAACACTTCGCCCTTGTCCACTTTCAGGTCCAGACCGTCGACCACCGGCACGGCGTTTTTGTCGCCGAAGCGAACGTTGAGATTCTTGATTTCTAGCAATGACATTGGAATCTCCTCAGGCGGCGTTCTTGAGTTTCGGGTCCAGCGCATCGCGCAGGCCGTCACCCATCAAGTTGATTGCCAGCACGCTGAGCAAAATGGTCAAACCAGGCAGGCTCACGACCCACCAGGCGCGTTCGATGTAGTCGCGGGCCGAAGCCAGCATGGTGCCCCACTCAGGGGTTGGCGGTTGTACGCCAAGACCGAGGAAACCCAGGGCGGCGGCATCGAGAATCGCCGAGGAGAAGCTCAGGGTGGCCTGAACGATCAGCGGTGCCATGCAGTTGGGCAGCACGGTGATGAACATCAGGCGCGGCAGACCGGCACCGGCCAGGCGGGCGGCGGTCACGTAGTCGCGGTTCAGCTCGCCCATGACCGCAGCACGGGTCAGGCGGACATAGGACGGCAGGGACACCACGGCGATGGCGATCACGGTGTTGATGAGGCCAGGGCCGAGGATGGCGACGATCGCCACGGCCAGCAGCAGGGACGGCAGGGCCAGCATGATGTCCATCAGGCGCATGATGGTCGGGCCGAGCACGCGTGGGAAAAACCCGGCGAACAGGCCCATCAGGATGCCCGGGATCAGCGACATGACCACCGAGGACAAGCCGATCATCAAGGACAAGCGCGAGCCCTGGATCAGGCGCGACAGCAAATCGCGGCCCAGCTCATCGGTGCCGAGCAGGAACTGGATCTGCCCACCTTCCAGCCAGGCCGGCGGGGTCAGCAGGAAGTCGCGGTATTGCTCGCTCGGATCATGGGGCGCAACCCACGGGGCGAAGATGGCGCAGAAAATCACCAGCAGCATGAACATCAGGCCGGCGACGGCGCCCTTGTTCTTGGAGAACGCTTGCCAGAATTCCTTGTACGGCGACGGGTACAGCAGGCTCTGATCCACGGCGGAGGTGGCGGTGGCTACTGAGGATGTTGGAGTGCTCATGGGTATTGACCTCAGCGCTGATGACGGATGCGTGGGTTGGCAAAGCCGTAGAGGATGTCCACTACGAAGTTGACCAGAATCACCAGGCAGGCGATTAACAGGATGCCGTTTTGTACGACCGGGTAGTCTCGGGCGCCGATGGCTTCGATCAGCCATTTGCCGATGCCGGGCCAGGAGAAGATGGTTTCGGTCAGGACCGCACCGGCCAGCAGGGTGCCGACTTGCAGGCCGACCACGGTCAGGACCGGTATCAGCGCGTTGCGCAGACCGTGCACGAACACCACGCGTGACGGCGACAGGCCCTTGGCCTTGGCGGTACGGATGTAGTCTTCACGCAGCACTTCGAGCATCGAGGAACGGGTCATTCGCGCAATCACCGCCAGCGGAATGGTACCCAGCACGATGGCCGGCAGGATCAGGTGATGCAGGGCATCGAGGAACGCGCCGACGTCATCGGCCAGCAGCGTATCGATGAGCATGAAACCGGTGCGCGGCTCGATGTCGTACAGCAGGTCGATCCGCCCGGATACCGGGGTCCAGCCCAGGCTTACCGAGAAGAACATGATCAGGATCAGGCCCCACCAGAAGATCGGCATCGAATATCCCGCGAGGGAGATGCCCATCACCCCATGGTCGAACAGGGACCCTCGCTTGAGTGCCGCGATCACCCCGGCCAGAAGGCCCAGGATGCCGGCGAACAACAGAGCGGCCATGGACAGTTCCAGGGTCGCGGGGAACAGGGAAGTGAACTCGCTCCAGACGCTTTCACGGGTACGCAGAGATTCCCCGAGATCGCCTTGGGCCAGCTTGCCGATGTAATCCAGGTACTGGGCATACAGGGGTTTGTTCAGACCAAGGCGTTCCATTGCCTGAGCGTGCATTTCGGGATCGACCCTGCGTTCTCCCATCATGACTTCTACGGGGTCGCCCGGGATCATGCGAATCAACGCGAAAGTCAGCAGGGTGATGCCGAAGAACGTGGGGATCAACAACCCCAGTCGGCGGGCAATAAAACTAAACATCGTGTGTTGTACCTCATCAGCCGGTTAGGCGTGCCCGGCATGCCTGGGTCAGGAATGCCGGGAGTTTTCTTATTACTTCACCTGGGTGGTGGCGAAGTTATTCGTGGTGAGGGGGCTAATGTGATAGCCCTCTACGTTGTTGCGCATGGCGGTAAACATTCTAGTGTGTGCCATGCTGATCCAAGGCTGGTCCTGATTAAAAATAACCTGGGCCTGCTCGTAGAGTGCTGCACGTTCGGCCGGGTCGGTCTTTTCCCGAGCCTGATCGAGCAGCGCCTGGAACTTGTCATTGCACCAGCGGGCGTAGTTTTCTCCGTTCTTGGCCGCTTCACAACTGAGCATAGGCGTCAGGAAGTTATCCGGGTCGCCGTTGTCGCCCGCCCATCCGGCGGAAACCATGTCGTGCTCGCCGTTTTTGGCGCGTTTGAGCATTTCGCCCCATTCCATCACGCGGATGTCGATCTTGATCCCGACCTTGGCCAGGTCGGCCTGCATCATCTGCGCGCCAAGCATCGGATTCGGGTTGGTCGGACCGCCACCGTTGCGGGTGAACAGGGTTAAGGTGGTGCCTTCCGGTACACCGGCTTCCTTGAGCAGGGCACGTGCCTTGTCGAGGTCGCGGGCGGGATTCTTCAGGTTGTGGTTGTAACCCGGCAGGGTGTCCGGGTACGGATTGACCGCTGCTGTTGCGTTGCCTTTGCCAAACAGGGCGTTGACGTAGGCTTCCTTGTCGAACGCGATGTCGATGGCTTTGCGTACCCGCACATCATTCATGTACTTGTGCGTGGTGTTCATGGCGACGTAGGACACGGTCATCGCGTTCAGTTCGTCAACCTTCAGGTTCGGGTCTTTCTTGATACTCGGGATATCGTCCGGCTTCGGGTACAGCGCGACCTGGCATTCGTTGGCCTTGAGCTTTTGCAGGCGCACGTTGTTGTCGGTGGCGATCGCCAGGATCAGCGCTTCGGCCGGTGGCTTGCCACGGAAATAGTCCGGGTTGGCCTTGAAACGGACCTGGGCGTCCTTGTTGTAACGCTGAAAGACGAACGGGCCGGTGCCGATGGGCTTGTTGTTCAGGTCGCCGGTCTTGTTGGCCTTGAGCAACTGGTCGGCGTATTCAGCGGAGTAGATCGACGAGAAGGCCATGGCAATGTCGGCCAGGAACGGCGCTTCGCGACGGTTCAGGGTGAACTTGACCGTGTTGTCGTCGACCTTTTCGACGCTTTTCAGCAGTTCCTTGAAACCCATGCTTTCAAAGTATGGAAAACCCACGCTCGACAGTTTGTGCCACGGATGATTCGGGTCCAGTTGGCGCTGGAAGCTCCAGACCACGTCGTCGGCATTCATGTTGCGGGTCGGCTTGAAGTATTCGGTGGTGTGGAACTTGACGCCTTTGCGCAGGTGGAACGTGTAGCTCAGACCGTCTTCGCTGATGTCCCAGGATTCGGCCAGGGCCGGAATCACGTCAGTGGTGCCGGGCTTGAAGTCCGCCAGGCGATTGAAGATGGTTTCGGCGACGGCGTCGGCGGTGACTGCAGTCGTGTACTGGACCATGTCGAAGCCTTCGGGGCTGGCTTCGGTGCAGACCACCAGCGGCTTGGCCGAAACACCGACAGCGACACTGAGCAACGCGGCTGCGATGGCCGCGCGTAGGGGAAGCATTTTCATCTATAACCCTCTGCAATCGATTTGAAGGACAATCGCCGAACGGCCGGTTCGCTGTTGAATCAGCCGTTCGACAGGTTCATTACAGAATGTTGAATGGAATGGTGGTCACGAGACGGAACTCGTTGATGCTGCCATCGGCCTGGAATTCACTGGCGCGGTGAGCCGTGTAGGTGCCACGAATCGTGGTGGCCTTGAGCGGACCGCTCTGCACGGTGTAGGTCGCACCGATGCCGTATTCGTAATGATGTTCGCCGTCTTGCTGCTGGATACCGTCGTAGCCTTTGTCCGCCACACCTTTGTTGCCAGTGTAGTGAGTGCCGTCGATACCCCAGCCACGCGCCTGGTAGATGTTGAACTTCAGGCCGGGCACGCCGTATTCAGCCATGTTCAGGCCGTAGGCGATCTGGAAGGACTTCTCGTTCGGGCCGTTGAAGTCCGAAAGCAGGGAGTTGGCCAGGTAGATGCCGTTGGTTTCGTGCAGGTAGTCGAAGTACTCGTTACCGTTCACTTCCTGGTACGAGAAGGTCAGGGTGTGGGCTTGATGGGTCAGGCCGAACGACAGGGAATAGGTGTCGTTGTCGATGTCACCGATCAGCGCCTTACCTTCTTCCTGGGTTTTGTAGTAGTTAAGACCGGTAGTCAGGCTCAGTACCTGACTATCGCCCAGTACGTGGGAAGCGCCGAAGTAGTACTGGTTCCAGATGTCTTCAGCCTGAGTTGCCCAGAGACTGGTGGTCAGGCTGGCGAAAGGGCTGTAGGTGATACCGCCGGTGTAGACGTGATCGGTTTCAACGATGCCGTTGGCGTATTCGGTGCGGAATTTGCGCTGGCTTTCTTCGGTACGCGGAGAGTTGCGGTCGAAGGTGGCCAGGTCGAATTGCAGGTTGTTCAGCTCTTCACTGTGGATCGCCACACCCTGGAAGCTCGAAGGTAGAGCGCGGTTGCTGATGACATCGACCATCGGGCTGCTGAAGTTCATGCGGCCGGCAGTCATGGTGGTGTTGGAGAAACGGGCCTTGACGTTGGCCAGGCCCAGTTTGCTCCACTGACCTTGGGCGTCGCCGCCTTCCTTGGTCAAGGTGCGGTTGTTACCTGCGCCGGGACGAGTGCCCGGTGCGCCACCGTTATTGGACGCCAGATCCTTGCGGTCCTGGTCCAGGGCGATGGCGTTGTAGGCCGCGACTTCAGTGCTGAGGCCGAGGGCGCCCTCGGTGAAGCCCGAGTTGTACTTGATGATGGTGCCTTGGACCCAGTTGATCCGGCGATCGGTCGGGGTCGAAACGCCGTCTTTCTTATAGGTGAATTTACTGCCGCGTTTCAGTTGCTCGTTGGCGTACCAGTTGCGCGTGGTGCCGCTGATCGACTGGCCTTCAACAAAACCTGTGGCTTCGCTCTGGGCGCTTTTTTCATTCACGGTCACTGGCGTGAAGGCCTGGCTTTTGGATTCAGCATAAGCCGTGGCGGTTACGCTGCTGATGGCTAGGGCCAACATCGTATTGCTCAGATTCATGGGTAAAGCTCCTGCTTTCTTATTTTATAACCGGTCTTTTTTTGATGATCCGGCTTTGGTTTTTAACTCATTCACGACATCGCAAACGTTTGCTGAAGGCCAAGTTGGCGAATTACAGCAATACGCCTGCGTGAGGGTGGAAAATCCACCCTCGGCGTTTATGGCTAATCGGTTATTTTTCTATGCTGACACCCGAAAAGACGTTGCGACCGAACGGGCTCACTTTGAACCCTTCGATTTTGGCGCTCAGCGGTTGGTTGACCGTTGAGTGGGCGACCGGCGTGATCGGCACTTGCTGCTTGAGCAGCTGCTGCGCCTGTTTGTAGAGCACGGTGCGCTGGTCGCGGTCGGTGACGATCTTGGCCTGCTTGATCAGCTGGTCGTAAGCCGGATCACACCACATGGAGTAGTTGTTGCCACCGATGGCGTCACAGCTGTACAGCGTGCCCAGCCAGTTGTCAGGATCACCATTGTCCCCGGTCCAGCCAATCAGGCTGACGTCGTGCTCGCCATTCTTGGTGCGCTTGATGTACTCGCCCCACTCATAGGTGACGATCTTGACCTTGAGGCCGATCTTCGCCCAGTCGGCCTGGAGCATTTCGGCCATCAACTTGGCGTTGGGGTTGTACGGACGCTGGACCGGCATGGCCCAGAGAGTGATCTCGGTGCCTTCCTTGACGCCCGCGGCCTTGAGCAGTTCCTTGGCTTTTTCCGGGTTGTAGGCGGCGTCTTTGATGGTGTCGTCGTAGGACCATTGGGTCGGCGGCATGGCGTTGACCGCCAGTTGTCCTGCACCCTGGTAAACGGCGTTAAGGATGCCTTGTTTGTTCACCGCCATGTCCAGCGCCTGGCGCACTTGGAGTTGGTCGAAGGGTTTGTGGCGCACGTTATAGGCGATGTAGCCGAGGTTGAACCCGGGTTTCTCGATCAGTTGCAGTTTCGGGTCGTTCCTCAGCGAGGTGACATCGGCCGGGCGTGGGTGCAGGGTGATCTGGCACTCGTTTGCCTTGAGTTTCTGCACGCGCACCGATGCATCGGTGTTGATGGCGAAAATCAGGTTGTCGAGCTTCACGCGGCTCGGATCCCAGTATTGCTTGTTGCCGGTGTAACGAATGTTCGAGTCTTTCTGATAGCTCTTGAACACGAACGGACCGGTACCGATCGGTTTCTGGTTGATGTCGCTCGGTTTGCCCTCGGCCAGCAACTTGTCGGCGTACTCGGCGGACAGAATGGCGGCGAAACTCATGGCGATGTTCTGGATGAACGCGGCGTCCACGCTGTTTAGCGTAAAGACCACGGTCAGCGGCCCGGTCTTCTCGACCTTGGCGATGTTCTTGTTCAGGCTCATGCCGTTGAAGTACGGGAACTCGGTAGGGTAAGCCTTACGGAAAGGTTGTTGCGGGTCGAGCATGCGATTGAACGTGAACAACACGTCATCGGCGTTGAAGTCGCGGGTCGGTGTGAAGTACCTGGTGGTATGAAACTTCACCCCTTCGCGCAGGTGGAACGTGTACTTGAGGCCGTCCTCGGAAATATCCCAACTCGTTGCCAGACCCGGAACGACATTGGTCGCGCCTTTTTCAAACTCTGCCAGGCGGTTGTACAGCGGCTCGGCGGCGTCGTTATCGGTCGCGGTGGTGTACTGCGCCGTATCGAAACCGGCGGGGCTGCCCTCAGAGCAGAACACCAGGCTGCTCGCGGCCTGGCTGATGGACGTGGCGGCCAGCAGGCCGGTGCCCAGCAATGCGGATATAACCAAGGTATGGCGCATAACGCTCCCTTTTCTCAAAGTGTTGACAATGAGCCGCCGTCCCGTCCGGGGACGTGGCAGCATCACTGAGTTCAAGCCATACAGGCAGCAAAACCGATCAGCCACGCATGCGCTGGTCGATACCCGACGGTAGGCACCGTGGGACCGGCAGTAAATGCGTAGAGTCCTAAAGACTCGTAGGAAATGGCAGCGCGTCCGACTCGAAAGCTGTAGGGAGCCTCGGATTCGGATGTAGGCAAATTCCTACTTTTTCGGCAGATAAAACAACGGCGACGTCAAAAAACGTCGCCGCTGCAAAACCTTATTTGCTGACGCTGACGCCGTAGAAGGAGTTCAAGCCAAATGGGCTGATCTTGAAGTCCTGCACGTTGGCGCGCATGGGTTGGAACACCGTCGAGTGAGCGATAGGTGTCATCGGGACGGCGTCTTTGAGGACGTGTTGCGCTTGTTTGTACAGCTCAGTGCGCTTGCCTTGGTCCGAAGTCCGCTTGGCTTGCTTGACGATGTCGTCAAACTTCTTGTCGCACCACTTGGAGAAGTTGTTGCCTTCCAGGGAGTCGCAGCCGAACAGCACGTTGAGCCAGTTGTCCGGGTCACCGTTGTCGCCGCTCCAGCCAATCAGCATCGCACCGTTTTCGCCGCCCTTGGAGCGCTTGATGTACTCGCCCCATTCGTAGCTCTGGATCTTGACCTTGAGGCCGATCTTGGCCCAGTCGGATTGCAGCATTTCAGCCATCAGCTTGGCGTTAGGGTTGTACGGACGCTGAACCGGCATCGCCCACAGTACGATTTCGGTACCTTCCTTGACGCCGGCTTCCTTGAGCAGCTCCTTGGCTTTCTCAGGGTCGTACTTGGCGTCCTTGATGGTGGTGTCGTAGGACCACTGGGTCGGCGGCATGGCGTTGACCGCCAGTTGGCCAGCGCCCTGGTACACGGAGTCAATGATCTGCTGCTTGTTGACGGCCATGTCCATCGCCTGGCGCACTTTCAACTGCGACATCGGGTTCGGTTTGTCGTCGCCCTTGATCTTGTCCATCACGTTGTAGGCGATGTAGCCCAGGTTGAAGCCGGCCTGCTCAGGCATCTTCAAGGATTTATCTTCTTTGAGCGCCTTCAGGTCCGCCGGACGAGGGAACAGGGTGACCTGGCATTCGTTTTTCTTCAGTTTCTGGATGCGTACCGACGGGTCGGTGGTAATGGCGAAGATCAGGTTGTCGATCTTCACGTCATCCGGCTTCCAGTAGTCCTTGTTCCCGGTGTAGCGGATGTTGGAGTCTTTCTGGTAGCTCTTGAATACGAACGGGCCGGTGCCGACCGGCTTCTGGTTGATGTCGGCGGCTTTGCCTTCCTTGAGCAGCTGGGCGGCGTACTCGGCGGACTGAACCGAGGCGAAGCTCATGGCCATGTTCTGGATGAACGCGGCATCGACGTCTTTGAGGGTGAACTTGACGGTGTGATCGTCGACTTTATCGATCTTGGTGATGTTGGTATCCATCCCCATATCGGTGAAGTACGGGAATTCGGTCGGGTACGCTTTGCGGAACGGATCATCCTTGTTGATCATGCGATTAAAGGTGAACAGCACGTCGTCGGCGTTGAACTCACGAGTTGGCTTGAAGTACGGGGTGGTGTGGAACTTGACGCCTTCACGCAGGTGGAAGGTGTAAGTCAGGCCGTCATCGGAAACATCCCAGCTGGTCGCCAGGCCAGGAATCACGGCGGTGCCGCCGCGCTCGAACTGGGTCAGGCGGTTGAACATGGTTTCAGCAGAGGCGTCGAAGTCGGTTCCGGTGGTGTATTGACCTGGATCGAAACCGGCCGGGCTCCCTTCGGAGCAGAACACCAGGTTAGTCGCAGCTTGGGCGAACGGTGCGCTGGCTAACAAGCTTGCGCCAAGTAGGAACGGAATGACCGCGTGTTTAAGCATGGTGGCCTCATGATTTGTTGTCATTTTTGGAATGTGAGGACGACCTCGTGAGTCGTTCCTGCGGATACTTATGCAGGGGCCATACCCATTGCAAGATCCAGAGTGACTACTAGCCTTAAACGGTGGCACGAACGTACCTTAATGTCGCATTCGTGTAAGTTCCGCCGCATTTGACCGTTTGCGCGGCGTTTTTACGGTGCAAATGGCGCACTTTGGCGGTGCGCGCGAAACCCTGGTTGCTCCCGGTTGGAGCGAGGTGTTACTTATTCATACCCCGGTTTGTGGGGTGGGCATGGCGTGAATAAGAGTGGTTATTGTTGCACCGATAGTGGCCAATCGACGGCTCTATCGGGTGGACCTATCCAGTTATAGCTCATGCCGGAAAACTGCCAAGAAAAACGGCGATCATTTTTTGATCGCCGTTTTTTGTTTACGGATTTCGAATCAAGGCATCAGCACTTCAATCGACCCATCGGCCGTCATGCTCACCTGGCTGGTCCCGGCTTCGACTTCCGGCGTGACCGGTGCGCTGTCCATGGCGGCGGCTTTCATCATCATTGGTGCGCGCAGATAGGGCTGTGGATAACCGTTGCTGTTGAGGTTCAGGTTGACGATCTTGTAGCTTTTGCCGCCTAGCGCATCGGTGGCCAGTTGGGCGCGGGCCTTGAAAGCGGTCACTGCGTCCTTGAGCAATGCGTCTTCGCTGGCCTTGCGGGTAGGCGTCGCGATGGCGAAGTCCATGCCGCCCATTTTCAGGTCGGTGAGCAATTCGCCGGTCAGCTTCGACAGTGCGGCGAAGTCCGAACTTTCCAGGCGCAACTCGGCGCGTTCACGCCAGCCGGTGATCTTCTGACCCTTGGTGTCGTAGATCGGATAGCTGTTGCGGCTGCCCTGGCGCAGGGTGATGTCCTTGACCTGTTTAGCCTGGGCCAGTGCCTTGTTCATGGTGGTGCTGACCTCGGCGGCGAGTTTGGCCGGGTCGGTGTTCTGTGCTTCGGTGTAGAGCGTCACGATCATCAGATCGCGGGCCACTTCCTGACTGACTTCGGCGCGCAGGGAAATCTGGTTGTAATGAAGCTCGTCGGCGGCCAGGGCCGGGAGGCTGGCGAGGGTGCCAACGCTCAGGGCGAGGAGGGCGGCGCTGCGGCGGAATGTGTGCATGGAAGCTCCTGATTTTGGTGCGCAGGTTGATAGTCCGGTCCTGCGTGAAGCCTTCAGACTCTAGCTTTTGAACTCCGTTTCGCACAGTTACATCTTGTATACAGATGCATGGCTGCTGCTCGCAGTTTGTAGGAGCTGGCAAGCCAGCTCCTACATGTGGCCGTTTGCCGCACTTTTGCCTGTCAGACCCCGTGCTTGGTTATACTCCCGGTGATCCGCCTGGAGCGCTCATCAGGAGAGCTCATGCTCGCCCCCGTTCAAATCACTTCCGCGACTCGTCAGAACCTCTGGCGGCTGACGTTCATCCGCACTTTGGTCCTTGCTGCCCAAGCCGGTTCCGTGGGCCTGGCCTACTGGCTCGAATTGCTGCCGTTGCCCTGGTTTCAGCTGGCCGCGACCCTCGCGTGTTCAATGCTGCTGTGCGTGTTCACGGCCATTCGCCTGCGCACTTCCTGGCCGGTGACCGAGCTTGAATACGCCGTGCAACTGGCCTGCGACCTGTTTATCCACAGTGCATTGTTGTTTTTCTCCGGTGGCTCGACCAATCCCTTCGTCTCGTATTACCTGGTGCCGCTGACTATCGCTGCGGTCACGCTGCCCTGGCGTTACTCGGTGATCTTGTCGGGTATCGCGCTGACGATGTACACGCTGTTGCTGGCGCAATTCTACCCGTTGCAGACCTTCCCGATTGCCCGGGAAAGCCTGCAGGTATACGGCATGTGGCTGAGCTTCGCCCTCGCGGCGGCGGTGATCACCTTCTTCGCTGCACGCATGGCTGAAGAGCTGCGTCGCCAGGAGGAACTGCGTGCGATCCGCCGTGAAGAAGGCCTGCGCGACCAACAGTTACTGGCTGTCGCCACCCAGGCCGCGGGCGCCGCCCATGAATTGGGCACACCGCTGGCGACCATGAGCGTGCTGCTCAAGGAAATGCGCCAGGACCATCATGACCCGATGTTGCAGGACGACCTGAGCGTGCTCCAGGATCAGGTCAAGCTGTGCAAGGAAACCTTGCAGCAACTTGTTCGGGCAGCGGAGGCCAATCGCCGCTTGGCGGTAGAGATGCAGGACGTCACCGACTGGCTCGACGAAGCCCTCAATCGCTGGCACCTGATGCGCCCCGAAGCCAGTTATCGCTTCCAGCGTCTCGGTCAGGGCCCGGTGCCGCGCATGGCGCCGCCGCCGGACCTGACCCAGGCGCTGCTGAATTTGCTGAACAACGCCGCCGATGCCTGTCCCGAAGGTCTGCAAGTGACCCTCGACTGGGATTGGGAAAACCTGACCATCAGCATTCGCGACCACGGTGCCGGTGTGCCGCTGGCCATTGCCGAACAGATCGGCAAACCGTTTTTTACCACCAAGGGCAAAGGCTTCGGCCTTGGCCTGTTTTTGAGCAAGGCCAGCGTGACACGCGCCGGCGGCTCAGTGAAACTCTACAGTCATGAGGAAGGTGGCACGCTCACCGAGCTGCGCCTGCCCCGTGTCGCCCGAGGAGACGAACATGAGTGAAGAGATCCAAGTCGAAGGCGAAGAACTGCCGCATTTGTTGCTGGTTGATGACGACGCCACCTTTACCCGCGTCATGGCCCGCGCCATGGCCCGCCGTGGTTTTCGCGTCAGCACCGCCAGTTCCGCCGAAGAAGGCCTGGAGCTGGCCAAGGCCGATCTACCGGATTACGCCGCCCTGGACCTGAAGATGGACGGCGATTCCGGGCTGGTGCTGCTGCCGAAATTGCTTGAAATGGACCCGGAAATGCGGGTGGTTATCCTCACCGGTTATTCGAGCATTGCCACGGCGGTCGAAGCGATCAAGCGCGGCGCCTGCAACTATCTGTGCAAACCGGCTGATGCCGATGACGTGCTGGCAGCCCTGCTGTCCGAGCATGCCGACCTTGACAGCCTGGTGCCGGAAAACCCGATGTCCGTGGACCGCTTGCAGTGGGAGCACATTCAGCGCGTGCTGACCGAACACGAAGGCAACATCTCCGCCACGGCCCGCGCCCTGGGCATGCACCGCCGTACGCTTCAGCGCAAACTGCAGAAGCGTCCCGTCCGTCGCTGAACCTGCGCTGAACGAATGCGGACCGCTCCTCGCGACAAACCGAACCGATCATCTATGATCGGTTCGTGCGTGTTCATTTCTTTATCGAGCCTTTTCCATGAATCAGAACGCTGAGTACTCCGCGGTCAATGATGCTGTGCGCGGGCAGTTTTTTCGCAAAGTGTGGGCGATGATCACGCCTTACTGGCGTAGTGAAGAGAAAGTCAAAGCCTGGACGCTGCTGATCGCGGTCATCGCGTTGTCGCTGATTAGCGTGGGGATCTCGGTGTGGTTCAACACCTGGTACAAGGATTTCTACAACGCCTTGCAGCAGAAGGATGAAGCCGCGTTCTGGCGACTGATTCTGTACTTCTGCGCGATTGCCACCGTGGCGATTATCGGCGCGGTGTACCGCCTCTACCTGACCCAGATGCTGACGATCCGCTGGCGGGCCTGGCTCACCGAAAAGCATTTTTCGCGTTGGCTCGCCGACAAGAATTATTACAAGCTGGAACAGGGCGGTTACACCGATAACCCGGACCAGCGGATTTCCGAAGACCTCAACAATTTCACCTCGGACACCCTGAGCCTGGGCATTGGCTTGCTGCGCAACGTCGTCAGCCTGGTGTCGTTCTCGATCATCCTCTGGGGGGTGTCGGGCAGCATCGAAGCGTTCGGCGTGACCATTCCCGGCTACATGTTCTGGTGCGTGCTGGTTTACGCGGTGGTGGGCAGTTGGCTGACGCATTTGATCGGGCGTCGCCTGATCGGCCTGAACAACCGGCAACAGCGCTTCGAAGCCGACCTGCGTTTCTCCATGGTGCGGGTTCGCGAGAATGCCGAAAGCATTGCGTTGTACAACGGCGAACCGAATGAAAACCGCCGCTTGAGCAGTCGTTTCTCGATGGTCTGGCACAACTTCTGGGACATCATGAAGGTGTCCAAGCGTCTGACCTTTTTCACGTCCGGTTACGAGCAAGCGGCGATCATTTTCCCCTTCATCGTCGCAGCACCACGTTACCTTTCCGGAAAAATCGAACTGGGCGAGCTGATGCAAATCAGCTCGGCATTCGGCAATGTCCAGGACAGTTTCAGCTGGTTCATCACCGCGTACCAGAGCCTCGCCTCGTGGCGCGCCACCTGCGATCGTCTGCTCAGCTTCCGTCAGGCCATGACTGACAACGAACAACGTGCACCGGCCATCGACGTGCAAACCTCGGGCTCCGAGTTGAAGGTGCAAGACCTCGGTCTCGACCTGGCAGACGGTCGCCACTTGTTGACCAGTGGCGACATGACCGTGGAGGAGGGCGAGCGCGTCATGCTCAGCGGTCGCTCAGGCAGCGGCAAGTCGACTTTGCTGCGGGCGATGGGGCATCTGTGGCCAACAGGACACGGCAGCATTCGTTTGCCGTCGGCGCGGTATCTGTTTTTGCCGCAGAAACCCTATCTGCCAATTGGCACGTTGCGTGAAGCACTGAGTTATCCACAGGTCGCCGACACCTATCCGCACGAGCGCTACGTGCACGTGCTGGAAACCTGTCGTTTGCCGCATCTGGTGGCGCGTCTGGATGAAGCCAACCACTGGCAGCGCTTGTTGTCACCGGGTGAGCAACAACGTCTGGCCTTTGCTCGCGCTCTGCTTTACGCGCCGCAATGGCTGTACATGGACGAAGCGACATCGGCGATGGATGAAGAGGACGAGGCGTCGCTGTATCAGGCGCTGATCGACGAGCTGCCAGGGTTGAGCATCGTCAGCGTCGGCCATCGCAGCAGTCTCAAGCGCTTCCATCCACGGCACATTCGTATCGAGAATGGGCATTTGGTGGATCAGACCGTGACCGCCTGAACACCATGCCCCTGTAGGAGCTGGCTTGCCAGCGATGAACGATAACGCAGTTTCACAGACGGACCGCGTGATGGCCATCGCTGGCAGCCAGCTCCTACACAGGGCGGGGTGATCGTACAACCGCGTTGCGTTATGATGCAGTTTCAGCCGCCGACTCTTTCGAGACAGATGTTCACCATGGAAAACCCGAACGCCGCACCACGCCTCCCTCGCAAGCGCCGCAGCCTCGCTCAGGAACTGGTGACGGTGCTGTCCGAGCAGATTCGCGACGGCCACCTCAAGCGTGGTGACAAATTGCCCACCGAATCGGCGATCATGGATGCCCATGGCGTTAGCCGCACCGTGGTGCGTGAGGCGATCTCCCGTTTGCAGGCGGCGGGGCAGGTGGAAACCCGCCACGGCATCGGTACCTTCGTGCTCGACACACCGAGCCCGAGCGGTTTTCGCATCGACCCCGCGACGGTGGTGACCTTGCGTGATGTGTTGGCAATTCTTGAATTGCGCATCAGCCTGGAAGTGGAGTCTGCCGGCCTGGCCGCGCAACGCCGTAGCCCCGAACAACTGGCGACCATGCGTGCGGCCCTCGATGCTTTGAACGAAAGCGCGGCCCACGCCAGTGACGCGGTAGCCTCGGACTTTGCCTTCCACCTCGAAATCGCTTTGTCCACCGGCAACCGCTATTTCACCGACATCATGACCCACCTGGGCACCAGCATCATTCCGCGCACCCGGCTCAATTCCGCGCGGCTGGCCCATGACGACCAGCAGCACTACATGAGTCGCCTGAGTCGTGAGCACGAAGAAATCTACGATGCCATCGCCCGCCAGGATTCCGATGCGGCGCGGGCCGCCATGCGTTTGCACCTGACCAACAGCCGTGAGCGTTTGCGGCATGCGCATGAAGAGGCGCAGGCGCAGCGGGGCTGAAGCAATGTATTGCGGCTAAGGCTCAATGCGCAGTAACAGGGGGGCTGAAGTTGCAACGCCCAATTCTCCGCTGGTTTGGTAACGCAGCTTGACGGTTGTGTTCAAGTGGTCCCGCAGTGTTGTGCTGAGTACATAGACTTTCAGGTTCGGCACTTTTTCGACGTCTTCGTTGGCATTCATTTGTCCAGCCTGGAGCTTGTCACTGCTTCGGTTGGCGGATTCCTCAGCCTCCCCCAAGACCGCGTAAACATCATCCAGGGGAGAAATCTCGTCGGAATCAGGAATGCAGACTTCCAGTGCATCTTTCAGTTTCGATAACGCCACAACAATTTCTTTGCCGGCATTTCCGGATGGGAAGTCGGTGAGGCTGGGTGCGAGAAGCGCCATGATGAAATCTCCTTTGATAGTCGAGACCGGCCTTTAGCGCCAGGGCCTCAGCCTCTGTTATCCCTCCTCAGGCGTTTCGTTCGAAACTGTTAGAAATAACAGTTTCGACGAGCGGTCGCGGCTGGCCTTTTTTCATCTTCGATTTGCCACGGGCGATGAAATGCAGTTGACGGTTAATTTTTAAGTTGTACGATGACCTACAACCTCAGCGCGGGCTGAACCGTTTTCTCACACACAACGTCGCAATCCAGGGTGTTCGAATAATGAATCCACAAGAACTGAAGTCCATCCTCTCTTCCGGTCTGCTGTCTTTCCCGGTAACCGATTTCAATGCCCAGGGCGATTTCAACCGCGCTGGTTACATCAAGCGTCTGGAATGGCTGGCCCCATACGGCGCCTCGGCTCTGTTTGCCGCAGGCGGCACCGGTGAGTTTTTCTCTCTGGCGGCCAGCGAGTATTCGGAAATCATCAAGACGGCCGTCGATACCTGCGCGACCAGCGTGCCGATTCTGGCCGGTGTCGGCGGTTCGACCCGTCAGGCCATCGAGTACGCTCAGGAAGCCGAACGCCTGGGCGCCAAAGGCCTGTTGCTGCTGCCGCACTACCTGACCGAAGCCAGCCAGGACGGTGTTGCCGCCCACGTTGAAGCCGTGTGCAAATCGGTCAACATCGGCGTTGTGGTCTACAACCGTAACGTCTGCCGCCTGACCGCACCGCTGCTGGAGCGTCTGGCCGAGCGCTGCCCGAACCTGATCGGCTACAAGGATGGCCTGGGTGATATCGAGTTGATGGTGTCGATCCGTCGCCGCCTCGGTGATCGCTTCAGCTACCTGGGCGGCTTGCCGACCGCCGAAGTCTACGCCGCTGCCTACAAGGCACTGGGCGTGCCGGTTTACTCCTCGGCGGTGTTCAACTTCATCCCGAAAACCGCGATGGATTTCTACCACGCGATCGCTCGTGAAGATCACGCCACCGTTGGCAAGATCATCGATGACTTCTTCCTGCCGTACCTGGACATCCGTAACCGCAAAGCCGGTTATGCCGTGAGCATCGTCAAGGCCGGGGCAAAAATTGCCGGCTACGACGCAGGTCCTGTGCGTGCACCGCTGACCGATCTGACCGGCGAAGAGTACGAAATGCTCGCCGCGCTGATCGACAAGCAGGGTGCGCAGTAACACATCCGATTAAGTAAGGCCGCTGAGCAATCAGCGGCCTTTTGCGTGAGGAGATCTCAAAGTGGCAGATGCAAAGCGTTTTGATAACTACATCAACGGTGAATGGGTTGCCGGTGGCGATTATTCGACCAACATCAACCCGTCCGAACTGAGCGATGCCATCGGCGACTACGCCAAGGCTGACCTGGCTCAGGTCCACGCCGCCATCGACGCCGCCCGCGCCGCATTCCCGGCCTGGTCCACTTCCGGCATTCAGGCGCGTCACGACTCGCTGGATAAAGTCGGCACCGAAATCCTTGCTCGTCGCGAAGAACTCGGCACCCTGCTGGCCCGGGAAGAGGGAAAAACCCTGCCTGAAGCCATCGGTGAAGTGACCCGCGCCGGTAACATCTTCAAGTTCTTCGCTGGTGAATGCCTGCGTCTGTCCGGCGACTATCTGCCGTCGGTGCGTCCGGGCGTCAACGTTGAAGTCACTCGCGAAGCCTTGGGCGTGGTCGGCTTGATCACTCCGTGGAACTTCCCGATTGCCATCCCGGCATGGAAAATCGCCCCGGCTTTGGCCTACGGCAACTGCGTCGTGCTCAAACCTGCTGACCTGGTTCCAGGTTGCGCCTGGGCGCTGGCCGAAATCATCTCTCGTGCAGGCTTCCCGGCCGGCGTCTTCAACCTGGTGATGGGCAGCGGTCGGGTGGTTGGCGATGCGCTGGTGCAGAGCCCGAAAGTCGACGGCATCAGCTTCACCGGCTCCGTGGGAGTCGGCCGTCAGATCGCAATCAACTGCGTATCGCGTCAGGCCAAGGTCCAGCTGGAAATGGGCGGCAAGAACCCGCAGATCATTCTCGACGATGCCGACCTCAAGCAAGCGGTCGAGTTGTCGGTACAGAGCGCGTTCTACTCCACCGGCCAGCGTTGCACCGCTTCCAGCCGCTTTATCGTCACCGCAGGCATCCACGACCAGTTCGTCGAAGCCATGGCCGAGCGTATGAAATCGATCAAGGTCGGTCACGCGCTGAAAGCCGGCACCGACATTGGTCCGGTGGTCTCGCAAGCGCAGCTTGAGCAGGACATGAAGTACATCGACATCGGCCAGTCCGAAGGTGCGCGTCTGGTCAGCGGCGGTGGCCTGGTGACCTGCGACACCGAAGGTTACTTCCTCGCGCCAACATTGTTTGCCGACAGTGAAGCCTCGATGCGCATCAGCCGCGAAGAGATCTTCGGCCCAGTGGCCAACATCGTGCGTGTGGCCGATTACGAAGCTGCACTGGCCATGGCCAACGACACCGAGTTCGGTCTGTCGGCGGGTATTGCCACCACTTCGCTGAAGTATGCCAACCACTTCAAGCGCCACTCCCAGGCCGGGATGGTGATGGTCAACCTCCCGACCGCCGGTGTGGATTACCACGTTCCGTTCGGTGGGCGTAAAGGTTCATCCTATGGATCACGTGAGCAAGGTCGCTATGCGCAAGAGTTCTACACGGTCGTGAAAACCTCTTATATCGGTTCGTAAAACGCCACACCCCCTGTAGGAGCGAGCCCTGCTCGCGATGGTCTTGAGGTCGCGGTGGTAAACCTGATGCCCCGCGTCATCGTTGACCACCATCGCGAGCAGGCTCGCTCCTACAGGACAACAGATTCACCCGCGCATAAAAATAATCAGTGGGAGTACATCTACATGCAATCGACCAAGCCGACTCACGTCCGCTATTTGATCCTGCTCATGCTTTTCCTCGTGACCACGATCAACTATGCCGACCGGGCTACCATCGCAATTGCCGGCTCCAGCCTGCAAAAAGACCTCGGTATCGACGCCGTCACCCTCGGCTACATCTTCTCCGCATTCGGTTGGGCCTACGTGGCCGGGCAAATTCCCGGTGGCTGGCTGCTGGACCGTTTCGGTTCGAAAAAAATCTATGCACTGAGCATCTTCACCTGGTCGCTGTTCACCGTGCTGCAGGGCTATGTCGGTGAGTTCGGCATGTCCACGGCCGTGGTTGCGCTGTTCATGCTGCGGTTTCTGGTGGGTCTGGCCGAAGCGCCTTCGTTCCCGGGTAACGCGCGCATCGTGGCAGCCTGGTTTCCGACCGCTGAACGCGGCACCGCTTCGGCGATCTTCAACTCGGCGCAGTACTTTGCCACTGTGTTGTTCGCACCGTTGATGGGCTGGATCGTCTATAGCTTCGGCTGGCAGCACGTGTTCATCGTCATGGGCGTGATCGGCATCATCTTCTCCGGGATCTGGCTGAAAGTGATCTACAGCCCGCGTCAGCACCCGCTGATCAACGAGGCCGAGTTCAAGCACATCGCCGACAACGGCGGCATGGTCGACATGGACCAGGACAAGGGCAAAGGCAAAAAGGGCGACGGTCCGAAGTGGGACTACATCCGTCAGTTGCTGACCAACCGCATGATGCTCGGCGTGTATCTGGGCCAGTACTGCATCAACGGCATCACCTACTTCTTCCTGACCTGGTTCCCGGTGTACCTGGTGCAGGAGCGCGGCATGACCATCCTCAAGGCCGGTTTCATCGCGTCTTTGCCGGCGATCTGCGGCTTCATCGGTGGAGTACTCGGCGGGGTGATTTCCGATTACCTGCTGCGTAAAGGCCATTCCCTGACCTTCGCCCGCAAGGCACCGATCATCGCTGGCCTGCTGGTTTCCAGCAGCATCGTGGCGTGCAACTACGTAGACGTTGAATGGATGGTCGTGGGCTTCATGGCACTGGCGTTCTTCGGCAAAGGCGTGGGCGCGCTGGGCTGGGCGGTGGTGTCCGACACCTCGCCCAAGCAGATTGCCGGTTTGAGCGGTGGTCTGTTCAACACCTTCGGCAACATCGCTTCGATCACCACGCCGATTGTCATTGGCTACATCATCAGCTCCACCGGTTCGTTCAAGTGGGCGTTGGTGTTCGTCGGTTGCAACGCTTTAGTCGCGGTGTTCAGCTATCTGGTTATTGTGGGGCCGATCAAGCGTGTGGTGCTCAAAGAGCCACCAGCGAATGGGTCTGAAGCCCCTGGCAAATTGTCTCAAGCGCATTCCTGAGGAGCGGCGTCATGCAGTTGATTGAACATTCCGATTCGCCGCGCTATATCCGCCTGCACGAGCGGGACAACGTGGTCATCGTGGTCAATGATCAGGGCGTACCGGCCGGCACCGAGTTTTCGGACGGTCTGGTCACTGTGGATTTTGTACCGCAGAGCCACAAGGTCACCCTGGAAGATATTCCCGAGGGGGGGCAGGTGATTCGTTACGGCCAGGTCATTGGCTACGCCTTGCAGCCGATTCCACGTGGCAGTTGGGTCAAGGAAGATCAACTACGCATGCCGACCGCGCCACCGCTGGACAGCCTGCCGCTGTCCACCGACGTGCCGGCCGCGCAGGCACCGCTGGAAGGATTTACCTTCGAGGGTTATCGCAATGCCGACGGCACCGTTGGCACGCGCAACATTCTCGGCATCACCACCACGGTTCAATGCGTTACGGGAGTTCTCGACCATGCGGTAAAACGCATCAAGGACGAGTTGCTGCCCAAGTATCCGCACGTCGATGACGTGGTGGCGCTGACCCACAGTTACGGCTGTGGCGTGGCGATCACCGCCACCGACGCGTACATCCCGATTCGTACCGTGCGCAACCTGGCGCGTAACCCGAACCTGGGCGGCGAAGCCTTGGTGATCAGCCTGGGCTGCGAGAAATTGCAGGCCGGGCAGGTGATGCACGAGAACGACAGTTCGGTGGATCTCAGCGAGCCTTGGCTGTACCGCTTGCAGGATTCCAGCCACGGTTTTACCGAGATGATCGAGCAGATCATGGAGCTGGCAGAAGCCCGCTTGAAGAAGCTCGACCAACGTCGTCGCGAAACCGTGCCGGCGTCCGAGCTGATCCTCGGCATGCAATGCGGCGGCAGTGATGCGTTTTCCGGGATCACTGCCAACCCTGCGCTGGGTTACGCTTCGGACCTGTTGCTGCGCGCAGGGGCGACAGTGATGTTTTCCGAAGTGACCGAAGTGCGCGATGCGATTTACCTGCTGACCTCGCGTGCGCAAACCAAAGAAGTCGCGCAGGAACTGGTGCGCGAAATGGACTGGTACGACCGTTACCTGGCCAAGGGTGAAGCGGATCGCAGCGCCAACACCACGCCGGGCAACAAGAAAGGCGGGTTGTCGAACATTGTCGAGAAATCCCTCGGATCGATCGTCAAGTCCGGCAGCAGCGCGATCAGCGGCGTGCTCGGCCCTGGTGAGCGGTTCAAGGAAAAGGGCCTGATCTTCTGCGCGACGCCGGCCAGCGATTTTGTCTGCGGGACGTTGCAACTGGCGGCGGGGATGAACCTGCATGTGTTCACGACCGGTCGTGGTACGCCGTACGGTTTGGCGATGGCGCCGGTGGTGAAGGTCTCGACCCGGACGGAACTGGCCCAGCGCTGGCCGGACCTGATCGACATTGACGCCGGACGGATCGCTACTGGACGCGCTTCCATCGAAGACCTCGGTTGGGAGTTGTTCCACTACTACCTGGACGTGGCCAGCGGCAAGAAACAGACGTGGGCCGAACAGCACAAGCTGCATAACGACATCACCCTGTTCAACCCGGCGCCGATCACGTAAGACCGCGTCGCCTGCATCGCTGGCAAGCCAGCTCCTACAAGGATTGCGCTGAACCTGTAGGAGCTGGCTTGCCAGCGATGGCGATCTACCAGACGCCAACGTCTGCGGTGGCTTATCATTAGCCGCCTAACGACGCCCACCAAGGTTACCCCGGCATGCTGGCAATTTTCCTCGAAACCCTGAACATCACCGCACCGGTGTTCGCCATGCTGTTTCTCGGGGTGTTGCTCAAACGCGTCGGCTGGATCAACGACAATTTCATCCACACCGCGTCGGCCCTCGTGTTCAACGTCACCATGCCGGCGTTACTGTTTCTGGGCATCCTGCACGCCGACCTGCACGCCGCGTTGCAACCGGCGCTGCTGATCTATTTCTCACTCGCGACCCTGGTGTGTTTTGCCATCGCCTGGGGCTGGGCGATCATCAAATGCCCACGCGAAGACCGGGGCATTTACACCCAGGGTGCGTTTCGCGGCAACAACGGCGTCATCGGCCTGGCGCTCGCGGCGAGCATGTACGGTGACTACGGGATTTCCCTTGGGGCAATTCTCGCGGCACTGGTGATCCTGTTTTACAACACGCTTTCTACCATCGTGTTGGCGGTGTACAGCCCGGTGATCAAGTCCGATCCGTGGAGCATCTGCAAAAGCGTGTTCAGCAACCCGCTGATCATTAGTGTGATCGCGGCGGCGCCGTTCGCCTATTTCAAGATAGGTTTGCCGGGATGGCTGGAAACGTCTGGCCAGTACCTGGCGCAAACCACCTTGCCGTTGGCATTGATCTGCATCGGCGGAACGCTATCCCTGGCGGCGTTGCGCAAAAGCGGCAACATGGCGCTGAGTTCGAGCCTGGTGAAGATGATCGGCCTGCCGGTGCTGGCGACGCTGGGGGCGTGGTTGTGGGGCTTTCGTGGCGCGGAGTTGGGGATTCTGTTCCTGTACTTCGGCAGCCCGACTGCGGCGGCGAGTTTTGTCATGGCCCGACAGGCCGATGGCAATCATGAGCTGGCGGCGGCGATCATCGTGATCACCACATTGATGGCGGCGATCACCACCAACATCGGAATTTTCTTTTTGCAGTGGGGTGGGTGGATCTAAAGGCAAAGGTCAAAAGATCGCAGCCTGCGGCAGGTCCTACAGGAGAGCGAATTCCAATGTAGGAGCTGCCGCAGGCTGCGACCTTTTCAAAGCAACAAAATTATTCCGGCTTCTGGTAGCTATCAATCACTTCCTGCGCCGCCCGAAACGCATCGATCGCCGCTGGCACACCGGCATACACCGCGCAATGCAGCAGTGCCTCGCGAATCTCATCCACCGTGCAGCCGTTGTTCAGCGCGCCGCGTACGTGACCTTTCAACTCTTGCGGACACTTGAGTGCAGTCAGCGCGGCGAGGGTGATCAGGCTGCGGGTTTTCAGCGGCAGCCCTTCGCGATTCCAAACACCGCCCCAGGCGTGTTCATTGACGAAATCCTGCAGCGGCTGGGTGAATTCGGTGGCGTTGCCCAGTGCGCGGTCGACGAAGGCGTCGCCCATCACTTGGCGGCGGACTTCAACGCCGGGTTTTTTATTCTCGGTCATGGGACTTCCTTCTTATGGTGTTGGCGACGCCAGGCGCGCAGCGACGTGAACAGCAAAAACGCCACCAGCGCCGGCAGGACGAAAAACAGCATCAAATGTTCGAGCTTGCCCGCCAGCGGCATGCCGGTGGTGAACGACACCACATGCAGTCCATACGCCAGGTACAAACCCAGAAACAGCAGGCCTTCGGCGCGGGTCACGCGATAGCCGGTATAGAACAGCGGCAGGCACAGCGCCGCGACGCCGAGCATCACCGGCAAGTCGAAGTCCAGCGCGTTGGGCGATACCGACAGCGGTGACGGCGCCACCAGCGCCGTGACGCCGAGCACCCCCAAAAGGTTGAACAAGTTGCTGCCGATCACGTTGCCCACGGCGATGTCGCGCTCGCCACGGATTGCGGCGATCAACGACGTGGCCAGTTCGGGCAGGGAAGTGCTGACGGCAACGATGGTCAGGCCAATGATCCGTTCAGAAAGCCCCAGGTCAGTGGCCACCGCGACGGCCGCCCCCAGCAGCAGATGTCCAGCGTAAACCAGCATCGCCAATCCGACGGCGATCATCAGCAAGCTGCTGATCCAGGGGGCTTGTGCCTTGTGCTCATGAGTCGAAACAGGACGTGCGGAATGTCGCGACTGACGCAGCAGCAGGCCGAGGTACAGTGCCAGTGCCAGCAGCAGTACTACGCCGTCCGTGCGGGTCAGCTCCTCATTCCACGCCAGAATCGATACCAGCAAACTGGCACCGATCATCAATGGAATGTCCAGGCGCACCAGTTGCCGGGAAACCCGCAAAGGAATGATCAGCGCGGACAGCCCGAGGGTAACGAGGATGTTGAAAATGCTGCTGCCGATCACGCTGCCGACGGCGATGTCGGTGTTGTTCGCAAGCGTGGCTTGCAGGCTGACCGCCATTTGCGGTGCGCTGCTGCCGAGGGCGACAATGGTCAAGCCGATGATCAGGGGGCGAACATGCAGGCGCGCTGCCAGGCGAACGGCGGCGCGCACCATCAGTTCGGCGCCGACTATCAACAACAGCAGCCCGCTGAACAATTCGATCACGCTGATCAGGGGTAAATCGGCTAGTCCGAAAATGGTGGATGCTCCATCCGTCAGTCGAGGGCTTGCACACGAACACGTGCAGTGCCGCTTTTGAGCATGCCCAAGCGTTCGGCGGCTTCATGGGACAGGTCGATCAGGCGTCCACGGGTATGGGGGCCACGGTCGTTGATACGCACCACGCAGGATTTGTCGTTGTTCAGGTTGGTGACCTTGACCCGCGTGCCGAAGGGTAGCTGACGGTGGGCGGCGGTCATGGAATTCTTGTCGAAACGCTCACCGCTGGCGGTGCGTTTACCTTGGTGTTTGGCGCCGTAGTAGGAGGCAACGCCGGTTTTGTCGTAGCCGTGCGGGTCGACGGTGTCGGTGCTGGCGCAACCGGCCAGTAAAGAGAGCAGGGCGCAAAGGCTGAGCAGACGCTTCATTGAAGGTTTCCCGAAAACAAATGTGGGAGCCAGCCTGCTGGCGATTGCGCAGTGTTAGACATGGATATGTTGAATGTCAGACCGCTATCGCCGGCAGGCTGGCTCCCACAGGGAGTGGAGCCAGATTTGAAGGCTGGCTCCAATTTCATCAGCCTTCGAGTTTGCTTTTGAGCAATTCGTTCACTTGTTGCGGGTTGGCCTTGCCCTTGGAGGCTTTCATGGCCTGGCCGACGAAGAAGCCGAACATCTTGCCGCGCTTGGCTTCGTCTGCCGCGCGGTATTGCTCGACCTGCTCGGCGTTGGCCGCAAGCATTTCGTCCAGCACCGTCGAGATCGCGCCGGTGTCGGTCACTTGCTTCAGACCGCGCTTGTCGATGATCTCGTCCGCCGTGCCTTCGCCGTTGGCCATCGCTTCAAACACCACCTTGGCGATCTTGCCGGAGATGGTGTTGTCCTTGATGCGCAGGAGCATGCCGCCCAGAAGCTCGGCGGAAACCGGCGACTGTTCGATGTCCAGACCTTGCTTGTTGAGCAGGCTGCCCAACTCGACCATCACCCAGTTGGCCGCCAGCTTGGCGTCGCCGCCGATGCTCGCGACTTTCTCGAAGTAATCGGCTTGCTCGCGGCTGGTGGCCAGAACGCTGGCGTCATAGACCGACAGACCGAATTGCTCCTGGAAGCGCTCGCGTTTCTGTGGCGGCAATTCCGGCAGGGTGGCGCGCACTTCGTCGAGGAACGAGTTTTCGATCACGACGGGCAGCAGGTCCGGATCGGGGAAGTAACGGTAGTCGTTGGCTTCCTCTTTGCTGCGCATCGGCCGGGTTTCGTCCTTGTTCGGATCGTACAGGCGGGTCTGCTGGATGACTTTGCCGCCGTCTTCGATCAGTTCGATCTGACGCTGGATTTCGCTGTTGATCGCCTTCTCGATGAAGCGGAACGAGTTGACGTTCTTGATCTCGCAGCGGGTGCCGAACTCGACCTGACCTTTCGGACGGATCGACACGTTGCAGTCGCAACGCAGCGAACCTTCGGCCATGTTGCCGTCGCAGATGCCCAGGTAACGTACCATGGCGTGGATCGCCTTGACGTAGGCCACAGCTTCCTTGGCGCTGCGCATGTCCGGCTCGGAAACGATTTCCAGCAGCGGTGTGCCGGCACGGTTCAGGTCGATGCCGCTGGCGCCGCTGAATTCTTCGTGCAGGCTCTTGCCGGCGTCTTCTTCCAGGTGTGCGCGGGTGATGCCGACGCGTTTGACCGTGCCGTCTTCGAGGGCGATGTCCAGGTGGCCCTTGCCGACGATCGGCAATTCCATCTGGCTGATCTGGTAGCCCTTGGGCAGGTCCGGGTAGAAGTAGTTTTTACGGGCGAACACGTTGTGCTGGCCGATCTCGGCGTCAATCGCCAGGCCGAACATCACCGCCATACGCACCGCTTCCTGGTTCAGCACCGGCAGCACGCCGGGCATGCCCAGATCTACCAGGCTGGCCTGGGTGTTCGGCTCGGAGCCGAAGGTGGTGGAACTACCGGAAAAGATTTTCGACCGGGTGGTGAGCTGGGTGTGAATCTCCAGCCCGATCACGACTTCCCATTGCATGTGTGTCTCCTCAGAAGCCGGTTGGGGTGCGGGTGTGCCAGTCAGTGTTGAGCTGATACTGGTGGGCAACGTTCAACAGGCGACCTTCCTGGAAATACGGAGCGAGCAATTGCACGCCGACCGGCAGACCGTCGACAAAACCTGCTGGCATGGACAGGCCCGGCAGACCCGCGAGGTTGGCGGTGATGGTGTAGACGTCTTCCAGGTATGCAGCGACCGGGTCGCTGTTCTTGGCGCCGAGCTTCCAGGCCGGGTTCGGCGTGGTTGGGCCGAGGATGATGTCGACCTCATTGAAGGCTGCCATGAAGTCGTTCTTGATCAAACGGCGGATCTTCTGCGCTTTCAGGTAGTAGGCATCGTAGTAACCGGCCGACAGCGCGTAGGCGCCGACCATGATCCGGCGCTGTACTTCCGGGCCGAAACCTTCGCCACGGGAGCGCTTGTACAGGTCGATCAGGTTGACCGGATTTTCGCAGCGGTAGCCGAAGCGCACGCCGTCGAAACGCGACAGGTTGGACGAGGCTTCCGCCGGGGCGATCACGTAGTACGCAGGAATGGCGTGCTGCATGTTCGGCAGGCTGATTTCCTTGATCACGGCGCCGAGCTTTTCCAGCTCCTTGACGCTGTTGTGGATCAGCTCGGCGATGCGCGGGTCGAGACCGGCGCTGAAATACTCTTTCGGCACGCCGATGCGCAGGCCTTGCAGCGAGCCGTTGAGGCTGGCGCTGTAGTCCGGCACGGGCTCATCGATGCTGGTGGAGTCGTTCGGATCGAAGCCGGCCATACCTTGCAACATAATTGCGCAGTCTTCGGCAGTGCGCGCCATCGGGCCGCCCTGATCGAGGCTGGACGCATACGCAATCATGCCCCAGCGCGAAACGCGACCGTACGTCGGTTTCAGGCCGGTGAGGTTGGTCAGCGCGGCGGGCTGACGAATGGAGCCTCCGGTGTCGGTGCCGGTGGCGGCAGGCAACAGACGAGCGGCAACCGCGGCAGCGGAGCCACCGGACGAACCGCCCGGTACGTGTTCCAGGTTCCACGGGTTTTTCACCGCGCCGTAGTAGCTCGACTCGTTGGCCGAACCCATGGCGAATTCGTCCATGTTGGTCTTGCCCAAGGTCACGGCCCCGGCAGCGGCCAGCTTGGCGACGACGGTCGCGTCGTAGGGAGCCTTGAAGTTGTCGAGCATCTTCGAGCCGCAGCTGGTGCGAATGCCCAGGGTGCAGAACAGGTCTTTGTGGGCGATCGGCGCACCGAGCAGGGCGCCGCTCTCACCATTGGCGCGGCGGGCGTCAGCGGCTTTCGCCTGCGTCAGCGCCAGGTCTTCGGTGAGGCTGATGAAACTGTTGAGCTGCGGATCGAGCTGGGCGATGCGCGCCAGCAGGACTTTAGTCAGCTCTTCGGAGGAAAACTTTTTATCGGCGAGTCCGCGGGCGATCTCGGCCAGAGTCAATTGATGCATTGCAGGCTCTTTCCCTATTAGTCGATGACTTTCGGAACCAGGTACAGGCCGTTTTCGACCGCTGGTGCGATGGACTGGTAGGCCTCGCGGTGATTGGTTTCGGTCACGACGTCTGCGCGCAGGCGCTGGCTGGCTTCCAGTGGGTGGGCGAGCGGCTCGATACCGTCGGTATTGACCGCCTGCATTTCGTCGACCAGCCCGAGAATGCTGTTGAGGGCCGAAGTGATGTGTGGAAGATCGGCATCATTTAGGCCAAGACAGGCCAGATGAGCGATTTTTTCCACGTCGGAGCGTTCAAGCGCCATTGGGATTCTCCAGTGGAAAACAAAACGGACGGCGTCCGTGTGTTAGATTGTCGGAACACTACCGCACTTCTACGGTCATAAGGCCGCGATTGTGGGGCTTGGTGCACAGAAAAGCGGCCAATTTAACATATTGGCGCCTTGCCCAAAATCCCTGTCGTTGTTAGAGTTTGCCGCACTTTTTTACCCACGCGTTGCCTAGGGTCCCTTTCCCATGTTCAAGAAACTGCGTGGCATGTTTTCCAGCGATCTTTCCATTGACCTGGGCACTGCCAACACCCTTATTTACGTGCGCGAGCGCGGTATCGTCCTGAATGAGCCATCGGTTGTGGCCATTCGGACACACGGTAACCAGAAAAGTGTTGTTGCTGTCGGCACCGAAGCCAAGCGCATGCTGGGTCGTACGCCGGGCAATATTGCTGCCATTCGTCCGATGAAGGACGGCGTTATTGCCGATTTCAGCGTCTGCGAAAAAATGCTGCAGTACTTCATCAACAAGGTTCACGAAAACAGCTTCCTGCAGCCTAGCCCTCGTGTGTTGATCTGCGTTCCGTGCAAATCCACCCAGGTTGAGCGTCGTGCCATTCGTGAATCGGCCCTCGGTGCCGGTGCCCGCGAAGTATTCCTGATCGAAGAGCCAATGGCTGCTGCGATCGGTGCCGGCCTGCCGGTAGAAGAAGCCCGCGGTTCGATGGTCGTGGATATCGGCGGCGGTACCACTGAAATCGCGCTGATCTCCCTCAACGGTGTGGTTTACGCTGAATCCGTACGGGTTGGCGGCGACCGTTTCGACGAAGCGATCATCACCTACGTGCGTCGCAACTACGGCAGCCTGATCGGTGAATCCACCGCAGAGCGCATCAAGCAGGAAATCGGTACGGCCTACCCGGGCGGCGAAGTTCGTGAAGTCGACGTTCGCGGCCGTAACCTTGCCGAAGGCGTTCCACGGGCATTCACCCTGAACTCCAACGAAGTGCTGGAAGCTCTGCAAGAGTCCCTGGCAACCATCGTTCAGGCCGTGAAAAGCGCTCTGGAGCAATCGCCACCGGAACTGGCTTCCGACATCGCCGAGCGTGGTCTGGTACTGACCGGTGGTGGCGCTCTGTTGCGTGACCTCGACAAGTTGCTGGCCCAGGAAACCGGTCTGCCGGTGATCGTCGCCGAAGATCCGCTGACCTGCGTTGCTCGCGGCGGTGGCCGTGCATTGGAAATGATGGATAAACACACCATGGACCTGCTTTCCAGCGAGTAAGTCGCCGGAATGCCTCTATGCTGTTGAGCGCGCAGGCAGCACTTTGCAGTGCTGCCTGTTCGCGTTTATCTTCTGTCAGTCTGCATCCAGGCCGGATCGCTGTCGTATGAATAAAGAGAACATTTGCCTGGGAGGAGCGGCTTATTAAACCGCTTTTCACCAAGGGTCCCTCACTGGGCGTGCGCTTGTTGGTGCTGGTCGTGCTGTCGGTCGCGTTGATGGTGGTCGATGCCCGCTTCACACTGCTCAAGCCGGTGCGTAGCCAGATGTCGCTGGTGCTGATGCAGTCTTACTGGGTCACCGACTTGCCGCAGCGGCTGTGGCAGGGCGTGGCAAGCCAGTTTGGCAGCCGGACCGAACTCGTCGCCGAAAACGAAAAACTCAAGACCGAGAACCTGCTGTTGCAGGGGCGCATGCAAAAGCTTGCCTCCCTCACCGAGCAGAACGTGCGGCTGCGCGAGTTGCTCAACTCCTCGGCGCTGGTCAATGAGAAGGTCGAAGTGGCCGAGCTGATTGGCATGGACCCCAACCCATTCACTCATCGCATCATCATCAACAAAGGTGAACGTGACGGCGTGATCCTCGGGCAGCCGGTGCTCGATGCCCGCGGGCTGATGGGGCAGGTGGTCGAGTTGATGCCCTACACCTCACGTGTTCTCTTGCTGACCGATACCACTCACAGCATTCCGGTACAGGTGAACCGCAACGGGTTGCGGGCGATTGCCAGCGGCACCGGCAATCCTGAGCGCCTGGAGTTGCGTCACGTGGCCGATACTGCCGATATCAAGGAAGGTGACTTGTTGGTCAGTTCCGGCCTCGGTCAGCGCTTCCCGGCGGGTTACCCGGTGGCGACGGTCAAGGAAGTGATTCACGACTCTGGCCAGCCGTTTGCCATTGTGCGTGCCGTGCCCACCGCTGCCTTGAATCGCAGCCGCTACTTGCTGCTGGTGTTCAGCGACGGGCGTACCGCCGAAGAACGCGCCAATGACGCGGCGCAGGCTCAGGAAGCGCTGGATCAGCACGGTGGTGGCCCGATGATTCCTCCTGCGGTGTCCAAGCCTGCCCTTGTACCGGCTGCAGCGGCCGCTCCGGTAGCTCCGGCGCCAGTGACTCCGGCTGCCCCGGCTCCCGCTGCCACGGCCCCGGTCAAACCTGTGACCCCCAAACCTGCCGCCAAGCCGCCCGCTGCCGCCAAGCCTGCGGCCAAACCGCCTGTCTCCGCACCGGCTTCTACTGGGGGACGAGAATAATGGTCGGTACCACCGCATCGCGAAACGGCTGGATCGTCTGGCTGACCTTCGCTGTCGGCATGCTGCTCAGCATTTCGCCACTGCCGCAATTCATGGAAATCCTCCGTCCCCTGTGGCTGGCTATGCTGCTGGCCTTTTGGGCGCTGGCCCTGCCGCAGAAAGTCGGTATGGTCACCGCCTTTTGTCTCGGCCTGGCCGAAGATGTGCTCTACGGTACGCTGCTGGGGCAGAACGCATTGATCCTGACGCTCATCACCTACCTGGTACTGGCGCTGCAACAACGCCTGCGGATGTTCCCGATGTGGCAACAGAGCCTGGTGATCCTGGTGATCTTCGGCCTCGCCCAGCTGGTTCAACTATGGCTCAGCGCCCTGACCGGCAATCGCCAGCCAACCCTGGCGCTGGTGCTGCCTGCCTTGGTCAGCGCATTGCTCTGGCCTTGGATTAGCTTCGGTTTGCGCGGATTGCGTCGACGCTACAAAATCAATTAATCCGCTCAGGCATTAGACAGGGAGAGGTCTTGATGAAACGGTTGTACCTCGCCTCAGGCTCGCCGCGTCGACGTGAGCTGCTCACGCAGATCGGCGTGCCGTTCACCGCCATCAGCGCGGATATCGATGAAACCCCTTTGTCCCACGAATCCCCATCGGCCTATGTCGAGCGCCTGGCGCGCGGCAAAGCCGAGGCCGGGCACGGGGCGGTCGTGTCTGGGGATTCGTTCTGCGTCCTCGGCGCCGATACCGCCGTGGTGCTCGACGGTAAAATACTCGGCAAACCGGTTGATGAAACCCAAGCGTGCGCCATGCTGAAGATGTTGTCCGGGCACGAACACCTGGTCTTGACCGCTATTGCCGTGCTCGATGGCGAGCGTTGCGAATCCCGGGTTGTCACCAGTCGCGTGCGCTTTCGGGATATCAGTCCTGAAGAAGCCGTGGCCTACTGGGCCAGCGGAGAACCCCGGGACAAGGCGGGTGGTTATGGCATTCAAGGATTGGGAGCGGTGTTTGTTGCCGGGCTCAATGGAAGTTATTCGGCGGTGGTTGGACTGCCGCTGTGCGAAACCGCAGAACTGCTCGGCCATTTCGGCATACCCTGTTGGCAAACCCACAACGCGCGCTAAGCGTCGTACAGAACAGATGCGGCCATTATCGTGAATACGCCTGAACGAGACCCTGCCATGAGTGAAGAGATTCTGATCAACATCACGCCGATGGAATCGCGCGTGGCGGTGGTCGAAAACGGTGTCCTGCAAGAGGTTCATGTCGAGCGTACGCAAAAACGCGGGATCGTCGGCAATATCTACAAAGGCAAGGTCGTGCGGGTACTGCCGGGTATGCAGGCCGCTTTCGTCGACATCGGCCTTGATCGCGCCGCATTCATTCACGCGTCGGAAATATCCTTGCGAGAAGGCCCTGCGGTCGAAAGCATCAGTGCCCTGGTGCACGAAGGCCAAAGCCTGGTGGTGCAAGTCACCAAAGACCCGATCGGCTCCAAGGGCGCGCGCCTGACCACGCAACTGTCGATTCCTTCGCGCTATCTGGTGTACATGCCGCGCACAGCTCACGTCGGTATTTCCCTGAAGATCGAAGACGAAGCCGAACGCGATCGTCTCAAGCAAGTGGTCACCGATTGCGTGGCCAGGGAAGGCATCAAGGAAGCCGGCGGTTTCATCCTGCGCACGGCGGCCGAAGGCGCCGGCGCGGACGAGATCCTGATGGACATCCGCTACCTGCGTCGGCTTTGGGATCAGATCAACGAGCAGATAAAGACCATCAGCGCGCCGAGCGTGATCTACGAAGATCTCGGTCTGGCGTTGCGCACGCTGCGCGATCTGGTCAGTCCGAAAATCGAAAAAATCCGCATCGACTCCCGGGAAACCTTCCAGAAAACCACGCAGTTCGTCGCCGAACTCATGCCGGAGATCGCTGATCGTCTGGAGCACTACCCCGGCGAACGGCCGATTTTCGACTTGTATGGCGTGGAAGACGAAATCCAGAAAGCGCTGGAACGTAAAGTCCCGCTCAAGTCCGGTGGCTATCTGGTGGTCGATCCGGCGGAAGCCATGAGTACCATTGACGTCAACACCGGGGCGTTCGTCGGCCATCGCAACCTCGAAGAAACCATCTTCAAGACCAATCTCGAAGCCGCGACCGCTATCGCACGTCAGCTGCGCCTGCGCAATCTGGGCGGCATCATCATCATCGACTTCATCGACATGGAAGATGAAGAGCACCAACGCCAGGTATTGCGCACGCTCGAGAAGCAATTGGAGCGCGATCACGCCAAGACCAACATCATCGGCATCACCGAGTTGGGCCTGGTGCAGATGACCCGCAAGCGTACCCGCGAAAGCCTCGAACAGGTGCTGTGTGAGCCGTGCACCAGCTGTCAGGGACGCGGCAAGCTGAAGACGCCGGAAACCGTTTGCTACGAAATCTTCCGTGAAATCCTCCGTGAAGCTCGCGCCTATCAGGCGGAAGGCTATCGTGTATTGGCGAACCAGAAAGTTGTCGATCGACTACTGGATGAAGAGTCGGGCAATGTCGCCGAGCTTGAAGGCTTTATCGGTCGCACGATTCGGTTCCAGGTCGAAACCATGTATTCGCAGGAACAGTACGACGTGGTGTTGCTCTGAATCCCTACGCGTCAGTAGCACTACAACGGCTTGCCGCAGTTTTTTGCAGGAACTTCGTCATGGGAGCCAACTGACATGGAACGTCTGACACGCATTTTGGCCGTAATGACCCGCTGGGGTCTGGGCCTGTGCGCGTTGGTTTTGGTGTTGATGGCGCTCTATGTCAGCCTTGGCCGCGAATTGTCACCGTTGGTGGCCGAGTACCGTGCCGAAGTCGAAAGCAAAGCCACCAGTGCCTTGGGCATGCCGTTGCAGATCGGCGAGCTGGAAGGACGCTGGAGCGGCTTTGCCCCGATTCTGCTGGCTCACGACGTGACGGTCGGTGAGGGGGCCAATGCCTTGCATCTGGATCAGGTGCGCGCAGTCCCGGACCTTTGGGCCAGTGTGCTGGCGCGCCAGGTGCGTATCGCTCATCTGGAGCTCAACGGGCTGAAGATCAGCCTCAAGCAAGGCGAGGATGGCCAGTGGGCGCTGGAAGGGTTGCCGGTGAAGGACGATCAGCCCCTCGATCCGGAGCAGTTGCTGAACCAGATGCAGATGATTCAGCAACTGTCGGTACTCGACAGCCAGGTCACTCTGCAACCGTTTGGCGAGTCACCGATGACCTTGACCTATGTCGGCATGAGTCTGAAAGTTGGCTCCACTCGTCAGCGGCTCGATGCTCGCTTGACCCTTCCTGACGGTCAGCCGATGGCCATGAGCCTGCGCACGCGCATTCGCGCCAGCCAGTGGAAGGATGGCGAGGCGCAAGTCTATCTGAGTCTGCCGCAAAGCGACTGGTCGAAGTGGTTGCCCGAAACGCTCACCCGGCAATGGAATTTCACCGAGATCAAGGCCGGAGGCGAGCTGTGGCTGAGCTGGGGCAAGGGTGCCATGCAAAGCGCTGCCGTGCGCTTGAATGCACCGCAACTCAAGGGCGCCTATGCCGAGCGAAAGCCGATCCAGATCAACAATCTGGCGCTGAACGGGTATTTCCAGCGCAGCGCCGAAGGCATGTTGGTGACCCTGGATTCGCTGGCCATGAACCTCGGCGAGACGCGCTGGGAAACGCATTTGCAGCTCAAGCAAACGGCAGCGACGGACAAGACCGAAGAGCTATGGCACCTGCAGGCCGACCGTGTCGACCTGACTCCGCTCACGCCGCTGATCAATGCCCTCGGGCCGCTGCCCGAAGGTTTTGCCACAGTGGTAGATCGGCTCAAGGTCACGGGCCGATTGCGTAATGTGCTGCTTGATGTTCGACCGAATGCCACTGATGAGAGCAAGTTCGAATTCGCCGCCAACCTCGATCAGGTTGGCTTCGACGCCTATCACGGCGCTCCGGCGGCGCGAAATGTCAGCGGCAGCATCAGCGCAAATCTGGGGCACGGCGAGCTGCGCATGGACAGCAAGGACTTCATGCTGCACCTGGACCCTATCTTCGCCAAACCATGGCAGTACATTCAGGCCAATGCGCGGTTGACCTGGAAGCTGGATAAAGACAGCTTCACCCTGGTCGCGCCGTACCTGAAGGTACTGGGCGAAGAAGGCAAAATTGCCGGTGACTTCCTGATTCGCCTGCATTTCGACCACACTCAGGAAGACTACATGGACCTGCGGGTCGGCCTCGTAGAGGGCGACGGCCGCTACACCGCCAAGTACCTGCCGAAAGTCCTCAGTCCTGCGCTCGATGAATGGCTGCGCACCGCCATTCTGAAAGGCGCGGTCGACCAGGGTTTCTTCCAGTATCAGGGATCACTGAGCCACGATGCCAAGGACACGGATCGCAGCATCAGCCTGTTCTTCAAGGTTCACGATGCCGAGTTGGCGTTCCAGCCGGGCTGGCCGCATGTGCGTAATGTCACGGGCGATGTGTTCGTCGAAGACAGTGGGGTGCGGGTTCTGGCCAGCAAGGGGCAGTTGCTCGACACCCAGGTCAGCGATATTTACGTCAATATCCCTCACGCTCCAGCGGGGCAAGACTCTCACCTCTTGCTCGACGGCCAATTTGCCGGTGGACTGGGCGATGGCCTGAAAATCCTTCAGCAAGCCCCTATCGGTACTGCTGACACCTTTGCCGGGTGGGAAGGCGAGGGTGAGTTGCACGGCAAACTGAATCTGGATATCCCGCTGGCCAAGGCCACGCAACCGAAGATCATCGTCGATTTCAAAACCGCCAAGGCACGGTTGAAGCTGGCCGAACCTGAGCTGGAACTGACCCAGCTCAAAGGAGATTTCCGTTTTGACAGCGGCAAGGGGCTGAGTGGTCAGAACATCAGCGCCAGAGCCTTCGACAAACCGGTGTCCGCGCAGATTTTTGCCGATGGCCGTGCAGGCAAGCTCAATACTCGCGTTGTGGCTTCGGGACAGGTCGAGGTCAAGAAACTCACCGATTGGCTTAAGGTGACGCAGCCGCTACCGGTCAGTGGTGTGATCCCTTATCAACTGCAGCTGACCCTGGATGGTGCCGACAGCCAGTTAATGGTCAATTCCAGCCTCAAAGGCGTGGCGATCGATTTGCCAGCACCGTTCGGCCTGGCCGCCGATGTCGGGCGCGATACAACGTTTCGTATGACCTTGCAGGGCGCCGAGCGGCGCTACTGGGTCACCTACGGGAACCTGGCGAGTTTCACGTTTGCGGCGCCGACTGCCAACTTCGCCGACGGTCGCGGTGAATTGTTCCTGGGCGGCGGAGATGCCGTGTTGCCTGGCGCTAAGGGCCTGCGAATACGCGGTGTGTTGTCGGAACTGGACGTCGGCCCTTGGAAGGCGCTGGTAGACAAGTACGCCGGCCAGGACCCAGGCGGCAGCGCCAAACAGTTGCTCAGCAGTGCGGATATCAAAGTGGGCAAGCTCACTGGCATTGGCACGACACTGGATCAGGCTTCGGTGCAATTGACGCGTAAAGTGGCCTCCTGGGCGGCGCAACTCGACAGTCAGCAAGTCAAGGGCAGCGCGAGCATTCCTGACGCGAAAGGCGTGCCGATTGTGATCAATCTGCAAACTGTCCGTTTACCCGCACCGGATCCGAAGGTGCTGGCCGATGAAAATTCGCCGGACCCGCTGGCAACCGTGGACCCGACGAAAATCCCGGCGGTGGATATCACCATCAATCAGCTGTATCAGGGCAAGGACCTGGTCGGCGCGTGGTCGCTGAAGATTCGACCGACAGCCAAAGGTATTGCCTTCAACGCGCTGGATCTGGGCCTCAAGGGCATTTTGCTGGTGGGCAGCGGTGGCTGGGAAGGAGCACCTGGCGCCAGCAACAGTTGGTACAAGGGCCGCATCAGCGGTAAAAATCTCGCCGATGTGCTTAAGGGTTGGGGGTTTGCGCCGAGTGTCACCAGCCAGGACTTTCACATGGACGTTGACGGCCGTTGGCCCGGCTCTCCAGCCTGGGTCGCCACCAAGCGTTTCTCCGGGACGCTCGATGCGACGCTCAATGAAGGTCAGTTTGTCGAGGTGGAGGGCAGCGCCCAGGCATTACGCGTGTTTGGCCTGCTCAACTTCAACTCCATCGGGCGTCGCCTGCGTCTCGATTTTTCCGACCTGTTTGGCAAAGGCCTGAGTTATGACCGGGTCAAAGGTTTGCTGGTGGCGACGAACGGTGTGTATGTCACCCGTGAGCCGATTCGCTTGACAGGCCCGTCCAGCACCATCGAGCTCGACGGTACGTTGAATATGGTGGCTGACAAGATCGATGCGAAATTGCTGGTGACCTTGCCGGTGACCAACAACCTGCCGATTGCTGCGCTGATTGTCGGCGCGCCCGCCATCGGTGGTGCGCTGTTCCTGATGGACAAGCTGATCGGCGACCGCGTCTCGCGTTTCGCCAGCGTCAAGTACACGGTCAAAGGGCCGTGGAAAGAGCCGAAAATCACCTTTGAAAAACCTTTTTGAAAGCCACGCTTAGAGGCTATGGAGTAGCATGACCGAAGGCTGCGATTTTTTGATCTTGCTGTTTCAAATCAAATGATCGCAGCCTTCGGCAGCTCCTACAGGGTCTGTGTTTATTTCAGAAAGGATCAATCCATGTCTGTCGCGGTGATTCAAATGGTCAGCCAGAGCGATGTGCTGGCCAACTTGGCCCAGGCCCGTCGTTTGCTTGAACAAGCGGCTGCGGGCGGTGCGAGGCTTGCCGTGCTGCCGGAGAATTTCGCTGCCATGGGGCGCCGTGACATCGCCGATATCGGCCGCGCCGAAGCGTTGGGCGAAGGCCCGATCCTGCCGTGGTTGAAACAGACCGCGCGCGACCTCAAGTTATGGATAGTGG
Source organism: Pseudomonas sp. P1.8 (assembly GCF_001269805.1). Lineage (NCBI taxonomy): Bacteria > Pseudomonadati > Pseudomonadota > Gammaproteobacteria > Pseudomonadales > Pseudomonadaceae > Pseudomonas > Pseudomonas sp. P1.8. The sequence goes on from NZ_LHVM01000006.1 coordinate 187,124, forward strand.
CTGGCACCTTGCCGTTGCCACCGGTGGATCAGCCGGCGGCCAAGGTACACGCCTGTTCGTTGCTGGTTGATGACCAGGGCGAAACGATGGCGCGCTATGACAAGCTGCACTTGTTCGACGTCGACGTGGCGGACAATCGCGGACGTTATCGCGAATCCGATGACTATGCTTATGGCAGTGGCGTCGTGGTGGCAGACACACCGGTCGGTCGGGTTGGTCTGACGGTCTGTTATGACTTGCGCTTCCCGGAGCTGTACAGCGAGTTACGCGCTGCCGGTGCGCAACTGATTACGGCGCCTTCTGCGTTTACTGCCGTGACCGGCGCCGCGCACTGGGAAGTGCTGATTCGCGCACGAGCCATCGAGACCCAGTGTTATGTGCTTGCGGCTGCCCAGGGCGGGACGCATCCGGGGCCGCGAGAGACTTTCGGTCACGCTGCTATCATCGATCCCTGGGGGCGGGTGCTGGCGCAACAGGATCAAGGCGAGGCCGTGCTGCTGGCCGAACGCGACAGCAGCGAACAGGCGTCCATCCGGGCGCGGATGCCGGTGTCCACTCATCGGCGCTTTTTCTCGCAGGGCGCCCAGCGACCTGCATCAGAACGACGAATTTAAGGCGTAAAACATATGAGCGAGTTGTTGTCCTCAGTCAGTGAACACCTCCTGGCGCCCGGCGGCGTGACGATCGAGAGCCTGCAAGGTGTGCTCGGCGATCTGGCTGGCCCGGGCATCGATGCCGCCGACCTGTATTTCCAGGGGCAGATTTCCGAGTCCTGGGCGTTGGAAGACGGCATCGTCAAGGAAGGCAGCTTCAACCTCGATCAGGGTGTGGGTGTGCGGGCGCAATCGGGTGAAAAAACCGGTTTTGCTTATAGCAACGCCATCACCCTGGAAGCCTTGGGCGCAGCAGCCCGTGCTGCCCGTTCGATTTCTCGCGCCGGGCAGAATGGCACGGTACAGGCGTTCACCACGCAAGATGTCGCGCAGTTGTATGGGCCGGACAATCCGCTGGAAGTGCTGTCCCGTGCCGAGAAAGTCGATTTGCTCAAGCGCATCGACGCCGCCACCCGCGCGCTCGATCCGCGTATCCAGCAGGTCACCGTGAGCATGGCCGGTGTCTGGGAGCGGATTCTGGTGGCCTCCACCGACGGCGGCCTGGCGGCGGACGTGCGACCGCTGGTGCGTTTCAATGTCAGTGTGATCGTCGAGCAGAACGGTCGTCGCGAGCGCGGTGGACATGGCGGTGGCGGTCGTACCGACTACCGCTATTTCCTCGCCGAAGACCGCGCCATGGGCTATGCCCGTGAAGCATTGCGCCAGGCACTGGTCAATCTTGAAGCGATTCCGGCACCGGCCGGTACCTTGCCGGTGGTGCTCGGTTCCGGGTGGTCGGGCGTGCTGCTGCACGAAGCGGTCGGGCATGGTCTGGAAGGCGATTTCAATCGCAAGGGCAGTTCGGCTTACAGCGGACGCATGGGCGAAATGGTTGCGTCCAAGCTTTGCACCATCGTCGATGACGGCACCCTGGCCGGTCGCCGTGGCTCGTTGAGTGTCGATGACGAAGGCACGCCGACCGAGTGCACCACGCTGATCGAGAACGGCGTGCTCAAAGGCTACATGCAGGACAAGCTCAATGCCCGCCTGATGGGCGTGGCCCGCACCGGCAATGGTCGTCGAGAATCCTATGCGCACCTGCCGATGCCGCGCATGACCAACACTTACATGCTCGCCGGCGAAAGCGATCCGCAAGAAATCATCGCCTCGGTGAAACGCGGAATCTACTGCGCCAATCTCGGCGGCGGTCAGGTGGATATCACCAGCGGCAAATTCGTGTTCTCCACCAGCGAGGCGTATCTGATCGAGGACGGCAAGATCACTGCCCCGGTCAAAGGTGCAACACTGATCGGCAACGGGCCGGAAGCCATGAGCAAAGTGTCGATGGTCGGTAACGACCTCTCACTGGACAGTGGTGTGGGGACGTGCGGCAAGGATGGGCAGTCGGTGCCGGTGGGTGTCGGCCAGCCAACGCTGAAGATTGATGCGATCACCGTGGGTGGCACGGGTTCGTAAGGAGGCATACATCCCGTGCAGGAGCTGCCGAGGGCTGCGATCTTTTGATTTTGCTTTTGAGAAACAAGATCAAAAGATCGCAGCCTGCGGCAGCTCCTACAGGGGGCGAGAATTAACGCAGACCGCGTTGAGTCTCGTCCAGCTCACGGATGTACTTGAAGATTTTACGGCTGGAAGCAGGAGGTTTGTTTTGCGCAACCTCGTGCTGGGCCTGCCGGATCAGGGAGCGCAATTGCTGGCGATCCGCGTCCGGGTAGTCGACGACGAATTTTTCCAGCACGGCATCGTCGCCGGCGATCAGGCGATCACGCCAACGTTCCAGGTTGTGGAAGCGTTCGTTGTACTGGCGAGTGGAGGCATCGAGTTGATCGAGCAAAACCAGAATGGCGTCAGTGTCCTGATCGCGCATCAGTTTGCCGATGAACTGAAGGTGCCGTTTACGCGCGATATTCGCGGTGTGCTTGGGCGCATCGGCCAGGGCCCGGCGCATAGCGTCGGTCAACGGCAGTTTTGCCAGCAAGTCAGGCTTGAGTGTTGTAAGGCGCTCGCCGAGATCAACCAGAGCATGCAGCTCGCGTTTGACCTGGGATTTGCTTTTTTCTCCCGTATCGAGGGAGTCGTCGTAAGAATCAACCATGGTGGCCGTCCGCAAAGAAACGCCGCCATGATAACCAGTCGGGGGCCGCTTGTCCGGCCCGGTCGCTCGATGACCGTTACCGAAAGCAGAATTTGAGTGGAGAACAGCATGAGTGCAGTTGAAAGCGTCGGTCCACAAGCGTTGCCGGCACTGCAGGAACAAGTCGAGCAGATCATCGCTGAAGCCAAGCGCCAGGGCGCCAGTGCCTGTGAAGTCGCGGTCTCCCTGGAGCAGGGCCTGTCGACCACAGTGCGTCAGCGTGAAGTCGAAACCGTTGAATTCAACCGTGACCAGGGTTTTGGCATCACCTTGTATGTCGGCCAGCGCAAAGGCTCGGCCAGCACTTCGGCCAGTGGGCCGGATGCGATTCGCGAGACGGTCGCTGCAGCATTGGCTATCGCCAAACACACCTCGGAAGACGAAGCCTCGGGACTGGCGGATGCTGCACTGATGGCGCGTGATCTTCAGGATTTCGATCTGTTCCATCAATGGGACATCACCCCGGAACAAGCCATCGAACAGGCGCTGGCCTGTGAAGCTGCTGCGTTTGACGCCGACAGCCGGATCAAGAACGCCGACGGCACGACACTCAGCACTCATCAGGGCTGCCGTGTCTACGGTAACAGCCATGGCTTTGTCGGCGGCTACGCATCGACCCGGCACAGTTTGAGCTGTGTGATGATCGCTGAGGCCGATGGCCAGATGCAGCGTGATTACTGGTACGACGTAAACCGCCAGGGCAATTTGCTGGCCGACCCGGTGAGCATTGGCCAGCGTGCGGCGCAACGGGCAGCCAGCCGTCTCGGTGCGCGTCCGGTGCCGACGTGCGAAGTCCCGGTGCTGTTTTCCGCCGAACTGGCCGGTGGGTTGTTCGGGAGTTTCCTGTCGGCGATCTCCGGCGGCAGTTTGTACCGTAAATCCTCGTTCCTTGAAGGCACGCTGGGGCAGAAGTTGTTTCCGCAATGGCTGACCATAGATGAGCGTCCGCATTTGATGCGCGCGATGGGCAGTGCGGCATTCGATGGTGATGGTCTGGCGACCTATGCCAAACCGTTCGTCGAAAAAGGTGAGTTGGTGTCCTACATCCTCGGCACCTATTCCGGTCGCAAACTCGGCATGCCAAGTACAGCAAACGCTGGCGGCGTACATAACCTGTTCGTCACTCATGGAGATGAAGACCAGGCGGCCTTGCTGCGGCGCATGGGGCGTGGCCTGCTGGTGACTGAATTGATGGGGCAGGGCCTGAACATGGTGACCGGCGATTATTCCCGAGGTGCAGCGGGTTACTGGGTTGAGAACGGTGAAATCCAGTTTGCGGTGCAGGAAGTCACCATCGCCGGGAACATGCGTGACATGTTCAAGCAGATTGTTGCCGTGGGTAATGACCTGGAACTGCGCAGCAACATTCGTACGGGTTCGGTGTTGATCGAGCGGATGACGGTGGCGGGCAGCTAAAGCCTCCACCTCTATACAAAAAGGCGCGCCACCCTATTGGGTGGCGCGCCTTTTTTCTTGTTTTGGTTCTCATTATCATATAATAATAAATCTCATTACCGAATGAGCCTCGGATCATGAGTTCTGCCTTGCACGAGCAGCCGTACCTTGAAAACTGGCGCTGGATGAGTCGCCAGATCCGTTGCGCGATGAACCCTGACGAGCCGCGCCTGATCGACCACTATCTGGCCGAAGGTCGGTATCTGGCCTGCTGCACGGCTACCTCACCGTGGATCGTCGCCGAAACTTCCTTCCGTTTGTTGCTTGATACCGCCGCCGATGTCGCGCTGCCGTGGCATTGGCGCACTTACTGTCTCGACCAGGCCTGGCGCCCACTGCGCGAACTCGAACGTCTCTCTTTGTGCAAATGCCGCCTCAAGCGTTGGCAAAGCTACACCTGGCAACTGGCGACCTGCGAGTTGCAGCCTTCGATTCCCCTAACTGAACTGGTGCAAGGATTTTCAGATGACCAAGACACGTATTGAGCGCGACAGCATGGGCGAACTTCAAGTGCCGGAAGACGCCCTCTATGGCGCACAGACGCAACGTGCGGTGGATAACTTCCCGATCAGTGGCAAACCCATGCCCGTGCAGTTCATTCGCGCGCTGATCCTGGCCAAGGCTGCCGCCGCCCGGGCCAACGTCGAGCTCAGGCAGATCAGCGAGGCCCAGGGCAAGGCCATCGTCGATGCGGCCCAGGGTCTGCTCGAAGGCGATTTCATGCAGCATTTTCCGGTGGATATTTTCCAGACCGGCTCCGGCACCAGCTCCAACATGAACGCCAACGAAGTGATCGCCACGCTGGCCAGCCGAGTGCTCGGCGAGCCGGTAAACCCCAATGATCATGTCAATTGCGGCCAAAGCAGCAACGACATCATCCCGACCACGATTCACGTCAGTGCGGCGCTGGCGTTGCACGAACAGTTATTGCCGGCGCTGACGCACCTCGTACAGGTGATCGAGCGCAAGGCCGAGCAGGTTCATCACCACGTCAAAACCGGACGCACCCACCTGATGGACGCCATGCCGGTGCGCATGAGCCAGGTGCTCAATGGCTGGGCGCAACAGCTCAAGGCCAACATCGGTCATTTGCAAGGCTTGCAACCCGCGCTGCAATCCCTGGCACAGGGCGGGACAGCGGTGGGTACTGGCGTCAATGCGCATCCCGAGTTCGCGGCACGTTTCTGCCAGCAGCTTAGCCAGTTGACTCACGTTCAGTTCCAACCCGGCAAGGACTTGTTTGCGCTGATCGGCTCCCAGGACACCGCCGTCGCTGTCTCCGGCCAACTCAAGGCCTCTGCCGTGTCACTGATGAAAATCGCCAATGACCTGCGCTGGATGAACTCCGGTCCGTTGGCCGGTCTCGGCGAAATCGAACTGGAGGCCTTGCAGCCGGGCTCCTCGATCATGCCGGGCAAGGTCAACCCGGTGATTCCAGAGGCCACCGCTATGGTCGCGGCGCAGGTCATCGGCAACGACACGGTGATCACCATTGCTGGTCAGTCCGGCAACTTCGAACTCAACGTGATGTTGCCGATCATTGCCCAGAACCTGTTGAGCAGCATCGAGTTGCTGGCCACCTCAAGCCGTTTGTTGGGTGACAAGGCCATTGCCAGTTTCAAGGTCAACGAAGTCCGGATCAAGGAAGCACTGTCGCGCAACCCGATTCTGGTGACGGCACTCAATCCGATCATTGGTTATCAGAAGGCCGCCGAAATCGCCAAGAAGGCCTATCAGCAGAGTCGACCAGTCATTGATGTCGCGCTGGAGCACACCGACCTGTCACGCAGCCAGCTGGAAGAACTGCTCAACCCGGAAAAACTCACCGCTGGCGGCGTGTAAACGCCGCTACCGCTTTGGAGGCACACCTATGGAGCACTGGAAACGCACGATCGAAAGAGCCAATCGCTTTTTCATGCTGGGTGAACTGGTCGATGCCCGTGAGGCCTATCTGCAGGCATTGGCCCTGGCCCAGGTGTTGTTCGAGCGCTGGGCGAATGCCGATGAAGCGGTGGCGGCTTGCGTGATTTCCCATCACAACCTGGCGGACCTGCATTTGCGCCTGAACCAGCCGGAGGAAAGCGCCGAATACCTTTGCGCCATCCACCAGCGGCTGTTGCAGACCCTGCAGGATCCGCGTCTATCACCGGCACTGCGCGAAGCTGCGTCACGCCAGAGCAGCAAGACTTACGTCGAGCTGCTGAATTTTATCAGCGATCACGGCGAATACCCGCGCAGCCATCGATTACTGCATATCGATGCTGCGACGCCTGCGCCTCATCATCATGGAGTCCACTGAAATGGCTTTTACTCTGCCCGCCTTGCCGTACGCCTATGACGCCCTGGAACCGCACATCGATGCGCAGACCATGGAAATTCATTACACCAAACATCACCAGACCTACATCAACAACCTCAACGCCGCTGTTGAAGGGACCGAATTCGCCGAATGGCCGGTGGAGAAACTGGTGTCGGCGGTTCAGCAACTCCCGGAAAAGCTACGAGCGGCAGTGATCAACCAGGGCGGTGGACACGCCAACCATTCACTGTTTTGGGAAGTCATGGCACCCACCGGCGGCGGCAAACCCGAGGGTGAGCTGGCCAAGGCTATCGACGAGCAACTGGGCGGTCTGGACAATTTCAAAGACGTTTTCACCAAAGCTGCGTTGACCCGATTCGGCAGCGGCTGGGCGTGGTTGAGCGTGACCCCACAAAAGACCCTGATCGTGGAAAGCAGCGGCAACCAGGACAGTCCGCTGATGAACGGCAACACGCCAATACTGGGTCTGGATGTTTGGGAGCACGCCTATTACTTGCAATATCAGAACCGTCGCCCGGAATACATCAGTGCGTTTTACAACGTGATCAATTGGCCGGAAGTGGCTGCGCGGTATCAGGCCGCAATGGTTTAAGTCCTTAAAAAACAATTCAAGGCTGACTATGGGCACTGAAACACTGGCGATCGGAAGTGGACGATTATTTCGTTACGCGTTTGGATCGCTGCTTCTGCTGGCGGGCATGAGTTTGCTGGTTGCGCACGGGTTGGAATGGTTGGACCTTGCGCCGAAACTGTCACGAGCGCTGCAGGGCGGAGCGATCTGCGCCCTTGGAACCGCGCTTGGCGCGGTGCCGGTTCTGGTGATCCGCAGTATGGCGCAGGCACTCAGTGATACGTTGTTGGGATTCGGTGCCGGGGTCATGCTGGCGGCGACGGCGTTTTCGCTGATCGTGCCTGGCATTGCCGCGGCGGAACACCTCGGTATGAGCCCGTTTTCGGCCAGCGGCCTGATCTGTGTTGGCATCATGCTAGGTTCGTTTGGCCTGTTTCTGGTGGATCGCAAAGTGTCCGGGGCCTCGCCGGAAATGCTCATCGGTACCGTCGAACATCCGATCATTCCACCAAGGATCTGGCTGTTCGTGTTCGCGATCATTGCCCATAACATTCCCGAGGGCATGGCTGTGGGCGTTTCGGCCGGTGGCGGTATGGCGGATGCCGATAGCCTGGCGATGGGTATCGCCTTGCAAGATGTGCCGGAAGGGTTGGTTATCGCGCTGGTGTTGGCCGGGGCAGGGATGTCGCGGTTCAAGGCATTCCTGATTGGAGCAGCTTCAGGGTTGGTTGAGCCCGTGTTCGCGCTGCTATGCGCCTGGTTGGTGAGTTTGGCCGAGTTGTTGTTGCCATTGGGGTTGGCGCTGGCTGCGGGGGCGATGCTCTTGGTGGTGACCCACGAAATCATTCCCGAATCGCGCCGACACGGCCACGACAAGCTGGCCAGTCTTGGGTTGTTGATCGGGTTTTGTTTGATGATGGTGATGGATACCGCGTTGGCATAATAAGATCGCAGCCTGCGGCAGCACCTGCAGAGGCTGCGATCTTTTGAAGTTACTCGCCTTCGTCGAAGAAGTTGTTGATCAATGCGACCAGCGCATCCAGCGCTTCCTGTTCTTGCTCGCCTTGCGTGCTCAGATGAATTTTGGTGCCCTTGCCGGCAGCGAGCATCATCATGGCCATGATGCTTTTGCCATCAATGGTGGATTCTGGTGTGCGTCCTACCCTGATGGTGCAATCCTTGAATTGGCCGGCGACGCCAACGAACTTTGCGGAAGCGCGGGCATGCAAGCCCAGCTTGTTGATGATTTCGATTTCCAGAGCAGGCATCGCGATGTGAATCCCTTTAACTGAGGTCGCGGTGGCGGACCTGGACGTTCTTCAATGTTTGGTGCAGGGTTTTGCCCAGCCGCTCGGTCAGGTAGACGGAACGGTGGTGCCCGCCGGTGCAGCCGATCGCAATGGTGACATAGGCGCGGTTGCTGGCGGCAAAGCGAGGGAGCCACTTTAACAGGTATGTGGAAATGTCCTGGTACATCTCTTCGACGTCTGGCTGCGCCGCCAGATAATCGGCAACCGGCTGATCGAGTCCGGACAGTTCGCGCAGTTCCGGTTTCCAATAAGGATTGGGCAGGCAACGAACGTCGAACACCAGGTCAGCGTCTACCGGCATGCCACGCTTGAACCCAAAGGACTCCACCAGAAATGCCGTGCCGGGTTCCGGCTGGTTCAACAGGCGCAGCTTGATCGAGTCGCGCAATTGATACAGGTTCAGATTGGTGGTGTTTATTTTCAGGTCGGCGAGGTCGGCAATGGGGCCGAGCAGGACGCTTTCAACGTTGATCGCTTCGGCCAGCGAGCGATTGGCATTGCTCAGAGGGTGGCGCCGACGTGTTTCGGAAAAACGCTTGAGCAGTGTTTCTTCGTCGGCATCCAGGTACAGGACATCGCACTGGATATGCCGACTGCGAACTTCTTCGAGCAGTTCTGGAAAGCGTGTCAGGTGACTGGGCAGGTTGCGAGCGTCGATGGACACGGCAACCAGCGGTTGAGTCAGTTCGGTGTGGATAAGCGCGCGCTCGGCGAGCTCCGGCAACAACCCGGCGGGCAAGTTGTCGATGCAGTAGTACCCGTTGTCCTCGAGCACGGCGAGGGCGGTGCTTTTACCTGAGCCGGAGCGACCACTGACAATTATCAAGCGCATGATTAATGACCGTTTTGCTCGTCCAGGACGACCTGATACAAGGCTTCATTGCTCGCTGCGCTGCGCAGTTTTTCGCGCACTTCCTTGCGGTCGAGCATGCTGGCGATCTGTCGTAACAGCTCCAGGTGTGCGTCGGTAGCAGCTTCCGGGACCAACAGCACGAACAGCAGGTCAACCGGGGCGCCATCGATAGCGTCGAAGTCGATAGGCGCATCCAGATGCATCAGGGCACTGATGGGTGACACGCAGCCCTTCAGGCGACAATGAGGAATGGCGATGCCATTGCCAAACCCGGTGGAGCCGAGTTTTTCACGGGCAATCAATGCCTCGAAGACATCTTGCATCTCCAGAGCCGGCACTTCGCGGGCGATCAGATTGGCAATTTGTTCGAGGGCTTTCTTTTTACTGCCTCCCGGCACGTTCACCAGGGAACGGCCGGGGGTCAGGATACTTTCAAGTCCGATCATGGGTAGGGAGTGTTAACGACCGGTTGCGCCCTGGAGGAGGCTCTGGGTCTTTTCCTTATGTTTTTTGAGTTGTTTATCCAGCTTGTCGGTGAGTGCGTCGATCGCGGCATACATATCGGTATGTTCCGCGTTGGCGACCACTTCATTCCCGGGAATATGCAGCGTGGCTTCGATTTTCTGCTTCAGTTTTTCGACGGTCATCGTGACCTGCACATTAGTGATCTTGTCGAAATGTCGCTCCAATCGTTCGAGTTTTTCGCCGATGTAGGTGCGAAGAGGTTCGGTCACTTCCAGTTGGTGTCCACTGATGTTGACTTGCATACAGCTTCTCCTTCGTTGCCAGTGCATAAAGCGGCAGATCAGATGATCTGCCACTGGAACGCTGTGGCGTGGCTCTACATCAACCGCTTGCGTTCGCTCGAAGGCGCGATCCCGAGAGATTCGCGGTACTTGGCGACGGTGCGGCGAGCCACCTGAATGCCTTGTGCCTCCAGTAAACCAGCGATCTTGCTGTCACTCAACGGCTTTTTCTGATTTTCCGCGGCAACCAGTTTTTTGATGATCGCGCGGATCGCCGTAGACGAGCATTCGCCGCCTTCGGAGGTACTGACGTGGCTGGAGAAAAAGTATTTCAGTTCATAAATGCCGCGAGGGGTGTGCATGAACTTCTGGGTGGTTACCCGCGAAATCGTTGATTCGTGCATGCCCACCGCTTCGGCGATGTCATGCAAAACGAGTGGCTTCATGGCTTCATCGCCGTACTCCAGGAAGCCGCGCTGATGCTCGACGATCTGGGTGGCTACTTTCATCAGGGTTTCGTTGCGGCTTTGAAGGCTCTTGATGAACCAGCGGGCCTCCTGCAACTGATTACGCATGAAAGTGTTGTCGGCGCTGGTGTCGGCGCGGCGTACGAAGCCTGCATACTGGGCATTGACCCGAAGGCGTGGCACCGACTCCTGATTCAGTTCCACCAGCCAGCGCTCGTTGTCCTTGCGCACGATGACGTCAGGCACCACGTACTCGGCTTCGGTAGACTCGATCTGCGAGCCAGGGCGCGGGTTGAGACTCTGGACCAGTTCGATGACCTGGCGCAGTTCATCTTCCTTGAGCTTCATGCGACGCATCAGCTGGCTGTAATCGCGGCTGCCGAGCAAATCGATATAGTCGGTGACGAGACGTTTGGCTTCAACCAGCCAAGGTGTTTTGGCTGGCAACTGGCGCAATTGCAATAGCAGGCATTCACCCAGGTTGCGGGCGCCAATGCCGGACGGTTCGAATTGCTGAATGCGGTGCAGGACCGCTTCAATCTCGTCCAGCTCAATGTCCAGTTCCGGATCGAAGGCCTCAAGGATTTCCTCAAGGGTTTCGTCCAGGTAGCCCTGATTGTTGATGCAGTCGATCAGGGTGACAGCGATCAGTCGATCGGTGTCGGACATAGGTGCCAGGTTCAATTGCCACAGCAAATGGCTCTGCAGGCTTTCCCCGGCAGATGTACGGGTGGTGAAGTCCCATTCATCGTCATCGTTGCTGGGCAGGCTGCTGGCGCTTGTCTGGTAAACGTCTTCCCACGCGGTGTCGACGGGGAGTTCATTGGGAATGCGCTCGTTCCAGTCGCCTTCTTCGAGGTTATCTACCGTCGGAGCGCTTTCCTGATAGGAGGGTTCCTGGATGTCGGTGTTGGGCTTTTGTTCGATGTTGTCGGCCAACGGGTCGGCGTTATCGAAGTCGTCGCCTTCTTCCTGGCGTTCGAGCATCGGATTGGACTCCAGCGCCTCCTGGATTTCCTGTTGCAGGTCCAGGGTCGACAATTGGAGCAGGCGGATGGCCTGTTGCAGCTGCGGTGTCATCGTCAGCTGCTGGCCCATTCTCAAGACTAGCGATGGTTTCATGGCAGGGGCTTAACACCTTATTCGCCGGCGCACATGCGCCATCCACTACAGGGCGCCGGAGCGCCAAACTTAAGCAAGTTATATGCCTGAAATAGAGCGCTTTGCCTAGACCGCTGTAACAATAAAATACTATAAAGCTTCATCAGGCATGCGCGGCGTCCCGGCGAAAACCGAAATGCCTCTGCCCTTACAGGCGGAATTCATGCCCCAGGTACACTTCCTTGACGAGGTCGTTGGCAAGGATCGTCTCGGCATCACCTTCGGCAATCAATTGTCCGTCGTTGACGATATAGGCGGTTTCACAGATGTCCAGGGTTTCACGGACGTTGTGGTCGGTGATCAGCACGCCAATGCCCTTGGCCTTGAGGTGGTAAATGATCTGTTTGATGTCACCCACTGAAATCGGGTCCACGCCGGCGAATGGCTCGTCGAGCAAAATGAATTTCGGGTTGGTTGCCAGTGCCCGGGCGATTTCCACGCGGCGGCGCTCACCACCGGACAGGCTCATGCCGAGATTGTCGCGGATGTGACTGATGTGGAACTCCTGGAGCAGGCTTTCCAGTTCCTTGCGACGACCGGCCTTATCAAGCTCCTTGCGGGTCTCGAGAATAGCCATGATGTTGTCCGCTACCGAAAGTTTGCGGAAAATCGACGCTTCCTGCGGCAGATAGCCGATGCCGGCCTTCGCGCGACCATGCATTGGCTGATGGCTGACATCCAGGTCGTCGATCAGGACGCGGCCCTGATCGGCCTGAACCAGGCCTACGATCATGTAAAAACAGGTGGTCTTGCCGGCGCCATTCGGGCCAAGCAGGCCGACAATCTGGCCGCTGTCGATGGACAGGCTGACGTCACGCACGACCTGGCGACTCTTGTAGGCCTTGGCCAGATGCTGGGCTTTCAGAGTTGCCATTACTGGGCCTTCTGCTCGTCGGTTTTCTTCTTCGGCTGGATTACCATGTCGATCCGCGGGCGCGACTCGGTCACTTTGCTGCCTGTTGCGCGACCGGCGCTGGCGAGTTTCTTCTCGGTGTCGTAGACGATTTTCTCGCCTTGGGTGACGTTGTTGTCCTTGTCGATCACTTTGGCGCGGTCGATAAGGACTACTCGATTCTGCGAGGCGTGGTACTGGATGGTCACGCCGTAACCCTGAACCGGCTTGGTGTCGCCCGCTGTTTGCAACTGCTCGAAGTAGGCCAGGTTGCCAACCGAGGTCACCACGTCGATGTCGCCATTGGGGGTGCGGGTCATGGTCACTTTGTTGCCGGTGACCTTCATCGAGCCCTGGGTGATGATCACATCGCCCGTATAGGTCGCGATGCCGTTCTTGTCGTCCAGTTGGGCGTCGTCGGCCTGAATGCGAATAGGCTGTTGTTGATCGTCCGGCAGAGCCCAGGCGCTCACGCTTCCCAGTGCTGCGCCCAGACTGAGCAAAATAGGGAGGGTTTTAACGAGCCTCATACTGTCCTCTTACGTTCGATAGCAGGTGTATCCTGCTTTCTTTCAGGTACGCTTTCATTCCGTTGCCTGTCGATACACCACCAGCGCCGTCGATTCTAACGGGTTGATCGGTCTGCGCATATTGCTGCTGTGGAAACACAGTCATACGGGTGGTGGTGATCAGGGTTCTGCGATTTTTCTCATCGAAGCGCGTGATGCGTACCGAATCGATCAGTTCGACCTGCGTGCCGTCTGGATTGACTTCACCCTTTTCGCTCTGCACGTGCCACGGGAACTCGGTGCCGCGAAACATGTTCAGGTCGGGGTTTGTCAGCAACGTCACTTCGGTCGATTTCAGGTGTTCGACCTTGTCCGAGGTCATTTCGTATTGCAGTTTTCCGTCAGGTAAAAACTGCACGCTGTGGGCGTTGAGCGCGTAATAGTCAATCGCGCTTTCATCCACCTGCACAACCGGTTTGTCGAGGAAGCGCTCAGGGCTGATGTTCCAGTAGCCGACCGCGGCGAAAATCGCCGCGATGCAGCCGTATACCAGGAATTTGCGAAACTTTTTGCTCAGCATGACTTGGCTCACAGGTACGCGGCGTTGGCCGCATCGAGGCGGCCCTGGGCGCGCAGGATCAATTCGCAGAATTCGCGGGCGGCGCCTTCGCCACCACGGGCCAGGGTTATGCCATGGGCGTGTTCGCGCACAAAGCTGGCAGCATTGGCCACCGCCATGCCCAGGCCGACGCGGCGAATCACCGGCAGGTCCGGCAGATCGTCGCCGAGATAGGCGACCTGTTCATAGCTTAAGCCTAGCTGCTCCAGTAGACCGTCGAGAACGACCAGTTTGTCTTCGCGTCCCTGAAACAGGTGCGGGATGCCGAGGTTCTTCGCCCGACGCTCAACCACGGGGGTCTTGCGGCCGCTGATAATCGCGGTCTCGACGCCAGCGTTCATGAGCATTTTGATGCCTTGACCGTCGAGGGTGCTGAACGTCTTGAACTCACTGCCGTCTTCGAGGAAGTACAGGCGACCGTCAGTGAGAACGCCGTCGACGTCGAACACCGCCAGCTTGATCTGTTTGCCGCGTTGCAGCAGGTCCGTATTCATTACATTACTCCCGCACGCAACAAGTCGTGCATGTTCAAGGCGCCGACCGGGCGGTCTTCGTTATCGACCACGACCAGTGCGTTGATTTTGTGATCTTCCATGATTTTCAGCGCTTCGGCGGCGAGCATCTCGGCTCGGGCAGTCTTGCCGTGAGCTGTCATGACCTGGTCGATAGTAGCGGTGTGGATATCGATACTGCGGTCCAGTGTGCGGCGCAAGTCGCCGTCGGTGAAGATCCCGGCCAGTTTGCCATCGTTCTCCAGGATTACTGTCATGCCGAGGCCTTTCCGGGTCATTTCCATCAAGGCGTCCTTGAGCAGAGTGCCGCGCTGTACCTGCGGCAGCTCTTGGCCGGCGTGCATGACATTTTCAACTTTCAGCAACAGGCGTCGGCCAAGGGCGCCGCCGGGATGGGAAAAAGCGAAATCTTCGGCGGTAAAGCCACGGGCCTCCAGCAAGGCAACGGCCAGGGCGTCGCCCATCACCAGTGCTGCGGTGGTCGAGGAAGTAGGGGCCAGGTTCAGCGGGCAGGCTTCGTGCTCGACTCGAACGTTGAGATTGACTTCGGCGGCCTTGGCCAGTGGCGAGGCGGGGTTGCCGGTCATGCTGATCAGCTGGATGCCCAAGCGCTTGATCAGTGGCAGCAGGGTCACGATTTCATTGGTGGAGCCGGAGTTGGAAAGCGCCAGAATGATGTCGTCACGGGTGATCATGCCCATGTCGCCATGGCTGGCCTCGGCCGGATGGACAAAAAAAGCCGTGGTGCCGGTGCTCGCCAGGGTGGCGGCGATCTTGTTGCCGATGTGCCCGGACTTGCCCATGCCAACCACGACCACGCGGCCTTTGCTGGCCAGAATCATCTCGCAAGCGCGTACGAAATCTGCGTCGATATGGGGTAGCAGGCCTTGTACGGCTTCTACCTCGAGGCGGATGGTGCGTTGTGCCGATTGAATCAGGTCGCTGGATTGGCTCATGTCTGAAATCGTATAGCCCGATGAAAAGGCGGCGATTATAGCGGTTATGATCGAATCCCTCACGCTAGTTCGTTGCCCATTGTCACTCCTTGTTACTGAATCCCTCTAAATGAAGCCTTTTGCTTCACTTTGCGCGGAATATGGCCCGGCATTGGCCTTGGGCGCGCAGCCGTTGCAGTGATATAGTTCGCCGCCAGTTCGGCCTGCCCGGAAGGTATGTGCTTTCGTCAGAAAGTCAGGCGTCCGAGTGAGAGGCTGCATCGCAAGGAGTTTAGATGAGTGCCGATAACGCCTACGCGGTCGAGCTGAAGGGACTGACCTTCAAGCGCGGTGCGCGCAGCATTTTCAATAACGTCGATATCCGTATCCCGCGTGGCAAAGTCACCGGCATCATGGGGCCTTCCGGATGCGGCAAGACCACGTTGCTGCGCCTGATGGGTGCGCAATTGCGACCTACCGGGGGCGAAGTCTGGGTCAACGGGCAGAACCTGCCGAAGCTGTCGCGCAGTGATCTGTTCGATGCCCGCAAGCACATGGGCGTACTGTTCCAGAGTGGCGCGCTGTTCACCGATCTCGACGTGTTCGAGAACGTGGCCTTTCCGCTGCGCGTCCACACCGCTCTGCCGGAAGAAATGATCCGCGACATCGTCCTGCTCAAATTGCAGGCCGTGGGTCTGCGTGGCGCTATCGACCTGATGCCAGATGAATTGTCTGGCGGCATGAAGCGTCGTGTCGCGCTGGCGCGGGCGATCGCCCTCGATCCACAGATTCTCATGTACGACGAGCCCTTTGTCGGCCAGGACCCGATCGCCATGGGCGTATTGGTGCGCCTGATCCGCCTGCTCAACGATGCGCTGGGCATCACCAGTATCGTGGTTTCCCACGACCTCGCCGAGACCGCGAGCATTGCGGACTACATCTATGTAGTGGGTGACGGCCAGGTGTTGGGGCAGGGCACGCCTGACGAGTTGATGAATTCGGATGAGCCGCGCATTCGTCAGTTCATGACGGGTGATCCCGATGGTCCGGTTCCGTACCACTTTCCAGCGACGGATTACCGCGCAGATCTTCTGGGGAAGCGCTGATGCGCAGAATTTCATTGATAGAGCGCATACGCCGCTTCGGCCAGGCCGGTATCGACGTGCTGGCGGTATTTGGGCGCTCGGCACTGTTCCTGTTCCATGCCCTGTTGGGTCGTGGCGGTATCGGTGGCGGTTTCGGGTTGCTGGTCAAACAACTGCATTCGGTGGGCGTGATGTCCCTGGTGATCATCGTGGTCTCCGGCGTTTTCATCGGCATGGTGTTGGCGCTGCAAGGGTTCAACATCCTGTCGAGCTACGGATCCGAGCAGGCCGTCGGGCAAATGGTCGCACTGACGCTGCTGCGAGAGCTGGGACCTGTAGTGACCGCCTTGCTGTTCGCCGGGCGTGCCGGTTCGGCGCTGACGGCCGAAATCGGCAACATGAAGTCCACCGAACAGTTGTCCAGCCTGGAAATGATCGGGGTCGACCCGCTCAAGTACATCATCGCCCCGCGCCTGTGGGCCGGCTTCATTTCCCTGCCGGTGCTGGCCATGATTTTCAGCGTGGTGGGTATCTGGGGTGGTTCATGGGTGGCTGTCGATTGGCTGGGTGTCTACGAAGGTTCCTACTGGTCGAACATGCAGAACAGCGTGACCTTCGCTGACGATGTGCTTAACGGGATCATCAAAAGCATTGTCTTTGCCTTTGTCGTGACCTGGATTGCCGTATTCCAAGGGTATGACTGTGACCCCACTTCCGAGGGGATCAGCCGTGCCACCACCAAGACCGTTGTATATGCCTCTTTGGCAGTGCTCGGCCTGGACTTTATTCTGACTGCCTTGATGTTTGGAGATTTCTGATGCAAAACCGCACCCTGGAAATCGGTGTCGGCCTTTTCTTGCTGGCTGGCATCCTGGCGTTGCTGCTGTTGGCGTTGCGGGTCAGTGGACTGTCCCCGAGCCCGAGCACCGATACCTATAAACTTTACGCGTACTTTGACAATATCGCCGGTTTGACGGTCAGAGCCAAAGTGACCATGGCCGGTGTAACCATCGGCAAAGTTACCGCGATCGATCTGGATCGCGACAGTTTTACCGGTCGGGTGACCCTGGAGCTGGAAAAGCGCGTCGATAACCTGCCTGCTGATTCCACTGCCTCTATCCTGACCGCTGGTCTGTTGGGCGAGAAATACATCGGTATCAGCGTGGGCGGCGAAGACGCCCTGCTCAAGGACGGTGGAACCATCCACGACACCCAGTCGTCGCTGGTGCTCGAAGACCTGATTGGTAAATTCCTGCTCAATACCGTTAGCAAAGACGCCAAATGAGGAACTGTTAAATGATCTCTACCTTGCGACGTGGCCTGATGGTTTTACTTGCGGCGCTGCCGTTGGTGGCCAATGCCGTGGCGGCGCCTTCAGCGCATGAACTGGTACAGGACACTACCAACCGTTTGCTCGCCGATCTGGCGGCCAATAAAGAGAAGTACAAGCAGGATCCGCAGGATTTCTATGCTGCACTGGACAGCATTGTCGGGCCTGTCGTGGATGCCGAAGGTATTTCCAAGAGCATCATGACGGTCAAATACTCGCGCAAAGCCACACCTGCGCAAATGAAGACCTTTGAAGAAAACTTCAAAAAGGGTCTGTTCCAGTTCTATGGCAATGCCTTGCTGGAGTACAACAACCAGGGCATCGTCGTTGATCCTGCCAAGGACGAGTCGGGCGACCGCACCAGCGTCGGCATGACCGTCAAGGGCAGTAACGGCGCAATCTACCCGGTTTCCTACACGCTGGAAAAGATCAATGGCGAGTGGAAACTGCGTAACGTCATTATCAATGGCATCAACATTGGCAAGCTGTTTCGCGATCAATTCGCCGACGCAATGCAGCGCAATGGCAACGACCTGGACAAGACCATCAATGGTTGGGCCGGTGAAGTCGCCAAGGCCAAGGAATCCACCGAGAAGCAAACCCAATGAGTGAGTCGGCCGTCTTGATGGACGACGCCGGCGAGCTGCGGCTCAGTGGCGTGCTGGATTACCGCAGCGGCCCGGGTTTGCGCGAGCAGGGTCAGGCGCTGATCAAGGCCAGCAATGCAGCAGCGGTGGTGGTTGACTGTTCGGCGGTGACCAAATCCAGCAGCGTCGGTCTGTCATTGTTGTTGTGTTTCATGCGCGATGCCCAGGCGGCCGGCAAGGCCCTGAGCATCCGCGGGATGCCAGAAGACATGCGTGAAATCGCCCAGGTCAGTGAGCTGACCGAGCTGTTGACGCATCCCTAACCCGCATCGACAAAAAAGCCCCCCGTCAGAGTCCTGCTCCGCGGGGTTCGCAGGCGCGGGGCTTTTTTGTATGATGTCCGACCCGTGCGCACAGGGCGCCGATTGAGGTTGAGCATGCAGGCCGTAGAAGTGAAGAGCTTCCTTGAAGGAAAGCTGCCCGGAACGATAGTAGAAGTCGAGGGCGAAGGCTGCAATTTCCAGCTGAACGTGATTAGCGATGAACTGGCGGCGTTGAGCCCGGTGAAGCGTCAGCAGCAGATCTATGCCCATTTGAACCCGTGGATCACCGATGGCAGCATCCATGCGGTTACTATGAAATTTTTCAGCAGCGCGGCCTGGGCCGAGCGCACCTGAGCCCAAGGGCGTCGAGATTCTTATGGATAAATTGATTATTACTGGCGGTGCTCGTCTTGACGGCGAAATCCGCATCTCCGGGGCAAAGAACTCTGCCCTGCCGATCCTGGCGGCCACGCTGCTGTGCGACGGTCCCGTGACTGTTGCCAACCTGCCGCACCTGCACGACATCACCACCATGATCGAGTTGTTCGGTCGCATGGGGATCGAGCCGGTGATCGACGAGAAGCTGTCCGTCGAAATCGACCCGCGCACCATCAAGACCCTGATCGCTCCGTACGAACTGGTTAAAACCATGCGTGCGTCGATTCTGGTACTGGGTCCGATGGTCGCCCGTTTTGGCGAAGCCGAAGTCGCGCTGCCTGGCGGTTGCGCCATCGGTTCGCGTCCTGTTGACCTGCACATCCGAGGCCTGGAAGCCATGGGTGCGGTCATCGATGTCGAAGGCGGCTACATCAAGGCCAAGGCGCCTGAAGGCGGCCTGCGCGGTGCACACTTCTTCTTCGATACCGTCAGTGTGACCGGTACCGAAAACATCATGATGGCCGCTGCCTTGGCCAAGGGCCGTAGCGTCCTGGCCAACGCTGCGCGCGAGCCGGAAGTTGTCGATCTGGCAAACTTCCTGAACGCCATGGGCGCCAAGGTTTCCGGCGCCGGCACCGATACCATCACCATCGATGGCGTCGAGCGTTTGCACACCACCACTTACAAAGTGATGCCAGACCGTATCGAAACCGGTACCTACCTGGTGGCCGCTGCCGTGACCGGCGGCCGAGTGAAGGTCAAGGACACTGATCCGACGATTCTCGAAGCCGTGCTGGAAAAACTCCGCGAAGCCGGTGCCGAAATTACCTGTGGCGAAGACTGGATCGAGCTGAACATGCACGGCAAGCGGCCAAAAGCCGTCAACGTGCGGACCGCTCCATACCCGGCATTCCCGACTGACATGCAGGCGCAGTTCATCTCCCTCAACGCCATTGCCGAAGGTACGGGCGCTGTGATCGAGACGATCTTCGAAAACCGCTTCATGCACGTTTACGAACTGCATCGCATGGGTGCTCACATC
The DNA here is from genome assembly GCF_001269805.1 of Pseudomonas sp. P1.8. Classification (NCBI taxonomy): domain Bacteria; kingdom Pseudomonadati; phylum Pseudomonadota; class Gammaproteobacteria; order Pseudomonadales; family Pseudomonadaceae; genus Pseudomonas; species Pseudomonas sp. P1.8. The sequence continues at coordinate 206,964 of NZ_LHVM01000006.1, forward strand.
CAGGTCGAAGGCAACACCGCCATTGTCACCGGTATCGAAAAACTCAAGGGCGCGCCAGTCATGGCCACCGACCTGCGTGCTTCGGCCAGTCTGGTGATTTCGGCACTGATCGCCGAAGGCGACACCCTGATCGATCGCATCTACCACATAGACCGTGGCTACGAGTGCATCGAAGAGAAACTGCAGATGCTGGGCGCCAAGATCCGCCGCGTTCCGGGCTAGTTTCTGCTGCGCGGGCACAAGGACGTGCCCAATGGATTTGTTGAAGGTCGAGCCGGTTTCCGGCTCGACGCGTGTCCGGCGCCGTTTGCGACCGGGCATAAGATTCCTGATTAAGGGCTGACGTTTCCCATGCTGACTATCGCACTGTCCAAGGGCCGCATCCTTGACGACACATTGCCGCTTCTGGCTGAAGCGGGCATTGTGCCGACCGAGAATCCGGACAAGAGCCGCAAGCTGATCATCCCCACGACCCAGGACGACGTCCGTCTGCTGATCGTGCGTGCTACCGATGTGCCGACCTACGTCGAGCACGGTGCCGCCGACCTTGGCGTCGCGGGTAAGGATGTGCTGATGGAATACGGCGGCCAGGGCCTGTACGAGCCGCTGGACCTGCAGATTGCCCAGTGCAAGCTGATGACCGCCGGTAAAGTCGGCGCCGTCGAGCCCAAGGGTCGTCTGCGCATCGCCACCAAGTTCGTCAACGTTGCCAAGCGCTACTACGCCGAGCAAGGTCGTCAGGTCGATATCATCAAGCTGTATGGCTCGATGGAACTGGCACCGCTGATCGGTCTGGCCGACAAGATCATCGACGTGGTCGACACCGGCAACACGCTGCGGGCCAACGGCCTGGAGCCACAGGATTTCATTGCCGCTATCAGCTCCCGGCTGATCGTCAACAAAGCTTCGATGAAGATGCAGCACGCCCGTATCCAGGCGTTGATCGACACCCTGCGCAAGGCAGTGGAGTCTCGACACCGCGGCTGATTCACCTGCGCGACCTTGAGTCGCGCCCGTCTATCCGCCTCATAGCCAGAATCTCAGGTGCCCAAGCGGAAACGACTGCTAAGTTAGGGCGCCTGAGTTTTTGCCATTCCTATGAGGCTCTCGCTATGACCGCACCGACTGCAATTCGCCGACTCAACGCTGCTGACCCGGATTTCGCGCATCATCTGGATCATCTGCTGAGCTGGGAAAGTGTGTCTGACGACTCGGTCAATCAGCGAGTGCTGGACATCATCAAGGCCGTGCGTGAGCGTGGCGACGCGGCACTGGTGGACTTCACCCGGCAGTTCGACGGGCTGGACGTGAAATCCATGGCCGACCTGATCCTGCCGCGTGAGCGTCTGGAACTGGCGCTTACCCGCATCTCCGTAGCTCAGCGTGAAGCTCTGGAAGTCGCCGCGGCTCGTGTACGCAGCTACCACGAAAAACAGAAGCAGGACTCCTGGAGCTACACCGAGGCCGACGGCACGGTGCTGGGCCAGAAAGTCACGCCGCTGGACCGCGCCGGCCTGTACGTACCAGGTGGCAAGGCATCGTACCCGTCGTCGGTGTTGATGAACGCGATTCCGGCCAAAGTCGCCGGCGTTACCGAAGTGGTCATGGTAGTGCCAACCCCGCGCGGTGAAATCAACGAACTGGTGCTGGCCGCGGCCTGCATCGCCGGCGTTGACCGCGTGTTCACCATCGGTGGCGCTCAAGCCGTTGCTGCATTGGCTTACGGCACCGAAAGCGTGCCGAAGGTCGATAAAGTGGTCGGCCCGGGCAACATTTATGTCGCCACCGCCAAGCGCCAGGTGTTTGGCCAGGTCGGTATCGACATGATTGCCGGCCCGTCCGAAATCCTCGTGGTGTGCGACGGCCAGACTGATCCGGACTGGATCGCCATGGACCTGTTCTCCCAGGCCGAGCACGACGAAGACGCCCAGGCAATCCTGGTCAGCCCCGACGCCGAGTTCCTCGACAAGGTCGCTGCGAGCATCACCAAGCTGATGCCGACCATGGAGCGCGCCGCTATCATCGAGACCTCGATCAATGGGCGTGGGGCGCTGATCAAGGTGCGCGACATGGAGCAAGCCATCGAAGTCGCCAACCGCATCGCGCCGGAGCACCTCGAATTGTCTGTCGCCGATCCACAAGCCTGGCTGCCGCAGATCCGCCACGCCGGCGCCATCTTCATGGGCCGCCACACCTCTGAGGCGCTGGGCGATTACTGCGCCGGTCCCAACCACGTGCTGCCGACTTCCGGGACCGCGCGGTTCTCTTCACCCTTGGGTGTGTACGACTTCCAGAAGCGCTCGTCGATCATCTTCTGCTCCGAGCAGGGCGCCTCCGTTCTGGGCAAGACCGCGTCCGTACTGGCCCGTGGCGAGTCGCTGACCGCTCACGCCCGCAGCGCCGAATACCGCATCGCTGACGAACAAAAGGGAAACTGAACATGAGTAAATTCTGGAGTCCGTTCGTCAAGGATCTGGTGCCTTACGTACCGGGCGAGCAGCCGAAGCTGACCAAACTGGTAAAGCTCAATACCAACGAAAACCCGTACGGCCCATCGCCCAAAGCCTTGGTCGCGATGCAAGCCGAACTCAACGACAACCTGCGTCTGTACCCGGACCCGAACAGCGATGTGCTTAAGCAAGCCGTTGCCAGGTATTACGGCGTGCAAGGTAATCAGGTGTTCCTCGGTAATGGTTCCGACGAAGTCCTGGCGCACATTTTCCATGGTCTGCTGCAACACGATCAGCCGCTGCTGTTCCCGGACATCAGCTACAGCTTCTATCCGGTCTACTGCGGGTTGTACGGCATCAAGTTCGACGCGGTGCCGCTGGACGAGCGGTTCCAGATCAACCCGGCGGACTATGCCAAGCCGAACGGCGGGATCATTTTCCCCAACCCGAACGCACCGACCGGTTGCCTGTTGGCGCTGGAAGCGGTGGAGCAGATCCTCAAGGCCAGCCCGGATTCCGTGGTTGTGGTGGACGAGGCTTACATCGATTTCGGCGGTGAAACGGCAATCACCCTGGTAGACCGTTATCCGAATCTGCTGGTGACCCAGACGTTGTCCAAGTCCCGCTCCCTGGCTGGCCTGCGGGTTGGCCTGGCGGTCGGGCATCCGGACTTGATCGAAGCGCTGGAACGCATCAAGAACAGCTTCAACTCCTATCCGCTGGATCGTCTGGCGATTGTCGGAGCGGCTGCGGCGTTCGAGGATCGCGAGTATTTCGACAAGACCTGCCAGTTGGTCATCGACAGTCGCGAGAAGGTTATTGGGCAGTTGCAGGCGAAGGGTTTTGAAGTCCTGCCGTCGGCGGCGAACTTCATTTTTGCCCGTCACCCGCAGCACGATGCGGCAGGCCTGGCGGCGAAGTTGCGTGAGCAAGGTGTAATCGTTCGGCACTTCAAACAGGAACGGATCGCCCAGTTCTTGCGGATATCCATTGGCACGCCAGAGCAGAATCAGGCGTTGATCGATGGTTTAGGCGATCTCTAAAACACCGCTGCCCTCTGTAGGAGCGAGCTTGTTCGCGATGGTTTCTCAGACACAGTGATGTCGACTGATACACCTTCGCGAGCAAGCTCGCTCCTGCAAGGGCTCGTGCGGTTTGCTTAGTTTTCTTCCTTTTCCTTTTCCTTGACCGGAGCCGGCGGCGGACGCAAGCCTATTTCCGCGGTGAGCTTCAATTCCTTGCCGTTGCGCATTACCTGGATCGTGACTTTGTCGGTCGGTTTGATCCGTGCCACCTGGTTCATCGAGCGACGTCCGTCACCAGCCGGTTCGCCGTCGATGGCGAGAATCACGTCGCCCAGTTGCAGGCCGGCTTTTTGCGCCGGACCGTCGCGGAAGATCCCGGCGACCACAATGCCCGGACGCCCCGAGAGACCAAAGGATTCCGCCAGTTCCTGGCTCAGTGGCTGCACTTCAATACCCAGCCAGCCACGAATCACCTGACCGTGCTCGATGATCGACTTCATCACTTCCATGGCCAGTTTGACCGGGATGGCAAAGCCGATGCCCTGGGAGCCACCGGACTTGGAGAAAATCGCCGTGTTGATACCGGTCAGGTTGCCGTTGGCGTCGACCAATGCACCGCCGGAGTTGCCGGGGTTGATGGCGGCGTCCGTCTGGATGAAGTCTTCGTAATTGTTCAGGCCCAACTGATTGCGGCCGGTGGCGCTGATGATGCCCATGGTCACGGTCTGGCCTACGCCGAACGGGTTGCCGATGGCCAGCGCGACGTCGCCGATGCGGATGTTGTCGGAGCGGCCGACGGTGATCGAAGGCAGGGTCTTGAGGTCGATTTTCAGTACCGCGAGATCGGTTTCCGGGTCGCTGCCGATCACTCGGGCCAGGGTTTCACGCCCATCCTTGAGGGCCACCACGATCTGGTCGGCGCCGCTGGTCACGTGGTTGTTGGTCAGGATGTAGCCTTCCGGGCTCATGATCACGCCGGAGCCGAGGCTCGATTCCATGCGCTTCTGCTTGGGCGAGTTGTCGCCGAAGAAGCGCCGGAACTGTGGGTCCTCGAACAGCGGATGGTTGGGTTTGTTGATGACTTTGGTGGTGTACAGGTTCACCACGGACGGCGCGGCGATGGTCACCGCCTCCGCATAAGACACCGGGCCCTGCTGCATGCTGGTGGTCTGCGGGGCCTGTTGCAGGTTCACGTCGAGGCTGGGAAGCCCGACCCACTGCGGGTAACGCTGGATGATTAACAGAGCGACAAGCACGCCGGCCAACAGCGGCCAGCCGGAAAAACGCAGCGCCTTGAGCATTAAGCACGTCCTGAGAGAGTTGCAGGCGGTATGAGACCGCTCATAATGACGCGCATTATACGAGGCCACGCGTGCCTCTGAACGGGATATTTAGGAGTCTTTTATGGCCGTCGCCCTGAGCACCCTGGTCGAAGAAGCCGACCGTTACCTCGGCAGTTCGAAAATTGCCGATTACTGCCCCAACGGCCTGCAGGTCGAAGGACGGCCGCAGGTGATGCGCATCGTCAGTGGCGTCACGGCCAGTCAGGCGTTGCTCGATGCCGCCGTCGAGGCCAATGCCGATCTGGTACTGGTCCACCACGGTTACTTCTGGAAGGGCGAAAACCCGTGCATCACCGGCATGAAACAGCGTCGCTTGAAGACCTTGCTCAAGCATGACATCAGCCTGCTGTCCTATCACTTGCCGCTGGATCTGCACCCGGATGTCGGCAATAACGTGCAGTTGGCACGTCAACTGGACATAACTGTCGAAGGCCCACTGGACCCCGACAACCTGAAAATTGTTGGCCTGGTCGGCTCGCTGAACGAACCGATGACCCCTCGCGATTTCGCCCGCCGTGTGCAGGAAGTCATGGGACGTGAGCCACTGTTGATTGAAGGCAGCAACATGATCCGTCGGGTCGGCTGGTGCACCGGCGGTGGGCAGGGCTATATCGATCAAGCGGTGTTGGCAGGCGTCGACCTGTACCTCAGCGGCGAGGCGTCGGAGCAAACCTTTCACAGCGCCCGGGAAAACGACATCAGCTTCATCGCTGCCGGTCACCATGCCACCGAACGCTATGGCATTCAGGCGCTTGGCGATTACCTGGCGCGGCGCTTCGCCCTTGAGCACATCTTCATCGATTGCCCGAATCCGATCTGACGGTGAACGCGACACTGTAGGAGCGAGCACGCTCGCGATGAACCTGAGAACAACACTGGGGGTCAGGTTTGCAGCGTTATCGTTGACGACCATCGCGAGCCTGCTCGCTCCTACAGAAGCTCCGTACCGCCCAAACGAGCGGGCATATTCATATGCTCTTTCGATCTAGTTGGCGTCCTGATTAGAAGAGGTCGCTGTGCTAGGATTCCCCGCTCGAACACGGCCCGCTGGCCGTTCATAAGAAAGATTTCGTGAGTAGCCATGGTCGACAAACTGACGCATCTGAAACAGCTGGAGGCGGAAAGCATCCACATCATCCGCGAGGTGGCCGCCGAGTTCGACAACCCGGTGATGCTGTACTCGATCGGTAAAGACTCCGCCGTGATGCTGCACCTGGCACGCAAGGCATTTTTCCCAGGCAAGCTGCCGTTTCCGGTAATGCACGTCGACACCCAGTGGAAATTCCAGGAGATGTACAGCTTCCGCGACAAGATGGTCGCCGAGCTGGGCCTGGACCTGATCACCCACGTCAACCCGGAAGGCGTTGCGCAGGGCATCAACCCGTTCACCCACGGCAGCGCCAAACACACCGACATCATGAAGACCGAAGGCCTGAAACAGGCTCTCGACAAATATGGTTTCGACGCAGCATTCGGCGGTGCCCGTCGCGATGAAGAGAAATCCCGTGCCAAAGAGCGCGTGTACTCGTTCCGCGACAGCAAGCACCGCTGGGACCCGAAAAATCAGCGGCCCGAGTTGTGGAACGTCTACAACGGAAAGGTCAACAAGGGCGAATCCATTCGTGTGTTCCCGTTGTCGAACTGGACCGAGCTGGACATCTGGCAGTACATCTATCTGGAAGGCATCCCGATCGTCCCGCTGTACTTCGCCGCTGAGCGTGAAGTCATCGAGAAGAACGGCACGCTGATCATGATCGACGACGAGCGCATCCTCGAACACCTGAGCGATGAAGACAAAGCCCGCATCGTCAAAAAGAAAGTGCGTTTCCGTACCCTTGGTTGCTACCCGTTGACGGGCGCGGTGGAGTCTGAGGCCGAAAGCCTCACGGACATCATTCAGGAAATGCTCCTGACGCGAACTTCCGAGCGCCAGGGCCGTGTCATCGACCACGATGGCGCCGGCTCCATGGAAGACAAAAAACGTCAGGGTTATTTCTAAGGGGTTGTCATGTCGCACGTATCTGATTTGATCAGCGAGGACATCCTCGCCTACTTGGGCCAGCACGAACGTAAAGAGCTGCTGCGCTTTCTGACCTGCGGTAACGTCGACGACGGCAAGAGCACCCTGATCGGGCGCTTGCTGCACGACTCCAAGATGATCTACGAAGATCACCTGGAAGCGATCACCCGCGACTCGAAAAAAGTCGGCACCACCGGTGAGGACATCGACCTGGCATTGCTGGTCGACGGCTTGCAGGCCGAGCGCGAACAAGGCATCACCATCGATGTTGCGTACCGCTATTTCTCCACCGCCAAGCGCAAATTCATCATCGCCGACACTCCCGGTCATGAGCAGTACACCCGCAACATGGCCACTGGTGCGTCCACCTGTGACCTGGCGATCATCCTGGTCGACGCCCGTTACGGCGTGCAGACCCAGACACGTCGCCACAGCTTCATCGCCTCGCTGCTGGGCATCAAGCACATCGTCGTGGCCATCAACAAGATGGACCTCAAGGACTTCGACCAGGGCGTGTTCGAGTCGATCAAGGCCGATTACCTGCAGTTTGCCGAAGGCTTGAAGATGAAGCCCACCACGATGCACTTCGTGCCGATGTCGGCCTTGAAGGGCGACAACGTGGTGAACAAGTCCGAGCGTTCGCCGTGGTACACCGGCCAGTCGCTGATGGAAATTCTCGAGACCGTGGAAGTGGCGGGCGATCGCAACTTCACCGACCTGCGTTTCCCGGTGCAGTACGTCAACCGTCCGAACCTGAATTTCCGCGGTTTCGCCGGCACCCTCGCCAGCGGCATCGTCAAGAAAGGCGACGAAGTGGTTGTGCTGCCGTCGGGCAAGAGCAGCCGCGTGAAATCCATCGTCACCTTCGAAGGTGAGCTGGAGCACGCAGGTCCTGGTCAGGCAGTCACGCTGACCATGGAAGACGAAATCGATATCTCCCGTGGCGACCTGTTGGTGCATGCCGACAACGTGCCGCCGGTGACCGACAGCTTCGAAGCGATGCTGGTGTGGATGGCTGAAGAGCCAATGCTGCCGGGCAAGAAATACGACATCAAACGCGCCACCAGTTACGTGCCGGGCTCGATTGCCAGCATCGTCAACAAGGTCGACGTCAACACGCTTGAAGAAGGCCCGGCCAGCGCGTTGCAGCTCAACGAAATCGGCAAGGTCAAGATCGCGCTCGATGCGCCCATTGCCCTCGACGGTTACGACAGCAACCGCACCACCGGCGCGTTCATCATCATCGACCGCTTGACCAACGGCACCGTTGGCGCGGGCATGATCGTCGCCCAGCCTTTGGCCCATGGCACCAGCACGCACCATGGCAAACTGGCTCACGTCGCCACCGAAGAACGCGCACAGCGCTTCGGTCAGCAACCGGCCACCGTGTTGTTCAGCGGCTTGTCGGGCGCGGGTAAAAGCACCCTGGCGTATGCGGTTGAACGCAAGCTGTTCGACCTGGGTCGTGCGGTGTTCGTGCTCGATGGCCAGAACCTGCGCCACGACCTGAACAAAGGTCTGCCACAGGATCGCGCCGGGCGTACCGAGAACTGGCGTCGTGCCGCGCATGTTGCGCGTCAGTTCAACGAAGCGGGTCTGCTGACCCTGGCAGCGTTCGTTGCGCCGAGTGCCGAAGGTCGTGAACAGGCGAGGGAACTGATCGGCAAGGAGCGTCTGCTGACGGTCTACGTCCAGGCCTCGCCAACCGTTTGCGCCGAGCGTGATCCACAAGGTCTGTACGCGGCAGCCGGGGATAACATCCCGGGCGAATCCTTCCCGTACGACGTGCCGCTGGATGCCGATCTGGTGATCGACACCCAGTCCGTGTCGCTGGAAGAAAGCGTCAAGCAAGTGCTGGATCTGCTGCGTGAGCGTGGTGCGATCTAAGCTTTAGCCGCAAATGAAAAACCCGCCGATGAGTGATCATCAGCGGGTTTTTTTGTGTCTTTCAGATCGACAAAAGATCGCAGCCTTCGGCAGCTCCTACAGGATGTACGCCGAACCAATGTAGGAGCTGCCGAAGGCTGCGATCTTTTGATCTTAAATCTTCGGATACTCCCGATGCATCTGTTCCAGCAACGCGTCCTTGTCCTGCCACAGCTGATTGATCCAACCCTGGAATTGAAGTCGGTATTCACCGTCCTGATCGTAGTTCTTACCGATGAACTGCGGCGGAATCTTCAGCTCTTCAAAGTGCACCACCACATCCGCCACGTTCCCGCACAGCAAATCCCAGAAACCCGGACGGCCGGCGGGATAGTGGATGGTCACGTTGACCAGGGATTCAAGCTGCTCGCCCATCGCATCCAGCACAAAGGCAATGCCGCCGGCCTTGGCCTTGAGCAGGTACTTGAAGGGTGACTGCTGTTGCTTGTGCTTGCCCTCGGTGAAGCGCGTGCCTTCGACGAAATTGAAGATGCCCACCGGGTTGTTGCGAAACTTCGCACAGGTCTTGCGGGTGGTTTCCAGGTCCTTGCCTTTCTTCTCCGGGTGCTTCTCCAGATAGGTCTTGGAGTAGCGCTTCATGAACGGAAAGCCAAGCGCCCACCACGCCAGACCAATCACCGGTACCCAGATCAGCTCCTGTTTCAGAAAAAACTTCAGCGGCTGAATGCGCCGATTGAGCACGTACTGCAGCACCAGGATATCGACCCAGCTCTGATGGTTGCTGGTGATCAGGTACGAGTGCTGATAGTCCAGGCCTTGCAGGCCGCTGACGTGCCAGCGTGTACGCCGCACCAGATTCATCCAGCCCTTGTTGAGGCTGATCCAGGCTTCGTGGGTGTGGTTCATCAACCAGCCCGCGAGCCGCTGGGTGAGGGCGAACGGCAACACCTTGACGAGCGCTACACAGAACAGAAACGAGCAAAGCAAAATCGTATTCAGGGCCAACAACAACGCAGCGATCACGCCGCGCAACGGTGCAGGTAGAAAATCCAGCATTTAAACATCCATAGGTCGGTTGGCGGCTTGAATCGCGGTCAACGCGATGGTGTAGACGATATCGTCGACCTGCGCGCCGCGCGGTAAATCGTTCACCGGTTTGCGCAGGCCTTGCAGCATCGGACCGAGGCTGACGCAATCGGCGCTGCGCTGCACGGCTTTGTGGGTGGTGTTGCCGGTGTTGAGGTCGGGGAACACAAACACCGTGGCGCGACCCGCCACCTGACTGTTTGGCGCCAGTTGCCGGGCGACGGTTTCGTTGGCGGCGGCGTCGTACTGCAATGGGCCGTCGATCAGCAGCGAGTTTTGCTGCTCATGGGCAAGGAGGGTCGCTTCGCGGACCTTTTCGACTTCTTCACCACTGGCCGATTCTCCGCTGGAGTAACTGATCATCGCGACCCGTGGCGTGATGCCGAAGGCCGCTGCCGAATCCGCGCTTTGCAGGGCAATCTCGGCCAGTTCGCTGGCACTCGGGTGCGGGTTCATGACGCAGTCACCGTAGACCAGCACTTCTTCGGGAAACAGCATGAAGAACACCGAAGACACCAAGGTGCAGCCCGGCGCCGTTTTAATCAGTTGAAGAGCAGGGCGGATGGTGTTGGCGGTGGAGTGAATGACGCCTGACACCAGGCCATCGACTTCATCCAGCGCCAGCATCATGGTGCCGATCACCACAGTGTCTTCGAGTTGCTGTTCGGCCATCGGGGCGTTGAGGCTTTTGCTCTTGCGCAAGGACACCATCGGCTCGACGTAGCGTTCGCGGATCAAGTCCGGGTCAAGTATTTCCAATCCTGGCGGCAGCTCGATTCCCTGGGCGCGGGCGACGGCTTGCACGTCCTCGGGTTTGGCCAGCAACACGCAGCGTGCGATGCCGCGGGCCTGACAGATTGCCGCGGCTTGTACGGTGAGTGGCTCGCTGCCTTCGGGCAATACAATGCGCTTGTTGGCGGCCTGAGCACGCTGGATCAGTTGATAGCGGAACACCGCGGGTGACAGTCGCATCTCCCTTGGGGTGCCGCATCTCTGGTGCAGCCAGTTGGCGTCCAGATGGCTCGCGACAAAATCGGTGATGATTTCCGCACGCTCGCGGTCGTCGATCGGGATTTCCTTGTTCAGGCCGTTCAACTGGTTGGCGGTGTCGTAGGAGCCGGTGCTCACAGACAATACCGGCAGACCGGCCTGCAGAGCGCCACGGCACAGGTCCATGATGCGCGGGTCGGGCAGGGTGTCGCTGGTCAGCAACAGGCCAGCCAGGGGCACGCCATTCATGGCCGCGAGACTGACGGCGAGGATGATGTCGTCGCGATCGCCGGGGGTCACTACCAGCACACCGGGCTTGAGCAGCTCCACAGTGTTGCGCATGGTGCGGGCGCAGATGATGATCTTGGTCATGCGCCGGGTTTCATAGTCGCCGGCGTTGAGCACCTGGGCCCCCATCAGGTCGGCCACGTCGCGGGTACGCGGGGCGTTCAGCTCCGGTTGGAACGGGATGCAGCCCAGCAGACGGAAATCCCCGCTACGCAGCAACGGCGAATGCTCTTTGAGGCGTGAGGCAAAGGCCTCCATGCTTTCGTCGGTCTTGACCTTGTTGAGGATCACGCCGAGCACCTTCGGGTCCTTCGGTCCACCGAACAATTGTGCCTGCAACTCAACGCGACCAGACAGCTCGGTCAGCACTTCGTTTTCCGGTGCCGAGACCAGGATCACCTCGGCGTCCAGGCTTTTGGCCAAGTGCAAGTTCACCCGTGCGGCGTAACTGGCGCTGCGGGTCGGGACCATGCCTTCGACGATCAGCACGTCCTTGCCGATGGCGGCTTGCTGATAAAGGGTGATGATTTCTTCGAGCAACTCATCCAGCTGACCGTCGCCAAGCATGCGCTCGACATGGGCCAGGCCCAAGGGTTGAGGCGGTTTCAAACCGTGAGTGCGGGCAACCAGTTCAGTGGATCGTTCCGGCCCCGTGTCACCCGGGTGCGGCTGGGCGATGGGCTTGAAAAAACCGACCTTGAGCCCGGCCCGCTCAAGGGTGCGCACCAGCCCGAGGCTGATGGAGGTCAGACCCACACCAAAATCGGTGGGTGCGATAAAAAAAGTTTGCATGCGGATTCTCTGGAGGTGCATGGCAATGGTGCCGGCCTATATCTGGTCGACTACCGAAATTCAGTCGCCAAGGTTATCGCTAACCGAGCCTTGTGCGCACCAACCGCAGTCAAAGCGCTGGCCTATTTTTTCAAGCCGTTGCGCCGGGTCCATGACCCAGGCCCGGGATTGCCAGGGCGGCTGATGTCGCAGGTGTTGGGTATGTCCGCAGGAAAGCTCGGCGACCCAGTGGCCGCCTTCGTCCTGATGGAAGCCGGTGATCGTCGAATCCCGTCTGTCCGGGTTGTGTTCGCTTTCGGACGATTGCTTCGCTAAACTTGGTCTTTCAATATTCTTATGCAAAAGGTCTCGCCCCATGCTGATCGCCGCCAATAAGGCTGTCTCCATCGACTATACCCTGACCAACGACGCTGGTGAGGTCATCGACAGCTCCGCCGGCGGCGCGCCGCTGGTCTACCTGCAAGGCGCAGGCAACATCATCCCGGGCCTGGAAAAAGCCCTGGAAGGCAAGGCTGTCGGCGACGAACTGACTGTAGCCGTTGAACCTGAAGACGCTTACGGCGAATACGCTGCAGAACTGGTCAGCACCCTGAGCCGCAGCATGTTCGAAGGCGTGGATGAGCTGGAAGTGGGCATGCAGTTCCACGCATCCGCTCCGGACGGCCAGATGCAGATCGTGACCATCCGCGATCTGGACGGCGACGATGTCACCGTTGACGGCAACCACCCGTTGGCCGGTCAGCGCCTGAATTTCCAGGTCAAGATCATCGACATCCGTGATGCCAGCCAGGAAGAAATCGCTCATGGTCACGTCCATGGCGAAGGTGGCCATCATCACTGATTTCTGCGCTAAGCTCAGATAACTGGAGAGGCGCCCCGAGGGCGCCTTTTTAGTCTGCGGCCGACACCGCCAAGTGGCTGTTTCGAGAAGAACACGGGAATCTGGAGTACGCCATGAGTGCTTTTCACGACCTTAAACTGACAGCCCTGGATGGACAGGAGCTACCGCTGGCACCCTTCAAAGGGCAAGTCGTGCTGGTAGTCAACGTCGCATCCAAATGTGGCTTGACTCCGCAGTACGCAGCGCTGGAAAACCTCTACCAGCAATTCAAGGCAAAGGGCTTCAGCGTCTTGGGCTTGCCGTGCAACCAGTTTGCCGGGCAGGAACCGGGCAGCGAACAAGAGATCAAGGATTTCTGCAGCCTCAATTATGGCGTGACGTTTCCACTGTCCAGCAAGCTGGAAGTCAACGGGCATGAGCGTCATCAGCTCTATCGCCTGCTGGCTGGCGAGGGCGCGGAATTCCCGGGTGACATCACCTGGAATTTTGAAAAATTCCTGCTGGGCAAGGACGGTCGTGTGTTGGCGCGGTTCTCGCCACGTACGGCGCCGGATGATCCAACCATCGTTCACGCAATAGAAAAAGCCCTGAGCTGATATCTCCCCCCTGTAGGAGCTGGCTTGCCAGTGAATGCGGTGTCCCTGACACACCGCGTCGTCTGATTCGCCAGCAAGCCGGCTCCTACGTTATTGACTATCTTTTAGTGCTAAATCACTGCAATCAATAGTGCTGTTCAATGCGACGGACTCTCCATATTATAGTCGTCATAAAGTCATTCTTCCGTGGAGCGTCCCATGCCCGTACAAGCCCTGTTCAAACCGTTCCACCTCGGCACCCTTGAACTGCCGACTCGCGTCGTCATGGCGCCAATGACCCGTTCCTTCTCCCCGGGCGGTGTACCAAATTCAAAAGTGATCGAGTACTACCGTCGTCGCGCCGCGGCCGGTGTAGGCCTGATCATCACCGAAGGCACAACCGTCGGTCACCAGGCGTCCAATGGCTATCCGAACGTTCCGCATTTCTACGGTGAAGCCGCGCTGGCGGGCTGGAAGAAAGTGGTCGACGCGGTTCACGCCGAAGGCGGCAAGATTGTTCCGCAACTGTGGCACGTGGGCAGCGTGCGCCGTATCGGCACCGAGCCGGATGCCAGCGTGCCGGGTTACGGGCCGTCGGAAAAAGTGAAGGACGGTCAGGTTGTGGTTCACGGCATGACCAAGCAGGATATTCAGGACGTGATTGCCGCGTTCGCTCAAGCGGCCAAGGATGCCCAGAGCATCGGCATGGACGGCGTGGAAATCCACGGCGCCCACGGCTATCTGGTCGATCAGTTCTTCTGGGAAGGCAGCAACCAGCGCACTGACGAGTACGGCGGCAGCCTGGCTAATCGTTCGCGCTTCGCCATCGAATTGATTCAGGCTGTGCGGGCAGCAGTCGGCGAAGGCTTCCCGATCATCTTCCGTTTCTCCCAGTGGAAGCAGCAGGATTACACCGCGCGCCTGGTACAAACGCCGCAAGCCTTGGGTGATTTCCTCAAGCCTCTATCGGATGCCGGCGTGGATATTTTCCACTGCTCGACTCGCCGTTTCTGGGAGCCGGAGTTCGACGGTTCCGAGCTGAACCTGGCGGGCTGGACGCGCCAACTCACCGGCAAACCGACCATCACCGTGGGCAGCGTCGGCCTGGATGGCGAGTTCCTGCAATTCATGGTCAACACCGACAAGGTCGCGCAACCGGCCAGCCTGGAAAAACTGCTGGAGCGCTTGAACAACGAGGAGTTCGATCTGGTAGCGGTCGGCCGTGCGTTGCTGGTGGATCCGGACTGGGCACAGAAAGTGCGCGATGGACGTGAGGAAGACATCCTGCCGTTCAGCCGTGAGGCGTTGATGACGCTGGTTTAAGCGGCGTCTGCTTTGACGCCATCGCCAGCAAGCCGGCTCCTACCAATGTTCGTGATTTCTCAGAACCTGTAGGAGCCGGCTTGCTGGCGATGGCGATCTCAAAAATCACAAAAAATTCAAGGTACAGTCGGTGCATTCAGCACCACCATCTCCCCGGCACAAGCCCCGCGCAACTGCCCTTCGAACTGCTCGATAATCGTCGCCCACCCCTGGCGGCTGGCATGCTGGCGCGCATTCAAGCGTATGCAACGCAAGGTTTCCCTTCCTTCCAATAGCCACACGGCAGCATCGCAAAACGCCTCTTCATCCCCGGGCATCGCCAATACACCGTTGTAGCCATGACGAATGTGCTGGGCCGCCGCTGCCTGATCGTAAGCGACCACGCCAAGCCCCGAAGCAAGTGCCTCAAGCACAACATTGCCGAAGGTTTCGGTCAGGCTGGGAAACAGAAACACATCCCCGCATGCATAGTGGCAGGCCAGCGCTTCACCCCGTTGTGCGCCACAGAAAATTGCCTCGGGCATCTCCCTTTCCAGGGTCTGACGCTGCGGACCGTCACCCACTACGATCAATTTCAGATTGCGCTGTGGATAACTCGACTTGAGCTTATCGAAGGCACGTTTGAGCAGGCCCAGGTTCTTTTCCGGGGCCAGGCGCCCGACGTGGATGATCGCGATGTCATCCTCGGCCAGTCCCCATTGTTCACGCAGCGCGTTCAAGCGTTTGGCCGGGTGAAACAATTGGCTGTCGACCCCGCGAGACAATAACGCCAGACGCTCGAAATGCCGCCGCTCCAGCTCCATGCGCTGGCTGACGCTGGGCACCAGGGTCATGGTCGAGCGGTTGTGAAACCAGCGCAGATAGTGAGTCAGCAGGCGCGTCAGCAAGCCGAAGCCGTACTGATGGGAATACTGCTGGAAATTGGTGTGAAACCCGCTGACCACCGAAATCCCCAGGCGCCGTGCGGCACGCAATGCCGACAGACCCAGCGGTCCTTCGGTGGCGATGTACAACACGTCGGGGCGATGGCGCTTCCAGCGTCGCAACAGCTTGTGCATCGACGACTGACCCCATTGCAAACCGGGATAGCCCGGTAGTGGCCAGCCTCGGCACAGCAACAACTCATCGTCGCTGCTCAGTTGCTGGTCGCAACCTTGACGCGGTCGCACCAATTCGACCTGATGCCCGCGCGCGCGCAAACCGTCGCACAAGCGACCCAGGGTATTGGCCACGCCGTTGATTTCCGGGGGGAAGGTTTCGGTGATCAGGGTGATATGCAGAGCTGTTGTCATGGCCCCAGTGTCGATTGGGGCCATGTCGTCGTTGTGACGGTGGGATGATGGATTTATGAATGCTTCAGCGTTGGGTTACCAGATTCTCGGCGCCGCGCTCACGTACCCAGAACAACGTCGCCCCGGCCACGGCGGCCGGCATCATCAGGATGTTCACCACCGGAATCAGCAGCACCAGATAAACACTGCCGCCGAAACTCATGCTCTGCCAGCGTTTCTCGCGCAGCCAGGCGAGCATTTCGTTCCAGCCCAGTTTGTGGTTGTCCGCCGGGTAGTCGATGTACTGGATCGCCATCATCCACACGCCGAACAGCAGCCACAGGGGGGCTGCAATGATGTTCACCACCGGGATGAAGGACAGAATGAACAGCCCGATGGCCCGCGGCAGAAAGTAGCCGAGCTTGCGCATTTCCCGGGCCAGCGTGCGCGGGATCATCGCAATCAGTTCGCCCCAGCTGAAGGCCGGGAAGTCATCGGTGCCACGCACCACCACTTCGACTTTCTCCGCGAGAAAGCCGTTGAACGGCGCGGCAATGATGTTGGCGAGCATGGTGAAGGTGAAGAACACCATCAACAGCACCAGCACCACGAAAATCGGCCACAAGATGTAACTGAGAAAGCTCAGCCAGTCGGGCAGCGATGGCATCAGCGTATCGACCCACAGACTGAATTGGTGGCCGGCCAGATAGATCAATCCGACGAACAGCACCAGATTGATCGCCAGCGGCAGCAGTACGAACAAACGCAGACTGGGGCTCAACACCAGCTTGAGGCCTTCACGCAGGTATTGCGGGCCTGACAGGACAGGGGCGGGCATAACGTGCTCCGAGCAAAGGGAAAACGCGCCGACCTTACCGGCTTTGCCTTGTGGGTGAAAGCGCGGCAGCAGTATCGACATTCACTGTAACAAAGACGTCTATATAGTCACCGGAATGGGATAGAGACCACCTATGAGCTGGATTGTTAAACCGTATTTCCTTAATCTTCGCCCCCTCGATACGCTGCACCCAATCTTTTTACAGGACGGTCGTGTTCAAGCCTTGCACAAGTGCTTCAACCGTTCTTTTTTATTCCCGCCGGCAATCCGGCGTTCCGCGCCAGGTGTTCCGGGCCGGTCAACAGGAGCAGGTCATGTCTGAAGTCCGTCATTCGCGAGTGATTATTCTCGGTTCCGGCCCCGCCGGTTACAGCGCCGCGGTGTATGCCGCCCGTGCCAACCTCAAGCCACTGCTGATCACCGGCATGCAGGCCGGCGGTCAACTGACCACCACCACCGAAGTCGACAACTGGCCGGGCGACGTCCACGGCCTGACCGGCCCGGCGCTGATGGAACGCATGAAAGAGCACGCCGAACGCTTTGAAACCGAGATCGTGTTTGATCACATCAATGCAGTCGACTTCGCCGCCAAGCCGTACACCCTGACCGGCGACAGCGCGACCTACACCTGTGATGCCCTGATCATCGCTACCGGCGCCAGCGCCCGTTATCTGGGCCTGCCATCCGAAGAAGCGTTCATGGGCAAAGGCGTTTCGGCCTGCGCGACCTGCGACGGGTTCTTCTACCGCAACAAGCCTGTGGCAGTGGTTGGCGGCGGCAACACCGCGGTTGAAGAAGCCCTGTACCTGGCCAACATCGCCAGCAAGGTAACCCTGATCCACCGTCGCGAAACCTTCCGTGCCGAGAAGATCCTGATCGACAAGCTGAACGCCCGCGTTGCCGAAGGCAAGATCGAGCTGAAGCTGAACGCGACCCTGGACGAAGTGCTGGGCGACAACATGGGCGTGACCGGTGCCCGCCTGAAGAACAACGACGGCAGCTTCGACGAAGTGACAGTCGACGGTGTGTTCATCGCCATCGGCCACACCCCGAACACCTCGTTGTTCGAAGGCCAGTTGACCTTGAAAGACGGTTACCTGGTGGTGCAGGGCGGTCGTGAAGGCAACGCCACTGCGACCAACCTGGAAGGCATCTTCGCCGCCGGTGACGTGGCTGACCATGTGTACCGTCAGGCGATCACCTCGGCCGGCGCTGGCTGCATGGCGGCACTGGACGCCGAGCGTTACCTCGACGACCTGCAGAACGCTTGATTCTGCCTTCGTTGAAATGAAAAAACCGGCCTCGGCCGGTTTTTTCATGAGCAACACAGGACAAACCTGTAGGAGCCGGCTTGCTGGCGATGGCGGCACATCTGTCAACATCGACGGTGCCTGACACACCGCTATCGCCAGCAAGCCGGCTCCTACGGGATCGGGTATCAGGTCAGTTTGGCGAGGCACTCCTCGAGAATGTCCAGGCCTTCCTCCAGCACTGTCGCTTCGATAGTCAACGGCGCCAGCAGGCGAATAATGTGGCGTGATTTGCCGCTGGGCATCAGCAGCAGGCCCGCATCCCGCGCGAGGGCCAGCAGTTGGGTCAATTGTGCCGGGGCGGGCGAGCCATCGGTATTGTTCAACTCGATGCCTCGCATGGCGCCGACGCCGGTCAGGCGTCCCAGGTACGGCGTCAGGTTGTTCGCACGCCAGGTTGCATGACGGCCGACAATCGCTTCTTCCTGTTGAGTGCCCCAGGCATGCAGGTTGGCATCGGTCATTTCGTTCAGGGTTGCCAGCGCCGCTGCGCAGGCGATGGGGTTGCCGGAGTAAGTACCACCGAGTCCACCCTTGGGCAGGTTGTCCAGCAGCAACTTGCGCCCGACCACCGCACCCAGCGGTACGCCACCGGCGATGCTTTTGCCCAGCAGGATCAAGTCCGGCTCGATGCCCAGTCGTGAGAACGCAAAACGCTGGCCAGTACGGCCGAAGCCGGACTGAATTTCATCGGCGATCAACACTATCCCTTTGTCGTCACAAAACTTGCGCAGCGTCCTGGCGAATTCCACGTCCATGGTGAGGAATCCCGCTTCGCCCTGCACCGGTTCGACGATGAAACAGGCGACGTCATCGACATCGATTTCAACACTGAACAGACGCTCCATGGCTTTGAGGGCATCGGCGCAGGTCACGTCGTTGTCCTGGCTGGGAAACGGCAGGTGATACACCGGTCCGGGCAGCACACCGACTTTCTGTTTGTAGGGTGCGACCTTGCCGTTGAGATTGAGCGTGGCCAGCGTGCGCCCGTGGAAGGCGCCGTCGAAGGCGATCACCGCGCTGCGGCCGGTGGCGCCACGGACGATCTTCAGGGCATTTTCCGCCGCTTCCGCACCGCTGTTGGTGAGCATCCCGCTGACCGGGTAATCCACCGGGATGAACGCGCTCAGGCGATCCATCAGTTCGATGTAAGGCACATGGGGTGCAGCGTTAAACGCGTAGTGGGTCAGCCGGGTGGCCTGTTCACGAATGGCCTCGACGATGCGCGGATGGCAATGGCCGAGGTTCAGCACGCCGATGCCGCCGACAAAGTCGATGTAGCGTTTGCCATCGGTATCCCAGACCTCGGCGTTCTTGCCGTGGCTGAGCGTGACAGGGTGAACGATGTTGATCGACTGGCTGATGGTTTCGCTGCGCATGAAGGGCCGGCTCGGAAGATGAAGGACTTCTTTTTATCTAAGCCGTGAGCGGGGGGGCGGGGCAAACGAAATAAAGTTGCCGAGTCAATCTTAAAAGTCGGGTTGTACTGTCGATCATCTGTAGGAGCGAGCCTGCTCGCGATGGTCGTGAACGATAACGCTGGGAGCCTGATACCCCGCAGCATTCTCAGGTTCATCGCGAGCAGGCTCGCTCCTGCAATTTGAATCAGCGGCGTGTCAGCGGCTGTTGGGTGAACTTTACACCGGCCAGGCCGTGGGCAATCAATGCGCGGATGTTGGCGTGATCGCTGCCTTCTGGTGTTGCCACCACGGAACGGTAGTGCTCACCAAAGGCCAGCAGCGCTTCTTCATCGCTCAGACCTTCCAGCAGTGCCAGACCCAGGGTCTTGCACGAACCTTCGTTCTGCCCGGCCGCGTTTTCCACGCCGCCGTTGTTGAAAGCCTGAGGTTGGTAATCGTAACCGGCGGCAATGAACGCCAGGGTATCGGCGAAAGCATGTTCGCCGCTCTTGAGGCTGGCGCGCAGGGTGTTCAAATCACTCATTGGGTTTTCCTTTGGCAAACGCCGCCTGTTGTTCGGCGCTGGCTTCTTGCTGAAATTGGGCTTTCCAGTCGGCGTACGGCATGCCGTAAACCACTTCGCGGGCGTCATCGAGGCTGACCTCGATCTGGCGCTCGTCGGCGGCTGCCTTGTACCACTTCGACAGGCAGTTGCGGCAGAAACCCGAGAGGTTCATCAGGTCGATGTTCTGCACATCCTTGCGGCTGTCCAGATGGGCCACCAGCCGGCGAAAGGCGGCGGCTTCGAGTTCCAGGCGTTGTTGATCGGTCATGGCGGTCTCTGCGAGACAGCTTCAAACGGCGCGCTTGAAGCTGCAAGTTGGATGGCGGTGGCTGCAAGTTTACAGCCTGGCGCTTGTGGCTTGAAGCTAGCGGCTCGCTGCAAGCGTAATCGACACCGACTCGGCAAATCGCAGGGCGTGAGGCTTGTCGACCTCGACCTCGGCATACAACACCGATTCATTGGTCATCACCAGGTCGAGGATTTCCTGGGTCAGGCGTTCGAGCAGGGCAAAGCGATTGCCCTCGACGTGCGCAATGATCGCCTTGGTGATGGTCCGGTAGTTCAGCGCATGGTCGATGTCGTTGTCGCGCACGGCTTCCTGGGCTGCGTAGAGAATGGTCAGGTTGATCAACACATCCTGCTTGTTGAGGATTTCATCCTCGTTGATACCGATGTAGGTGCGCAGGCACAGGTCCTTGACCCGGATACGTGCCATACCTGGTTGAAGTTGTGGCATTACGACTTGCTCCGTCCAATCAATTGCAGGAACTCCTGACGTGTGTTGCTCGACTCGCGAAACGCGCCGAGCATTACCGAGGTGTTCATGGTCGAATTCTGTTTCTCGACGCCGCGCATCATCATGCACATATGCTGTGCCTCAATGACGACGGCAACGCCGGCCGCACCGGTCACCTGCTGCACCGCGTCGGCGATTTGCCGGGTGAGGTTCTCCTGGATCTGCAGGCGGCGGGCGAACATGTCCACCAACCGCGCGATCTTCGACAGGCCCAACACCTTGCCCGTTGGAATATAAGCGACATGCGCCTTGCCGATGAAGGGCAAGAGGTGATGTTCACAGAGCGAATACAGTTCGATGTTGTCGACGATCACCATTTCATCGTTATCGGACGCAAACAGGGCGCCGTTGACGATTTCTTCGACACTTTGATCATAACCATGACAGAGGTACTGCATGGCTTTGGCCGCCCGCTTCGGGGTGTCGCGCAAGCCTTCGCGGTCCGGATTTTCACCGAGGCCGATGAGGATCTCGCGGTAGTTTTGAGACAAGGCGTTCTGATGCAGGAATAACGTCATGGAAGATCCTCGCGGGACACTTATTTGATGTGCCTTCCGCCGTTAACGGTCAGGGTCGTGCCGGTGACATAAGGGTTGTCGAGCAAATAGCGCAGGCTCTGATAAATCACCTCGCTGCCGGGCTCGATGCCCAGCGCGGACTTGGCCAGTGCCTTGGCGCGGTAGGCTTTATCGTCTTCAGGGTTGAACAGTAGCAGCGCGGGGGCGATCCCGTTGACCTTGATGGTCGGCGCGTACTTGGCAGCGAAAGACAGGGTCAGGTTATCGAGCCCGGCTTTGCTGGCGCAATAGCCAATGTGCTTGCTGCTGCCCTTGCGGGTTACGTCATCGCTGATGTGTACGATGTCGGCTGGGCTGGAGCGTTGCAGCAGGTCGCCGCAATGCAGGTTGATCAGGTAGGGCGCCAGCATGTGCACGCTGAACATGCGGGTGAACGCTGCTGCATCGGTGTCCGGGGTTTCGGCCAGCCATTCGGAAGCGTTGTGGACAATGGCGCGCAGGCTGTCGGTATGGGTTTGCAGTTCACTGATGAAAGCGAAAATACCGGCCTCGGTGGAAAAGTCTGCGAACACCGCAATTGCGCCCTTGTCACGTAGGGCTTGCACCCCGGCGCGTTCGCTGCGGTAGCTGAAGATGACGCGATGGCCGTCTTCCAGCAGTCGTTGGGCGCAGTGCAGGCCGACCCGCTGGCCGGCACCAGTGATGAGAATGGGAGCAGCAAGAGAAGTCATGAACGGCTCGCGTCGCGGTAAGAGCAAAACTATACCAGCGAGGCGTCATGAGTTGTCTGAGAAAAGATCGCAGTCTTGGGCCGCTGCAGCGGAGATTGCGATCTGTCCATCTGTAGGAGCTGGCGAAGCCTGCGATCTTTTTAGCGGTTATGCGGTACCGAGGTAGAGGGCATGGCGCGTGTCGGTGGGCTGTTCAACCAGCCGGCCAGCAAGCGAGTTGACAGGGGAATAAAGAAATAAACCATCAACGGCGTCAGGCACAGGGTACTGATGAATACTCGCGGCAACAGGCTCATGTCACTTAACAACGGCCCGAGCACAAAGTTGAACAGCAGTGATACCGGAAAAAACGCCAGCCAGATCGCCACGGCTTGCTTCCAGCGGGACGGGCGTTGACCTGTCGCGCCGAACCAGCCTTCGATGCCGCTGACCCGATGTTCCGTTGGGTGAGCAAACAGGTCGCTGCCGCGAGCGAGCCAGGCGGTACGTGAGGCGGAATGCTCCCAGGCGTGCAGGGTCGGTTCGTCGGCGAAGCGGAAGATAATCTGGAATTCGTTATCGTCAGGTGGCGGAGCGAGCACGCCAGAGCCCAGATAACCGGGGAAGTCGGTGGCCAATTGTTCGCCTTCGCGCAACCAGGCGATCAGGTCCTGATAACGTCCATCGGCGACGCGACGCGCAACCATCAGTGTGACCGGTGAGGTAGACATTTTGTATCTCCGTATGACAGTTGCGAGACTCCGGATAAGAGTTTCGCCAGGCGCAACGCCGGGGTGATGGGTTGCGTCTCGGAACAAGCAAGGATTATTCCTGATTTTGCCTGCAACGTCTGTGACGTTTGTGCTCGTTCACGGCATTGAGATTTTACGGAATTTTTACGGACTCGGGCGTTAGAATAAGAATTGGACGATACATGGACGTTTAAAAAGATGCCCGGACTGACTGACGTAATTTCAGGTGTACCGCAGGCCTCATCTCTTGAAAATGAAGAGTTGTTTCCGATTCGCGAGGTTTCACGACTGACCGGAGTGAACCCCGTGACGCTTAGGGCGTGGGAGCGCCGCTATGCGCTGATCGTACCTATCCGCACCGAAAGCGGGCACCGGTTGTATTCGATGACCGATATCGAGCGCGTCCGCAGCATTCTGGATTGGATTGAGCGCGGTGTTGCCGTGAGCAAAATCGGTAAGATCCTCGCCAAGACAACGCCTCTCAAGGCGCTGTCGCATATCATTCCAAGCGACCTGGTCCAGGCCGATTATGCGCAATGGCAGCAACAGGTCCAAGCGGCGGTGAGTGCTTTTGACGAAGCTCAACTGGAGCAGATCTACGGTCAGATTTTTTCCAGTTATCCCGTTACGATCGTGTTCCAGGACATCCTGATCCCCCTTTGGAAGCAGATGTTGTTGCACCAGGACGCGTTCGGCAATACCAGTGAATGGCTATTTTTTGATGGTTTTCTTCGTTCTCGCGTGTTGCAACGCCTGTTGCTGGTCCGGGGGCTGCAGCCTCGGCGCGTGATTGTCTGCGCGCTGTTCGACCAGTGTCGTGAGCTTGAATTACTGATGACAGCATTGTTTTTGAGCAGTGTCGATTCTGCTATTCAGCTTTTGGCGATCGGCCAGCCATTCGAGGAGTTGCCCTTGATTTGCGAGCGGGTCAAACCGCACACGCTGGTGCTGTTATCCAATCAAGCGCCAACATCGGAACTGCCAAGGCGCTTGAATCGCCTGGCGATGAGCCTTGAATGTCAGGTGCTGTTGGCCGGCGATGCAGCCGATCTGGCGCAGGACAGCCTTGCCGGGTCGTCCATTGGCTGTCTGGGAAGTGAGGGCAGTATCATGCGCCAGCGTCTGAAGCAGTTCCTGGCAGGCAAGCTCGATACGTGACGCTTAAAGATGCAGCGAGGGATGAGTCAGGCGATGCTGTTGCAGGATGTACTGGCGCAGCCGCTCGGTTTCGTCGGTGTCGCTTTGGTTAAGTTCGTAGGCGAAGTAACCCTGATCGGTTTCTTTCTCCAAAGCACCGCGCAACGCAATCCGTTCATAGCCTGACGGACTGAACCACAAAGCGAAGTGTTTCGGTGGCTTGGTCTTGTTGCGCATCTCCAGCAAGACCCCTTTGCATGACACCTCGTGCACCCACATCGCGCCGGGTTGGCCCTTGGCATTTTCCAGAGCGACAGGCTCATCGAGCACAAGGCGCCATG
The DNA here is from genome assembly GCF_001269805.1 of Pseudomonas sp. P1.8. Lineage (NCBI taxonomy): Bacteria > Pseudomonadati > Pseudomonadota > Gammaproteobacteria > Pseudomonadales > Pseudomonadaceae > Pseudomonas > Pseudomonas sp. P1.8. The sequence goes on from NZ_LHVM01000006.1 coordinate 231,222, forward strand.
GCCGGACCATCGGTCCGTCTTCATAAATGCTGGGAACACCGAGACGCAAGTGCATTGCGTGAAACTCGTCTTCCACCAAATGCAGGGGGAAGGTCATTTGCTGATTTTCGAAATTGGCATGGATAGTGACTTGCTCATGCGCGGCCAGGCGCGTGAGCAAGTCGCGGATCTGCGATCCACCATTAACGAGCAGGCTCGACGTTGCATCCCGCGCATTCAGCTGCGGGTTGTGCTGCATGGTCTGGATGAAATCCAGCTCATCCTGGGTCAGGAGTGCGTCGCGATGCATGGCCAACTCGAAAGATATAGTTACAAAGGCATTGGTGATTGTAGTTAATGACAATTAATTCGCTGATTTGTTTTGGCCGTTCGTCGCTTTCAATGCAGCCAGTTCGGCTTGTACTTCGGCCAACTGTGCTTCGAGTTGCTCAACTCGCTGCTGTGCCTTGACCTGGACCGTGACGTCCTTTTGCACACCAACGAAATAAACCTGGTTATCGCTTGGATTCTTTACCGTCGAAAGGGACAGCTCATTCCAGAAGGGAGTGCCATCCTTGCGATAGTTTCGCAGGATTTCCCGGCACGAACCTTCACTGTCCAATGCGGTGCGAATCAGTGGCAAGGCCTCCTGATCACGGTCGCCGGATTGAAGAAAGCGGCAATCCTGGTAAAGGATCTCTTCGCTGGTATAGCCCGTCAGCCGTTCGAACGCTGGATTGACGTAGATCAGAATCTTGTCCTGCTCGCCTTCCTTCTCGGCGATCACGATGCCGTCGTTGGAAGCGTTAATCACCATTTGCAGCAGTTGTGCGTTAATCATCGAGGCGTCCTTTGCTGATTGATTGTCGATTGCATTCTAAGAGAACAATCTCGGACGTGCTGTTAATATCCCGGTCTTTCACTCGGATTCAGGATCAGATTGATGAAAGTCGCCATCATTTCCGGCTCGGTGTACGGCACGGCTGAAGAAGTCGCCCGGCACGCGGCCAAAATTTTGAAGGATGCCGGGTTCGATACCTGGCACAACCCGCGTGGGACCCTTGCCGATGTTCAGGCTTTTGCTCCCGAAGCTTTTTTGGCTGTGACGTCGACCACCGGCATGGGCGAGTTGCCGGACAACCTGCAACCGTTGTATTCGACGATTCGTGACCAGTTGCCAGCGGCCTGGCGTGGTTTGCCGGGTGCGGTGATCGGCTTGGGTGATGCCAGTTACGGCGACACCTTTTGCGGTGGCGGCGAGCAGATGCGTGAATTATTTGGTGAGCTGGGCGTGCGTGAAGTACTGCCAATGCTGCGTCTGGACGCCAGTGAAAGCGTGACCCCTGAAACCGACGCCGAGCCTTGGCTGGCGGAGCTGATCAACGCATTGCGCACCTGACAGTGTCCCGACGGCAAAGCCGGTCAGGGTTCTGACAGTGCGCTGCAAACGGCGCGTCTGGCCATCTCAGACGTCGGTACTCTGACACGGCTCCAGCGTCCTCGGCGTACTGACTCGCCAGGCCATCAAGCTGGCTGCCAATGCAAGTACACGAACCCGGTGGGGTGACTAGACTCGGTATCTATTGCAAACACTCCATAATAAAAAGACCGGGGTTCCTCGCCGTGAACGTAGCCCTCGCCCAATCGCCACACAGTCTCAAAGACCGGGTCAATGCCGCCGAATGGCAAGCCTGCGTCGACCTCGCTGCCTGCTGCCGACTGGATGCCCAACATGGCTGGGACGATCTGATCTTCACCCACATCTTGGCCAAAGTACCTTGCACTGAAGATTTCCTGATCAATCCGTTCGGGCTGTCGTTTCTTGCGGATGTTGCCAAAAGTGCTCAAGGAATGGGCGGAGCGCTTGCCTGGCCGGCGCTGCTGCGCAAACTCGATAAACTGGACCCGGGTTATAAACACTAATGGCACTCGCCGAGATTCCCCTGTGTGTCTGGCGCAAACGCAGCCAGACGTTCGTCTTCCGTGGTTATACCGTCCATTACTGGACGGCAGGGCAAGGTGAGCCGTTGTTGCTCATACACGGATTTCCCACCGCCAGTTGGGACTGGCATTACCTTTGGCAGCCGCTGACCCAGCGTTATCGCGTGATCGCCTGCGACATGCTCGGCTTCGGCGATTCGGCCAAACCGGCGAATCACGAGTACAGCCTGCTGGAGCAAGCAGATCTGCAACAGGCATTGCTCGCTCACTTGAATGTCGAACAACCGGTGCACCTGTTGGCTCACGACTACGGCGACAGCGTGGCCCAGGAGCTTTTGGCGCGGCATTACGAGTCGTGCAGGCAACTGGCCAGTTGCGTGTTTCTCAACGGTGGCCTGTTTCCTGAAACCCATCGACCGGTGCTGATGCAAAAACTCCTGCTCAGTCCGCTGGGCTGGATGATCGGCCGCGCGTTCAGTCGAGACGGGCTGGTGAAAAGTTTTCAGCAGATTTTCGGACCGCAGACCCGCCCCAGCGAAAGTGAGATGGATGATTTCTGGAGCCTGGTCGAGTGTCATCGCGGGCCACGGATCATGCACAAGCTGATTGGTTACATCCCCGAGCGCCGTGTATGGCGCGACCGTTGGGTGAGCGCGATGCAACGGGGTGAGGTGCCAATGCGGTTGATCGATGGCGAAGTCGATCCGGTTTCCGGCGCGCACATCGTCGAGCGTTATCGGGAGTTGATTGCGGACGCAGACACGGTCCTGTTGCCCGGGATTGGTCACTACCCACAGATTGAGGCGCCGAGCATGGTGCTCAAGCATTACCTGGCATTTCGAGATCAATTACTTTCGGCGGAACGCAAGGTGGCGTGTTCCTGAAAAGATCGCAGCCTTCGGCAGCTCCTACGCAGATAGGCAAGCACCCTGTAGGAGCTGCCGAAGGCTGCGATCTTTGAAAACCCTCACGCATCATCCCCCAGCCTTATCGCGCACCATTCAGCCTCCCCTGTGTTCATTGTGACTCGCTGCGCAGTGCCTGACACTCGGCCCCAATGTCCCTTGGCCTGCTGGAGTCCCTCCCATGAATGAGTCTGTGCGTTTCGAAGATAAGGTCGTGATCATCACCGGTGCCGGTGGTGGCCTGGGACGGGCCCATGCGCTGCTGTTCGCCAGGCAGGGTGCCAAAGTGCTGGTCAACGATCTTGGCGGTTCGGCTCAGGGTGAAGGCGCCAACGCTTCGGCCGCTGATCGCGTGGTGGCGGAAATCCGCGAGGCCGGTGGCATTGCCGAAGCCAACCACGACTCGGTCACCGACGGCGACAAACTGGTCCAGAATGCCCTCGACGTTTTCGGCCGTGTCGATGTCGTGGTCAATAACGCCGGGATCCTGCGGGACAAGACCTTCCACAAAATGGATGATGCCGACTGGGACCTGGTTTACCGCGTCCACGTCGAAGGCGCCTACAAAGTTACCCGCGCCGCCTGGCCGCACATGCGCGAGCGAAACTACGGCCGTGTGATCTTCACCGCGTCCACCTCTGGCATCTACGGCAATTTCGGCCAGTCCAACTACGGCATGGCGAAGCTCGGCCTCTACGGCCTGACCCGCACGCTGGCCATCGAGGGCCGCAAGAACAACATCCTGGTCAACGCCATCGCTCCTACTGGCGGTACGCGGATGACCGAAGGCCTGATCCCGCCACAAGTTTTCGAGCAACTCAAACCGGAACTGGTCAGCCCACTGGTGGTGTACCTCGCCAGCGAAAACTGCCAGGAAACCTCCGGCCTCTTCGAAATCGGCGGCGGCTGGATGGGCAAGGTACGCTGGGAGCGAAGCCTCGGCGTTGGATTCGATCCACGGGCCGGATTTTCTCCGGAAGACGTGGCGGCGAACTGGCAGCAGATTTGCGATTTTGAAGGCGCAGCGCATCCGAAAGACAACATTGAAGCGTTGAAGGAAATGATGGCGAACTTGCAGAAGTATTCGCTCTGACGCCGTGGGCAAGGTCGCGCTGAATGACCTTGCCGCTGCTGTACGTCAATCAATAAGGTTTATCGGCATTGTTCATCCAGGAAAGTATTTGGACACCAATGCCGCCAGATTGGCTGCTGTTTGCGTATCCATCACGCCATCGTAATTTTCCGGGCGAAAGTGCAGCTGAAATGCCCGGACCAATTGCTGGAAGCCAGTTTCGCTCGACGCCTGCGCCACATCGTAACCGTAGGCTTTGAACTGTCGCAGCAATTCACTCCGGGCCGGAAGGCCGCAGGAATCGAATCGTTGGAGGAAGTCATCCCGGGTCGCCTCATCAAACCAGGCACCGACGCCTTTCAAATAAAGCGCGTGCCAAGGAAGCATCGGCCCCGGATCGCTTTTACGACCGACCGCGATATCGGAATGGCCCAGCACCTGTGTCGGGGTGATATCCGGGTATCGCTTGAGGATATTCAACGCCAGTTGTTCGATCGCAGCAATTTGCTCGCAGTGATACGGCGGGAACGTAAAAGCCCCTTCGCTGAACGACGCCAGGTTGACTACTTCAATGCCGATGGACGTGTCGTTCAGATTGCTGCGATTACCCCACTGACTGACACCCGCGTGCCAGGCCCGCTGGGTTTCATCCACAAGGTTGAACACTTCCTGCTCGGTATAACCGGCTTTCAAATAGCTGGGATCAGTGATGTCCGGAACAAGATAGTGCGCGCTGACATTGGGACCGGTCAGGGCATTGATGGAACTGGAAAAGTTACCAGCTGTGTAATGAAGTATCAAAAAGCGTACGCGGCTGTTAAAGCTTCGGTTTGAACGATGTTGGTTGTAATTGATGGGTTTCATAAAAGTTACTCGTCGTAAATAGTTGAGTCGCCAGTCGAAGATAAAAATGACTGGCTTGCTATTCACCTTAATTGCTTGAGTACCTTGGGTGATTACATATGTATGTAGGGTTTTTCTGATGATTATGTAGGTGTGTGAATGAGGATGTTTTGCAGTTGTTAGTTGTCAGGCAGCGAAGTTATTAAAATGGTTACCATAAAAAAGGCCGCTGCAAACGCAGCGGCCAATAAGACGTTTGATCCAGGAGCTACAAATCAACGTCAGTGTACCCAGGGTGATGAACCGAAACTTTCAGCTCATCTGAAGTCTTTCAGCGATGGCAGATGCCGTTGCCGGGCTTTCAGCGATATTCCGTGAAAGCCCGACAAGAATAAGCCCTTGGTCACGAAGGAAAAATACTGATTCCGGACATGCACTGTTGCAGCCCCGGCAATAGTCAGGGTTTCTGTGTCTAACGCCTGGGTGATGCCGCTGTGCCAGTCATCCTTTAGAGCTACACCGCGAATACCTCCTTGGTGCGCTTATCGACCCCGTTGCCCGGCAGTAGGGTGAGGTCTTCTGTCACTCACCGGGGAAGACGCATGACAAAAACAACAATGCGCGCCATCTTCACGCCGCAAGCGCTGGCCGCAGCGGTGGCCTTGGGTTGCTGTGCTCAGGCACAGGCTGTTTCGTTCAACATCGGGGAAATCGAAGGCACGTTCGACTCTTCGCTGGCGGTCGGCGCGAGTTGGGGAATGCGCGATGCCGATGATGCCCTGGTGGGCACGGTCAATGGTGGTTCCGGCCAGGCGTCGACCGGTGACGACGGGCGACTCAACTTCAAGAAAGGCGAAACCTTCTCGAAGATCTTCAAGGGGATTCACGACCTTGAACTGAAGTACGGCGACACCGGTATGTTCGTGCGTGGCAAGTACTGGTACGACTTCGAGCTGAAGGACGAAGACCGCGAGTTCAAACCCATCAGCGATCACGGGCGCAAGGAGGGTGCCAAATCCTCCGGCGGGCAGATCCTCGACGCCTTCGTCTACCACAACTACTCCATCGTCGATCTGCCGGGCACTGCGCGTGTCGGCAAGCAAGTGGTCAGTTGGGGCGAAAGTACCTTCATCGGCAACTCGATCAACAGCATCAACCCGGTCGACGTGTCCGCTTTTCGTCGTCCCGGCGCCGAGATCAAGGAGGGCCTGATTCCGGTGAACATGCTGTTCGCCTCCCAGGGCCTGACAGACAAGTTGACCGTAGAAGGCTTCTATCAACTGGAGTGGGACCAGACCGTTGTCGATAACTGCGGCACCTTCTTCGGTGTCGATGTGGTGGCCGATGGCTGCACCAAGGGCTACACAGTCGCCAGTCCGGCCATTGCACCCTTGCAGCCGATTGCCGCGGCGTTTGGTCAGGGTTTTGAAGTTACCCGCGAAGGCGTAGTCGTGCCACGTGGCAGTGACCGGGATGCGCGGGATTCCGGGCAATGGGGCACGGCGTTGCGTTGGCTGGGAGACGACACAGAGTACGGCCTGTACTTCATGAACTACCACAGCCGCACGCCCAACGTCGGGACGACGACGGCCGGCCTCGGCACGCTGGCGAGCATTCCGGGGATTGTTGCCACCGCCAACCGTATCGCCCCCGGCAGCGGTTCGGGTCTGGCCCAAAGTGTGATGCTCGGTCGCGGTCAGTACTACCTCGAATACCCGGAGGATATTCGTCTCTATGGCGCGAGTTTCTCCACGACCCTGCCCACCGGCACCGCATGGACCGGCGAAATCAGCTATCGCCCCAACGCACCCGTTCAGGTCAACACCAACGACCTGACGCTGGCCATGCTCAATCCGATCGCGGGCGGCGCGGCATCACCCATTGCAACTTCGCCAGGCGCCGACAACAAAGGTTACCGCCGCAAGGAAGTGACGCAGATCCAGAGCACCCTGACGCACTTCATCGATCAAATCGCCGGCGCGGATCGCCTGACACTGGTAGGCGAGGCAGGGGTGGTGCGGGTCGGTGGCCTGGAGTCGCGCAGCAAGCTGCGCTATGGCCGCGACTCGGTGTACGGACAGTATGGATTCGGCGGGGACACCGACGGTTTCGTGACTTCGACGTCGTGGGGTTATCGCGCCCGGGCCATCCTTGACTACAACAACCTGATCGCCGGGATCAACATGCGCCCCAACCTGTCGTGGTCCCATGACGTCAACGGCTACGGTCCCAACGGACTGTTCAACGAGGGTGCCAAGGCCGTCAGCCTCGGCGTCGATGCGGATTACCGCAACACCTACACCGCGAGCCTCAGTTACACCGACTTTTTTGGTGGCGATTACAACGTCCTCGAAGATCGCGACTTCGTGGCGCTGAGCTTTGGCGTGAACTTCTGATCTGGCTGAAAAGGATGATTTCAATGCGCAAGATGATTCTGCAATTGGGCACCGTTCTGACCCTGAGCCTGCTCGCAGTCAATGTGATGGCCGCTGTCTCGGCGCAAGAAGCCAACAAGCTTGGCACCAGCCTCACCCCCTTGGGTGCCGAGAAAGCCGGTAATGCCGATGGCTCGATTCCGGCCTGGACCGGTGGTATCCCGAAAAACGCTGGCGCGGTAGACAGCAAAGGTTTTCTGGCCGACCCGTTCGCCAACGAGAAACCGTTGTTTACCATCACCGCGGCCACGGTCGACAAGTACAAGGACAAACTCTCTGACGGCCAGATAGCGATGTTCAAACGCTATCCCGAGACCTACAGGATTCCGGTCTATCCGAGCCATCGGACGGTGGCCCTGCCAAGCGAAATTTATGAGTCTGCCAAGCGCAGTGCGCTGAACGTAACACCGATCAACGACGGTAACGGCCTGGCCAACTTCACCGGCAATCGCTACTACGCCTTCCCGATTCCGAAGAACGGCGTGGAGGTGATCTGGAACCACGTTACCCGATATCACGGTGGCAATCTGCGCCGCACCATCACCCAGGCAACGCCGCAGTCCAATGGCGATTTCACCGTGATCCGCTTCAAGGATGAAGTTGCCGTGCCTTCGCTACTCGGCGATTTGAAGCCCGGCAGCGACGACAACGTCCTCAATTATTTCAAGCAGGAAGTCACCGCGCCTGCGCGTCTGGCGGGCAACGTGTTGCTGGTTCACGAGACCCTCGATCAGGTCCAGGAGCCGCGCAAAGCCTGGATCTACAACGCCGGACAGCGTCGGGTGCGACGTGCACCGCAGGTGGCCTATGACGGCGTCGGCACCTCGTCCGATGGCCTGCGTACCACCGATAACTTCGACATGTTCTCCGGCGCGCCGGATCGCTACGACTGGAAGCTGATCGGCAAGAAGGAAATGTACATCCCCTACAACAGCTACAAACTCGATTCGCCGAACCTCAAGTACACCGATGTGATCAAGGCCGGGCACATCAATCAGGACCTCACTCGCTACGAATTGCACCGGGTCTGGGAAGTCGTCGCCACGGTCAAGCCGAACGAGCGGCACGTCTATGCCAAGCGCCATATGTACATCGACGAAGACAGTTGGCAGGTGGCGCTGGCTGATCATTACGATGGTCGTGGCCAGCTCTGGCGTGTTGCCGAAGGGCATGCCCAGTTCTATTACGATCATCAAGTGCCGGCCTACACCGTCGAGGCGCTCTACGACCTGATTGCCGGTCGATACATTGCCCTGGGGATGAAGAACGAGGAGAAGCGCAGCTTCGAATTCAACATCGCTGCAAAGGCGGGGGACTACACGCCTGCGGCCCTGCGGAGTACGGGGGTGCGGTAGTCGTCCTACAGGCTCTTACACAAGAAGGTGACTTTTCGGTCACCTTTTTTATAGGGGCTGATCAGTGTGTTGAATACTTCTTCAACAAGCGCTCGGGAGAGGTCTAGGGTGGCGCCAGAATTATAAAAAAGGCGCATCACAATGACTGCCATGACGTACTGTCTGGACCGTCCTGGAATACTGCCCCGATTGTCGTCGCATCACCTGTCTCGCGAGCGTCTGGTCGAGCCACTTTTGGCCTCGACGGCGCGGGTGAAGCTGCTGTGCGCGCCGGCCGGTAGTGGCAAGAGCGCGCTGCTGACCGAATGTCTGTTGCGGGCACCGCAGTCCTGTCGAGTCAGTTGGCTGTCGTTGGCGGGGGAGTCGCTAAGCGCGAGCGATTTTCTATTGCGCCTGTCGCAAGCGCTGGGTCTGGATTGCGTCAATGAGTCGGGAATGCTCGCGCATCTGACGCGATTGCAGGCGCCGACCTGGCTTTTCCTCGATGATTACTGCCGCACGGCCAACCCGGAACTCGATCGAATGCTCGATCGCCTGTTGTCCCTTGGCAACCCTGCGCTGACCTGGTGGCTGGGATCTCGTCGACGACCTCCCTGCAACTGGCCGCGACTGCTGCTGGATGATGAGTTGTACGAGTGCGAAGGCCGGACGCTGGCTTTCACCGAGGTTGAGGTCGTGCAGTTGCTGGGTCATGTCGAGTCGACCCTGGCAGCACAAACCGCCAGAAGGGTTGTTGAGCGCAGTGGTGGCTGGTGCGCTGGCGTGCGGATCGCATTGCTTGAGGGTTGTCCCTGGTCGGGTGAGCAGAGCCGCTCGGCGACACTGCTCGATTATCTGCAACACGAGTTGTTCAACACCTTGCCGTCGGAATTGGTTGAGGTCTGGCAAGTGTTGGTTCATCTGCCACGGTTCAATGCCAGCTTGTGCGAGCATCTGTTCGGAGCGGGCGAAGGTGCTCAGTGGTTGCAAGCGTTGCAGGAAATGGGGTGCTTCATCGAACCTTGGGAAGACTCTGTCGAATGGTTGCGAGTCTTCGAGCCACTGGCCCGAACGATACGTGAAGAGCCGGCGTCGGCCGGGCGATCCTGGCATCGCCGCGCTTGCCAATGGTTCTGCGCCAATGAGGATTGGCAGGGGGCGTTCGAACAGGCATTGCTGGCACAGGAGCACGAGGTTGCGGTCAGTCTTTTGCAACACTTCAGCTTTGAGCATTTGTTCAAGCGTCAGAACGTCGGCTTGTTACTCAAACTGCACGAGTACCTCGGTGAACAATTGACTCTGGGTACACCGCAACGGGTGGGATTGATCACGGCAGCGTTGCTGTTTGCCGGGCGTTTTGAGCAGGCGGCTGCGTGCATTGCACAACTGTCACGTTTCACCCCGCAACCGACCGCGTCCTTGCAACGGCAATTATTGGCGCGCTGGCAGGCTCAGCAAGGTTGGTTGTTGCATTTGCAGGGGCGCATGCCAGCCGCGCGAACGCACTTTATTGAAGCCTTGGACGCACTGGCTGCCGATGCCTGGCCAGCGCGTTTGTTATGCCTGTCGGGGCTGACTCAGCAAGCGTTGCTCATTGCCGACCTCGACGCCGCACAGGTTTTCAATCGTGACGCGTTGTGCCTGGCTCGAGCGCAAGGTTCATTACTGTTTGAAGGTCTGCTGCAACTCGATCACGCGCAATTGCTGGAACAGCGCGGAGCACCGCGTCGAGCCGAAGATTTGTTGGCAGATATCGATTCGATGCTGAGGCGTCAGGCGGATCGACCGACACCCTTGCTGGGGCGAATCGCCCTACGGCGAGGGCGTTTGGCCCTGTGTCAGGGGCTCGACGAACGGGCCGCTGGTTTTTTTCAGGCCGGCCTCGAAGATTGCCTGCAAAGTCAGGACAAGCACGTATTGTACGGATTTCTCGGGCAGTCGCAGTTGGCGGCCAACCGGGGCGATTACGCCCATGCCTTCGATCGTTTGCGCGAAGCCGAGCGGTTGATGCAGCAACGGCAGATTCCCGATACGGTCTATCGCGGTGTACTGCTGCAAATCAGCAGTCATTTCTGGCTGCAGCAGGGGCGACCGGAGCTGGCACGTGAGGCGCTGACCCGTGTTTTGCGTCATTACCGCGGCCCTCACGCGCGCCAGGCGCCTCCGGCAACGCTGCAGTTGATTCCCCGAATCGAATACCAGTTGATATTGGCCGAAACTCACCTGCAAGTGACGCAAAGTTCCTTGGATCGGCTCAAGGCTTTACGTGAGCATGCGCAGCAACACGCCATGCTGGCGCTGGAAACCGAGCTGCAACTGGCCATTTGCGAGGTGGCGGACCTGACGGGCGAACCGAACGTGGCCAGTTCGGCGCTGGAAACCGGTCTGACCCTGGTCGAGCGTTGTCATGGACAACAGGCATTACGCGACTTGAATTTGCGGCAGCCGAACCTGCTCTGTCGTTTGCGAGGGGAAGAGTCGGTGAGTGCGATGGCAGTGGATGCCAACCTGCTGAGCGGGCGGGAACTGGAGGTGCTGGGCTTGATTGCTCAGGGTAACTCCAATCAGCAAATTGCCGAGCACTTGTTCATCTCATTGCATACGGTTAAAACTCACGCCCGGAGAATCCACAGCAAGTTGGGGGTTGAGCGTCGGACACAAGCTGTTGCGATGGCCAAAAAACTAGGTTTGGTACTACAAGGTTGAGTGGGTAAGTAACAGCTGTTCAAGAGGCGGTAATGAATTACAATATTTTGTCGGGTGCAGTAAAAAAATTTTTTAAGTTATTATGCCGGTGGCGCTGATAAACAGGCAAATAACATGCTCTGTGACAGGTCGCTATTAATTAATCTGGAGTTGTTGAATCATGGAAGATCTGAGCATAGAACGAGTGCGTGCCATGTTGCATGCAAGGATTGGCGGGCGCGGAATTGATGTCGATAAAGTTTATATCAATGGCGTCCTCTCTTTGGATGATATGTTGGTTTCATATTCTGAAACACTGGTGTCGGCGCTATATTTAAAGTTACAGGAGGGTGAAGTCCCTTATTTCGAAGGCGAACACCTTGGGATTTTTTCCGAGGGCTACACATTTGATTCGAAGTATCGCTTCAAAGGATTGGACTTCGACGAAGTCAATGGATTGGCCTCAAGCATTGCCCGAGTGTTTCTCGGCGAATCCGTAGCCTGATGAAAACGACAGTGCCCACTCGTCAGTAGGCACTGTCTCTCCGTTTAGGCTGTATGTGTTGCGGGTTCAAATCCCATGCGCCAGCTCACCGCGCGGGTGGCGGATAACAAACGCTGCGCCGCCGGTCCGTTCTCATCGGCATGAAACAGCGAGGTCGGTCCTACCACGGTCAGCACGGCCGCGATCTTGCCCATTGCGTTGAACACCGGTGCCGACAGGGCATCCACGCCAGGCATCAATAATCCATGCACGTGATGCAGACCTCGTTGACGGATCTGCTCGCACATTGCCGTATACGCCTGATCGTCCGCCAGCGCGTGCAGGGTGCTGTTGCGCAATTCCTGATCGCGAAGGTCCACGGTTTCAAGCGCAGGCAGATAAGCGCCGAAGACCAACCCCGTGGAGGAACTGAGCAATGGCAGCACCGACCCCAATTGCGTCACTACCGTCACCGCACGCACTGCCGGTTCGATATGCACAACGGTTGCGCCCTGGTTGCCCCACACTGCCACAAAACATGTTTCGTTCAATTCATCGCGCAACTCAGCCAATGGCAGGGCGGCGACTTTCAGCACGTCCATACTGTTGAGGGCCGCGAGTCCGACACGCAAGGCTTCACGGCCCAGACCGTAATGGTTGGTGGCGGCGTTCTGTTCGGCAAAACCGCTGGCAATCAATGCCTGCAAATACCGATGAACCTTGCTTGCCGGCATCTGTACGTGTTCGGCCAGGCGTGACAGCGAGGTGGAGGGCGACAACTCGGCGAGCGCCTTGAGGATGTCGGTGCCGACTTCGGCCGAGCGGACTTTCTGTTTGCCGTTGCTGTCGCTGGTCTTTTCCATGGTGGTGCCGGGATCTCGGGACGAATGGGCGTCTTTATAGCTTGACGGTCAATAGCAATCAAATTACGTTAAGCGTAATTCAATTACGATAAAAATAACCCCGGCGTGCCACAACCTCTCATACAGAGTGATGGGCCATTGCCGACTCCCTGTTCAGGAGGCTCCATGAACTCCGATTCAACCCTGGCCTATCAATCAGGCTTCGGCAACGAATTCAGCAGCGAAGCATTGCCCGGCGCACTGCCCGTCGGCCAGAACTCTCCGCAAAAAGCCCCGTACGGCCTCTTTACTGAACTGTTTTCCGGTACCGCATTCACCATGGCGCGCAGCGAAGCGCGACGGACGTGGATGTACCGCATCCAGCCATCCGCCAATCATCCGGCATTCGTCAAGCTTGACCGGCAGCTGGCCGGAGGCGCGTTGGGTGAAGTGACACCCAATCGCCTGCGCTGGAACCCGCTGGACATTCCTGACGAACCGACCGATTTCATCGACGGCCTGGTGAGCATGGCGGCGAACTCGGGCGCGGATAAGCCGTCCGGAATCAGCATTTACAACTATCGCGCCAACCGCTCTATGGAGCGTGTGTTCTTCAATGCCGACGGTGAATTATTGCTGGTGCCGGAACTGGGACGCCTGCGTATTGCCACTGAGCTCGGCGTGCTGGACCTGGAGCCGCTGGAAATCGCCGTCCTGCCGCGGGGGTTGAAGTTCCGCATCGAATTGCTCGAGCCGCAAGCCCGAGGCTACGTTGCCGAGAACCATGGCGCGCCCCTGCGCCTGCCGGATCTGGGGCCGATCGGCAGTAACGGCCTGGCCAATCCGCGGGATTTTCTGACCCCGGTGGCGGCTTATGAGAACCTGCAACAACCCACGACACTGGTGCAGAAGTTCCTCGGACAGTTGTGGGGTTGCGAGCTCAATCACTCGCCGCTGAATGTGGTGGCCTGGCACGGCAATAACGTGCCGTACAAATATGACCTGCGCCGCTTCAACACGATTGGCACCGTCAGCTTCGATCACCCGGATCCTTCCATTTTCACCGTATTGACGTCGCCGACCAGTGTCCATGGCCTGGCCAATCTCGACTTCGTGATCTTCCCGCCACGCTGGATGGTCGCCGAGAAAACCTTCCGTCCACCTTGGTTCCACCGCAACCTGATGAACGAATTCATGGGCCTGATCAAGGGCGAATACGACGCCAAGGCTGAAGGCTTCGTGCCTGGTGGCGCGTCGTTGCACAGCTGCATGAGCGCCCACGGCCCGGATGGCGAAACCTGCACCAAAGCGATCAACGCTGATCTCAAACCGGCGAAAATCGACAACACCATGGCCTTCATGTTCGAGACCAGCCAGGTGCTGCGTCCTAGTCGTTTCGCCCTGGATTGCCCGCAATTGCAAACTTCTTACGACGCCTGCTGGGCCACATTGCCCGCCACTTTCGACCCGACCCGGAGATAACCCATGACGCAGACTTCCATCACACGCAGCTGGGTTGCTTGCGCTAACGACCATGCTGATTTCCCGCTGCAGAACCTGCCACTGGGCGTGTTCAGCATTCACGGTTCGGCACCGCGCAGCGGTGTGGCCATTGGCGAGCATATCTTTGATCTGCAAGCGGCGCTGGACGCCGGATTGTTCGACGGCGCCGCCAAAGTAGCGGTCGAAGCCACCCGTGGCGGTCAGTTGAACGCTTTCTTTGAACTGGGTCGTGAGGCGCGTGTTGCCCTGCGTGAACGCCTGCTGGAATTGTTCGCCGAGGGCAGCACCCTACACGGCAAGATCGAAGCCCAGGGTGCAAAACTGTTGCCCCTGGCGGCGGATTGCGAGATGCATCTGCCAGCAAAAATCAACGACTACACCGACTTTTACGTCGGTATCGAGCATGCGCAAAACGTCGGCAAGTTGTTCCGCCCGGACAATCCGTTGCTGCCGAACTACAAGTACGTGCCGATCGGTTATCACGGCCGCGCCTCGACCATTCGCCCGTCCGGTACCGACGTGCGCCGCCCGAAAGGCCAGACCTTGCCAGCCGGCCAGACCGAACCGGCCTTTGGCCCGTGTGCGCGCCTTGATTACGAACTGGAACTGGGCATCTGGATCGGTCAGGGCAACGAAATGGGGGACTCCATCGCCATCGGTGACGCTGCCGATCACATTGCCGGATTCTGCCTGCTCAACGACTGGTCCGCGCGGGATATCCAGGCTTGGGAATACCAACCGCTGGGCCCATTCCTGTCGAAGAGTTTCATCACCAGCATCTCGCCGTGGGTGGTGACGGCCGAAGCGCTGGAACCGTTCCGTCGTGCCCAGCCGGCACGCCCGGAAGGTGACCCGCAGCCGCTGCCATATTTGACCGACAAGCACGATCAAGCGGCGGGCGCCTTCGACATCGAACTGGAAGTGCTACTGCTCACCGAAACCATGCGTGAGCAAAATCTGCCGGCCCATCGCCTGACGTTGAGCAACACCCGGCACATGTACTGGACCGTGGCACAAATGGTCGCGCACCACAGTGTCAACGGTTGCCAGTTGCAGGCCGGTGACCTGTTCGGTTCGGGCACCTTGTCGGGGCCGGAAAACGGTCAGTTCGGCAGCCTGCTGGAAATCACCGAAGGCGGTAAAAAGCCGATCGAACTGGCCTCCGGTGAAGTACGTAAATTTCTTGAGGACGGCGACGAAATCATCCTGCGCGGCCGCTGCCGTCGCGAGGGTTTTGTCTCGATCGGTTTCGGCGAGTGCCGTGGCAAAGTGCTGCCGGCACGCTAAGGGGCGCGGGCATGGAACTCTATACCTATTACCGTTCGACTTCGTCCTACCGGGTGCGCATTGTGTTGGCTCTCAAGGGGTTGGATTACCGGGCGCTGGCCATCAATCTGATCGCACCGCAAGGTGGCGAGCATCGGCAACGGCCGTATCTGGACGTCAATCCGCAAGGTCGTGTACCGGCCTTGCGCACCGACGAAGGCCAATTGCTGATTCAGTCACCGGCGATTATCGAGTACCTTGAGGAACGTTATCCACAGGCGCCGTTGCTGGCCAAAGACCTCGCCACTCGCGCCCATGAGCGTGGTGTGGCGGCGGTGATCGGTTGCGATGTGCATCCACTGCACAACGTCAGCGTGCTCAATCAGCTGCGGCAGTTGGGGCAAGAAGAACCGCAGGTAGTCGAGTGGATCGGGCACTGGATCAGCCAGGGGTTGGCGACAGTGGAAAAGTTGATTGCTGATGAAGGTTATTGCTTCGGCGCTGAGCCGGGTCTGGCGGATGTCTACCTGATTCCGCAGTTGTACGCGGCCGAGCGGTTCAACGTTTCCCTTGAGGCTTATCCGCGAATCCGGCGAGTAGCAGCATTGGCGGTCACGCACCCGGCGTTTATCAAGGCGCATCCTGCGAATCAGCCAGATAGCCCTTGATCCTGGATCAAAAGATCGCAGCCTGCGGCAGCTCCTACAACCATTCTCGTAGGAGCTGCCGCAGGCTGCGATCTTATGCTTTTAGTGGACGATGGCATTGGGCGGCAGATGCTCCAGCCGTTCCGTCAGGCGAATTCGCTGGATCGGGTCGTCGCTGAGCAGCAATGCGTGCTCCAGGTCGAAACGTTCGGCGTTCGGGCAATCCAGACGTTGGTACAGACTGGCGCGGGCCAGGTAATCCGATGCGTTGGCGTTACCCAGTTCGAGTACACGCTCGGCGTCAATCAAGGCACCGATGAAATCGTCATGAGAAAGGTGCAACTGACGCAGGTTGCGAGACAGTCGTTGCAGCATTTGCACAGGCTCGGCAGTGGCCAGGTGTTCGGCACTGAGTTTCATGTTCGGACCGTACTGGCGGTATAGCAACTCCCGGCAATCGTTTGGATAGAGGCGCCGGCCACCGCAAGGGTCGAGCAAATGATCGGCACCCGGTACACGCAACAGAAAGTGCCCGGGGAAGTTGACCCCGACCATGGGAATCTCCAGGCCTCTGGCCAGCTCCAGTGCAATCAGGCTCAGGGCCAGCGGTTGTCCACGTCGACGTTCCAGTACTTTGTCGAGCAGTGCAACTTGCGGGCGCAAGGGTGTGGAATCGTCCTGGGCGAAACCCAGGTCATTCAAGCGACGCAATAGCGGCTGCGCCAGTTCACTCACCGGCAACATCGGCAAGCCGCCGCTGACGCGCTGTAGCAATTGCTTGAAGTCCGTCAAAATGGATGCAGGTTTCACCTCGCTGTCATGCTCGGCCGCAATCCACAGGGCGGCCTCGAACAGCGCGGGCGGTGAGCGTTGCAAACAGGCAAAAAACGATTGGCGCGGGGTCATCAAAATCTCCGGGCAATGCCTCGTTTTAGCCTCGTCTGCGGCATTCGTCCAGTGCTGTGAAGGGTAGATTCGGGTTATTTCCGAATGCCCGTTTTGCCGTAACGCTTATTCCGGTGCGCTTCTGCAAATTTTGAGCGCAAGCCTATACTGGCGACTACAAGATGTGATTCGGGAGCCTTACGATGTTCGCTCTCATGCAAAGCACTCGCCTTGAATCGCTGCACCTGAGCGTCGATCCGGTGACCGGGTTGAAGGCGGTCATTGCCATTCATAACAGCCGACTCGGGCCTGCCCTGGGTGGCTGTCGTTACCTTGCCTATCCCAGCGACGAGTCTGCGGTCGAAGACGCCGTGCGGCTGGCGCAGGGTATGAGTTACAAAGCTGCGTTGGCGGGTCTGGCCCAAGGCGGCGGCGTCGCCGTGATCATACGTCCAGTCCATGTGGAAAGTCGTGCCGCGCTATTTGAAGCATTCGGGCGTTGTATCAATCAACTCGACGGTCGCTACATCACTGCCATCGACAGTGGCACGTCGGTTGCGGACATGGATTGCATCGCCCAACAGACCCGGCACGTCACCAGTACCACCTCGGCGGGAGACCCAGCGCCTCACGCGGCAATGGGGGTCTTTGCCGGTATTCGCAGCACGGCGATGGCTCGATTGGGTAGCGACAATCTGGAAGGTCTGCGCGTGGCGATTCAGGGATTGGGCAATGTCGGTTACGCACTCGCCGAACAGCTGCATGCCGCCGGTGCCGAACTGCTGGTCAGTGACATCGATCATGGCAAGGTTCAATTGGCCATGGAACAGCTCGGCGCGCACCCGATTGCCAACGACGCGTTGCTCAGCACGCCCTGCGACATCCTCGCGCCGTGCGGCCTGGGCGGGGTGCTCAACAGCAACAGCGTGTCGCAATTGCGCTGCTCGGCGGTGGCGGGTTCGGCGAACAATCAACTGACCCATCTGGAAGTCGCCGACCAACTGGAGCGACGCGGCATCCTGTATGCACCGGACTATGTGATCAATTCCGGCGGATTGATCTATGTGTCACTCAAACATCGTGGCGAAGAATTGCCGACCATTACGGCACATCTGTCGAAAATCAGCTCACGTCTGACCGAAGTGTTCGCCCATGCCCAGGCGGAAAAACGATCACCAGCCAGAGTGGCGGATGAGTTGGCGGAGAAGGTGTTGTATCGATAGGGTGATCAACGGATCGCACCTTCGGGGGTTCCTGCTGAAGGCTGCGATATGTTGATTGCGAAAATGAAAAAGGCCCTGAGCCATACAACTCAGGGCCTATTCAATTCGGATGTTACTTCGCGGCTTTCGGCGCCTTGGCGGGTTTGGCCGCTGGGGCTTCGGCTTCGGCCGATTCAACAGGCTCAACCACTGGGGCAACTTCAACCGGTGCCGTCAGCAATTCGGACAACGCGTCCGGTTGGCTCTTGAACGCCTTGGCGAATATATCGCGGTTCTTCGCCATGTAGATCCCGGCTTCTTCCACCTGCTGCTCGGTCAGGGACGGAACGGCTTTGTGCAACACTTCAGCCAGCAATTCAGCCAGTTCGAGCATTTTGTCATGACGGTCAGCTTCGGCTTTATCCATGAACAAGCGCTCCAGATCTCGGCTGCTGCGGTATACCACTTCGACGGCCATTTACCACCTCACATGCCTTCACGTTGTTTGTCTGATTCGACTACTGTATTTATATACAGCTAAAGGATAAGCGAAACACTGCGCTTTGGGTAGTGGCTTTTTAATGTAGTTCGGATTCAGAATTTGTCAGTTGGGCCAGCTGTTGCTCAGATCAGGTGCGACCAAACGCCACGGCGCGCATTTGCGAGCGGCTAGCCATCATGGACTGGCCTTTTTTCTGCATACAGAAAAACCGTCACCCCCGCATCATCCGGTCGAGCCGACCTAAGGAAGCATCATCGTGAAAATCAACTGGGCCGAAAGGCTGCGCCAGAACGTGCATGAACTGGCCGAGTCCCTGGGCAACCTGTTCGTCGAAACCTTTCACTACCTGGCGTTGTTCGCTATTGGAGCAGTCACCGCATGGGCGGCGGTGATGGAGTTCCTCGGGATGCTGGAGCAGGGGCACATCAAGATCGATGACATCTTGCTGCTGTTCATCTATCTGGAACTGGGGGCGATGGTCGGGATTTACTTCAAGACCAACCACATGCCCGTGCGCTTCCTGATCTATGTGGCGATCACCGCGCTGACGCGATTGCTGATTTCCAATGTCTCGCATCACAACCCACCGGACGTTGGCATCATCTACCTGTGCGGCGGGATTTTGCTCCTGGCGTTTTCGATACTGGTGGTGCGTTACGCGTCGTCGCAATTTCCGTCGGTGAAAATTGAAAACCCGCACCGCAAGATTGGCGCGGGTTCCAGTGAGCATCCCGAAGTGGAAAAAGGCGAGCTTTAAAGATTAAGGGTCGGGCGAGGCCGGTCTTTGACCTGATGCGGCGGCAAGGTGCGAGTGTCGCCGCCGGTCATGGCATCAAGAATGCTCATGGCGCTGTGGCCCTGTTCAATGGCGATTCCGAACTGAATGCTTTGCACCAGGCGTTTGAGACGTTGAGGGTCATTGCGTTGTTCGGCGCTGATCAGCCGTTTGGCTACTATGCGACCGCTGTTGGAAAGGGTCAGCATGATGCTGCCGTCCAGACCCTGAATGCTCAGGTTGATCTGGTAATCCGGTGCAAAGGCATCGGTAATGAGCTGAAAAGGGTTGTCCATGATGCGTCACCGCCTGATTGAACGTGCAGTTGTTGACCGGCCGTGATCCAGTTGGTTCGCAACGCCAGACCACCGGCCATATCGCCATCATTGTTCCAACAGGGCTGTAGCAAGAGACATGCCCAAGGCAGGGGGCACCCCTTTAGAAGCGAGCTTGCTCGCGATGGTCGTCAACGATAACGCTGTCAGCCAGGCACTGCGCCGCGACCTCTGGTTCATCGCGAGCAAGCTCGCTCCTACAGGTCGTCTCCGGCCTGCCCGTTTCAGGGCAATAAACGCGGGTGTGCAACCAAATCGGTCAGCATTCCACCCAGTTCACCGCCAGCCCGCCTCGCGAAGTTTCCTTGTACTTGTCGTGCATGTCGGCGCCGGTGTCGCGCATGGTGCGGATGACCCGGTCCAGGGAAATGAAGTGTTTGCCGTCGCCGCGCAGGGCCATTTGCGTGGCGTTGATCGCTTTGACCGCAGCTATCGCATTGCGCTCGATGCACGGCACCTGAACGAGTCCGCCAACCGGATCGCAGGTCAGGCCGAGATTGTGTTCCAGTCCAATTTCGGCGGCATTTTCAAGTTGCTCCGGCGTAGCGCCGAGCACCTCCGCGAGACCGGCGGCAGCCATGGCGCAAGCAGAACCGACTTCGCCTTGGCAGCCGACTTCGGCACCGGAGATTGACGCATTTTTCTTGCAGAGAATGCCGACGGCTGCCGCACCTAAAAAGAAGGCAACGACGTCATCGTCCGAGGCATCTGGATTGAACTTCATGTAGTAGTGCAGCACCGCGGGAATGATCCCCGCCGCACCGTTGGTCGGTGCCGTGACCATGCGACCACCAGCGGCGTTTTCTTCGTTCACGGCAAGGGCGAACAGGTTGACCCATTCCATCGCTGACAGGGTGGAGGTGATGACATTCGGCTTGCCGATTTCCAACAGGCTACGGTGCAATTTCGCTGCTCGACGGGGGACATTCAGACCGCCAGGCAGGATGCCCTCATGACGCAACCCTTGCTCGACGCACTCGCGCATCACCGACCAGATGTGCAGCAGCCCCTTGCGGATTTCTGCATCACTGCGCCATGCCCGTTCGTTGGCCATCATCAATTCGCCCACTCGCAGTCCGTGCTGATTGCAGAGTTTGAGCAATTCGGCGGCACTGGAGAAATCGTAAGGCAGCACCACGTCACTCGACGGTGCGATACCGGATTGGGCTTCTGCGGCTTCGATAATGAATCCACCACCTACCGAGTAATACGTTTGCTCGAACAGCTCGCCGGTTTCGCCGAAGGCTGTCAGGGACATCGCGTTGGGGTGGTAGGGCAGGCTCTCGTCGAGCAGCAGCAGATCGCGTTGCCAGTTAAAGGCAACGATGGCTTTGCCGGCCAGAAGCAGTTCGCCGGTTTCGCGCAGGATGTGAATACGTGGATCAATGGTGGCGGGGTCAATGCTGTCCGGCCATTCGCCCATCAGGCCCATGACGCAAGCGCGGTCGGTGGCATGGCCGACGCCGGTTGCCGATAAAGAGCCGTACAATCGGATTTCCACTCGGCGCACTTCGGCTACAAAACCCTGATCGACTAAAGCTTGCGCGAAGGTTGCAGCCGCACGCATCGGACCGACGGTATGCGAACTGGAGGGGCCGATGCCGACTTTGAAGAGATCGAAAACACTGATAGCCATGCTAAAGCCTATACAAAGCAATGGAGGGAAAATCGCTGCCATTTTTGTAGGACAAGCGCAATGTAGGCGATACTGCCTGTCGCGGTCCTACGTGACCAACGAAAACTCCTAAGACATCCTTTAGCAGGACTAAACGATGAGTCGTCAGTTACACGCCCAGACCTATGTCTGGCTGAACGTGTTTGCCTGTGCCGCGCGGCACTTGTCGTTCACCCGCTGCGCCGAAGAACTGCACATCACACCGGGGGCGGTCAGCCAGCAGATTCGCCAACTTGAAGAGCGTCTGGGGTTCCGTCTGTTTCACCGACGCGCCCGGGGTGTGGAGTTGAGTGCTGAAGGCCAGCGACTGGCCATTACGGTCAACGAGGCTTATGGCAGCATCGACGCCGAGTTACGGCGACTGGACGCGGGCATGATCAGCGGAATTCTGCGGGTGCGTTCGATCCCGTCCTTTCTGAGCAAATGGCTGACGCCGCGTCTGCCGCGTCTGCAGCAGCAGTTCCCGGATATTCAATTGCGCCTGGTGGCCGAGGACAGCAGCGTGCCGCTGCATGAAGGGGACTTCGATCTGGCCATCGACCTCAACGACGGCAGTTACCCCGGGCTGTTATCCACAGCCTTGCTCGATGAGCAGATTTTTCCGGTTTGTGCGCCGAGCCTGCTGCGCGGGCGTCCACCCTTACATGGGCCGGCGGACCTGATTCATTTCCCGTTGTTGCACGACATCACCGCCTGGCGTGGCAGCTACGAATATGCGGAATGGGAGTTCTATCTCAATGCCATCGGGTTCGAAGGAGCCGATGTGCGCCGTGGCCATACCTTCAATCGCAATCACCTGACGATCGAAGCGGCGATTGCCGGGATGGGAGTGGCGATTGCTCGCCGAACCCTGCTTAACGACGAGCTGGAACGCGGGGCGTTGATCGTGCCATTCGGCCTCGCGGTGCCCAATCACAAGCGCTACATGCTGCTGTATGCGCCGGGTGCGCTGAGCCATCCAGGCGTGCGTGCAGTGCATGACTGGCTGGTGGAAGAGGCGGGGATTTTCCGAAGCCTGCACCCACTGGGGGAGCGGCAAATGTGAGCAATTATTACGTAAGAGCAGAGCGACCCAACTCCCGACCTTAACAGCGCTTTTGCCGATTGTCCGGCTTTTTTTGCGAATAGATATTTATCTTTTTTCAGGGGTTGAATTGTTCAGCGTACAGACCGATTGTGTAAGTAAGAGGTCACGGTGATGACGCCCAAGGGCTTAGCTGACCGGCCTCTCGCGAGCTAGCTGAAATAAGGGATGAACTATGCAAATCCAAGTCAATAGTGATAACCATATTCAAGGCAGTAAACGACTGGAGGAGTGGGTACGTACTACCATTGAGAGCACGCTCGAACGCTACGAAGAGGACCTGACACGCGTCGAGGTCCACCTGCGAGACGAGAACGGCGAGAAGCCCGGTCCCCACGATATACGCTGCCAACTGGAGGCGCGGCCAAAAGGCCATCAACCGATTTCCGTCACCCATAAAGCCGACAATCTGGAACTGGCGATAGACGGGGCTGCCGAGAAACTGGAGCATGCGTTGGAACACCTGTTCGGCAAATTGCGCGGCAAGCCACGCGCCACCGTAGTACCGTTCGAACGCCACGCGGATGGGCTGCTGGAAGAAGAATTTCTTGAGAACGAACAGGCAGCACTTAACGGCTGACACCTGATTCAAATTTATCTTCCCAACGACAACGGGCCTGCATTGCAGGCCCGTTTTGTTTTCAGCGATTATTGATTGCGATCAAAACGCCACCGACGTCTGCACAACCGAGTCGCCTTGGTACTTCTGGTTCGTCAGCGTGTTGGTTTGCTGCGAGTCGATGATCTCGTAACGAACGCCCGGCGTGATGGTCCATTTGCCGATATCGATCCGGTCATCGAAAAAAAACGCGCTCCAGAGTCGCGAGCGACGCCGACATTGAGCTCTAGCGCAGGAACGCCTGCCGATACTCACCGGGCGTTCCACCCAGCGCCTGGCGGAATCGGTTGGTGAAATGACTGGCACTGGAGAATCCACAGGCCAGGGCAATTTCACCCAGCGGCTGCGAAGTCGAACGCAACAGCTCCCGCGCCCGGTTGAGGCGCCGCGCCAGTACATACTGATGGGGCGGTAGGCCGAAGCTCTCACGGAACATCCGCGCAAAGTGGTACTCCGACAATGCACACAGCGCCGCCAATTGCCCCAGGCTGATGGCGTCGGCCAGGTGACTGTCGATAAATTCCACCAGGTGCCGCCGCTGATGCGCGGCAAGCCCGCCCTTGAGGCGTAAACCCTGGCGTACATTGACCTGGCTG
The DNA here is from genome assembly GCF_001269805.1 of Pseudomonas sp. P1.8. Classification (NCBI taxonomy): domain Bacteria; kingdom Pseudomonadati; phylum Pseudomonadota; class Gammaproteobacteria; order Pseudomonadales; family Pseudomonadaceae; genus Pseudomonas; species Pseudomonas sp. P1.8. The sequence continues at coordinate 254,831 of NZ_LHVM01000006.1, forward strand.
AGTAGCGCATGGCTGAGCATTTCGTGAGCCAGGCTGCTGGTGAGCAAGCGCTCGCCCGGCTCCTCCCAGTTCAGGGTAATCAACTGTCGAAAACGCCGCGCCTGCTGTGGATCTTCTAGAAAAGTCTGCTCGCGCAGCTGCAATTCCCGGGGCTCGCGATCGAGCAGGGTGACGCAACCCAGGGCGAATTGTTCGGGGCTGAAATACAGGTGCGCCAATCGAATATCGCCGTTGATCACCCATCCCGACTGGTGATCGGCCGGCAGGATGCACAGCTTGTCCGGGCCGCCCATGTTGCCGGGCTGGTCGCGGCGAAAGGTCCCGGTGCCACCGGCGAGGTAGCAGGACAACGTGTGGTGGCTCGGCGCTTCGTAATCCTGTGCGTCGTGGTGGTTGCTCCACAAGGCTGCGGACAAGCCATCACCGAGCTCGGCGCTGTGCTCCAGGCGAGCATTGGGCGAGCGGTTGAGGGCTTGAAAAACTTGTAGGGTATCCAGTGCAGCCATGATCGTTGCTCTCTAACACCTGCATCCAACGCCTTGCATCCTACTCCGTAGCCGTTCGCCTGCCAGCCCGACGCCGGACAAAAGCGCAAGTTTATGCAAGTGCATGAAGGCGAGGCGCAGGACACTGGGCGCCTATCGAGGAGCCTTTGTCATGAACCTGTCTTTGTATTTGTTGACCGTGCTGATCTGGGGCACCACCTGGATTGCCCTGAAATGGCAACTGGGCGTGGTGGCGATTCCCGCGTCGATCGTCTACCGCTTCGGTCTCGCTGCGCTGGTGTTGTTCGTGATCCTGCTGTTGAGCCGACGCCTGCAAGTGATGAACCGACGCGGGCATCTGATTTGCCTGGCGCAGGGACTGTGCCTGTTCTGCATCAACTTCATGTGCTTTCTCACCGCCAGCCAGTGGATCCCCAGCGGTCTGGTCGCTGTGGTGTTTTCCACCGCCACCTTGTGGAACGCCCTGAATGCACGGGTGTTTTTCGGCCAGAACATTGCCCGCAATGTGTTGATGGGCGGTGCATTGGGCCTGTTCGGACTTGGTTTACTGTTCTGGCCTGAGTTGGTCGGGCATACGGCCAGCCCGCAAACCTTGCTCGGTCTGGGCCTGGCACTGTGCGGAACCTTGTGTTTCTCGGCGGGCAACATGCTGTCGAGCCTGCAACAGAAGGCCGGCCTCAAACCGCTGACCACCAACGCCTGGGGCATGGCTTATGGCGCGGCAATGCTTTCGGTGTGGTGCCTGGTCAAAGGCATACCGTTCGACATGGAATGGAATGCCCGCTACATCGGCTCGTTGCTGTATCTGGTGATACCGGGGTCGGTGATCGGTTTCACCGCGTACCTGACGCTGGTCGGGCGCATGGGGCCGGAACGTGCTGCGTACTGCACCGTGCTGTTCCCGGTGGTGGCGCTCAACGTATCGGCGTTCGCCGAGGGTTATCAGTGGACTGCGCCCGCATTGGTGGGGCTTGTGTTGGTGATGGCGGGTAACGTGCTGGTGTTTCGAAAACCCAAACCACCGGTTGTACAGGGTAAGGGCCAGTTGGCTTGAGTTGACGGGCAGGCGTTTTTCAGCCTGCCCGTTTGTTTCAGCCTTTCCAGACTTGCGGATTGACCAGATCCTGCGGGCGGCCACCCAGCAAGGCGCTGCGCAAGTTGTGCAGCGCGCGGTTAGCCATCGCTTCGCGGGTTTCGTGGGTGGCCGAACCGATGTGTGGCAAGGTTACGGCGTTTTTCAGCTGGAACAGCGGCGACTCGGACAAGGGTTCTTTTTCGTAGACGTCCAGCCCGGCGCCGCGAATCCGGTTGTTTTGCAGGGCTTCGATCAGCGCCGGCTCATCGACCACCGGGCCGCGGGCGATGTTCACCAGAATGGCACTCGGCTTCATCAACGCCAGTTCGCGATGGCTGATCAGGTGTTTGGTTTTCTCGCTGAGCGGTACGACCAGGCAGACGAAATCAGCCTCGGCCAGCAATTGATCGAGGCTACGAAATTGCGCGCCTAGCTCCTGTTCCAGTTCGGTCTTGCGGCTATTACCGCTGTAGATGACTGGCATGTTGAACCCCAGGCGACCGCGTCGGGCGATGGCTGCGCCGATGTTGCCCATGCCAATAATGCCCAGTGTCTTGCCATGCACATCGCAACCGAACAGTGGGGCACCGACGGTGGCCTGCCATTGCCCGGCCTTGGTCCAGGCGTCGAGTTCGGCGACGCGGCGGGCGCTGCTCATCAACAGGGCAAATGCCAGATCGGCGGTGCTTTCGGTGAGCACATCCGGCGTGTTGGTCAGCATGATCCCGCGTTCGTTGAAATACGCCAGGTCATAGTTGTCGTAGCCGACCGATACGCTGGAGACAACTTCCAGCCTGGCGGCGTTTTCCAGTTGCGCGCGGCCCAGTTTGCGACCCACACCGATCAAGCCATGGGCGTGGGGCAGGGCTTCGTTGAATTGGGCATTGATGTCGCCGTGTTTCGGATTCGGCACGATGACGTCGAAGTCTTGTTGCAGACGTTCAACCATTGCAGGGGTGACGCGGCTGAACGCGAGGACAGTCTTTTTCATGGGAAGCGGCTCGTCGGGCGGTGAAGAATGCTTAGCAAGCTACAAGTTTCCAGCGGCAGGCTGCAAGTCAAAAAGCCGTTCGCTCGGCTTTTAACTTGAAGCTTGCCGCTAGCAGCTTGTAACTGCCGTTCCGTTTATACTGGCGCCTTTCGCGGCTCGCTCACCGGGCCCGACATTTCATGCATCACCCGGAGCTTTCATGACTTCCCCGAAACAACCGCCGGTCGCCGACACGTTGAGCGACGAACAGGCAGAGCTGCCAGACAGCGTCGACTCCAGCGCCGACAGCGAATCCCAAGCTGCGATCCCGGCCTTCAAGTTCCCGTTCAAACCAGGTGAACTGGCGTCCGCCAAGGGCTCCAACCAGCCGTGGTACAAGAATGGCGCCAAGAATGGCCACACCAAAACCCCGGGCATGGCGCCGCCGGGGACTCGTCGGTCGATGGGTAAGCGCTAGGGTTTCGGGCCGTGCGGTGGTCGATCCGCCGCCATCGTGAGCAGGCTCGCTCCCGCATTTGGAATGCAATCGCCCTGTAGGAGCGAGCCTGCTCGCGATGGCGTCGTCAAAGACGCCAGGTTTTTTGGATCAAGCCGCCCGCAACGAAATAAACGCATAGTTCGCCGGTGTATCTGTCGTCACTTGCGCGCCTGCCGCATACAGTTGCCCGGCGATGTCATCGCCTGACACATGGAACGCCCATTCGCTGCTCCACTCTGGCAATGTTTGCTCAGCCAGGTCGTCGACGATCCCGACAAACTCGGCCATGTCCGGCAGGTAAGCGGTAAAGCCGTCGCCTTTAAGCGCGGTCGTGCGAATGCCCAGCAGCGCGCAAATCGCATCCTTGACCGGGATTTCGTCGCGATCCGCCTGGCGGGAGCGCTGTATCAGGTCTACCAGTGCCTGATCGACCAGACTGCCGCCCACGATCAGCTCTGGCCCTGTTTCCCACGATTCTGGCGGACATTCCTTCACGGCTATGTTCAGAGGAATGTGCGGATTGATTTCCATCGGATAGATACGGCACACCAATGGGCGGCGCTCATAGATGCGGCACAGGTTGTCTTCGTCAAGATTGCGACAGGGACCAACGTTGTACGCGGCAAACGTGATGGCGACATGGGCCGCGGATTCGCCACTGCACACAGGTGCAGAACGGCGCTCGGCGTGCTCACGTTGGTGCTCGGGCAGGCCCAGCCCATTACCCAGGAACGCCTCCACCAGAACGATCACCTGACCGCCATCCGCCGCCCACATCCGGGCTTCGCTCAAGGTCAGGGGGACATGGTGGTCTTTACAGCATTTGCCGCAGCCTACGCAGGAAAACGTCGTGTTCATTGAGCGGTCAGTCGCATCCGGAGTCATGAGGCGGCGACAGAATGCCGCCGCAGATGCGTTTGTCGAAGCAAATTATGCGCCACTCACTTTGCTTTGGCGCAGCGGATGGAATCCCATTCGGTGACGTACGCCGTTTTGTTCTTCTTGTTGTAAAGGCACAGCTCGGTGCCTTGGGCGCCTTTCATGTGTTTTTGCGGGTACTGGCCCTGGAGCAGAAGCGCGGTATAACCGACACGATCGTCGAACTGCGCAGCGTTACCGACCGGTTTGCTGTCCTTCAGGCCGCTGGCTTTGACGCAACTGGCGAGTACGGTCTTGTCGTAGGCGGCCCAGGCGTCTGGGCTGGAGGCATGGGCCTGAATGGCAAGGGTGGTGAGGCAGAAAAAAGTCAGTGTTGCAGATTTCACGGGCAGGCATCCTTGGGGCAGTGGCCGAAGGGTGAGTATGCCTGAAGGGTTTGCGCAGATTTGCCGACCTCTTCGCTGGCAAGCCAGCTCCTACAGAAAATAGTGCTACACCATGATCCGTAGGGGCCGGAGCTGGCGATTGGGCGATGCGGTGTGTCAGGCATACCGCCTTCGCTGGCAAGCCAGCTCCTACAGGTTATGTTTCGTGCACCGAACTTGGTGGTCTCGCTGCAGGCACGAACCTGCTCGCGATGTCGGTATCAGAGCGGAACCGGTTCCCGGCGGATCGCACGCATGCCGATGCTTTCATACAACCGCCGCGCTTGAAGATTGTCTTCCCGCACTTTCAGGTCCACGAAGCCTTCCCGCCGTTGCTGGAACACCTTGAAGGCCTGCAACAACAACGCACGCCCCAGCCCCCGGCCCTGGAATCGGGGATGCACCACCAGGTTCTTGATGTAGGCACTGGTCCAGCAGTGACACACTCCCACGACGCCTTCGCTGTCCAGGGCGATGAAACACAGCACTGGATCATATTCCGGGTCGGTTTCGAACTGCCGTTGCCACATGTCCAGCGTGGCCACGCGACCGCCGCCGTCGAGATAACCGAGCTCCATCAACCGGTGCACGGCTTCTGCGAGTTCGGGGCGGTATGCGCACAATTGCAGGCCCGCAGGCCAATCAGCGGGTGGCACGTCTTCAGTGAGATCGCGCCGCATCAGCCAGCAAAAATCTTCAGCCAAGAGTCAGTAACCTTGCTCGGCGACAGCTTTGGCCGCGGTGATCAGGCATTGGGTCAATTCCGGCGATGAAAACTTGGTCAGCACTGCATTCGCTCCGGCCAGTCGTGCCTTCTCGGCATTCATCGCACTGTCCAGAGACGTGTGCAGCAGCACATAGAGGTGCGCGAAATCCGGGGTTTCGCGCAGGGTGCGGGTGAACGCGTAGCCGTCCATTTCCGACATTTCGATATCCGAAACAATCAGGTTGATCTGCTGGTTGGTGCCTTGCAGGTCCAGCAAGCAGTCGATGGCTTCCTTGGCGCTGCGGGCGGTGTGGCATTGCAGGCCGAGGTTGCGCAGGGTATGCACCGATTGTTGCAGCGCGACCTGGCTGTCATCGACCACCAGAATCCGTGCGCTACCCAGCGTTTCGGCGTCTTCCATGCTCAGTTCGGTCGGGGCCATGTCGATCGCCACCGGGGCGATGCCGTGGATGACTTTTTCGATGTCCAGCACTTGCACCAGCGTGCCATCGACCGAAGTGACGCCGGTTATGTACGCGCGTCCGCCACCGGAACCAAAGGGTGGCGGGCGGATGTCGGTGGTCAGGCAATGGACGATCTTGCTCACGGCCTGAACATGCAGGCCCTGCTTGGAGCGACTGACGTCGGTGACGATCAGGCAGCCGCCGTTCGGGTCTTCCAGAGGTCGCTCGCCAATGGCACGGCTGAGGTCGATCACCGACAGCGACGCACCGCGCAACGTGGCAATGCCTTTGACGTGGGGATGGGACTCCGGCAGCTTGGTCAACGCTGGGCAGGGAATGATTTCGCTGACTTTGAGCAGGTTGATCGCCATCAGCTTGCCGCTGCGCAAAGTAAACAGCAGAAGCGAAAGTGAGTCTGCGCGGGCTTTGGTGGAGGACATAAGAACCTTCTCTGGAAAAAGGTGATGGGCTGTCGCAGGATCGCCGACGGCTATCGATGCAGGGTTATCGACTTGTTTGGGGCTGGCTTTAGCTTAATGAGCAGGGGTAGATCAAAAGATCGCAGCCTGTGGCAGCTCCTACATGGACCACGTTTTTCCGTAGGAGCTGCCGCAGGCTGCGATCTTTGCTTACTTCATCCCCAACCTTTTGGCCATCCGCCCCAGGTTCGCCCGATCCAAGCCTAGCTCACGGGCCGCGCTCGCCCAGTTGTGGTTGTGCCGCTCCAGACAGGCACTGATCAGTTGGCGTTGATAATTCTCCGTGGCCTCGCGCAAGTCGCCGGTCACCGCTTGCGTGACGCTCGTGACGGGTGGCTCGGCCACGGCATCAACGCCGGCATTGGGCAAGTCCAGGTCGGCGGCGCTCAAACTGAGAATCTTTGGCCGTTCCTTGCAGTTGCCCAGTGCTTTCAAGGCGCTGCGGCCGATCAGGTGTTCAAGCTCGCGCACGTTGCCGGGCCAGTCGTAGGCCAGCAATGCTGCCTGGGCGTCGCTGTTCAGGCGCAGGCTATTAAGACCCATGCGCGAGCGGTTCTGCTCCAGGAAGTAGCCGCTGAGTAACAGCACATCACGCCCGCGATCACGCAGGGCGGGGACCAACAATGGATAAACACTGAGGCGATGATAGAAGTCGGCGCGGTAACGGCCGCTGCGCACTTCTTCGGCCAGGTCGCGATTGGTCGCCGCGATCAGGCGCACATCGACCTGATGTTCCTTGTCCGAGCCCAATCGCTGCAATTGACCGCTTTGCAGCACCCGCAGCAGTTTGGCCTGGACCGTCAGCGACAACTCGCCGACTTCATCAAGAAACAGCGTGCCGCCATTGGCCAGTTCGAACTTGCCGCGACGGTCATTCATCGCCCCGGTGAAGGCGCCCCGGACATGGCCGAACAGCTCGCTTTCCACCAGGGTATCGGGCAGCGCAGCGCAGTTGAGGCTGATGATCGGCTTGTCGGCACGGGGCGAGGCGGCGTGAATGGCCTGGGCTACCAACTCTTTGCCGACTCCCGTTTCGCCAGTAATCAACACGGTGAGATCGCTGCCGCCGACCAGATTGATTTCTTCCACCAGTCGCTTGTGCGCCTTGCTCTGACCGATCATCTCGCGGTTCTGCTGACCGCTGGCCTGGCGATAGACTTCGGCGCGCTGGTGCTCGTCTTCCACCCTATTGTTCAATCGCTCAATGCGTTCGGCCGCGTTGACGGTCGCGGCGGCGAGGCTGGCGAAGGCTTGCAGGGCGTCCAGTTCAATCGGTTCAAAACGCTCGGGATCGAGGGCGTCTAGCGTCAGCAAACCCCACGGACGCTCGTCGATAAACAGCGGGCAACCCATGCAGTCGTGGACTTCCAGATGATCATCCAGGCCATCAACCAAGCCGTCATAGGGGTCGGGCAAGTCGCTGTCAGCAGCGAAACGGGTCGGGCCCGGGCCGGCGAGTAACGCTTCGAAACGCGGGTGCTCGCTGACCTTGAAGCGCCGGCCCAGGGTGTCGGTGCTCAAGCCGTCAACGGCCAGCGGCACCAGCCATTCGCCATCGAGGCGCAGCAGCGCTGCCGCGTCGCAGGGGAGAAGGGCGCGCATGGCCTCGAGCAGGCGCCGATAGCGCTCGCCTTCGGGGAGTTCGCGGGACAGGTCGGAGACCAGTGGCAAGAGTGCGGTGAGCAGGGATTTTGCAGTCATAATGACTCCGTGTAGTCGGTATGACTATAAATCAGCTTGTGTCTAAATGACTATAATGTTTTCAAGTTATTGATTTATAACAATTTAATAGTTGGCATGAAACCTGATGGGTATAACGCAACAGTCAGTCGTCCTGGAGTTACCTTATGCTGAGCGCTCAAGACCGTGCCATCGTCAAATCCACCGTGCCGCTGCTCGAAAGCGGGGGTGAAGCGCTGATTACGCACTTCTACCGCATGATGCTCTGCGAATACCCGCAAGTCCGCCCGTTGTTCAACCAGGCCCACCAGGCCAGCGGTGACCAGCCACGGGCGCTGGCCAACGGCGTATTGATGTATGCGCGCCACATCGACCAGCTCGACCAGTTGGGCGATCTGGTGGCCAAGATCATCAACAAGCACGTGGCCCTGCAGATTCTGCCGGAACACTACCCGATTGTCGGCAGCTGCCTGCTGCGGGCCATAGCCGAAGTGCTGGGCGAAGAGATCGCCACACCCGAAGTGATTGCCGCGTGGGGCGCGGCTTATGGTCAACTGGCGGATATCCTGATCGGTGCTGAAGCCAGTATCTACGACCAGAAGGCGCAAGCACCGGGCGGCTGGCGCGGTGCGCGGGAGTTCATCGTCGCGGCCAAGGTTGAAGAGAGCGCGCAAATCACCTCCTTCTACTTCGAGCCGGCGGACAAAGGCCCGATTCTGGTGGCAGAGCCCGGTCAGTACATCGGCATGAAACTGACCCTCGATGGGGAAGAAATTCGTCGCAATTACTCGTTGTCGGCCTTGGCGAACAAGGGCCAGTACCGCATCAGCGTCAAGCGTGAAGACGGCGGTCGTGCGTCCAATTACCTGCATGATCAGTTGCCTGTGGGCGCGAGCATTCAACTGTTTCCGCCAGCGGGCGATTTCACCCTGAGTGCCAGCGACAAACCGCTGGTGCTGATCAGTGGCGGCGTCGGCATCACCCCGACCATTGCGATGCTCGAAGCGGCGCTGCAAACCCAGCGACCGATTCATTTCATCCACTGCGCGCGCAACGGCAGTGTGCATGCCTTCCGTGACTGGATCGACGGACTGGCCGAGCGTCATCCACAACTCAAGCGCTTCTATTGCTACTCCGAGGATGATGGGGTGAGCCCGGCGGCGCACAAGGTCGGGCTGTTGAGTCAGCAGCAGTTGCACGAGTGGCTGCCGCAAGAACGCGACCTGGATGCCTATTTCCTCGGGCCAAAAGGCTTCATGGCGGCCATCAAGCGCCACCTCAAGGCGCTGGGTGTGCCGGAGAAGCAGAGCCGTTACGAGTTCTTCGGGCCGGCTGCTGCGCTGGAGTAAGGGTTTGGCGCGGTGGGCCAGTCTCACCGCGTCGGCTTCATCGCGGGCAAGCCACGTTCCTACAGGTTTTGTGCCGTTCCCATCAATCTGGACCGACACAAATCCCTGTGGGAGCTGGCTTGCCGGCGATTGCTTTACTTCGGTTCCTGAACGGAAAAAAGTTGGAAAGTTAATCCCTTCTTAACTGCCTTATTGTCTATTCCCCCCGAATCCCCCTGACATGCTCCAGACTCTCAAAGGTCCGGATCAGCGTGTAGACTGGCGGGCAATCGAATCTTGAAGGGAAACGCGATGAGCGAGGAAACCATGCGGTTGGGCCGTGAGCGGCGCTATCTGGTGTTGCTGGGCATCATTTGCCTGGCGCTGATCGGCGGTGCGTTGTACATGCAAATTGTCCTGGGTGAGGCGCCTTGCCCACTGTGCATCCTGCAGCGGTATGCGTTGCTGCTGATCGCGATCTTTGCCTTCATCGGTGCGGCCATGCGTTCGCGACGCAGCATCACGGTGTTTGAAACCCTGGTGGTGATCTGCGCGCTGGCGGGCGTCGGCGTTGCCGGTCATCACGTGTATACCCAGTTCTATCCGGCAGTCAGCTGCGGCATCGATGTGCTGCAACCGATTGTCGATGATCTGCCGCTGGCGAAGATCTTCCCTCTGGGCTTTCAGGTCGACGGTTTTTGCTCCACCCCGTACCCGCCCATTCTCGGTCTGTCGCTGGCGCAGTGGGCGCTGGTCGCCTTTGTGCTGATCGTAGTGCTGGTGCCTTTTCTGACCATGCGCAACCGCAAAGCACTGCGGTAAAGACGATCACTGTCCGAATTATTGTCGGACAAAAAAAGCCCCGGCCCTCGATGAGTGGACCGGGGCTTTTTCGTATGGGCGAGCGCAATTCAGGGGGCGGGTGAAAAGACTGTGACAGGTGTCAGTCATGGGTGCGACAAGTGTGCGACATGTTGTCACAGCGCGTATGTCGCAGGGCATTTCAGAGGACTGGATTGGCACCCCGTTGCGCAACGAAATTGTCCGCCTGTGGGCTTTTCACGATTTGGTCATGTTGTTCTGAAACTGGCCGTTTTAACAGTGGCTGGCGAATTGCCAAAGCCCTTGTCACATAGGGGCTCTGGCAGGGTCGTAGACGCCGTGGATGCTATCGAACCTGTCTGAACTGCGGATGGTAGACCTACTATTTTTGGTGTTTTTGTTGAGAATGTATTTCGATAAGATGCGCGACTTTTACGAAAATGGTGAATGATTGTTGCCGGTTCGGATAAAAATTATTTCGGGATGAGACATGGTTTATAAAACGCTACATAACTACAATCGCCCGCACTGAATTCCCGGCCCTGCTCAATCCTTAACCAGATGTTGAGCAGGAGAGGTTAACGAGACTCCGGTGGCTTCATGCGACGCCCAGGTGTCGGTGCCTCCAAAACTACCCGCACCAAATGGAATTGGTCTGTAACAAGGCCTTTGACCACGAATTCGAATAAGAACTCACCGCCAGTCCAGGATTTGTCGAGACGCGTCTGACGCACGACGGGCAGGCCCTTATTCAATCCAAGAAAAATGCCAACCCTTGGCAGGGTGAAGTGTTGGCGATCAAAACCCAACTGCATTGCGCAAGCTGCTTTAGAGGTCGTGAGATGAGTAAAAACAGGTACCCCAGACTACTAGGCTTATTGCCGCTGATCGGCACGTTGTTGCTGTCAGGCTGCAACATGACCTTGCTCAATCCCAAGGGCCAGGTCGGTCTGGACGAGCGAAACCTGATCATCACCGCAACGCTGCTGATGCTGTTGGTCGTGGTTCCGGTCATCGTCATGACGTTCCTGTTCGCCTGGAAATACCGCGCGTCCAACACCAACGCTACCTACACCCCGAAATGGAACCACTCCACCAAGATCGAGATCGCGGTGTGGGCTGTTCCGGTGCTGATCATCATTGCCCTGGGTTACGTCACCTACAAGTCGACCCACGCGCTTGACCCGTACAAGCCGCTGGAATCCGACGTGAAACCGGTGACCATCGAAGTGGTCGCGCTGGACTGGAAGTGGCTGTTCATCTACCCGGAACAAGGCATCGCCACGGTCAACAAGATCGTGTTCCCGGCACACACCCCGATCAACTTCAAGATCACTTCCGACGCCGTGATGAACTCGTTCTTCATCCCTGCGCTGGGCGGCCAGATCTACGCGATGGCGGGCATGCAGACCAGGCTGCACCTGATCGCCAACGAAAACGCTGAGATGGACGGTATTTCCGCCAACTACAGCGGCGCAGGTTTCACCGGTATGAAATTCAAGGCGATCGCCACTTCCCAGGAAGAATTCGACGCCTGGGTAAGTGAAGTCAAAAAGGCACCTAAACAGCTTGAACAAGCTGAATACGCAGCCCTTGCCAAGCAGAGCCAGAACAACCCAGTCGAGCTCTACTCCTCGGTGACGCCGAACCTGTTCCAGACCATCGTCGACAAGTACGAAGGCATGAAACCGGGTCCGAAAGTGAAGCACGAGAAGAAAGAGAAAGAAGTGGCCGCTACGCAAGGAATGGACATGAACGCGCATTCAGCTGCCGGGGCAGAGGAGTAAACGATGTTTGGTAAATTAAGTTGGGAAGCGGTCCCGTTCCACGAACCGATCGTGATGATAACCATCGCCATGATCGCGCTCGGTGGTGTGGCGCTGTTCGCTGCAATCACCTACTTCAAGAAGTGGACCTACCTGTGGACCGAGTGGCTGACGTCGGTCGACCACAAGAAAATCGGCGTGATGTACATCATCGTCGCCATGGTCATGCTGCTGCGCGGTTTTGCCGACGCCATCATGATGCGTACCCAGCTGGCCATGGCCACCGAGGGTTCGCCTGGCTACCTGCCACCTGAACACTATGACCAGATCTTCACCGCTCACGGTGTGATCATGATCATCTTCATGGCGATGCCATTCTTCACCGGCCTGATGAACCTTGCAGTGCCGCTGCAGATCGGCGCGCGTGACGTTGCCTACCCGTTCCTGAACTCCCTGAGCTTCTGGCTGCTGGTTTCCGGCGTAGTGCTGATCAACCTGTCCCTGGGCGTCGGCGAATTCGCCAAGACCGGCTGGGTTGCCTATCCACCGCTGTCGGGCCTGCAATACAGCCCTGGCGTGGGGATGGATTACTACATCTGGGCGCTACAGCTATCCGGTCTGGGGACGACACTGACGGGGGTCAACTTCCTGGCCACCGTGCTGAAAATGCGTACCCCTGGCATGAAGCTGATGGACATGCCGATCTTCACCTGGACCTGCACCTGGGCCAACGTCCTGATCGTGGCTTCGTTCCCGATCCTGACCGCTACCCTGGCACTGCTGACGCTTGACCGTTACATGGATTTCCACATTTTCACCAATGAACTTGGTGGCAATCCGATGATGTACGTCAACCTGTTCTGGGCGTGGGGTCACCCTGAGGTGTACATCCTGATCCTGCCGGCATTCGGCATTTTCTCGGAAGTTATCTCGGCCTTCACCGGCAAGAAACTGTTTGGCCACCACTCGATGATCTACGCTTCGGGCGCGATCTCGATCCTGGGCTTCATGGTTTGGCTGCACCACTTCTTCACCATGGGTTCGGGTGCCAGCGTCAACGCCTTCTTCGGTCTGGCGACGATGCTGATTTCCATCCCGACGGGTGTGAAACTGTTTAACTGGCTGTTCACCATCTACCAGGGCCGTCTGCGTTTCACCAGCCAGGTGCTGTGGACCCTGGGCTTCATGGTGACCTTCGCCATCGGCGGCATGACCGGCGTACTGCTGGCCATCCCGGGTGCTGACTTCGTACTGCACAACAGCCTGTTCGTGATCGCGCACTTCCATAACGTGATCATCGGCGGTGCGGTATTCGGTTACATCGCAGGTTTCGCCTTCTACTTCCCTAAAGCGTTCGGCTTCAAGCTGCACGAAGGTTGGGGCAAGGCAGCGTTCTGGTTCTGGATCTCCGGCTTCTTCGTCGCGTTCATGCCGCTCTATGCACTGGGCTTCATGGGTATGACCCGTCGTCTGAACGCCACCACCAACCCTGAGTGGGTGCCGTACCTGTACGTGGCGATGTTCGGCGCGGTGATGATCGCTGTGGGTATCGCCTGCCAACTGATCCAGCTGTACGTCAGTGTGCGTGACCGCAACAAGCCAGAAAACATGTGCGAACACGGCGACCCGTGGAATGCCCATACCCTGGAATGGTCGACTTCGTCGCCACCACCGTTCTACAACTTCGCTGTGTTGCCGAAAGCCGACTGCATCGACCCGTTCACCGAAGCCAAGGAAAACGGCACCGCGTACAAGGCTCCGGCCAGGTACGAGCCGATCCACATGCCGAACAACACCGCCACTGGCGTAGTGATGGGCGCGCTGTTGACCGTCTTCGGTTTCGCGATGATCTGGCACATCTGGTGGCTGGCAATCGCGAGCCTGGTAGGCACTGTCGTCTACTTCGTGATCCACGCTGCACGTGACGACCAGGGCTATATGGTTCCGGTTGAAACGATCGAGCGCATCGAAGCCGAGCAGCACAAGCGTCTGGTAGCGGCCGGGAAAATCCCGGCCACCGCCACCCGTGTTGAAACCTCGTTGGAACAGGCTTAAACCATGTCGAACTTAGTGACCAATGCTGGACACACCCATGTCGATGGACATGGGCATGATGACCATCACCACGACTCGGGCGAGATGACCGTATTCGGTTTCTGGCTCTACCTGATGACCGACTGCATTCTGTTTGCGTCGATCTTCGCCGTGTACGCGGTTCTGGTTAACAACGTAGCGGGTGGCCCGTCGGGCCACGACATCTTCGAACTGCCATACGTACTGGGCGAAACCGCTCTGCTGCTGTTCAGTTCGATCACCTACGGCTTCGCCATGCTGGCGTTGTACAAGGGCAACAAGAAGGCAGTGCTGGGCTGGCTGGGCATGACCTTCCTGTTGGGTGCAGGCTTTATCGGCATGGAGATCAACGAGTTCCACGTTTTGATCTCCGAAGGCTACGGCCCTAGCCGCTCAGGCTTCCTGTCCGCGTTCTTCACCCTGGTCGGTACCCACGGTCTGCACGTGACCGCCGGTCTGATCTGGATGGGCATCATGATGTACCAGGTGCAGAAAAACGGCCTGACGGCGACCAACAAGACCCGTCTGAGCTGCCTGAGCCTGTTCTGGCACTTCCTGGACGTTGTCTGGATCTGCGTATTCACCGTTGTTTACCTGATGGGGACTATGTAAATGGCTAACCCAGCTCATTCCCACCACGGCCACGATGACGCCGGCCACGGCAGCTACAAGTCGTACGCCATCGGTTTCATCCTGTCGGTGATCCTGACCGTCATTCCATTCGGTCTGGTGATGTACCCGACGCTGCCGAAGTCGATCACTCTGTTGATCGTCCTCGCGTTCGCAATCGTCCAGGTGCTGGTGCACCTGGTGTACTTCCTGCACCTGGACCGTTCGGCCGCGCAGCGTAACAACGTGATTGCGTTTGTCTTCGCCGCGATCGTGATTGTCCTGCTGGTTGGCTTGTCGCTGTGGATCATGTTCAGCATCCACACGTTCATGATGGCGAAGTGAGGTAGATCCGCATGTCCCTTAAGCACTTTATCCAAATCACCAAACCGGGGATCATTTTCGGTAACGTGCTTTCTGTGGCAGGCGGATTTTTCCTGGCCTCCAAAGGGCATGTCGATCTGGCCATCTTCCTGGCCGCCATGATCGGCACGTCCCTGGTGGTTGCCTCCGGTTGCGTGTTCAACAACTGCATCGACCGCGACATCGACCTGAAGATGGAACGCACCAAGAACCGCGTGCTGGTCCAGGGCCTGATCTCCCTGAAACTGGCCCTGATCTATGCGACCGTCCTGGGTGTTGCCGGCGTTGCGTTGTTGTACAAGGTGGCCAACCCGTTGGCCGCGTTGTTCGCAGTCATTGGCTTCGTGATCTACGTCGGCTTCTACAGCCTGTACCTCAAGCGCAAGTCGGTTCACGGCACGCTGGTGGGCAGTCTGTCGGGCGCCATGCCGCCGGTGATCGGCTACGTCGCGGTGAGCAACACCTTCGACATGGCCGCGCTGACCCTGCTGGTGATGTTCAGCCTGTGGCAGATGCCGCATTCCTACGCCATCGCGATCTTCCGCTTCAACGATTACCTGGCCGCATCGATTCCGGTGCTGCCAGTGAAGCGCGGCATCCAGGTGGCCAAGAAGCACATCCTGCTCTACATCCTGGCCTTCCTCGTGGCAACCTTGATGCTGACCTTCAGCGGCTACGCCGGCATGAGCTACCTCGCCGTCGCCGCGGCCATGGGCATGTACTGGCTGTACATGGCCTGGACCGGCTACAAGGCAGTGGATGACACGGTCTGGGCACGCAAGCTGTTCGTGTTCTCGATCTTCACCATTACCGCGTTGAGCGTGATGATGTCCCTGGACTTCAAAGTGCCGACCGAGTTGCTGCTGACGTACGCGCCTTAAGCGTCGGATGCTGTAATGAAAAGCCCCGCCTTCGAGAGAAGCGCGGGGCTTTTTCATTTAGGCGCGGTTGTTACACGGTGCATCGAGCACCTTCACCACGTCGTCGATGATTGCCTTGCTCATGTCCTGCAAAAAATGCGAGGCCCAGGCGTGTCGGTCGGAGTCGCGGACCATGGCGGTGTCGAAGGCGAGCAGTTTGGCGAGGTGGAGCAGTTCGGAGGCGTGGGAAAGGGCTTCGATCACCGGGACACCGGCGTTGATGCGGAACAGTGGTTCGTGGGCGTGGTAGGAGAAAGGGGTAAGGCCGATGGTTTTGAGGTCTTGAGGGACACCGCAACCCCCTGTAGGAGCGAGCCTGCTCGCGATGGCGGTGTGTCAGGCGATATTGATGCGGGATGTGACGGCCCTATCGCGAGCAGGCTCGCTCCTACAGGGGATAGGCGGTGGTCGGTTATTTTTGGGGCTTATCCAGCAACCGGAAAAACCGTTCCCGCACCTGCACATGGTCACTGTGCGCCACGTTGAACCGCAGAAACTGATTGGCATCCGCCGCCTTGCTGAGCATGGTGCCCGGCGCCAGTACCAGATCTATTTCCAGACCCTTTCTGGCCAGGCATTCGGCTTTGAATCCCTCCGGCAATCGCGTCCAGATATACAAACCTTCGCCGGGCAGCGACGACGCCGAACACCCGGCTTCGCCCAGCCACGTCGCCACGCGGCTGTTCGACTCGTAGAGCCGATCCACCGTGCGCCGCATGTGTTTGGCATAGCTGCCGTCGCTGAGCATGGTGCAGATGATCTGCTCGGCCATTTCCGAGGTCATGCCGCCGCAGGCCATTTTCAGCGTCACCATCCGCGCCGCCAGTGCCGGCGACAGCACCGCGAAGCTGACGCGGCTGTTGGCGGTCAAGGTCTTGGAGAACCCGGAGACGTAAGAAACATTGTCCAGCCCGCTCGCCGCCAGGCGCGGTGTCCTGCGCTGCTGCATGTCGCAGTACAGATCGTCTTCGAGGATGTGGAAGTTGTAGCGATGGCTCAACTCCAGCAAGCGATACACCTGCGCTGAAGTGAACGAGTGACCGGTCGGGTTGTGCAGGGCATTGTTGGTCAGGTAGAGCACGGGGCGGTGGGCGATCAACAGTTGCTCGAATGCCTCCAGGTCCATGCCGTCGCACTCGCGGCGGATGGTGATGACCTTGACGCCGTGCCACGCCAGATTGGTGTGCATCGTGAAATAGCACGGGTCATCGAGCAGCACCGTATCGCCGGGTTTGACCAGCAGACGCATCAGCATGTCGATGGCTTGCACGGTGTTGGCGGTGGTGATGATCTGGTCCACCGGCACTTCGATGCCCAGGGTCGACATCTTGACCCGCAAGGCCTGGCGCAGTGGCAGATAACCGCTGGCGTTTCCGTATTCGCCCATGCGCAGGGTCGTGGCGCGAAGCGTTCCGCGCACGGCTTTGAGCAGTTCTTCGGCAGGCAGCCACGAGGTGGGCAGGAAACCGGCGCCCGGACGCAGCGCGCCATTGTCCTGCAGGACTGCGCGGCGGACCACGCTGAGGGTGTCTTGCGGCAGCAGGTCCGGGCCGGCATCGGTCTCGAGGGTGGTGATGGAACGATGCACGTAGTGCCCCGAGCCCTGGCGCGACACCACCAGACCCTTGGCCCGCAAGCGATCCAGGGCATCGACCACGGTGGATTTGCCCACGCTCATCAAGTCGGAAAGTTCGCGAATCGGCGGCAGTCTGGAACCGTGTGGCAAGCCGCCCTGACTGATCGCCACGGTCAATTGATCGACGATCTGCTGCACCAGCGGGACTCCCGGCTGGAACTCGATGGCGGCGATCACTGCGCGCTGAACCTGCATTTTACTGGTCTCTCCGGCAGTAAAGTTCGTTGGATTCTATACGAACTTGCTCTGACCAAGACAAGCATCTCTTTCTACTATCGCTCTGGAAAGTTTCAGGATTGTCGAGCAGTGCCCGTTCGACAGCCCGCCGATTCATGAGGTGTTGGATGAGTGTAGAAACAGCTGCCGTCGTGACGAAACCGGTGATCAACCTGCGGTTGTTCACCATTCGGATCATCACGGCCGTGGCGCTGTTCGCGGTGCTGGGCAAGGCCAACGTCTGGCTCGATACCGCCACCAACAGCATATTGGCCCTCGGTTATCGGGCCTTGTTGCTGCTGTTGCCCTTGACGTTGCTGGTCCTCGGCCGCCGCTCCTTGAGCGTCACGCTGCTGTGCGCCGTTCTCGGTCTGGTGCTTCTGGCGGTCACCCGCCACCAGGGCATCATCATGTTTGCTGCCGCGTTGTTTGCCTACGGCATTGCGATTGCCGGTTACCTGATCAAGAGCGAAGCGGCGCAAACCAAAGAGGGCGCCGCCTACAACCGCGTCGCCATGAACATGGGCAGCCTGTTGGCGGGGTTGATCCTGCTGTCGCCGCTGCTGACCCCCACGGTGTTTTTCCTCGGCGCCGCCGCTTTCGTCCTGCTGTGCCTGCCCATCGCGATGGGGGCGAGCTTCACCACTGAAGCCGCAATGGCCCGTCCGGCCAGTCAGGAGGGCAGCGGCTGGCGCAACAAACTGCCGTGGATCATTGCCGGCGTCATCATGGGCATCAAGCTGTTCGGTGTGTTCTCGATCCTGCCGCAGGCGATCCTGCTTGAGACCGGTGAATTGCCGGCCTGGTACGGCCTGATGCTGATCCTCAACAGTGCCGTGGTGGTCTTTGCGCAAGTGCCGGTCATGAAGCTGATCGAGCGCACCGGGCGCTTCAAGGTCTTGACGGTGATCGGGATCATCGTCGGCGGTTTTGCCGTGCTGTCTTCGCCCGCTGCATTCCACGTCGAAACCCTGACCGGCGCGTTGATCTGGGTCGCACTGCTGTCCATCGCTGAATGCGCGTTCAGCCACCTCGACTACTTCTCGGTCAAGCAGAACAACATGTTCGTCAAAGAGGTGTCCCTGGGCGTCGGGGCCGGGCTGACCGTGCTGATCATGCGGGTCATGCCTGCCCCCTGTAACGCTCTGGTGCTGGCCGCCATTGGCGCTGGCGGGATCCTGGTCTGGTACTGGCTCAACCGTGAGTCCATTGCGTCGCTGCATGACTGAGTCATCGCCGCTTCGGTTTTCAGTTTGTACGTCGGGGGCATCATGAATATGACTTCATGCGTAGTGGTGGTGGGGTACAACGGCGGCCGGGTTCACGATATCCAGAAGCTGCGCGACCTGTGCAAGTCGATGTACGACGCCAGGCTGGTCCTGCTGGTCGAGCACATTCAACCCCATGATGATCAAGTAGCCGACCATGTCTGCAGCACATCGCTGGCGGAGAACGATGTGGCGGCGTCCCTGGAGCTGGTCGTGGGTTGTCTGAAGGCGGATCGCTGGAAACTGATCGGCGTGTTGCCTTTTTCAGATCGCGGCGTGGTGCTCGGTGCGGCCTTGGCCAGTCATTTCGGCCTGCCCGGTATTACCCAGGCTCAGGCGCGGGCGGGGTTGGACAAACAGGTTTTGCGCAAGCTCGAAGCCTCGGCCACCACCGCGCCGGAGGACTACCGTCCGGTGGCGTCCATTCGGGTCGAAAGCCTTGCAGAACTGCGTCAACGGGTCATCGAGCTGGGCGGTAAAGCATTCATCAAGCCAGCCTGCGAAGGCGCGAGCCGCGGTTGTCGGGTCATCCGTCACCCGTCCGAATGCGACGAGGCATGGCAAGCGCTCAAGCCCTATCTCGAGGGCGGCATCGTACTTGAAGAGCTGATCCAGAATGCCCGGGAATTCAGCTGGGATTTTGTTGCGGGAAGCACCTGGATCACCGAAAAAACCACCACCGACGGGGCTTACCGCGCCGAGATCCAGCAAGTGGTGCCCGCACCGTTGACGCCCGACGCGCAGATTCGGCTGATGGCCGCCGGCCGCCACATGGCGGGGTTGGTTTCCCAGGACAACGGCGCCTGGCACAACGAAGTGTTCTACAGAGCCAATCATCGCACCTCGGCGGTGGAAACCAACATGCGCCCCGGTGGTATGCACATCTGGGACCTGGCCAAGCGTGCATTCGTCGATTTCGACCCATGGGAACGCTGGATTCGCTGGGCAGTGGAAGGTCAGATCGACAGTTATGACCCGGTGCCTCGTGGCTACTGCGGCATACGTCTGCTTCGGGCGACGGCTGTCGGCCTCTTGCGCGATGTCCCGGATATCCAGGCGCTGGCCCGGTCGATGGACATCGATCTGGAGGAGGCGGTGCTGACCAAACGCATAGGTGATTCGGTCACTGCACTGGTGAAAGACAATTTTTCGTTTATCGGCCACATCGTGTTGTTCAACGAAGATTACCAACAGCTCGGCAATGATCTGTTGCGTCTGGCCGAGGCTATCGAATCCAGGGTCGGTATCACCAGCCTGGCTTCGCCGGCCAGGGTTTGGAGCTGAGTCGTTGGGGTCGATGTTTTTTTTGCGGTATTGATCAAGAGGGTTGGGTAAATGATTGAGCACATGACCTGTGATGAACGCTTCATCGCGCTGGCACAGGAGTTCGGTTACGACATTTATGGCGAGAACACCGTTGGCGGGCACTACGCACCGCTGATTCGCCACCATGATGAACTGTATATCAGCGGTCTGGTGCCGCGCATGAACGGTAAAATTCACTTTCCGGGACGGGTGGGGCAAGACCTCACCATGGCGGATGCGCAAGCGGCCGCCAGCATCTGTGCGATGCGCGGGTTGGCGCTGATTGTTGATGCCATTGGATCGCTGGACAAGATCAAGTCGCTGATTCGAGTAGCGGTGTACGTGAGGTCCACGGAGGACTTTGTCGACCTCAGCGAAGTCGCCAATGGTGCGTCGGATGTTTTCAGTCACGTGTTGGGCGACGCAGGGAAACATACACGCACTACGGTGGGTGTTTATCAGTTGCCAAAAAATGCGGCGATAGAAGTTGATATGATCGTGGCGGTACGGCCATCGCCGTTATAAGCAGCTGATATTCGCTTTACAGTGCCAAAAGGTTCGCCTAAGGTCGAGAGACCAAGTTGGCGAACTGCATTGGAAATAAAAAATGAATAACGTTAAGGGTGCGTTTTTTTCATATAGGGATTTTCGTGAAAGTTTAGAGCAGCAGCCAATCAAACCCTGCGTGTGGACGGGGGCCGAACTTGCCGATATGCGCGCAACGCTCGCAGGCAGCGATGTTGATATTGTCGCCTTGGCCCACGAGAAAAACGCCGAAGGTTGCCAGTTGACCCCCGGCATGGCGGTGTCCATGCAATGGCTGATACCGGGTTCAACACTCGATGCACATGCACATGCCTGGTGGCACCTGTTCATCATTCAGTGTGGCAGCGGAACATTGACCCTGGGCGACGCCGATGCAGTGAACGTCAACCCTGGCGACGTGTTGCTGGTGCCGGCCTGGACCCGGCACGGCTTCGTCAACACCAGCGATACCGAGCACCTGGCGATGCTTAACCTCAGCAACATGCCGCAGATGGCGTTGCTTTCCAATCATGCCGACAGTGTGGGTCTGATCCCCCGTCAACTGTAGTTCCCCCTTCTGTTGCACTCAGGGAGTCCGCGTTTGCCGGCTCCCTTTTTTCGTTTCTGTCGCCCCACAAAAAACCTTCCGGGCACTGGGCGTGTTCGACTGTCTGTATCGATAGAAACAGACATATTCTGTATCTGTTCAGCACCTGACCAACTTACTACGATCGCTTCACAAGCAATGGATTAATGTAGTTAGTGCAAGGGAGCTTTGAATGGATAGTGCAAAATTTAAACTGTATCTCGGTGCGGATTATGTCAGTGCTTTTGCGATGTCTGCATTTGTGGCGCTTAAGGAAAAGCAACTTTCGTTTGATCTTGTGACGCTGAACTTGAAAGCACGCGAGAATTATCAAGGGGATTACCGCGATCTTTCATTGACCTGCAAAATTCCGGCGTTAGTTCATGAGGAGTTTGCGCTGTCGGAATCTTCGGCCATTGCCGAGTACCTCGACGAGCGCTTTCCTGGAGGTAAAAGACTCTACCCGCAGGACATCAGGCAGCGCGCTCGCGCCCGTCAGCTTCAGGCCTGGCTACGCAGTGATTTGCTGGTAGTACGCAAAGAGCGCCCGTTTGACCTGGTGTACTTCGGCAAAAAGGACTTTCCGTTGTCCGACGACGCCCAGGCCGCTGCTGATCGCTTGTTCTTCGTGGCCGACCGCTTGCTGGAAAAGGGCGCCGAGCACTTGTTCGGTGACTGGAGCATCACCGACACCGACCTGGCAATCATGCTCAACCGACTGGTCGCCAATGGTGATCAAGTCCCGCCGAAACTTGCGGCGTATGTCCAACGGCAGTGGGACCGCGACAGCGTTCGGGCATGGATGGACATCGAGCGCAAAGCGCCGGCCATTGCGTAAAACGACCCTCAGGAGCACGGCCATGCAGGGACTGTCGGAGCACGATCGCTATAAGCCCTACAACGCACGCACCATTCGTGACACACCTTACTGGCACCAACTGGCGCCGGCCTTGCAGGAGGCCATGACCGTCGTGGCCCGCGTCATGCCGTTTCGCACCAACGAGTATGTGCTGAGCACGTTGATCGACTGGAACAACATCCCGGACGACCCGATTTTCCGCATGACCTTTCCCCACAAGGACATGTTGCTGCCGGATGAATACGCATCGCTCAAGCACCTGATCGAGCTGGACGACACGGCGGCGATCAAACGCCGGATCGAGGCGATCTGGCTGCGCATGAACCCGCATCCGGCGGGGCAGTTGACGCACAACAACGCCACCCACGACGGAAAAGTCCTGCAAGGCATCCAGCACAAGTACCGCGAGACCGTGCTGTTTTTCCCTGGCGCCGGCCAGACCTGTCACGCGTACTGCACCTTCTGCTTCCGCTGGGCGCAGTTCATTGGCGAAGAAGAACTGAAGTTCAACGCCCGTGAATCCCAGGAACTGGTGAGCTACCTGCGAGTGCATACCGAGGTCACCGATGTGCTGATCACCGGCGGCGATCCCATGATCATGAACACCCGCTCGCTGGCTGGGTACATCGAGCCGTTGCTGGCACTGCCGCACCTCAAGAGCATTCGTATCGGCACCAAATCCGTGGCGTACTGGCCGCAGCGGTTTGTCAGCGACAAGGACGCACCCGAGTTGCTGGAGCTGTTCCGGCGGATCGTCGCGGCAGGGAAAAACCTCTCGATCATGGGGCACTACAACCACCCGGTGGAGATCCGCCAGGACATCGCCCGTCAGGCCATCGAATGCATTCGCTCCACCGGGGCGACCGTACGCATGCAGGCGCCGGTGATCCGCCACATCAACGAAAACCCGGCCGACTGGGCGGCGCTGTGGACCGAAGGCGTGCGACTCGGTGCAGTGCCTTATTACATGTTCGTCGAACGGGACACCGGCCCCAGTCACTACTTCGCGATGCCATTGGCCCGAGCGTTCGAGATCTTTCAGGCGGCCTATCGCACGGTGTCCGGGCTGGCACGCACGGTGCGCGGGCCGTCCATGAGCACCTTTTACGGCAAGGTGCTGATCAACGGTATCGAGATTGTCGCCGGGGAAAAGGTCTTCGTGCTGCAGTTCCTTCAGGCACGCAATCCGCACTGGGTGTTGCGCACGTTCTATGCGCGATTCGATCCGCACATCACCTGGTTCGATGACATGCGACCGGCGTTTGGCGAACGCTCGTTTTTCTTTCAGAACGAGTTCGAAACGACGCCCGAATTAATACCGGTCCTGCTGCAAACGGCGTAGGACGATTCAGAGGATTAAGGATATGAGCGCAATTCCGTTTGATCAGCGCGAAGGCGTGATCTGGCTCGACGGCGAGTTCGTCGAGTGGTCACGGGCGCAGTTGCATGTGCTGACCCATGGCCTGCATTACGCGAGCACGGTGTACGAAGGCGAGCGCGTGTACAACGGCAGGATTTTCAAGTTGCGCGAGCACACCGGACGGCTATATCGCTCCGCGCAACTGATGGATTTTGCGATCCCGTTCGAACCCGCCGAGCTCGAAGCGGCCAGTCACCAACTGCTGCAACGCAACCAGGTCATCGACGGTTACTTGCGGCCGGTGGCCTGGCGCGGCAGCGAGATGATTTCAACCTCGGCGCGCTTCAACCGTGTGCATGTGGCGATCGCCTGCTGGCAGTGGCCGAGCTATTTCGATCCGGCGGCACGCATGGCCGGCGTTCGCTTGAAAATCGCGTCCTGGCGTCGTCCGCCACCGAACAGCAGCGCCTTCGAAGCCAAGGCGTCCGGGCATTATCAGATTGCGACGCTGAGCAAACACGATGCCGAGAACAACGGCTACCACGATGCCCTGATGCTCGACTGGCGCGGTCATGTCGCCGAAGCCACCAGCGCCAATGTGTTCTTCGTCAAAGACCGGACGCTGCACACGCCGGTGCCGGATTGTTTCCTCAACGGCATCACCCGGCAGACCGTCATCGAACTGGCCAGAGCGCTGGATTACCAGGTTATCCAGCGCACGATTCTGCCTACGGAAATGGGCGACTTCGACGAGTGTTTTCTCACCGGCACCGCCGCCGAAATCACCCCGGTGCAGAGCATCGACCAACAGCACTATCGACCGGGCAACGCCTGCCGCGACTTCATTGCCGCTTACACCTCAATCGTCAACGCCGAATAACCTGTCAGGAACCTCACCATGTCAGATCAAGGGATTGTTGCGTCTCAACCTTACGTTTCACTCGGTCATCGTCATGAAGAATTATCGACCCAAGGCTGGACGGTGCTGAGCCCGGACGAGTTTGTCGACGATGTCGTAGCAACCTTGCACGAATTCGGTCCGATCATTGCGCAGTTCAACGGGCAGATGGCGTTCGCCATCACCCGCAAACCGGGCTACGAAGATTTGCCGTATTCGCAGAGCATGAACGGCATCGGCCCGCATACCGAGGCGCCGGTGTATGGGCCGCCGCCGCGTTATCTGGCCCTGCATTGCCATCAGCAGGCGACGTGCGGGGGCGGGCATACGGGGTTGGTCGATGGTTATGCGTTCCTGAAGTCGCTTGAGCACGCCGAACCGGAACTGCGCGAATGGCTCGAAGACACACCCGTGGAATTCGTCGCCACCGCCAAACCGGGCGAACCGGCGCAAATCCGGGTCAAGGAATACATCCTGACGCCCACCGAGGAAGGGGACATCTTTCGCTTCAGCTACAACCAGTTTCACTACGGCGATGTGAATCCGTCGAAAGAGGCGTTGCAACAATCGCAGCTCGCCAACAACCTTTCTCCACTGGCCAGATTTGCCCTGCTCGGCGAAACGTACTTCGTCGAGCACAACGTTCCGGTGCTGATTCCCGACGGTTGCCTGCTGATTTGGGACAACTGGCGAATGATTCACGCCCGCAGTCGTTACACTGACCCGGCGCGCCACCTGACCCGCTATTGGCTGGCCTGAATTTTCTGTCGCCCTTCATTCTTTTGGCGTACCCCTTGGCGGGTACGCGTCCTACAGGTATCGCGTCATGCAGACAGCAATCGAGATCGCCCAGGTCGATCATCAACTGATCGTGCGGCTCAATCAGGCCTGGACCAAGCGCGCCACGGTGTGTTCGCCGGACAGGGGCCAGGTCGACGAAGTGTTCGACCCGGCGCGTCCGGATTATCCGGAGTGCATGGTGCCTTTTTTCCACCACCCCAAGTTCCAGGTCCTGGACGACGCGCTCAAGAGCCGCGTGGTGACCTGGGGCTGGATCGGCTACAACCTGCGCACCGTCACCGCCGAAGAACTGGTGGTGAACCCGGCGTTGAGTGTCATTGCCAATCAATACCTGGGCCAGGACGACTGGCATTTTCGCGAGGCCATGCAGCAGACCTTGATCGACGAGCATTACCACACGCTCATGCATTTGCGCGCCATCGAGCGGACCAAACGGGACCGGGCGCTCGATCAGGATCTGGACCTGCCGCCCTCGGTCACTTACCTGCGGCTGAAGGCCCAGCGCGAAGCACTGCCCGAGCAATGGCAGCGCGATCTGGCGGCGATCACCTTCGCGGTGGTGGCCGAGATCAGCGTCAACGCCTACCTGGATCTGCTGGCGGATGACCAGACCATTCAGCCGCAAAACCGCCGCGTCGCCGAACTGCACAACCGCGACGAATACGCCCACAGCAAGGTGCTCGCCGAAGTGGCCAAGGTCATGTATGCGAATATGCAGCCGGTACAGCGGGAATTTTTCGCACGCAACCTGTCGGTGGCGCTGAGTGCTTTTATCGCCCAGGACTATTCGATGTGGGAGGCGATTCTGACGCAGCTCGGGGTCGAGGACGCGGCGCTGATCATTGCCGACACCCGCGAGAGCAACAAGAACGCGACGATCATGCGCGACTACAGTGGCCTGCATAAATTGGCGCAGGACCTGGGCATCAGCGAGCAGATCGACTTCGATTTCCGTCCGACCCTCAAAGCCACGGCTGCGGCCTGATCCCCGGAGGTGCTCATGTCCGCTCCCGAGTATGAAGTGTTCGCTATTCGCGTAGGCGCCAACGCCCAGCGTACTGCCAGGGAAAACTTTCTTTACGATGCATGCTGTGGCGATCCGAATGCGCCGATGCCGCTGGATTATTACTTCTGGGTCATTCGCAATGACCAGCAGGTGATCGTGGTCGACACCTGTTTCCAACCGGCTACGGCGGACCGGCGCAATCGTCAGATGTACCGCCTGCCGGAAGAGTCCTTGGGGCAATTGGGTATCGATCCGGCGCAGGTCGAGCATCTGGTTCTCACTCATTTGCATTGGGATCATGCCGGCAATCTCGGGTTGTTTCCCAAGGCCACGGTGCATTTGCAGGAAGCGGAACTGCGCTTCTGCACCGGTCCGAAAATGGCCCATCACACGGTGAACAAAACCTACGAGGTCGAGGATGTGATGTCGGCGCTGCCACCCCTGTTCGAAGGGCGGATGCGCTTGCACAACGGCACGGTTGAAGTGCTGCCCGGCGTGACGTTACACCCGGTGGGCGGGCATACGCCCGGCAGTCAGGTGGTGCGGGTCAATACAGCGCGTGGCTGGATTGTGCTGGCGTCGGACGCTGCGCATTTGTGGCTCAACATTCGTGAGCGCAGCCCGTTTCCGATCCTCGATGATCTGGCGCAAACCCTTGAAGCGTTCAGCGAAATCGACCGTCTGGCCGATGGCGATGACCATGTGATTCCCGGTCATGATCCGCTGATCGCCGAGCGTTTTCCGCATTGGAATGATGACCCGCATATTATCTGCCTGCACCTGCCCGCGTAGGAGCTGCCGCAGGCTGCGATCTTTTGACGTTGATTTTCAAGATCAAAAGATCGCAGCCTGCGGCAGCTCCTACAGGATGTGTGGTTAGCCCTGGGCTTTCAGGATTTTGCCCAACGTCTCCAGCGCCTCATCGATCCGCGCCGAGTAAGGCGCCCCACAACCCATCCGCACGAAGTGATCAAAGTGCCGGGAGTTGGAATAGATATCCCCAGGTGAAATCTGGATGCCGACTTTCAACGCGTCCTGAAAAAACGCCATGGATGAATGCCGGCGAGGCAGTTCCACCCACAGCAACGTGCCACCCTGCGGGTTGGTTAAGCGGGTGCCCAGCGGGAAATATCGAATAATCGCCTCGCTCATCTGTTGACGTTGCAGTGTGAGGGTTTTGCGCAAGCGTCGCAGATAACGTTCGTAGGACGGCGTTTTCATGAAGGCGCTGACCGCCAGTTGTGACAAGGCTTCGCACCCCCGGGTCTGGGTGTGTTTGAGCATTTCCACGCGTTCATGCCATCTCCCGGCGCTGATCCATCCCAGACGCATGCCCGGGGCCAGGGTTTTGTTCAGCGAGGCGCAATAGATCACGTTGTCGGTCAGGTCCCAGTGCTTGAGCGTGGACAGCGGTTGCTCGGTGTCCACCAGATCGCCGTAGGAGTCGTCCTCGATCAGTACCGTGCTCTGTTCGGCGCACAGTTTCACCAGCCGTGCCTTGTTGGCGTCGGGCATGATGCTGCCCAACGGATTTTGCAGATTTGGAATGACGATCAACGCCTTGATTGGCTCTGGACCCTGCAGCAGGCTTTGCAGGGCCGTCAGATTGATTCCCGTGTGCGCCGAGGCCGGGACTTCCAGCACCCGCAGGTTCAGGCTTTCGAGGATTTGCAGCAGGCCATGGAAGGTCGGCGACTCCACGGCGACCGTATCGCCGGGGTGCGTGACGGCACGCAAGGCCAGGTTGATTGCTTCCGTCGCGCCGTTGGTGATCACGATTCGCTCGGCGACCAGGTGGGTCCTGGTGGACAAGGCCCGCCGTGCCAGGACCTGGCGCAACGCGCTATTGCCGCACGTCGAGCCAGCCGCACCGAGTAAATGCGAGTCGTAGCGCAGCGACTTGATCATGTTGTCTTGCAGGGTTTTCAGCGGATAGAGCTCCGGGGCACAGTAGGCACTGGCGAAGTTGACCTTGATCGTCGCCCGCTGACTGGCCTTGAGCACCGAGGACACCTGTTCATGAATGCCGGTGTAACTCCCCGTGTCCAACAAGGGCGGGAGGGCAATCGGGGTGGGTTTGGACAAGGCATCGGGTTGGCGAATGTAGTTGCCTGAGCGGGGCCGCGCTTCGAGCACGCCGCAATCCTCAAGCTCCCGGCACACCTGAACGGCGGTTGACAGACTGACTGCATGTTTTTCCATCATCAGGCGGATCGAAGGAAAGCGTTCGCCGGTTTTCAGGGTGCCGCTGCGGATGGCGTCCAGATAATGGTTGGCCAGCTGACGATACAAGGGCGTCGTGTTCATGATGACCTCAGCAGTCGCACCACTGAGGTCTGGGGCTGGAAAGTGAGTTGACGCTCCCGCAGGCGGACCCGTGGTGCAGGGGGGTGAAGGGAAGTGTTGTCCTGCTGTGGATACTGGAAGACTAATCGCGGTTTTGCCCGAAACCCGGGCAATAAAAAGCGCCAGTCGAATGGCGCGATGCTGCTCAGTTCAAGCGACGTGATTCTTTGTAGGAGCGAGCTTGCTCGCGATGGTCGTTAACGATAACGCGTTCATTCTGGATGAACGCGTTGCCCTTGAGGCCATCGCGAGCAAGCTCGCTCCTACAGTTGTCTTTTTACTGCACGGCGATGCTATAGCCGTCGAACGCGGTCTGCTGTTGCAGGGCGGTGATGATGTTCTTGCGGTTGACCGCTTGCTCGGCGCCACTGTTGTCCAGGAAGGTCTCGCTTTCCAGCTCCGCTTCGTCGCCTTCACCCACGAAGGTGAACCCGAGGAATTCCAGCGCTTCACGGTCAACGCTCAGGCGCGAACGTGGCGTTCGCAGTGGCAAGGTCACGCTCACGCCGTCCTTGCTGATGGTGAACACTTCGGCTTCTTTCTTGGCCTTGGCGGCTTTGCTCTTGCCGCTGCTCGGGTTGCTGATGGCCTGGTGGGTCTGGTTCAGCACTTTCAGGGCCAGGCCGTAGACGATTTCCTGGAACGCCGGATCGTCCTTGAAGCTGGACAGGATACGGCTGATCGGGAATTTGCTGCTCAGGTCTTCAAGGGCGGCAATGTCGGCGGCCTCGGCGTCCTTGAGCTGCTTGAGTTCGCCCATCAGTTCGTAGGCTTTATCGTCGTCGAAGCTGTCGTGGGCCTGGCGAATCGCGGCGCGCAGTTCGCGGATCTGGTCGCTTTCGCGGGACGACTGGAAAGCGTCCAGTACCATCTCGCTGATGGTCTTGGCCTGAGGCACGTGTTGTGAAAGATTGATGGAGTTTTCGTATTCCGCTTTGGACGACAAGGTGACTACGGTTTCAGCGGTGTTGGAATCGGACATTGAAATTTCACTACTTCTATAACTTGAATAGGGGCGAAAAAGCCCGGGGGCCTTTTCAGGTCGCCTAATCTATTGGACCGGGGCAGCGTTGTCACGGATCAACAGGCGGCTGGTCATCTATTTGCCGTTCCTGTGGGAGCTTGCTAGCGATGGACGCTAACGATAACGCGCTCATTCTGGATGAACGCGAAACCCTGTAGGAGCGAGCCTGCTCGCGATGGACGTCAACGATTAAGCGCTCATTCTGGATGAACGCGGTGCCTTTGCGACCATCGCGAGCAAGGAGGGAGCTGATTGGTCGCAAATGAGTCCCTGCTCGCGATGGCCGCGCCACGGTGTGTCAGGCCTGGCGCGTTGTATTCAGGTTCATCGATCGCACCGCCAACGCGCTTGCCGTTTCCTCATCGATCGGCAACGAAAATCGAAAGGTCGCCCCGCGCCCCGGCACGTCGATCAACTGAATCTCACACCCATGCAATTGCAGGATGCGATGCACGATCCGCAATCCCAACCCGCCATCGCGACGGGCGCCGCCAATGTTGAACGGCCGCAGGAACAATCCTTCACGCAGTTCCGCAGCAATCCCCGGTCCGGTATCGCTGACCGTCACTTCGATGAACGCCCCTTGCACACGCAAGCCCAGTTCGATTTCGCCCCCTGGCGGCGTATGGCGCAGCGCGTTGTCGAACAGATTGGTCAACACTCGCTCGATCAACCCAAGGTCGGCACAGGCCGCTGAAACCCTGGGGGCGAACGTGGCCTTCAACTCAACCTGGCGCGCCTCGGCGGTCAGTTCGAATTTCTGGAAAATATCCTGGGCCAGATCGGTCAGGGAAAAGCGCTCCAGCACCGGTTGCACGAACCCGTGCTCCAACCGCACGAGCTCCAGCAGTGATTGTGCCAACCCGCCAACCTTGCGGCTTTGATCCAGCGCGATGCCCAGGTAGCGACGGCGGTCGGCGGGGGACAGCGTGGCGTCCTTGAGCGACAGTGTTTCCAGGTAGCCATGCAGTGAAGCCAGTGGCGTGCGCAGGTCGTGGGAGATGTTCGCCACCAGTTCGCGGCGCTCCTGATCCTGGCGGGTCAACGAGCGCCATTGCTCGCCCAGGCGTGACTGCATCTGGCGGAACGTGGCGTCGAGTATGGCTATTTCGTCGTGGCTGGCGGTTTTATCCACAGTGATTGGCAAGGCTGGGGTGACCGGCACGCCATCGATGTCGAATTGGCTGACGGTCTCGGTCAAACGGCGCAATGGCCGGGTGATCAGCCTGAATGCCGTGAGACCGGCAATCAGGCACAGCAACGCGACCAGACCGATGGACAGCAGGGCGGTATTGAGCGCCGCGCTGGTCGCGCCACGGGCGGCCAGACGATCGTGGTCTTCGCCGAGCAGCACCACGTAGAGATAACCGGCCGGTTTGCCGTCGACCGTCAACGGCGCGGCGCTGAACACCTTGCGCGCATCGACGCTGCGCGGGTCGTCGCCGAGGATCGGCAAGGCATCGCCACGCAGCAGACGCTGGATCGGCGCGAGGTCGAGCCGCTCCCGGCGGACCCGGCCCTCGGGGGCGGCGCTGCCGACGATCTTGCCCTCGGTGTCGAGCAGGTACACCTCGACACTCGGGTTGACCTGCATCAGTTTGCTGAACAGATCACGCACAGCGTCGGGCATCAGGCCTTTGGTGTCCATCAGCACGGTATCGCTGGCGATGTGCTGGGCCAGGTCCCGGGACAACCCTTGCACCACCTCCTGCTCATGCATCTGGTTGGAGCGCACCTGCAACCACGCCGACGTGCCGCAGCACACCAGCAACAGCACGGCGAATACCAGGGACAGGCGTTGTGTCAGGGTCAGCCTCATGGCCTTGGCTCCTCCCCGGTGGCGAACTTGTAGCCGCGGCCCCACACCGTGAGGATGCGTACCGGTTGCGCCGGATCGGTCTCGATCTTGGCGCGCAAGCGATTGATGTGCGTGTTGACGGTGTGCTCGTAACCTTCGTGGCTGTAGCCCCACACGGCGTTGAGCAGGTCCATGCGCGAAAACACCTTGCCGGGCTGGCGCGCAAAGAAGTACAGCAAGTCGAACTCCCGGGGCGTGAGGTCCAAGCGACGGCCGTCGAGGGACACTTCGCGGGTGATCGGATCGATGGCCAGGCCATCGACCAGCAGACTGCCGGCATCCATCTTCAGATTGCGCGCCATGGCTTCGACCCGGCGCAACAGCGCTTTGACCCGCGCCACCAGTTCGAGCATGGAAAACGGTTTGGCCAGGTAGTCGTCGGCACCCAGTTCCAGCCCGAGAATGCGGTGCACTTCGCTGGAACGCGCGCTGGTGATGATGATCGGCGTGTAGCGCGCCATGGCCCTGGCACGGCGGCAGATTTCCAGGCCATCGACACCGGGGAGCATCAGGTCGAGGATCAAGGCATCCCAGTTGCCTTGCTGCAACAGGCGCATGCCTTCGGTGCCGTCGGCGCTGTGCACCACCTCGAACTGCTCATCACGCAGATGCAGGCAGATCAGGTCGGCGATATGCAGGTCATCCTCGACCACGAGGACGCGTTTGGTCTGTTCCATCCAGCTCATCCTTCGGCGCGGTGTGTGCGTAATGCCGCTAACGAAAACCTTGTAGGAGCTGGCTTGCCAGCGAAGACGGCGGCACGCCCACAGTTGATGTGACTGATACATCGCCTTCGCCGGCAAGCCGGCTCCTACAAGGACAGCAATCGCAAGGTTCAAAATTGCATCACGCATTGTGCGGGTTTTTCGGGGGCCGAGTTATCACGAATTGTTTAACTTCCCGTGAGGATTTGGCGATCCCCCAAAGCCTAGGCTGTGTTCCATGAAAGACCCCCTGGAATGTTTGGAGGCGGCAATGTTTTCACGACGGCAATTTTTGGCGGCAAGCAGTGGGCTGGGGGTGGCTGCCCTGGCGATCGGCCTGTTGCCGAAGTTATCCACAGGCGCTGCGCTGATCAGTGAAGCCAGTGCAGAGGAGGTATTCGAAGTGACCCACAGCGACAGCGAATGGCACGCGATCCTGAGTGACGAGCAGTACGAAATTCTTCGTGAAGAGGGTACCGAACGCGCCTACAGCAGTGCGCTGAACAACGAGCATCGTGACGGCACGTTCGCCTGTGCCGGTTGCGACCTGCCGTTGTTTTCTTCGGCAACCAAGTTCGACAGCCGCACCGGCTGGCCGAGTTTCTGGGCGCCGCTGGACAAGGCCGTGGCGACTCGTCAGGACCGCTCGTTTGGCGTGCTGCGTGAAGAGGTTCATTGCCGTCGTTGCGGCGGGCATCTGGGGCATGTCTTCGATGACGGGCCGAAACCGACC
The DNA here is from genome assembly GCF_001269805.1 of Pseudomonas sp. P1.8. Taxonomy (NCBI): domain Bacteria; kingdom Pseudomonadati; phylum Pseudomonadota; class Gammaproteobacteria; order Pseudomonadales; family Pseudomonadaceae; genus Pseudomonas; species Pseudomonas sp. P1.8. Next base: position 287,520 of record NZ_LHVM01000006.1, read on the forward strand.
GGACTGCGCTACTGCATGAATGGTCTGTCGCTGAAGTTCGAACCCGGGATAGCCGGATGATCGCCCCTCCCATTAGTCAGGAGTCCGTTTCATGAAAACCCAGTTCACGTGGCGCCGCACACTGTTGGCAATGGCCGCCGCCGGCGTCATCGGGCACTGCTCGGCTTTTTCCTTCGGTGCAGAAGAGGCCGTCCTGCTGCCACCCCCGACGCTCGATGAGTCCACTCAGGCGCGCAGTGAAACTGCTGTCTTCGCCGGTGGTTGCTTCTGGGGCGTCCAAGGGGTGTTCCAGCATGTCAAAGGCGTGAAAAACGCAGTCTCCGGTTATGCCGGTGGCGCGGCCAATACCGCTCAATACGAACGCGTCAGTGATGGCAATACCGGGCATGCGGAATCGGTCGAGGTGACGTTCGATCCGACCCTGGTCAGCTACGGCGCCCTGCTGCAAATCTACTTCTCGGTGGCCCACAACCCGACCGAACTCAACCGCCAGGGACCGGACACCGGCACCCAGTACCGTTCGGCCATCTTCACCAGGAACGCCGAGCAGCAAAAAGTCGCGCAGGCCTACATTGCCCAACTCGACGCAGCCAAGTTGTTCAGTAAACCGATTGTGACCAAGCTGGAAACCTTCAACGGTTTCTACCCGGCGGAGGAGGAGCATCAGGACTTTCTGACCGAGCACCCGACCTATCCGTACATCGTGATCAACGATCTGCCGAAGGTGGCGCAGCTCAAACAGCTGTACCCGGAGCGCTATCAGGACCAACCGGTGCTGGTGAAAGCAGGGATGTAATCATCACCCGGAAATCACATTCTTGCCGGCGATTTTCGACCGATACAACGCCTGATCGGCGCGGGCCATCAGGCCGGTCTGCTGTTCTTCGTCAAAGCGCTGGACCACGCCGAAACTCATGGTCACTTTGAAATCGCCCACGGGCAGCAAATCCGCAAGACCGTGGCGGATGGTCTCGGCAAGGGTTCTGGCTTCGGCCAGCGAAGTATTGGGTAACGTCACCATGAATTCGTCACCGCCCCAACGGGCCAGCAAGTCGCCTTCGCGCACGAAGCGCTTCACGTTTTCGACCACATGCACCAGGGCTGCGTCGCCCAGTGCATGGCCGTAGTGATCGTTGATGGTCTTGAAGTCATCGATGTCCATGGCAATCAGCGACAGCGGTTCGCGAAAGCGTTGAGCGCGCTCGCACGCCTGGGGCAGCACTTGTTCCAGGCGATAGCGATTGGCGATGGACGTCAGGGTGTCGGTTTGTGCCAGCTTGCGGTTTTCTTCGAGTTGCTGCTGTAGCTGCTGATTGACCCGTGACAGTTCGCGGGTGCGTTCTTCGATCAGTGCTTCGAGGGAGTGATTGCGCCGTTCGAGCTCTTCGAACAGGCGGCGCTTGTCTTCGATGCTGCGGTGCGCGCCGATCATCCGCGCCACCGAGCCGTCGGCGTTGCGCGCCAGGATGTGGCCGCGGTCTTCGATCCAGAGGTAACTGCCATCCTGCATGCGGCAGCGGTATTCGGCCTGATAACCGGGGGCGCGCTCGTTCAGGTAGTCATCGAACACCGCCATGACCCGCGGGTAATCCTCGGGGTGGATGACGTTCTCCCAGGTCAAGACGTTGTTGTCCAGAGAGTGAGGCGTATAGCCGAGCATTTCGTACCACCGCGCCGTGCGGTAGACGAAGCCGGTGTTGGCGTTCCAGTCCCAGATCCCGTCGCTGACCAGCTCCAGGATGGTGTGCAACATGTGGTCGTTCATGTCCGACAAATTGAATTTCAACGGCTCGATACTCGATGCCTCACCCATCTCGCTCTCCCTGGCGTCCTGATGTCCGGCTAACCCTACAGGCCGCAGATTAGTGCATGAGTATTCGGTCGGCTAGTGTTTGCCCCACATCTGCAGGGCGAAGTCGACGAAGCGCCGCAGTTTTGGCAGGCGGTAGCGGTCTTGGGCGTACATCAAATTCATCGGGCGACTCGGTGGTCGGTAATCGGGCATCAAGGCCAGCAGCTTGCCGTCCTTGAGGTCTTGCTCGACCAAGGCGTCGGGCATCATCACGATACCCATGCCGGTGCGCGCAGCCTGATGCAGACCGGCTGAACTGTTGATCAGCATCGGGCCGCTGACCGCCACCAGAACATCGCCGTCGGGACCGGCCAGGCGCCATTCCTTTTCTACCGAATGCCAGTCATCACCGGCCGGATAGGCGAAGGACAGGCAATCGTGATGTTGCAGGTCTTGCGGCTTTTGCGGGGTGCCTCGGCGAGCCAGGTAGGCGGGTGATGCGCACATTGTCAGGGTGTAGTCGATCAGCGGGCGAGCGATCAGATTGGACGCTTCGAGCTCGCCGAGCCGGAAGGCCACGTCCAGACCGTTTTCGAGTAAGTCCGGGCGTCGATTGGTCAGCATGACGTCCAGTTTCACCCGCGGGTTGTGCAGGCTGAACTCACTCAAGGCCGGCGCCAGGCGTTCAGTGCCGAAGGTCAGCGGCGCTGTAATGCGCAGCGTACCGCTCGGCTCGTCGATGGCCTGCTCGGCCAACCGTTCCGAATCGGCCACCAACCCCAGTACTTCAAGGCAGCGCTGGTAGTACGCCGCGCCGAACTCGGTGAGCCGCTGGCGCCGCGTCGTCCGGTTGAGCAGGCGTACGCCAAGGCGTTGTTCCAGCGCCTTAAGGTGGTTGCCGACCATGGTCGTGGACATTTCGCACTGCAAGGCAGCGGCCGTCATGCTGCCGGATTCCACCACTTTTACGTAAACGGTCATTGCCTGGAACAGGTCCATTATCAAGCCTGGGTTTAAGATGATTGAAGTTTTACCAAGTTTATCCAGCTCAGGTGGCTAACCATACTGCAAAAACAACGACCCTTGCTGGAGCTTGATGTCATGACCGCCGCCTGCCTGATGAGCACTTACCAACCCTTGACCTTGAGCTTCAACAAGGGCCTGGGCACGCGCCTGTGGGATCAGGCCGGACGCGAATACCTGGACGCGGTGGCCGGTGTGGCGGTGACTAACGTCGGCCACTCCCATCCGAAAATCGTCGCCGCCATCACCGAGCAGGCCGGGTTGCTGCTGCACACGTCCAACCTCTACAGCATCGACTGGCAACTACGGCTGGCGCAGAAATTGACGCGGTTGTCGGGCATGGACCGGGCGTTCTTCAACAACTCAGGTGCAGAAGCGAACGAGACTGCGCTGAAGATTGCGCGCCTGCATGGCTGGCACAAAGGCATCGAGCAACCGCTGGTGGTGGTCATGGAAAACGCCTTTCACGGCCGCACCCTCGGCACCTTGTCGGCCAGTGACGGCCCGGCCGTGCGCCTGGGCTTCAACAGGTTGCCGGGGGATTTCATCAAAGTGCCTTTCGGCGACCTGAAGGCGTTGGACCAGGTGCAGCAGACACATGGCCCGCGCATCGTGGCGATCCTGATGGAACCGATTCAGGGCGAGAGCGGCGTGCAACTGGCACCGCCCGGTTACCTGAAAGCCTTACGCGAACTGTGCAACCGGCGCTCATGGCTACTGATGCTCGACGAAATCCAGACCGGCATCGGCCGCACCGGCCAGTGGTTTGCGTTCCAGCACGAAGGCATCGTCCCGGACGTCATGACGTTGGCCAAAGGCCTGGGCAACGGCGTGCCGATTGGCGCCTGCCTGGCCCGTGGCAAAGCCGCCGACCTGTTCACGCCCGGCAGCCACGGCAGCACCTTCGGGGGCAACCCGCTGGCATGCCGGGTGGGATGCACCGTGCTGGGGATCATCGAGGAACAAGGCCTGCTGGAGAACGCCCGGTGTCAGGGCGAACACTTGCTGCGCAGATTGCGCATGGAGTTGGCGGATAACCCCAACGTCTCGGCGATCCGTGGACAGGGCCTGATGATCGGTATCGAACTCAAGCAACCGATCCGCGACCTGAGCCTGATCGCTGCGCGCGATCATGCGTTGCTGATCAACGTGACCCGGGGGCAAATCATTCGGTTGTTGCCGCCGTTGACCATTGATGAGCGGGAGGTGGAGATGATTGTCAGAGGGGTGAGTCGAGTTGTGAAAGCGGCGTGAGGTTTAACTCAGTAATGGTATCTGCACATTACGATGCGCAAATCTCCGTCCTCGATGGTGTAGACCAAGCGATGCTCAGTAGTAATCCGTCGTGACCAGAAGCCACTCAGATTGTGTTTGAGCGGCTCTGGTTTTCCCGGGCCATCGAACGGTTCGCGCTGAATTGACTTGATCAACAAGTTAATTCTTTTGAGCCCCGCCTTGTCGTTCTGCTGGAACCAAAGGTAGTCGTCCCAGCCTTCAGGAGTAACCTCGATTTTCATTCTTCGATGAGTTGCCTGAATTTGGTTTTTTCCGGCCCGCAGGTTGCCGATTGACTTGATCAAGCGTTCTTCATCGGCGGCGATCCGCGCCATACCCAGGGATTCGGCGCGGGGGCGGGCGATGCTGTGTTCGTCGCACAGCCAGTGCATCGAATCGAGGTCGACCCAGGGCACTTGCAGTTGTCCGGACAGTCGCTGCGCCAGCCAGCTTTTACCCGAGCCGGAGTTGCCGATGATCAGGGTTCGGATGAGTTGCGGATTGTGCGAAATTCGCCTGTTCATTTTCATTCACTGGACACCGCCGGCAGAATCCGCAGAATCGCCTCTGGTTCAGGGAAAGGAGTTCCATCACGTGTCGGTTCGATTGCTGTTTCTCTCGTTGCTGTGCACCGCCTCAGGCGTCACCCATGCTGCAAACCAGGACGAGGGCATTGCTGGACATTACACCCTGCAGGCCAGGGAAATCGGCTCGCAACTGGTGCTGCAACCCGATAGCACCTTTGATGCCATGATCGTGTATGCCGGTGCCCAAGGCGCCGCCAAAGGACACTGGAAGCGTGCCGGTGACACCTTGCTGTTGACCAGCGACGCCGTTGAACCGCCGGCCGAAAAACTGCTGTTCAACCTGAGCCGTACCCACAGTCTGGCAGAACTCAAGGATGCGCATTTGCCCGACGGCGGTGACGCGTTCAAACAGGCGAAAAACCACTACGTCCTGAACCTGCGTTTCGCACGCTCCAGCCCCGTGCCGAGCATCGCGCCGGTGACGGTGTTGTTCGAGTTCGATGAGGGGCCAGAAACCCGGTTGATATGGGATAACGCCCAGGGCCGGCAGCTGTATTTGCCGTATTCGCAGCAGCGAAACCTGACGCGGATCGGCTTTCAAAGCGCTGCCGATCAGGCTGTGCAATGGTTTGCGATTGATCCCGTGACTCGCACCTTGTCGCTGAACTGGAAAGTCGATCGCGCGACGGGTCAGATGAGCTATGAAAAATCTGAAGAGCTGACCCTCGTGCAGTCGCAGCAGTTTCTGCGCAACGCCCCCAGGGAACGGGCGCTGATCGAGCGCAATTATGTCCTGAGGATGAATTACGGTGTGCCGGCGCAGCCGCCGGCGATCAAGCCTGTGGTTATCGAATGGTCCTACGACGATGGTTCGCAGAAGATTCTGCGCTGGACCGACTCACGACAATCTCAATTGAAAATGCCGGTCGAGGAGGGCAAGACCCTGCAAAGGCTCGGTTTGCGGATGAGTGATGCTCAAGCCGACACGCAATGGTTCGAGGTCGAGCCTGACAGCCGTGCGCTCGACCTGATGTGGGATGAGCGGGTCAACGCCGCGCAGATGCGCGACTTGTCCGGCATCTTCAAAACCCTGGCGCTGGACGTCAAAGGCGATTGCCTGGCAGTGGACCTGGGCAATGGCCTGGCGTGTTATCGCAAGCAGGATTAGTCGTGGTGTTGCGGCGCAACCATCCGGGTTTTCGGTGAGCCGTTCGAGTTGTGCTGATAGATGTCCTGCGGTTGGCCGCTTTCATTGAAAAACACCTGGCCAATGCCCGCCGAATTCCACAATCGTTCGCCAGCTTCAGCATGCTCCGGGACATGCGGCACGATGCGCATGCGCCGACGTTTGGTTAGCCAGTTCAGTGGCGAGCGCGGCGAGTACAGCCAGCGATTGAGCCGGTCGAACCATTCCAGCAGTGTCGCAGGAAACTCGTTCTTGATGCCGCTGCTGGTGATCTGCCAGATTTTCGGCCCGGCCTTGCGATGCCGGATCAGCACTTCGTAGACGAAGGAGTAATGCACATCGCCGGACAGCACCACGTAGTTACCCGGTGTGCGTGAGTGACGGAAAATATTCAGGATCACCTGCGCGGCACCGCGATGGGCCATCCAGTTTTCCGCGTCCACCAACAGGGGGAAGCCGCACCAGCTGAAGATCCGCTGCACGGTCTCGATCAATTTGACGCCGAAGATCGGCGCCGGTGAAACGATGATTGCGCTCGGATGGTCCAGCAGTTCCTGTTGCAGTTCGCTGAGGGCTTCCCAGTCCAGCAGGCCGGAGGGTTGCTTGAGGTTCATCTCGCTGCGCCAGCGTCGGGTACGGGTGTCGATCACGACGATGGCCGGGGTGGTTGGAAGGACAAAATGCCAGTTCTGAAACTTCAGCAGATCGTCGATCAAGTCGTCCTGAACCGGACTGTCGAGGTAGCGGTCATGCCCGGTGGCGCTGAACGCGTCGGTTTTTTTCAGGACTTCGCTGAAGGCGTCCGGATTGTTGCCCCAGCCCTGGCACAGCATGTAGGCAATCAGCGCATTGCCGATGATGCGTTTGGAGAACGGATGGCCATAGGCCGTTTCCTCCCATTGCGCGGAAAGATTCCAGTCATCGGTAATGTCGTGGTCGTCGAAAATCATCAGCGTCGGAATGTGCGCCAATGCCCGGGCGACGTTGCCCAGCCCGGCCTTGAAGCCGTCAATGTACGTTTGCTCGAGTGTGTAGCGCTCACGCCTTTTCGCTGTCAGTGCCGGAGGTTGCGGGGCGATCAGGGTCCAGGGCGTTGGCGACCAGACCAGCAGGTACATGGCCATGACTTCAGCAAATGTCACCAGATGGTTGTCGGCATTGCTGCTGGTGAAAATCGGTTTGCGCGCACCGCCGAAAAAACGGTCGCGCAGGGTTTCGTTGCTCTGCAGCGCCGGTAGCAAATCCGCGCGGTGGTAGTAACTGGCGGGATGCTCGTAGAGTTTGGCGCTGTCGCTGACCACGGCGCCTTCGAGGTGTTCTTCGAACAACCCCAAGCGTTCGATCAAGGCATGGATCGCCCGCAACATCGGCCCCGCGACATCGTCGGCGTAGATCTGATCGCCGGTCATGATCAACAGGGCGGGGCGATCCAGCGCTTCATGTTGCTGCGCGAGCAGCTCATCGACGCACAGCAAGCCGTCGGTCGCCGGGTGATGCGGCTTGCGGCAGGAACCGTGGAGCAATTGATCGACCCGTGAGCGCAGCACGAAGTCGGGATGCGAGGCATCGCCGTACAGCAGATGCGGTGCCCATGTAGCGATGCCCTCAACGCCATCGATCAGCAGGTCGTATTCGATCCGCTCGTCACAGGGCAGGGCGTTCTCCAGCGAGACGTCGATCAAATGGACGAAGGCATGAACACCCACCGACACCACGGTGCACTGCTGCGTACCGAGACGAATGTCGCCAACACCTTGCACACGCAGCGTCAGCGTCAGCGCCCGCGACCCGACCAGCCACATCACCAGGCGCGAGGGCTCCAGGCGTCGCAACAGCGGGCCGGCCAGGACCGGCGGCAGGGAAGTGCAATCGTCAGGCAGTGGCAGCGTCGCGGACATCCGGATTCAAGACTCTTGGGGGCACAGAAGCGGGCGATGATAGCGCACGTCAAGACGTGACAGGCTAATGTGAGCATGTCACGCCATGTGTTGGCGTTTGAGCATCCATCGAATCGAAGAGAGGGCGTCATGCACCGAATTATCCTGCCGGCACTGGCCATTTTGCTGGTGGCGCAGTCCCCGGCCTATGCCATCAACGACAAGTATCGCAAGCAACTCGAAGCGTCCGGTTGCACCCAGATGAGTGAGCTGCAGGGCTGTGATATCCACAAGACCAAGGCTGAAAACGCCAAGGCCGGGTTCAGCAATCCTGAAACCCCGGTCACAGGCGAAAAACCCCAAGACAAGTCGACCAACGGAAAAGAAGGAGCAAAGCCACCTGTCACGAAATGAAAAGCCATTGTCGTCTGATGAGAAGCATCCCGACAGGCCTCGTCCTACAGTCCAATCAATGCAATTCGATGCTACGCCAACTTGCTGATTGGAGAATAAGAAAAATGGCCAAAGCCGTACGCTTTTACGAAACCGGTGGTCCTGAAGTCCTACGTTACGAGGACGTCGAAGTCGGCGATCCCGGTCCGGGCCAGGTTCGTCTTCGACACGTAGCTGTTGGTTTGAACTACGCCGACACCTACTTCCGCAATGGTACTTACCCAATCCCGATGCCGAACGGCATGGGGGTTGAAGCCTCCGGCGTGGTCCAGGCCATCGGCGAAGGCGTGACCAACGTCCAGGTGGGGGACCGCGTCACTTACACCGGTTTTCTCAATACCCTGGGTGCTTACAGCACCGAGCGCCTGATCGCTGCCGCGCCGCTGATCAAGCTGCCGGAAACCATCAGCTTCGAAACCGCCGCCGCGATGACGATGCGTGGCCTGACGTCTTCGTACCTGATGCGCCGCATCTACGACTTCAAGCCGGGCGACAGCATCCTGTTGCACGCCGCTGCCGGTGGTGTAGGCCTGATCGTTTCGCAATGGGCCAAACTGCTGGGCCTGAACGTGATCGGCACGGTGTCGACCGAGCAAAAGGCTGAAATCGCCCGTGCTCACGGTTGCGACCACACGATCAATTACAGCCATGAAGATGTCGCCGCTCGCGTTCGCGAATTGACCGACGGTGTGGGCGTCAACGTGGTGTTCGACAGCGTTGGCAAAAACACCTTCATGGGCTCCCTGGACTCGTTGAAGCCCCGTGGCCTGATGGTCTGCGTGGGTACCGCGTCCGGCCCGATCCCGGCGTTCGACCCGGTGATGCTGGCGATGAAAGGCTCGCTGTACCTGACCCGTCCAGCCCTGGCCAACTACATCAGCGACCCGGCCGAAAAAGCCGCCCTGGCGGGCGAGTTGTTCGACCACGTCGGCAGCGGCCGGATCAAGATCGAGATCAACCAGCACTACGCCCTGCAGGACGCTGTGCAGGCGCACCGCGATCTGGAATCGCGCAAAACTACCGGCTCGTCGATTTTCGTCGTTTAAGGAGCTACCAGCCATGAAAGTCGAACAATTGACCTACAGCATTGGCGCCGAACTGACCGGCGTCAACCTGGCCGATGCGGTGCATGACGACGGTCTGTTTGCCGAGATTCGTGCCCAGTTGCTCAAGCACCGTGTGGTGTTCCTGCGCGATCAGGACATCACCCGCGCCGAGCACGTGGCCTTCGCCCGTCGCTTCGGCGAGCTGGAAGATCACCCGGTGGCCGGCAGCGATCCGGATCACCCTGGGCTGGTGCGGATCTACAAGAACCCGGATCAGCCGATGGACCGCTACGAAAACGCCTGGCACACCGACGCCACCTGGCGCGATGCCCCGCCGATGGGTTGCGTGCTGCGCTGCGTGGAGTGCCCGCCCGTGGGCGGCGACACCATGTGGACCAACATGGTCGCGGCTTACGCGAACCTGCCGGAAGACATAAAGGTCAAGATCGCCGACCTGCGTGCCCGCCACAGCATTGAAGCGAGCTTCGGTGCGGCCATGCCGATCGAGAAGCGCCTGGGCCTCAAAGCAATGTACCCGGATGCGGAACACCCGGTGGTGCGCATCCACCCGGAAACCGGCGAGAAGGTGTTGTTCGTCAACGCCTTCACCACCCACTTCAGCAACTACCACACCCCGGAGCGGGTGCGCTTCGGTCAGGACGCCAACCCTGGCGCCGGCGAATTGCTGCGCTACCTGATCAGCCAGGCGTACATCCCTGAGTATCAAGTGCGCTGGCGCTGGAAGCCGAACAGCATCGCCATCTGGGACAACCGCAGTACCCAGCATTACGCGGTGATGGATTACCCACCGTGCCATCGCAAGATGGAGCGCGCCGGCATCATCGGCGAAAAGACCTACTGATCCACCCTATCGCATTCGCACTCGTGAACACGTCCGCCCGGCTCGACCCCGGGTGGGCGGGACAATCATAAGAACTGGAGTAACTCATGCAATTCTTCGACGATTCCCTGCACCCGGAAAACATGGATAAGGTAGTCATTACCGTGGCCCCGTACGGCCCGGAGTGGATGCCGGAAGACTTCCCGGAAGACATCCCGCTGACCATGGATGAGCAGGTTCAAAAAGCAGTTGAATGCTATGAGGCCGGCGCCACGGTTCTGCACTTGCACGTGCGTGAACTGGACGGCAAGGGCTCCAAGCGTCTGTCGAAATTCAACGAACTGATCGCCGGTGTGCGTGAAGCTGTGCCGGACATGATCATCCAGGTCGGCGGTTCGATTTCCTTCGCCCCTGAAAGCGATGGCGAAGCGGCCAAGTGGCTGTCCGACGACACCCGCCACATGCTGGCCGAACTGACCCCGAAACCGGATCAGGTCACCGTGGCAATCAACACCACGCAAATGAACATCATGGAGCTGTTGTACCCGGAGTACCTCAAAGGTACTTCCCTGGACAACCCGATGACCCACGCCGCCTACAGCGAAATGACCGTACCGGCAGGCCCGGCCTGGGTTGCAGAGCACCTCAAGCGCCTGATGGACAACGGCATCCAGCCGCACTTCCAGCTGACCGGCATGCACGCCCTGGAAACCCTCGAGCGCCTGGTGCGTCGTGGCGTTTACAAAGGCCCGCTGAACCTGACCTGGATCGGCATCGGCGGTGGCTTCGACGGCCCGAACCCGTTCAACTTCTTCAACTTCATTCACCGCGCGCCGGACGGTTGCACCCTGACCTCCGAATCGCTGCTCAAGAACGTCATGCCGTTCAACACCATGTCGATGGCCATGGGCATGCACCCGCGTGTGGGCAACGAAGACACTATCATTGATCACAAGGGCGACCGTTTCGGCTCCGTTGACCAGATCAAGCAAACCGTGCGCATTGCCCATGAACTGGGTCGTGAAATCGCCACCGGCAAAGAAGCCCGCGAGATCTACCGCATTGGCGTGCAGTACGAAACCATCGAAGAAACCCTGTTGGCCAACGGCATGGCCCCCAACCGCAAGGCTGGGCAGAAAGGTGTACCGCAACGCGGTTAACCGAAGGTCGGGACGAGAGGCCGTGACCTCTCGTCCTCCTGACCGTTACACGCTTGAATAACAAAAATAAAACAAAGCTCTTGAGGAGGCTGCATGGCCTTTCACCCAATAGCCGCTGACGATGACGACTCCAGCGGAGTCGGCGTTGCGCGCCAATATGCCTGGATCGTCTTTGCATTGACGTTCGGCCTGTTGATTTCCGATTACATGTCGCGTCAGGTGCTGAACGCGGTATTCCCCCTGCTCAAGACTGAGTGGGCATTGAGCGACGGCCAGCTCGGCTTGCTCAGCGGTATCGTTGCCCTGATGGTCGGCCTGCTGACATTTCCCCTGTCGTTGATGGCGGACCGTTTCGGTCGGGTCAAAAGCCTGGCGCTGATGGCTTTCCTGTGGAGCGTGGCCACCTTGGGTTGCGCGTTGGCGCAAGATTACCAACAGATGTTCATCGCGCGTTTCATGGTCGGTGTCGGCGAAGCCGCCTACGGCAGCGTGGGCATCGCGGTGGTGATCTCGGTGTTCCCTAAAGAGATGCGGGCAACCCTGGCCAGCGCCTTCATGGCGGGCGGGATGTTCGGTTCGGTGCTGGGCATGGCGTTGGGCGGTGCGATTGCCGCCAAGCTGGGCTGGCGCTGGTCGTTCGCCGGGATGTCGTTGTTCGGCCTGTGCCTGGCGATTCTGTACCCGCTCATCGTCAAGGAAGCGCGCATTGCGCCGCAACGTGCCGCTCAGGTTGCAAACAAAACCGCGGCGGCGGTCAAGCGTCCGCTGCGCACGCTGTGGTCCAGCCGTTCGGTGGTGTCGACCTACGTCGCCAGTGGCTTGCAGTTGTTCGTGGGCGGCACCGTGATGGTGTGGATTCCCAGCTACATGAATCGCTACTACGACATGCCTACCGACAAGGCCGGCGGCATGGCGGCAATCATCGTGCTGTGCAGCGGTGCGGGGATGATCCTGTGCGGCATGCTCAGTGATCGTCTGTGCCGCAACTCGCCTGATCGCAAGGTCAGCCTGGCCATCTTTTTCTGCCTGGGCAGCTGTCTGCTGCTATCGGCGGCGTTCGCGCTACCGGCCGGGCCTTTACAACTGGTGCTGATCTGCCTGGGTATGCTGATTGCCACTGGCACCACCGGCCCAAGTGGCGCGATGGTCGCCAACCTGACGCATTACTCGGTCCACGGCACGGCGTTCGCCACGCTGACGTTGGCCAACAACATGTTGGGGCTGGCGCCGGGGCCGTTCATCACCGGCAAGGTATCGGACCTCATCGGTTTGCATGCCGCGTTCCAACTGGTGCCACTGGTCAGCCTCGCGGCAGCAGCGGTGTTCTTTTACGCCAAGTGTCACTACCACAAAGATATTGCCCGTCTTCAGGGTCAGAGCGTGTCTGGCCCCGTCAATGAAGCCGGATTAGAGGTGAAGTTGTGAGTCGTCGTTTACGTATTGATGTGTTTTTCGATTTCATCTGCCCCTGGTGCCTGATCGGCAAGCGCCAACTGGAACATGCACAAGTGCAGTTTCGCAGTCGCTATCCGGATGTGCAGATCACCACGGTGTGGCACGGCGTGCAGTTGCTGCCGCAGTTGCCGGCACAAGGTGAGCCGTTCGCCGATTTCTACCGCAATCGTCTGGGCAATGCCGACGCTGTAGCGATGCGCCAGGCCCAGGTACAACAGGCGGCTGCCTCGGTTGGGCTGGCCATCGATCTGAGCCGCATCGCGACGATGCCCAACACCGCAGACGCCCATCGTCTGTTCGAGCGAGCCGGCACGGTAGGCAACGCTGCCCAGCGTGAGATGTTGCTCGAACGTTTGTTCGCCGCGTATTTCAAGAAAGGCGAAGACCTGGGCTGCCGTGAGACCTTGCTCGCCATTGCCCGCGACTGCGGCATTGACGAAAACGCCGTGGCCGACGCCTTGCTGGGCGACGCCACGCCATTTCCAGGATCGCCTGGCGCGAGCAGCGGCGTGCCGAGCTTCCAGTTCGACCGCCGGATGACGGTGGTGGGCGCGCAACCTGCCGAGTCATTGCTCGCAGCAATGAAAGAAGCGCTCAAGGAAAGTGATCGCGAGCGGCAGCCGGCATGACCCGGCGCATTCCCGTACCTGCCGGCAAGTACCCGCAGGCCGGCGGTCGGGCGCTGTTCGAGTTCGAAGACAAGAGCCTGGCGCTGTTCAATATCGACGGGCAGTTGTATGCCATCGACGACAGCTGTCCGCATCAGGGCTCTTCGCTGTGCGGCGGGCGACTTGAGGGCCGGGTGATCCAATGCCTGGCCCATGGTTTGCGCTTCGATTTGCACAGCGGTTACCTGCTCAATTCCAAGCAGGTCAAAATCAACAACTACCCGGTCGAGATCATCGACGGCCAGGCGTTTATCGTCATCGCTACCGAGGAGTCCGCGCCATGAGCGCTTTAGCTCTCTCCCGCATCCAAAGCCGCACGCGCGAATTGGCCCCGGGATTTATCGTCAGTCTGATTGTCGCGGCCGCCGCGTCGTTCCTGTCCGAGCACTACGGTGCACCGGTCATGCTGTTTGCCTTGCTGCTGGGCATGGCTCTGAATTTTCTCGCCGATGACGGCCCGTGCAAGGCCGGTGTCGAGTTCACTGCCCGCACGGTGCTGCGCATCGGCGTGGCGCTGCTGGGCATGCGCATTACCCTTGAGCAGATGGCGGCACTGGGCTGGAAGCCGATTGCGCTGGTCGTGATTCTGGTGGTGGTGACTATCTCTATCTCGGTGATCGCCGCGAAGTTTCTGGGTTTCTCGCGTCTGTTCGGCATGCTCACCGGTGGCGCGACGGCAATCTGTGGTGCCTCGGCGGCATTGGCGCTGGCAGCGGCACTGCCCAACCATCCGCAGAAAGAACGCGCCACGCTGTTCACGGTGATCGGCGTCTCGGCGCTGTCGACCCTGGCGATGATCGTCTATCCGATGATCGCCAACTGGCTGCATTTGTCGCCGCAGGTGGCGGGCGTGTTCCTCGGCGCCACGATCCACGACGTGGCCCAGGTGGTCGGCGCCGGTTACGGCATGTCCACCGAGACCGGCGACACGGCGACAGTGGTCAAGCTGATGCGCGTTGCCATGCTGCTGCCGGTGATCGTCACCGCCGCCATGATCACCCGCATGCAAGGCGCCGACCCGACCGGTAAACGTCCGCCGTTGCTGCCGTGGTTCGCCGTCGGCTTTTTGATTCTGGCGTGCATCAACAGCACCGGCTGGATCGCTCCGGTGGTGCAGGGATCGGTCAACGAACTGTCGCGCTGGTGCCTGGTGATTTCCATCAGTGCCCTGGGCATGAAGACCCGGCTCAAAGAGCTCGCAGCGGTTGGCATCAAGCCGATCCTGCTGATGGTGGGAGAGACGGTGTTCCTGGTCGTGCTGGTGCTGCTGTTGCTGCACTGGGGTGCCTGAGCAGGCTTGGCAAATGTGTTATGGCAGGGTCACACAGCGTTGACTCCTCATGCTGTGGGGCTCCAGGCCGGTGTTACAAGCACCGGTCTTTCGCGGCGACTGTACCAGCAGTCGCCGTTTTTTTTGCCGGGTGATCAGGTGTCATTCGGATCGCTCGGCGGCTTTGTGCCAGCCAGCTTTTGCGAACTGCGCCACGCCGCCGGCGGCATGCCGAACTGGCTGATGAACCACCGCGTAAACGAACTCGCCATGGAATAGCCCAGCATGTCGGCAATACGACTGAGCGAGTAGGCCGGGTTGTCCAGGTAGCGCAGCACCAGGTCGCGACGCACATCGTTGATCACGTCGTTGAAGGCGCAGCCGTCGTCCTTGAGGCGCCGTTGCAGGGTGCGTACGTTCATGCCCTGGCTTTGCGCGACCTGCTCGATGGTGGCGCGCCCCATGGGCAGCAGCAGGTAGATGGCCTTGCGCACTTCGAACAGCATCGAGGCCTTTTCGTTGCCTTGCAGTGTGTCGAGGTAGCTCTGGGCGTAGCGAGCCATCGTCGGATCGGCGTTGGGGTTGGTCACGTCGAGGCTGGCGTCGGAACAGACGATGCCGTTGAACTCGCTGCCGAACTCCAGGCTGCAGCCGAACAGACGCCGATGCAGCTGCAGGTTGTCGGGGGGCTGGTGCATGAAGTTGACGCTGTAGGGGTGCCAGTGCGAGCCGAGCAGGGCCGAGCACAGGCGGAACAACACGCCGATGGCCAGCTCTGTGGCCTGGCGGCTGGGCATCGGCGAATCGGTGACCACCTCTTCGCGAATGATCACCATCTTGCCGGCTTCTTCAATGAAAATGGCCAGCGAGTCGTTCATCAAATGCCGGTATTGCTTCACCACCTGCAAGGCATCGCGCAGGGTGCGCTGGTGGCTGAGCAACAGGCTGACAACACCAAAATCCGAGAGCTGGCGCGATTCGGCCATGCTCAGGCCGAACGTCTGGCAACCGCTGGCGGTGGCCGAATCTTCCAGCAGGCGCACGGCGGCATCGATGTGGATACGGTGTTCGGGGGCCAGCAAATGTGCCTTGCTCAGGCCCACCCCCGCCAGCACGTCGCGCGGGTTGAATCCCAGGTACTGGGTGACCTCAAGGTAGTTGGTCAGGACGGCGGCGCGAACAAGCTTGGACATGCTGAGAGTCTTCCCTGGGCCGATGGCGAGTGGCGAAAGCGTGGCGACTATATCCAGCGCATCGGCCGTTGAACAGTTGTCTTGTAATTGTTGGTTTACCCTGCTGCCAGGTCCCGAATCATCTACGCTTTGGAGGGCTATCGCACTCATTCGTTGATTACAGTGACCTTGGGCCAATCTGCGATGATTTTCGACCAGCGGTTATCTTGTCCCAATGTCTGACAATTTGTCATCAAAAGAAAAGTGCATGACGTCCAATGTAAAGCGTAGTGGGCGGGTGAACTTTAATGTCGACACAACAAAAAGACTCTGGCGAAAACAGCCAGTCGAGTCACCGAGAAAACGAAGGTGTTGACGTGGACAAACTGCAAACTGGCGCTACCATTCTGATCGTCCCGGGTCTGCGTGATCACGTTGCCGAACATTGGCAGACATTGCTTGAAGCCAGGCTGTGCAAAGTGCGCAGTGTTCCGCCACTGGAAACCGACAAACTCGATTGCATGGCCCGCGTTCGGGCGATCCAGCACGAGCTGGAACAGATCGACGGTCCGGTGATTCTTGTTGCCCACAGCGCTGGCGTACTGATGGTCGCGCACTGGGCCAAGCATTACAGCCGTCCGATCAAGGGCGCCTTGCTGGCCGCGCCACCGGATCTCGATGCGGTCTGGCCGGCTAATTATCCTTCCTCCGAGACCCTGCGCAGTCAGGGCTGGAATCCTCTTCCCGAAGGTCCGTTGCCGTTCCCGAGCATCGTGGCCGGCAGTACCAATGATCACCTTGCCAGTCTTTCTGCCGTTACTCGAATGGCAGAAGGCTGGGGCTCCGAATTGCTCAATCTGGGCGATGTCGGGCACCTCAATCCGGCCGCAGGATTTGGCCATTGGCAGCAAGCCGAGGCACTCATCCTGCAGCTGGACAGCGAACAGGAACCGGTCTGACATTACGTCAACCGGCATTTGCCCTCACTCCTGAAAACGCAGACCCGAAGAGGAATGCGCGAGGGCGGCTGCGCTTAAAACAAAGACAAAAAGGCGGAGACAACGCAATGCACAACAATAAGAGTCACGGCTTCACCACCCAACGCTACACCTTGCTGGCATCGGCCATTCTTGCGGCAACCGTTCCGATGGCCCATGCGGTCGAGATCGAGACGGGGAATCCGGACTGGAACGTACGGGTGGATAACACCATCAAGTACAACTACGGTGTGCGCACTGAAAGTGCTGACAAACGCATGTTGGCAACGCCGAACAACAACGACGGCGACTACAACTTCCGCAAGGCCGGGACCAACATCACCAACCGTATCGACTTGTTGACCGAGATGGATGTGGTCTTCAAGAACGCCATGGGTTTTCGCGTCAGCGCCGCCAGCTGGTACGACAAGGCCTATGAGAACGTCGGTTCCAACTCCAACCCGTTCGTCAACGGTAACGACGCGCGTTCTGGCCTGGTCGCCAACGATCCTCGCCTGGCCCCGGTCGTCAATGACAACGTCGGTTTTGGCAGCCCGCACCTGAGCAACTACGCCTCGCGTTATTACACCGGTCCGTCTGGTGAAATCCTCGACGCCTTCGTGTTCTACAGCACCGAAGTGGGTGAGGAGTCGATGTTCAGCGCCAAGGCCGGCCAGCACAACGTGTTCTGGGGCGAGACCATTCTCAACCCGGTGCATTCGATGAGCTACGGCCAGTCCGGCCTCGACCTGGCCAAACTGGCCGCGTCGCCGGGTACCGAAGCCAAGGAACTGTTTGTCCCGCGCAACCAGCTGTCGATGTCGTTCACCGTCAATCCTGAATTGACCCTGGGCGCCCAGTACTTCCTGGATTGGAACGAAGCACGTCTGCCGGAAGCGGGCACCTATTACGGTGGTTCCGATCTGGTCGGTTTCGGTGCGCAATCGTTCCTGTTGGGTAACACCAACGCCGTGGTACCGGGCAGCCCGCTGGGTTGTGGCCTGGCACCGTGCAACGGCTTGACCAATGTGCGTCGTGGCAAGGACCTGACCCCGCATGACAGCGGCGACTGGGGCATCATGGCCAAGTGGTCGCCAGCCTGGCTGGACGGCACCCTCGGCGTTTACTACCGCGAGACCTCGGAAATCCTGCCGCAAGCCTATCTGGACGCCAGGGGCATTACCTCGGCCAACCCGAACGGTACCCGTCCGGCCGGGCAAGTGCCTGCGGTGGTCAACACCCTGAACTCGCTGGATACCGCCACCTATCAACTGGCTTATGCCGACAACATCAAGATCGCCGGCCTGAGCCTGTCCAAGGACGTGGGCGGGGTGAGCGTGGGTTCGGACCTGAACGTTCGTCACAACATGCCGCTGGCCAGTATCCCGGCGATCGTCAGTACCCGTAGCCCGCTGGGCCTGGGTCAAGGGCTTGGCCTGTTGCCTGCCCGTACAGACGCCACCGGTGTGGTCTATGACACCCCGAGCCGCGGCGACAGCATGAGCGCCACCGGTGACACCTTGCACTGGACGCTCAACGGTCTGATGACCCTGCCTAAAACCCCAGTGTTCGACCAGGCGACTGTGCTGGCCGAGTTGTACTACAGCAACCTGCTCGAACTCGATAGCAAGAACGAGGCGCTCTACAAAGGCAAGAGCACCTATCGCGGTATCGACGCGTCGACCCGCGACAACTGGGGTCTGGCCATCAACTTCACACCGACCTGGTACCAGGTATTCCCGGGTGTCGACTTCAACGCGCCGATGTCCGTCAACGTCGGTCTCGATGGCGTGTCCCCGGTCACCGGTGGCGGTGCCAAAGACACCGGCAACTATGCCGTTGGCATCGGTGCCGTTGTGTACAACAAATACTTTGTCGACCTGAAGTACGTGGACTCTTTCGGCGAAACCGACAAGTGCAAAAACAGTGGTGTGAGCACCGGCCCGACCGGTGGTGATGGCTCCACCCCGAACGCCTTTAGCGGCAACGAAAACTACGCCTGCTACGCCGGTGGCTACTCAGCCTTCTCCGGTGGTGGTGCTACGACTGAGGACCGTGGCGCGGTGTACCTGACGATGAAAACTACATTCTGATTCACCACTGATTTGCTTAACGCAAGCAGGAGAATAACAACATGAAATTTGTAAAAACCGTGTTGGCCGCTTCGCTGGCCATGGTCTTCGCCGCTCAGGCACAGGCCGCTGTTTCAACTCAGGAAGCTGCCAAGCTTGGCGCTAACCTGACCCAGGTAGGGGCTGAAAAAGCCGGGAACGCTGATGGTTCCATTCCTGCCTACAACGGCGGCTTGACCACTGCTCCAGCCAGCTTCAAAGCCGGTGACAGCATGCGTCCGGATCCGTTTGCCAGTGAAAAACCTGTGCTGGTGATCGACGGCAAAAACGTCGATCAGTACAAGGGCATGCTCACCGCGACTACGGTAGAGCTGGCCAAGCGTTTCCCGACGTTCCGTGTCGACGTGTTCCCGACGCACCGCACCGTATCGCTGCCTCAAGCGATTCTGGACAACGGCGTGAAAAACGCCGTCGGCGCCAAGTCCCTGGAAGGTGGCCTGGCCATCGACAACGTCCTGCCGGGCATTCCGTTCCCGATTCCGCAGTCGGGCAACGAAGCGATGTGGAACTTCCTGCTGCGCTACCAGGGCGTCAGCATCAGCTCCAAGTACGACTCCTGGAACGTTGACTCGGCCGGTGTGGCGAGCCTGGCGACCACCGGGCAGGCGAACATCTCCTACCCGATCTATGAAAACCTCTCGCAGCCGATCAGCAGCTCCGACGTGTACTACCAGATGAAGCTGGCGTACACCGGTCCTGCGCGCCGCGCCGGTGAGGCGATCATGCTCAAGGATGCCGCCAACCCGTTGCAGCAACCCCGTCGCGCCTGGCAGTACTTGCCAGGGCAGCGTCGCGTGAAACTGGCGCCGAGCCTGGCTTACGACACGCCAAACCCGGGTACCGCCGGTGCGGGCACCTACGATGACGTGTTCGTGTTCAACGGTGCGCTGGATCGCTACGACTGGAAGCTGGTCGGCAAGCAAGAAATGATCGTGCCTTACAACACCTACAAGCTGACCTACGTGCAGGATCCGAAGTCGCTGACCACCGCCAATCACCTGGCACCTGACTTCGTACGCTGGGAAAAACACCGCGTGTGGGTCGTGGAAGGCAACCTCAAGGCCGGTGCTCGCCACATCTACCAGAAGCGCCGCTTCTACCTCGACGAAGACAGCTGGACCGCTTTGGCCTCGGATCAATATGACGCCCGTGGTCAGCTCTATCGCGGTTCCTTCGCCTTCCTCAGCCAGAGCTATGACAAGCAGGTTCCAGACTCCACCCCGTTCATGATCTATGACCTGGTGGGCGGCTCCTACAACATCAACGGTGTAGTCGGCCCTTACGGCGGCATCAAGTACATCGAGCCGCTCTCCAAGGCCCAGTGGTCTTCGGAATCCCTGGCCGGCGCCGGCATTCGCTAAGCCAACTGCAAAAAAATGCGCCCGTTCGGTCCACTGCCCACAAGGCGGTGAGACCGTCGGCGGTCGGTTCGCGCCGATCGCTACGAACGCCAGGTTTTAACGTCAGGCACACCTTTGTGTGCCCCGGCGCGGTTTTCCGAAGAGGACGCAGTATGTGTTCATATAAAAATAATAGATTGCTACTGGCCCTTGGCGTTGTGCTCTGCCTGTCGCAGGGCGTCACCCAGGCGGCCGAATATGTCGACGTGCTGGACCTGCCTGCCAGGGTCAGTGCCTTGGCCATCAACAGCCCGCTGTCGGGCATGACCCGCGCCGGTGAGCGCGTGATTGCCGTCGGCCAGCGTGGCCATATTCTGTTTTCCGATGATTCTGCAAAGCACTGGCAACAGGCCGCCGTGCCGGCCAGTGCCGACCTCACTGCGGTGAATTTTCCGACAGCCACCCAAGGCTGGGCGGTGGGTAACGACGGCGTGGTGCTGCACAGCAGCGACGCCGGCGCGACCTGGCAAAAACAACTCGACGGTCGTCAGATCGGCGCCTTGCTGGTCAAGCATTACACGGCTTTGGCGAGTGCCGAGCCGAGCAACGAGCAATGGCCCCAGTTGGCTATGGAAGGCCAACGACTAGCCGATCAGGGCGCGGACAAACCGCTGCTCGGCGTCTGGTTCGCCAACGAAAAAACCGGCTACGTGGTCGGCGTGTTCAACCTGATCCTGCGCACCGACGACGGTGGCCAGACATGGACGCCGTATCAGGACCGCACCGAGAACCCCCAGGGTTTCCACCTCAACGCCATCGCCTCCACCGGCGACAGTGTGTACATCGCTGGCGAGCAAGGCCTGTTGCTCAAATGGGATGACAGCGCCCAGCGTTTCGCCGCCGTGCCAACGCCGTATCAAGGCAGCTTCTTCGGTGTCGTCGGCCAGCCCGGCGAAGTGCTGGTGTATGGCTTGCGCGGCAACGTGTTGCGCAGCACCGACGGCGGCCAGAACTGGACCGCGCTGGACAGCGGCCTGCACGTCAGCATCACCGCCGGCCTGATCGATGCCCGTGGCCATTACCGCCTGTTCACCCAGGGCGGGCAGATGCTGGTCAGCCAAGGGACTGGCGCGCAAATGCGTCTGACGCAGCAACCGGCGCGCGCACCGGTTGCCGGCGCCACCCAGTCCGCCGATGGTGCACTGGTGGTCGCGGGCAGCCGCGGCGCCCAGACGCTGACCGTCGATCCAGCCCTCGAACCCTAAGAGCGAGAACCCAGACATGGGCAATATCAAACAAGACGCCATGCCGGTGATTCGCGAACTGCGCGATTTCGACCAACGCTCCGGCAACCTCCTCGAACGGCTGGTGTTCAACTACCGCCCGCTGTTCATGCTGCTGATGGCGCTGGCCACCGTGGTCCTGGGTTTCATGGCCGTGACGCGCCTGGAGTTGCGGCCAAGTTTCGAAAAAATGATTCCGCAGAGCCAGCCCTACATCCAGAACTTCCTGGAAAACCGCGCTTCACTGCGCGGCCTGGGCAACTCGGTGCGGGTGGTGGTCGAGAACACCCAGGGCGATATTTTCGACCCCGCTTACCTCGATGTGCTCAAGCAGGTCAACGACCAGCTGTTCCTCACCGAAGGCGTCGACCGTGCGTGGATGAAGTCGCTGTGGAGCCCGGCCGTGCGCTGGACCGAAGTCACCGAGGACGGTTTCCAGGGTGGCCCGGTGATGCCCGACAGTTATCAGGGCTCGCCTTCGGACATTGAACAGCTGCGCCAGAACATCTCCCGTGCCGGTATCGTCGGCAGCCTGGTGGCCAGCGATTTCAAGTCGACCATGCTGATCGTGCCGCTGATGGACAAGGCCGCCGCCGGCGGCCAACGCATCAACTACCACGCCTTCTCGCAGATGCTCGAAGAGCAGTTGCGCGACAAGATCGAATACGCCGGCGACAGCGCGGCGCGTAAATCCGGGGTCGAAGGCAGCGGCCATTACAAAGTCCGGGTGATCGGCTTCGCCAAACTGATGGGCGACCTGATCGACGGCCTGATCCAGGTGATGATGTTCTTCGGCCTGGCCGTGGTCACCTCGCTGATCATCATCTATGCCTACACCCGTTGCGTGCGCAGCACCCTGCTGGTGGTCGGCTGCTCGCTGGTTGCGGT